>DATNMK010000085.1:0-188194 GCA_035602335.1 Burkholderiales bacterium
TCACCGAAGACGTGGTCGATGCGATCCTCGAGGAAGCGGGCAAGCTTTCTTCGGAGGTGCTTTCGCCGCTCAATTCCATCGGCGACCGCCAGGGGGCGAAGTGGAAGGATGGCGCCGTCACGACCCCGCCGGGCTTCAAGGCGGCCTATTTGCAGTTCTGCAACGCCGGCTGGAACAACATCCTCTCCCCGGCGAAATTCGGCGGCCAGGGCCTGCCGCACCTCCTCGCCACGCCCATCGAGGAGATGTGGGGCGCGGCGAACCTCGCCTTCAAGCTCTGCCCGATGCTCACCCAGGGCGCGATCGAGGCGATCCATCACGTCGGGCCCGATTCGCTGCGTGAAAAGTTCCTGCCGAAGATGGTCTCGGGCCAATGGACCGGGACGATGAACTTGACCGAGCCCCAGGCCGGCAGCGACCTCTCGCAGGTGCGCACCAAGGCCACCCCGCAGTCGGACGGCACGTACAGGCTCAAGGGCCAGAAGATCTTCATCACCTACGGCGAGCACGACCTCGCCGAGAACATCGTCCATCTCGTGCTCGCGCGCACGCCGGATGCGCCCGAAGGCGTGAAGGGGATCTCGCTTTTCGTCGTGCCGAAGTTCGTCCCGAACGCCGACGGCACACTGGGCAAGCGCAACGGCGCCCGCTGCGCCTCGATCGAGCACAAGCTCGGCATCCACGCCAGCCCCACGGCAGTGATGGTTTACGACAAGGCGGTCGGCCACCTGGTCGGCGAGGAGAACCGCGGCCTCGAGTACATGTTCATCATGATGAACGCGGCGCGCTTTGCGGTCGGCCTGGAGGGCGTGGCGATCGCCGAGCGTGCGTTCCAGCGCGCGCTCGCTTTCTCCAAGGAGCGGCTGCAGGGCCGCGACCTGGTGGCCGGCGGCAAGACGGTGCCGATCATCCGCCATCCGGATGTGCGCCGCATGCTGATGCTGATGAAATCGCAGGCCGAGGCGATGCGCGCACTCGCGTACACCACCGCCGCGGCGATGGATTTTGCTCATAAATCGGAAATTCCAGCAGAGCGAAAACGCCATCAGGCGTACGTCGACCTGATGATTCCGGTGGTGAAAGGATGGTGCACCGAGACCGGGATCGAAGTGGCCTCGCTCGGCGTGCAGGTACATGGCGGCATGGGCTTCGTCGAGGAAACCGGCGCCGCGCAGTACCTGCGCGACGCGCGCATCACGACGATCTACGAAGGCACCACCGGCATCCAGGCGATGGATCTGGTCGGCCGCAAGATCGCCCGCGAGGGCGGCGCGACTGCCAAGGAGTGGATCGCCGAGCTGAAGCCGTTCGAAGGCGAGCTTGCCCGCTCAAAGAATCCCGACATTCAGTGTTTCAGGAATCAATTTGTTCCGGGCGTGCAGGCGCTCGCCGATGGCGTTGAATTCATCGTCGCATCAAGTGCCAAAGACCCGCGGCTGGCGTTCGCCGGCGCGGTGCCGTTCCTCAAGCTCATGGGGATCGTTGCGGGCGGCTGGCAAATGGGACGCGCGGCGCTCGCGGCCGAGCGCAAGCTGCAGAGCGGCGACCGCAACTTCCTCGAAGCGAAAATCGCCACTGCGCGCTTTTACGCCGATCACGTGCTGGTGCAGGCGCCGGGGCTGTGCAACACGGTCGTTAACGGAGCGTCCGGCGTGATGGCGTTGTCCGAAGAACAGTTTCTCGCCGCTTAGTTTCCGGCTTACGCGCCGAGCCCGAGGAAGCGGCGGAGGCGGCCGAGCAGGTCGCCCTGCCGCGCGGCTCCGGTGTCCACCACGGTCGCGGCGAATGCCTCGCGCGCGCGCTCCAGGTCGCCGCGCCGCGCGCCGATCACGCGCTTCACTTCCTCGGCGATGTCGGGCCGGGTTTGCAGCAGGCGCTGGAACGAGCCGCGGTCGAGCCGCCAGCACTCGACGTCGGTCTTTGCCACCACGGTAGCGGTGCGCGCGTCGCCGGTCATCAGCGCCATCTCGCCGAAGAACTGCCCCGGCCGCAGCAGGGCGAGGACCTGCGGCTGGCCGCTCGGCGGCTCGTAGAACACTTCGGCGTCGCCGAAGGCCATGATGTAGAGCCAATGCGCGGTATTGCCCTGCTTCGTGATGACGTCGCCGCGAGCGAATGGCGCGTATTGCAGCCGCTCGGCGATGTCGGCTTTCTCGTTGTCGGAAAGCTGCGCGAAGAGCTCCACATTGCCGAGGATGTCGAGGCGCCGCGTCAGCTCGCGGCGGCGCACCGTCTCGGCGTGCGCCTCGTCGCGCTGGATGGAGTGGACGGTGTTCTGCGGCTCCGCGACGCGGATCCCGGCGCGCTGCAGCGAGGCGAAGAGGTGCACGCGCACCATCGAATCCGTGAGGTCGTCCTCCAGCAGGTCGGTGAGGAAGTAGCGCAGGTGGTAGCGCAGGTTTCCGGACTCGAAGCCGAAGAGCACGCAGTTCGCCGCCGGCGTGCGCGCCACGTTGGTCATCGCCAGCTCGCGCATCTCCTCGTCGACGATGGCGATGACGCGCGCGGGCGGCACCGCGGGGTCGACCATGAAATTGATCACGCGCCGCCACTGCAGCGGCGCGCCCTCGCGCCGCCCGAGGATCGCGACGCGCGACTTCATCAGCATGCTGTTGGGTATCACTACCGTTTCCCAGTTGCGCGTCTCGATCAGCGTCGAGCGCCAGCGGATGTCGCGCACGCGGCCGATCAGCTCGTCGACGCGCACCCAGTCGCCGACCTGCACCGAGTGGTCGAGCTGGATGGCAAGGCCGGCGAGCACGTTGCCCAGCGTGTCCTGCATGGCGAAGGCGAGGACCGCCGTCAGGATCGCCGAGGTGGTGACGATGCTCGACAGATCCACGCCGGCGCCGCGCAGCTGCACGAAGCCGTAGATCACGTACATGACGACGATCGCCAGGTCCTCGATGATCCGGGGCGGCTGCTTGCCGATGAGCGGCAGCAGGAGCCGGAACACGCCGAAGCCGAACATCCGGATCAGGGCGATCGCGGAAAGGATGCGGAAGGCGCTGTGCACCATCTTCGCGGCGGTCGGGAAATCGAGCGCATAGACCGCGGCGGCGCAAGCCTGTCCGATGATGCCGAGCAGGAACAGCCACAGCGTGTTCAGGAATACGCTTCGCTCGTGCCGACGGGCGCGCAGCAGCAAGACGGTAAGGACCAGAGCGAAGACCGTCAGCCAGAGCGCTTCGGTGCTCCAGAACTTCGGCGTCGGATCGATGGTTTCCATGGTGTGTTTTTAGCATTCTCCCCGCGCCATTCTATATTTTGTGACAAGCGCGCGGGAGCGCGGCGGCCTGACGCTACATGTTCGGATAGTTGGGGCCGCCGCCGCCTTCGGGCGCGACCCACACGATGTTCTGCTCCGGATCCTTGATGTCGCAGGTCTTGCAGTGCACGCAGTTCTGCGCGTTGATCTGCAGCCGCGGCGCGGTCTCGAGGTCCACGAACTCGTACACGCCGGCGGGGCAGTAGCGCTGCTCGGGCCCGGCGTAGCGCGGCAGATTGACCTTGACGGGCACCGACGGGTCCTTAAGAGTCAGGTGGACCGGCTGGTCCTCGTTATGGTTGGTGTTCGAGATGAACACCGATGAGAGCCGGTCGAACGTCAGCACGCCGTCGGGTTTGGGATAAGGAATCGGTTTTACGGATTCCTTGTATTTCAGTGTTTGATGATCCGCCTGGTGGTGACGCAACGTCCAGGGCGCTTTGCCGCGGAATACCACCTGGTCGATGCCGACCATCAGCGTGCCGGTATAGAGTCCCTTGGACATCCAGGGCTTGAAGTTGCGGGCGCGGTGCAGCTCTTCGTAAAGCCAGCTTGAGCGGAAGGCCTCGGGGTAGGCGGCGAGCTCGTCGCCGGCTCGTCCGGCCTGGAGCGCCTGGGCAGCCGCTTCGGCGGCGAGCATGCCGGATTTGATCGCGCAGTGGCTGCCCTTGATGCGCGAGGCATTGAGAAAGCCGGCCTCGTCGCCGATGAGCGCGCCGCCCGGGAATACCAGCTTCGGCAGCGACTGCAGGCCGCCCGCCGTAATCGCGCGTGCGCCATAGCAAATGCGCTTTCCACCGGCGAAAAATTGCCGGATCGCCGGATGCGTCTTGAAGCGCTGGAATTCTTCGTAAGGCGACAGGTACGGATTGGAGTAGCCGAGCCCAACCACGAAACCGACCGCGACCTGTCGGTTTTCCATGTGATACAGGAAAGATCCGCCGTAGATGTCCGAGTCGAGCGGCCATCCGGCGCTGTGCAGCACGAGGCCGGGCTGGTGGGATTCGGCCTTCACCTCCCAAAGCTCCTTCAGCCCGATGCCGTAGACCTGCGGATCGGTGCCTCGCTCCAGGCCGAATCTGGAAAACAGCTGCCGGCCCAGATGTCCGCGCGAGCCCTCCGCGAAGAAGGTGTACTTGCCGTGCAGCTCCATGCCGGGCTGGAAGGCCGCGGTCTTTTCGCCCTTGCGGTTGATGCCGAGATCGCCGGTGGCGACTCCTTTTACGCGTTCGCCTTCGTAGAGGATTTCCGCCGCGGCAAAGCCGGGGAAGATTTCAACGCCAAGGCCCTCCGCCTGCTTGCCCAGCCAGCGCGTCAGAGTGCCGAGACTGATGACGTAGTTGCCGTGGTTCCTGAAGCAGGCAGGCAGCAAAAAGCTCGGCGTCTTGAAAGATCCGGACCCGGTAAGAAACACAAACCGATCCTCGCTCACCGGGATATTGAGCGGCGCGCCTTGTGCCTTCCAATCCGGGAACAGCTCGGCGAGCGCGCGCGGATCCATGACGGCGCCGGAAAGAATGTGCGCACCGATTTCGGAGCCTTTCTCGAGCACGCACACGGAAAGGTCCGCGGACAGCTGCTTCAGGCGGATCGCTGCCGCGAGGCCCGCCGGCCCGCCGCCTACGACCACCACGTCGTACTGCATCGATTCGCGCGGCATGGTGGGCAATTATAATCGCCGGCCTATGGAGGAAGCGCCAAAGCTGGCTCACGTGGAGCTGCTGCAGTGAAGCCCATGTGGACGCCGACCCCCGAGCGCGCGGCGCGGACCGACATGGCGCGCTTCATGGGGCGCGCCGGAAAGAAGACCTACGATGAGCTGCATGCCTGGTCGATCGCCGAGCGCGGTGCTTTCTGGAACCTGGTGTGGGATTTTTGCGAGGTCAGGGGGCAGAAGGGGGCGCGCACGCTGGTCGACGGCGATCGCATGCCGGGCGCCCAATGGTTTCCCGATGCGCGCCTGAACTTCACCGAGAACCTGCTGCGCCGGCGCGACGACGCGGACGCGATCGTTTTCTGGGGCGAGGACCGGATCAAGCGCCGCTTGAGCCGCAGGAACCTCTACGACCTGGTGTCGCGCCTCGCGCAGGCGCTCGCCGACGCCGGCGTAAGGAAGGGCGACCGCGTCGCAGGCTACCTGCCCAACCTGCCGGAAGCCACCGCGGCGATGTTGGCGAGCGCGAGCCTCGGCGCGCTCTGGTCGAGCTGCTCGCCGGACTTCGGCGTGCAGGGCGTGCTCGATCGCTTCGGCCAGATCGAGCCGAAGGTGCTGTTCTGCGCCGACGGCTACTTCTATGGCGGCAAGGAGTTCGATTCGCAAGAAAAAGCCGCACAAGCGCTGGAGAAGCTGCCTTCGGTGGAGGAGTGCGTCGTCGTCGACTACGTCGGCGCGCCCGCCACCGCCGGGACCCCGCTTTACGACTTCCTGGAGCCTTTCGACGCGGGCGAAATGCGCTTCGAGCCGGTCGAGTTCAGTCATCCCCTTTACGTGCTCTACTCGTCGGGCACCACGGGTGTTCCGAAGTGCATCGTGCATGGCACCGGCGGAACGCTGCTGCAGCACCTGAAGGAGCACCGGCTGCACAGCGACGTGAAGCCCGGCGACCGCATGTTCTACTTCACGACGCTCGGCTGGATGATGTGGAACTGGCTCGTCTCGGGGCTGGCGTCGGATGCGACCCTGCTGCTCTACGACGGCTCGCCGTTCGTCGAGCGAGGGCGGCTGCTATTCGACCTGGCCGACGCGGAAGGCATGACGCACTTCGGCACCTCGGCGAAATTCATCGATTCCCTGGCCAAGGTCGGTCTGAAACCGAAGGACACGCATCGGCTGGACAAGCTGCGTGTCGTGCTTTCCACCGGCTCGCCGCTCCTGCCCGAAGGTTTCGACTATGTGTACGCGAACATCAAGGACGACCTCTGCCTTTCGTCAATTTCCGGCGGCACCGACATCGTGTCCTGCTTCGTCCTCGGCAACCCCATAGGCCCGGTGTGGCGCGGCGAGATTCAGGCTAAAGGGCTCGGCCTGGCGGTGGAGGTTTTCGATGAGAATGGAAAAGCAGTAAAAAACCAGAAGGGCGAGCTCGTCTGTACCCAACCCTTCCCCTCGATGCCCGTGGGCTTCTGGAACGACCCCGACGGCGCCAAGTACCGCGCCGCCTATTTCGACAAATACCCGAACGTCTGGCGCCACGGCGACTGGTGCGAGATTACCGCGCACGGCGGCATCATCATCTACGGCCGCTCCGACGCTGTGCTGAATCCCGGAGGCGTGCGCATCGGCACCGCCGAGATCTATCGCCAGGTCGAGCAGCTGGACGAGGTCGTCGAGTCCCTGGTGATCGGCCAGGATTGGCAAGGCGACGTGCGGGTCGTGCTTTTCGTGAAGCTCAGGGAAAATCTCAAGCTGGATGATGCGCTGGTCAGCAAAATCAGGAAAAGAATCCGCGACAACACCACGCCGCGCCACGTCCCGGCAAAGATCCTGCAAGTCGAAGACATCCCGCGCACCAAGAGCGGCAAGATCGTCGAGCTGGCGGTGCGCGACGTGGTGCACGGCCGGCCGGTGAAAAACGTCGAGGCGCTCGCCAATCCCGAGGCGCTCGAGCACTTCAGGAACCGCGCCGAGCTAAGCGAGTAGCGCCTTCACGGCGCGCTTGTAGCCAGCGGCGGCGGTTTCGCACTAGCGCCGCGGCGGGAGCGGCCCGGGAGCCAGCACCGGGCGCCCCTCGATGGCGGGGCGGGTCGGACGCAGGCTCGCGATGCGCTCGAGCGCGACTGCAAGGGCGGTCTCAAGCTGGCGGTCGCGGCCCGCGACGTAGTCCTGCGGCGCGTTGTCGACCTCGATGTCCGGGTCGACGCCGTAATTCTCGACAGACCAGCCGACGTCGATGAACCAGAACGAAAACTCGGGCTGCGTGGTTTCCGTTCCATCCACCAGCCGGTGCCTCGGCCAGATGCCGATCACACCGCCCCAGGTGCGCTTGCCGATCAGCGGGCCGATCTTCATGGCCTTGAAGCAGTGCGAGAAGATATCGCCGTCGGAGCCGGCATGTTCGTTGGTCAGGGCGACGACCGGACCGAACGCCGAGTCCTCGGGGTACGGCAGCGGCCGCTCCCAGCGCGCGAAGTCGTAGCCGATCCGCCGCCGCGCCAGTTTCTCGAGCAGCAATTGCGACACGTGGCCGCCGCGGTTGTAGCGCACATCGACGATCAATCCGTCGCGCTCGCATTCCAGAATGAAGTAGCGATGGAACTCCGCAAAGCCTGCCGACATCATGTCGGGCAGGTGCAGGTATCCGACGCGCCCGTTCGAGCGTTCGTGCACCCAGCGGCGGTTGCGCTCCACCCAGTCGCGATAGCGCGCCGGCACCTCGTCCTTGAGGAGCGTCACCAGAACCGTGCGGCGAGCTTCGCCGTTCGCCTGTGTCAGCGTCAGCTCTACCTTGGCGGCCGACTGATGCACCAGCAGCGACGGCAGCGGCCGCTCGCGGCTCACGGGCTGACCGTTCACCGCGAGCACGCGCTCGCCGGCGCGAGCTTCGACACCGACCGCATTCAACGGAGAGTCCGCGGCTGCCTCCCAGCTGTCGCCGGAAGCGATATGCACGATCTCATTGCCACCGGTCGCCGGATCGAAGCGGAAGTCCGCAGCGAGCGCGCCCAGCGCCATCTGCGGCGGCCTGCGGTGATCGCCTTCGGCCTCGTAGGCATGCGAAGTTCCCAGCTCGCCTTGCATTTCCCAGATCAGGTCGGAAAGCTCGCCACGCGTGGCGACGCGCGCAAGCAGCGGCTCGTATTTGCGCAGCGCCGCTTGCCAATCGATGCCGGACATGTCGGGGACCCAGAACTGGTCGCGCTGTAGCCGCCCCACTTCGCGCAGCATCTGCCGCCATTCGAGCGCCGGTTCGACCGAGACGCGAATCCGCTCCAGGTCCAGCCAGCCGGTTTTGCGCGAATGCTCGAGGTATCCCTCGTCGCCCTTGTCGTCGTGCTTTTTACCGGCCTCGAGCGCGCGCATTCGCTTGCCTTCGCGCAGCACGAGCGTCTTGCGATCGCGGGAAAGCGCGAACCAATCGACCTTCTCGACCAGCGTCTCGCAGTGCGCAGCAGCGAAATCGAAGCACTCGAGCCGTCCCGGCTTCTCTGCGTGTCCGCCGCGCCCATGCGCGCCCGCGACATCGAACACTGTCCATAGCGCTTTCCCTGAAATGCCCGCGATCTGACGATACAGTCCCTCGGGCACCGGGAAGGCCGCAATGCGCCTCTCCAGTCCCTCGAGATCGATGCTCAGCGGGTTCGTCGGCGTCGTTTTCTTATCGTCGTCTTTTGCAGTGGAAGGCTCGCCCATGCCGCGCGGCTCGGGATCGAAAGGCGGGCGGCCGCCGGCTTGCAGCGCGACCAGGTACGGCCGCACGCCGCGCGGAAATGAGAGCTCGAAATGCACGTTGTCGTAGACCGGATCGAAGGTGCGCACCGAAAGCAGGTACAGGTAACGCCCTTCCGGATCGAATGCCGGACAGAAGTCGCGGAACTCTCCGGTGGTCATCGGTACCGCTCTTCCCGTCGCTACCTCGTACAGCCGGATCGCGCTGTGGCGCGGGCTGGTCCAGATCGGGAACGCGAGCCATGCCCCGTCGGGCGACCACGCGAGCTGCTCGCTGCGGCCGAATTCGCTGCGCGCGATGACACGCACCGTTCCGGCGTCGAGGTCGGCGAGCAGCACCTCGTTGCGATGATTGGCGAGCGCGACGCGCCTGCCGACGGGTGCCGCTTCCAGGGCGACAACCCTGCCGACATCGGCGTCGAGGGTCCGCTCCGCCGTGCCGGCGAACACTTGAATCCGTTCTTCGCCTGAGGCGTCGCTGACGGCGAGCAAAGACTCTCCGTCTGCAAGCCAGGTGCCCAGCCGAAAGCGAACGCCATCGGGCGCGCCATGCTGCCGCACTGCGCCTTCCCACAAGGCGAACGAGAACAGCTTGCCGCGCACGTCCGCGGCAATACTGTGACCCGCGGGGTGCACGTCGAATCCGCCCAGAAAGTCTGGCGCAGGAACGAATTTGCGTGCCGCCTGCGTGCGGTGCGCCGGCACGTCGATCTCCAGTCTCTGCGTCGCATCGCGTTTAGGATCGAACAGCCAGAGATCAGCGCCACATTGGTACACGATGCGCTGGCCGTCGGTCGACGCGTGCCGCGCGTAGAACTCCGCGTGGTCCGTGTGCCGGCGCAGATCACCGCCGTCGTGGCGGCACGAGTACAGATTGGCGACGCTTTCGAAGTCGGACAGAAACCAGATGCGTCCGGCGAGGCAGATCGGGCTGGTGAGATTGCCTTTCATTTGCGACAGCCGCTGGAACTCGCCATTGCCCGAGGCATCGACCCACAGCGCTCCTGCAGTCCCGCCGCGGTAGCGCTTCCAGCGAGCCGGGTCCGCGGTGTTACGGCCTATCACCTTTGCGCCGCTCGGACCATATGAGAGGTGGTTTACCTGGCCATACGGCAACAGTTGCGGCAGACCGCCGTCGGCGTCCAGCGCGAACGCTCGATAGTTGCGAAAGAACGGTTGCCCGTGCGTCGTCACGAACAGGATGCGGCCCTCAGGCGTCCAGCCACGCACGATCACGTCGGGTCCGAGCCAAGTCATGCGCCGCGCGGGACCGCCTTCGGACGGCATGCGATAGACTTCAGGATGCTGCTCGTCGCGCCCGACGTAGGCGAGCCATTGTCCGTCCGGAGAGATCGACGGATAGCCGACCTCGCCCAGCCCGGCGGTGAGGCGCCAGGCCGCTCCACCCGCCGTATCCGCGCGCCACAGATCATCGTCGCAGACGAAAACGACCGTATCGCGCCAGATCGACGGGTGCCTCAGGTAGCCGCGCAGCGCCATGAAACGAATTCTGCCCAGGAAATTTGTCGCGCGTCTGGCATTCCTGTAAACTTCTCCATCCCTACACGCGCTAGGTAGATGACCAAGTATGTCTTCGTAACCGGTGGTGTAGTTTCCTCTTTGGGGAAAGGCATCGCCGCCGCGTCCCTCGCCGCGATCCTCGAATCGCGGGGCATCCGAGTCACCAACATCAAGCTGGACCCGTATATCAACGTCGATCCGGGCACCATGAGCCCGTTTCAGCACGGGGAAGTGTTCGTCACCGAAGACGGCGCGGAGACCGATCTCGACCTCGGCCACTACGAGCGCTTCCAGAGCGCGAAGATGCGCCGCTGGAACAACTTCACCACCGGCCAGATCTACGAGTCGGTGATCAAGAAGGAGCGGCGCGGCGACTACCTCGGCGGCACGGTGCAGGTGATCCCGCACATTACCGACGAGATCAAGGCGTTCATCAAGCGCGGCGCCGGCGATGCCGACGTGGCGATCGTCGAGATCGGCGGCACCGTCGGCGACATCGAGTCGCTGCCTTTCCTCGAGGCGATCCGGCAGATGGGCCTGGAGCTCGGCCGCAACAACGTCTGCTACGTCCACCTGACGCTGGTGCCCTACATCGCCTCGGCGGGGGAGATCAAGACCAAGCCGACGCAGCACTCGGTCAAGGAGCTGCGTGAGATCGGCATCCAGGCCGACGCGCTGCTGTGCAGGACGATTCAGCCGCTGCCCGAGGACGAGCGCCGCAAGATCGCGCTGTTCACCAACGTGCAGAAGGAAGCGGTGATCTCGGCCTGGGACGTCGACTCGATCTACAAGATCCCGATGATGCTCCACGAGCAGATGCTCGACGAGATCGTCTGCCACAAGCTGAACATCCTCGCCCGCGCCGCCGACCTGTCGTCGTGGGTGAAGCTGGTCCATGCGCAGGAGCATCCCGAGCACGAGGTCGACATCGCCTTCGTCGGCAAGTACGTCGACCTGCAGGACTCGTACAAGTCGCTCAACGAAGCGCTCAAGCACGCCGGCATCCATACCCGCTCCAAGGTCAACATCCATTACCTCGACTCCGAAGAGCTGGAGAAGAGCGGCGTCGCACCGCTGGAGAAGATGGATGCGGTCCTGGTGCCCGGCGGCTTCGGCCAGCGCGGCACCGAAGGCAAGATGCGCGCCGTGCGCTACGCCAGGGAGAACGGCATTCCCTATCTCGGCATCTGCCTCGGCATGCAGCTCGCCACCATCGAGTTCGCGCGCAACGTCTGCGGCCTGGCCGGGGCCAACAGCACCGAGTTCGACCCCGACACGCCGCACCCGGTGGTGGCGCTGATCACCGAGTGGCTCGACCGCACCGGCCGCATCGAGAAGCGAACCGAGAAATCCGATCTCGGCGGCACCATGCGCCTGGGCGCGCAGAAGTGCCCGGTCGAGCCGGGCACTCTTGCTTCTTCAATTTATGGTTTGGAAGTAAATGAAAGGCATCGTCACCGCTACGAAGTGAACAACATCTACGTGCCGCAGCTCGAAGCAAAGGGCTACAAGGTTTCAGCGCGCACGCCGAGCGAGCACCTGCCCGAGATGATGGAGATCCCCGGCCACCCCTTCTTCGTCGGCGTGCAATTCCACCCGGAGTTCACCTCGACGCCGCGCGCCGGCCACCCCCTGTTCAAGGCCTTTGTCACTGCCGCACTCAAGCACCGCGCGACCGCGAAGCGGCCTGGCGGAGCACTCTCGGTCGTCGCAGCGTGAAGCTTTGCGGATTTGAAGTTGGCCTCGAGCGGCCGCTCTTTCTCATTGCCGGGCCGTGCGTCGTCGAGTCGCGCCAGCTGCAGATCGACACCGCCGGGCGCCTGAAGGAGATCTGCAAGCCGCTCGGCCTGCCGCTGATCTTCAAGTCCTCCTACGACAAGGCGAACCGCAGCTCGGGCAAGTCGTACCGCGGTCTGGGCATGGAGCAGGGTTTGAAGATCCTAGGGGAGGTCAAACGGCAGATCGGCGTTCCGGTATTGACCGATGTGCACACCGAGAAAGAAGTGAAGCCGGCCGCCGAGATTGTCGACGTGCTGCAGACGCCGGCGTTTCTCTGCCGCCAGACCGATTTCATCCACGCCGCGGCTTCGGCCGGCCGGCCGGTCAACATCAAGAAGGGCCAGTTCCTTTCGCCGCACGAGATGAAGAACGTCGTCGACAAGGCGAAGGAGGCGAGCGGCAGCGACAACGTGCTGGTTTGCGAGCGCGGTTTTTCTTTCGGCTACGGCAATCTGGTCTCCGACATGCGCTCGCTCGCCATCATGCGCGACACCGGCTGCCCGGTGGTGTTCGATGCCACGCATTCGGTGCAGTTGCCCGGCGGCCAGGGCAGCGTTTCGGGCGGTGAACGCGAGTTCATCCCGGTGCTCGCGCGTGCCGCGGTGGCCACGGGCATCTCGGGCCTGTTCATGGAGACGCATCCGCATCCGGAAAAGGCGCTTTCCGACGGTCCGAATGCGTGGCCGCTGGGGCTGATGCAGGAGTTGCTCGAAACGCTGGTGCAGCTCGACCGCATGGTGAAAAAGAACGGTTTTGCCGAAATGAAAGTGAAAAAATCATGAGCTCCATCGTCGATGTAGTCGCCCGTGAGATCCTTGACTCGCGCGGAAACCCAACCGTCGAAGCCGATGTGCTGCTCGAGTCCGGCGTGATGGGCCGTGCCGCGGTGCCATCGGGCGCTTCGACCGGCAGCCGCGAGGCGATCGAGCTGCGCGACGGCGACCGGCAGCGCTACGGCGGCAAGGGTGTGCTGAAGGCGGTCGAGAACGTCAACACCGAGATCTCGGAGGCGATCGTCGGGCTAGATGCCAGCGAGCAGGCCTTCATCGACAAGACGCTGATCGAGCTCGACGGCAGCGAGAACAAGGCTCGCCTTGGCGCTAATGCGCTGCTCGCCGTATCGATGGCAGTGGCCAGGGCGGCGGCGGAGGAGGCGGGGCTGCCGCTCTACCGCTACTTCGGCGGGTCCGGAGCGATGCGCATGCCGGTGCCGATGATGAACGTGATCAACGGCGGCGCGCACGCCAACAACCATCTCGACCTGCAGGAATTCATGATCGTGCCGCTCGGGCAGCAGTCGTTCCGCGAGGCCTTGCGCTGCGGCGCCGAGATCTTCCAGGCGCTGAAGAAAATCATCGACAGCAAGGGCATGTCGACGGCGGTCGGCGACGAGGGCGGCTTCACGCCGGAGCTGCCGACGCACGCGGCGGCGATCGAGCTGATCATCGAGGCGATCGGCAGAGCCGGCTACGGCGCGGGGCGCGACGTGATGCTGGCGCTCGACTGCGCGGCTTCCGAGTTCTTCCGCGAGGGCCGCTACGTGCTCGAGTCCGAGCGCAAGACTCTTACCTCCACCGAATTTTCAGAATATCTGGAAAGCCTGGCGGCGCGCTATCCGATCGTGTCGATCGAGGACGGCATGGCCGAGAACGACTGGGAGGGCTGGAAGACCCTCAGCCAGCGGCTGGGCAGGAAGCTGCAGCTGGTGGGCGACGATCTTTTCGTCACCAATACGGGCATCCTGCGCGAGGGCATCCGGCAGGGCGTCGCCAACTCGATCCTCATCAAGGTCAACCAGATCGGTACCCTCACCGAGACGTTCGCGGCGATCGAGCTCGCGAAGCGCGCCGCCTATGGCACCGTGATCTCGCACCGCTCGGGCGAGACCGAGGACACCACCATCGCCGACATCGCCGTCGGCACCAACGCGCTGCAGATCAAGACCGGATCGCTGTCGCGCTCCGACCGGGTCGCGAAGTACAACCAGCTGCTGCGCATCGAGGAAGACCTGGGCGACTCGGTCTCCTACCCCGGGCGGGAGGCGTTCGCTCAGCTGAAATGAAAATCCTCGCCGGCATCCTCGGTGCGCTGATCGTGCTCATCCAGTATCCCCTGTGGCTGGGCAAGGGCAGCTGGCTGCGCGCCTGGGAGCTCGACCGGCAGGTTTCCGTGCAGCGCGCCAAAAATTCCCAGCTGGAAAGCCACAACGCCGCGCTTGCTGCCGAAGTGCGCGACTTGAAGCAAGGCACCGAGGCGATCGAGGAGCGCGCCCGCACCGAGCTTGGCCTGATCCGCGGCGACGAGGTGTTCTTCCAGATCGAGGATCAATCCGCGACGTCGGGCTCGAAGAAGAGCCACTGAACCTCGGGAAATTCGGCGCGCACTGCCGCCTCCGTGCAGTTGATCGCAGCGACCAGGTCAGCGGCGCTCGCCGCCTTCATCTTCGCCTTGACCGCCACCATCAGCGACGTCCCGAGCTGCATAGTGAGGATCTTGTAGATCTCTTCCACTTCGCCGCGCCGCTCCAGGAACTCGCGTAGCCGCGCCTCGGTCTCCGGCTCGGCACTCTGGCCGATCAACAGGCCCTTGATTTCCACCGCGATGCCGATCGCCACGACGATCAGCACCACGCCGATCGCCATTGAGCCGAGGGCGTCCCAGGCCGGATCTCCGGAGAAGATCGTCACCAGAACGGCGCACAGTGCAAGCGCCAATCCGAGAAGCGCCGCGAGGTCCTCGCCGAGAATCACCACCAGCTCGCTCTGCCGGGTTTCGCGGAACCATCGCCAGAGGGTTCTTCTACCTCTGACTTTGTTCACTTCAACTAGGCAGGCCCGTAACGACACGGTCTCGGCGACAAGTCCGAACACCAGGACGCCGACCGCGACCCAGGGATAGCTGAGCGCCTCCGGATGCTGCAGCTTGTGCCAGCCTTCGTAGAGGGAGAATACGCCGCCGAGGGAGAACAGCACGAGTGCGACCACGAACGACCAGAAGAACACCGCTTTGCCCCAGCCGAGCGGGTAGTCGGGGCTTGGCGGCCGCTTTGCCTGCTTCATGCCCCAGAGCAGCAGGCCCTGGTTGCCGGAATCGGCGAACGAATGGATCGCCTCGGCGAGCATCGCGCTCGACCCGGTGGCGATCGCCGCGACGCTCTTCGCGGCCGCGATGGCAAGATTCGCGCCCAACGCGTAGAGAATCGAGCGTGCTGAGTCTGCTTTGGCGGACATGGATTTATACTAGTTGAAGGAGGCGGCGCATGAAACTCTACCCCCAACAGCTCCAGCAGTTCGACCGCGACGGCTATTTGTTCTTCCCGAGCCTGTTCACGCCGCAGGAAATCAAGGCCCTGACGGACGAGGTGCCGGCGCTCTACGCGCAGCGGCGCCCCGAGAACGTGCGCGAGAAGACCGGCGACGTGGTGCGCACTAATTTTGCCGCGCACATGTACAGCTACCCGTTCGCCAAGCTGGCGCGCCATCCGCGCATGGTCGAGCCGATCAAGCAGCTCTTCGGCGAAGACGTGTACATGCACCAGTTCAAGATCAACGGCAAGGCGGCCTTCGACGGCGACGTGTGGCAGTGGCACCAGGACTACGGCACCTGGGTCAACGACGACCAGATGCCCGAGGCGCGCGCCATGAACGTGGCGATCTTTCTCGACGCGGTGAACGAGTTCAACGGCCCCCTCATGCTCATCCCGGGGAGCCACAAGCTGGGCGTGCTCGACGCGGCTCACGACACCTCGACGACCAGCTATCCGCTGTGGACCATCAACCACGAAACCATCGGCAAGCTGGTGGAACGCGGCGGCATCGTGGCGCCGAAAGGCTCACCGGGCTCGATGATCCTGTTCCACGGCTGCCTGGTCCACGCGTCGAGCTCGAACCTCTCACCGTGGAACCGCGTCAGCGTGTATCTCTCGCTCTGCGCGGTGTCGAACCACATTCGGCGCTTCAAGCGGCCGGGCTATATCGCGCACCGCGACTTCACGCCGCTGCGCTGCCTGCCCGATGACTGCCTGCTGAGGCACTACGACGTTCCACTGCCCTGGAAGGACGGCACGCCGCAGGAAGAGCTGCAAGGCGTCCTCAAAGCGGCATAAAAATGAATCTATACGCCAAGCTCAAACAGCGGGAACGAAATCCGCTGCGCATCGGCGTGATTGGCGCCGGGAAGTTCGGCGCCATGTACATCGCGCAGGTGCCCAGGACTCCGGGCGTTCACCTCGTCGGCATCGCCGACCTGTCACCTGCCAACGCGAAACAGAATTTGCAACGGGTCGGCTGGAAGCCTGAGGCGTATTCAGCCCCTTCCCTCGATGCGGCGCTCAAGGAGAAAACGACCCATCTTTCGGATGACTGGCAGGCGCTGGTGGCGCACCCCGCAGTCGACATCATCATCGAGTCGACCGGAAATCCGCTGGCGGCCGTCGAGCACGCGCTCGCGGCGTTCCGCAACCGCAAGCATGTCGTGATGGTCACCGTCGAAGCCGATGCCTTCTGCGGTCCGCTGCTGGCGAAGAAGGCGGCCGAGGCGGGCGTCGTCTACAGCCTTGCGTACGGCGATCAGCCGGCGATCATCTGCGATCTCGTCGACTGGGCGCGCGCCGCCGGATTTCCGGTCGTCGCGGCCGGGCGCGGGCACAAGTGGCTGCCGCATTTCGCGCAGTCGACGCCCGAGACGGTATGGGGCTATTACGGGCTCACGCCCGAGCAGGCGAAGCTCGGCGGCCTCAACCCGAAGATGTTCAATTCCTTTCTCGACGGGTCGAAGCCGTCTCTGGAGACTACCGCGGTATGCAACGCGACCGGCCTCACGCCGGCGCCGGACGGGCTGATGTTTCCGCCCGGATCGGTGGATGACATTCCTTCGCTGATGCGGCCGAGGGAAGAAGGCGGTGTTCTGCACCATAAGGGCCAGGTTGAAGTCGTTTCCTCCCTGCAAAGAGATGGAACGCCGATTGCCTACGACATCCGCTTCGGCGTGTTCGTGGTGTTCGAAGGCGAAACCGAATACATCCAGCGCTGCTTCATGGAGTACGGCGTCAAGACCGACCCCTCCGGGCGCTACGCGTGCATGTACAAGCGCTGGCACCTGATCGGGCTCGAGGTGGGCATTTCGGTGGCCTCGGTCGGATTGCGCGGCGAGTCGACCGGCTGCCCCACCGGCTGGCGGGCGGACGCCGTCGCGGTGGCCAAGAAAAATTTGCTCCCCGCAGAAATTCTCGACGGCGAGGGCGGCTATACCGTGGTCGGACGATTGATGCCGGCGGCAGAGTCGCTCAAGCAAGGCTGCCTGCCGCTCGGTCTGGCGCACGGCTGCAAGCTTCTGCGCCCGGTGGGCGCGGGCCACCCGGTCAGGTGGAGCGACGTTGCGATCGACGCGAGCTCGAGCGCCGTGCGTGCGCGCCGCGAGATGGAGCAGGCTTTCGGCGCGCCGGTGCGGAACGCCGCCTGAGGTACTCGTAGATCTGCGTGTGGTCGGCGTCCGCCGGCAGGCGGCGCTGCGCATCGCGCCACAGCTTCAGCGCCTCCCTGAGATAAGGCGCATCGACGCCCAGGTCGCGCGCGAGCCGCGCTGCAATGCCGATGTCCTTCGCCATCAGCGCGAGCTTGAACCCTGAAGCGAAAGCGCCGGTCAGCACCTGCTGCGGAATTTTTCGCTCGGTCGTGCCGTTGCGCCCGGTCGAGGCGTTGATCGCCTCCAGCATCGGCTTCGGATCCAGGCCGTACGCGCGCGCCACGAGCAGCGCCTCGAATCCGGCCAGCGTGCCGGCGGCGCCGAGATAATTGTTGAGCGCCTTGACCGCGTGGCCGGCGCCGAGCGGCCCGACGTGGAATATCCGGTCGCCCATTTTTTGAAGGAGGGGGGTTATGCGTTTTAGCGTTGCGGCGTCGCCGCCCGCCATGATGGTGAGCGTCCCCTCGATCGCCTTGGGCACCGCGCCCGAAACCGGCGCATCGATGAGCTCGATGCCGCGCGCTGCGAGCGCCGTGCCGAGCGCGCGAGTGGCGGCCGGGTCCGACGAACTCATGTCGACGACCACCGTACCGGGGGCGAGCGCGGGAAGCGCATCGAGCACCGCCTCGCGCACCACGTCACCGTCGGGCAGCATGGTGATCAAGACCTCGGCGCCCGCAGCCGCTTCCTGCGCGGAAGAGCAGGTACCGGTGCCGTTCAGGTCGAATGAGCGCACCGCAAAGCCTTCCTTCGCCAGATTGGCCGCCATGGGTTGCCCCATGCGGCCAAGTCCGATGAAGGCGACGGTTCTCACGCGCCCTTGTCCTTGAAGACCTCCCTGGCGCAGCGGAAGGCGACCACGGCGGCCGGCACGCCGCAGTAGATCGCGGTCTGCATCAGCACTTCCTTGATCTCGTCCCTGGTGAGGCCGTTGTTGAGCGCGCCTCTCAGGTGCAGCTTCAGTTCGTGTTCCTTGCCCAGAGCGATCAGCATGCCGAGGTTCAGCACCGAGCGCGTCTTGCGGGGCAAGCCGGGGCGATTCCAGATGTCGTTCCAGCAATAGGTGTTGAGCAGCTCGGTGAACTCCCGGTTGAAGTCGTCCACTCCGGCCATCGACTTGTCGACCCATTCGGCGCCGAGCACTTCGCGGCGCGTCTTCAATCCGGCGTCGTAGCGTTGCTTGTGGTCCCGCTTGTCCATGTTGCCTCCGTTAAATGAAATTGTCTCGCCCGCTACTTGGGTTTCACTCTAGCGGCTGTCGGGAAGATGGGCGACCACGGCTTCGAGCCAGGCGCGGTCGTCGGTAAGCGTGCGCAGCTCGGCAAGCGCTTCCGCCTTGGTCTGGCGCCAGCGCTCGACGACGCGGATCTCGCTTTCCCTCTGGTGCGAGAACTCCAGGCGGATGCCGTTCGGATCGAAGATATAGATCGACCAGGTATCGCAGCCGACGTCGATGGGCCCCAGATACCCGAGCTTCGACTTCCTGATCCGATTCAGGATGTCGTTGAACTTTTGTTCGCTGACCGCGAAAGACACATGCTGCATGGTGCCGATCGCATCGCGGTCGCCCTTAGGCTTGGCGCCTTTCGGGATCTCGAAGAACGCCAGCAGCGAATCGCCGCCGGCATCGAGGAAGTAATGGCGGATGTTCTCGAACGGCGGGTTGCCGCGGTTTCCCGGCCCGGTGCCCAGGCCCGGCGGCACCTTCAGCGCATGCACCAGCGGCATGCCGAGGACGCGCATATAGAAATCGAGCGTCTTCTTCATGTCGTCGGTATTCAGCGCGAGGTGGTGCACCCCGCGGGAAAGCGGTTTGCCGCGGCCGTCGTTCATTGCGCCGGCTATATTAACGGGGATCGACTTGGCATAGAATCCCGGCATCGGGGGTGTAGCAGACTCCCCGCGCAAGGCGCCTAGCGCGTCCAAGCTCTGCCAAGGAGAGCACATGGGCGCACACCGTTTCCTGTCTTTGACCCAGTCCCTGTCGCTCGCCATTCTTTTGTCGACGGGGGTCATGATGAATTCTTCCTATGCGCAAACCATTGGCTTCGACACCGCCGAAGTCGGGTCGCTACCCGATGATTGGCTCGAGGGCGTGACGGGGCGCGGCACGGCGCGTTGGCAGGTGGAGCGCGACGACTCGGCGCCGAGCAAGCCCAACGTCCTGAAGCAAAGCGGCGTCGCGACGTTCACGTGGTGCGTCAGGCGAAACACGTCCGTCGAGGACGGTTTCGTCGAAGTGAAATTCAAGCCGCTTGCCGGCAAGGAAGACCAGGCCGGCGGCGTGGTCTGGCGCTGGAAGGACGCCGACAACTACTATGTGGCGCGAGCCAACGCGCTGGAGAACAATCTGTCGCTTTACTACACCGAGGCCGGACGCCGCCGCACTCTCAAGTATGTCGACGCCCCGGTGCCGGCAAACAGGTGGCACACCCTGCGGGTGGAATTCTCCGGCCAGCGCATCAAGGTCGCGCTGAACGGCAAGACCTACATCGAGCTCGACGACGGGCACATCAAGGAGCCGGGGCGCGTCGGGATGTGGACCAAGGCGGATAGCGTCACCGCGTTCGACGACTTCAGCTACGGCGAGAAATGATTCACCGCGTGCTTGCGGCGCGGGCGCTGCGCGCTTTCGCCGACGGCTTCATCGCCGTGCTGCTGCCCGCTTACCTGCTGGCGCTCGGCCTGGGCCAGCTCGAAGTCGGTTTTATCAGCACAGCGACGCTGTTCGGCTCGGCGCTGGCGACGCTTGCGGTGGGCCGGTGGGGGCATCGGTTCTCCATTCGTCGCCTGCTGCTCGGCACCTCGCTCCTCATGGCGGCGACGGGGCTGGCCTTCGCGGGCCTTTCGTCCCTGTGGCCGCTGCTTGTCGTGGCCTTCGTCGGCACGCTCAACCCGAGCAGCGGCGACGTGAGCGTTTTTCTGCCGCTCGACCACACGCTGCTCGCTGCGGCGGCACCGGCGGATGCGCGCACCCTGGTGTTTGCCCGCTACAGCTTCGCCGGCTCGCTGTTCGGTGCCATCGGCGCGCTCGCCGCGGCGGTGCCGGAATGGCTTGCCACGCGCGCCGGCTGGTCGATGCTCGAAGCATTGCGCTCGATGTTCGTCCTCTACGGCGCAATCGGCGTTGCCGTCTGGGCCCTGTATCTGCGACTTCCTGACGCGCACGCAGAACAGACCAAACCAGCCGCGCCACTCGGACCGTCGCGCGCCATCGTGTGGCGGCTCGCTGGCCTCTTCAGCGTGGACTCTTTCGCCGGCGGCCTGGTGATCAACTCGCTGCTCGCGCTCTGGCTCTTCGAGCGCTTTGGCATGTCGCTGACCGCCGCGGGAGCTTTCTTCTTCTGGACCGGTTTGCTTAGTGCAGCGTCGCAGCTTGCGGCGCCGCTGATCGCACGCCGCATCGGTCTCGTCAACACGATGGTGTTCACGCATATGCCGGCGAATCTGTGCCTGATCGGCGCTGCGCTCGCGCCGACGGTCGAGCTCGCGCTCGGGCTTCTGCTTGCGCGCAGTGCGCTCTCCCAGATGGACGTGCCCGCGCGCAGTGCTTTCGTCATGGCGGTGGTGACGCCGGCCGAGCGGCCTGCCGCGGCCAGCTTCACCGCGGTGCCGCGCAGTCTCGCGTCCGCGCTCAGTCCCTCGCTGACGGGCGCTATGTTCGCCGCCGGAGCGATGGCCGCTCCGTTGGTGATCTGCGGCGCCCTGAAGATCGCTTACGATCTGGCGCTGTTTGCGGCCTTTCGCCGCGTGGAGCCGCGCGCCTAGCGGCACTTAACAGGGATCCCTTGCGCCTGGCGGCGCCCATCGCGCTCGCAGTTTGCCCGCCTTACGTAACGCTCTTCGCCCCGCCAGTCCACGCCGTCGCGGCAGACGTTTTCCAGCGAGCAAAGCAGCTGGCTGGCTTCCAGCGCGCATTTGTGGTGCATCGAGCAGCCGGTGAAAGTGCTGGTGCGGATGAATTCGATGCTGTTATCGTCTGCGCGCACGACCTTGATGCCTTCCTCGTCATCGTAAAGCAGATCGATCAACTCGAAGCCCTTGCCCGATTTGCGGATCTGCTTTGCCGACGGATAAGTCTGCTGCGGGTCCAGCAAGGTCCAGCGGCCGTATTCATATGAGGCCGAAGCGGCGCGGTCGAAGAGAATGCGGCGGGCAGAGTCCTGCCAGAATCCCTCGATGGTCTGGGCATGCGCGGTTCCAGCCAGCAGCAAAGCAAGGACGAGCAGCCTTTTCATGGTGAACCCTCTCTTTCCAGAAGGGTTAACACCTGGACCGAGCGGTTATTCGTCAGCCCGTATAAGCCGGAGCCGGCTGGCTGAAGTAGCCGTCGAGCAGGTGATAGACCAGCCGCCAGTTCTTCGAGCGGGTGCTCGTGTGCGCGATCCCGGGCATCACGATGAACTGCTTGTCCGGGTTGGGCAGCTTGCCGAAAAAATTCGAGAGATCCTGGAACGCGGCGATGCCGTCCCACTGGCCGCGCATGATGAGCGTCGGCACGGTGATGCGCTCCGGGTCGAGCACCGGCAGGTTCGCCGACATGTCGATGTAGGTGCCATTCGGCACCGAGGTGTCGAGCGCCAGCACCGCGTCGGCGAAAGCCTCGACCACGGTGAGGTCGCTGGTGCCCGGGTGATCGCGCGTGAAGATGCTGCGCACGAAATCGCGGTCGATCGGACGCCGATTGCTCGCACGGTATTGAGGCAGGCGCTTACGCCGCTGCTCGAGCGTTGGGCTGCCCTCGCCAGTCCATACCAGCGCGTCGAGCGCGAGCCGCTGCACGCGCTCCGGGTGGCGTTGGGCGAAGAGTCCCGCTCGCAATGCGCCTGACGAAGCGCCGTACAGCAGCAGCTTGCCACCGGTTTGCTTGATGATGTAATCCGAAACGGCGGCGAGGTCGTCGGCGCCGCACGATACGTCCGCATTCACCGGGCGCCACTTGTCGGAACGGCCATAGCCTTCGCAGTCGACGCACCAGGTGTCGTAACCGAGGCGCGCGAACCAGTCCATCGTCGAGGCTTCCGGCTTGCCCGGGATCTGCAAATCGAACACCGGCGTTGCCGAGACCGACGAACCATGCACGAAAAGGATGGTTCCTTTCGGTGCATCCCGCGCGCGCTTGCGCCACATGAACAGGCGTACATCGCCAGCATCGGTTTTCTTCGTCGTCGAGTGCTCGCCGCCGCGGATCGGTTCCAGCACCTGTGCCCGGGCCTGCGCCGGCGTGATCAGGATTGCGAGCGCGGCGCTTGAGCCGCCGAGAATAAAGCTGCGCCGTTTGGTCATGACAGGCATAGGATACCGCGCCTCGGGGCCCGGGCCTAAATAGGCAAAACGGTTTCAATCCGTTTCCGTTGCTCGGCGATCGATCTCCCACGATGTCAAGCGTCTAGCGATCGACAAGACTGTCTTCAGCTTCGACCGTGGACCCGGGAGATAATCCGTTGGTGGAAAACGCTAGTCAGGATCATGATTGGTTCAGGTGAATCACGCGGAGCTCGGACATGAGGAAAGGCCTGATTACGCTCTCCGTTGCGCTGCTTGCCCCATTCGCGGCCTTCGCGCAATCGGCAAGCCCGCATGCGATCGACATTCCGGGATGGTTCAGCGAGAGCTTGCTCGATCTTCGCGAGGACGTACGCGAGGCAGCGAAGGAAGGAAAGCGCCTCCTTCTCTACTTCGGGCAGGACGGGTGCCCCTATTGCAAGGCGCTGATGCAGACCAACTTCACGCAGCCGTCCATCGTCAGCAAGACACGCCGCTATTTCGTAGCGATCGCACTCAATATCTGGGGGGACCGCGAGGTGACCATGCTCGACGGCAAGGTGATGCGCGAAAAAGATTTCGCGCGGCTGATGCGCGTGCAGTTCACTCCGACCATTCTTTTCCTGGACGAAAAAGGAGGCACCGTCGCGCGCCTCAACGGCTACTATCCCCCGCACCGGTTCGAGGCGGCGATCGATTACGTCGCGGGTCGCATGGAAGCAAAGCAGTCCTTCGCCGACTACATGAGGACCGCGGTGAAGGAGGCGGCGAACGAAAAACTGCACGAGGAACCTTTCTTCATGCGGCCGCCCTACGACCTGCGGCGAAGGCCCGGCTCGAAGCCGCTCGCTGTCGTTTTCGAGACCCCCTATTGCGCGGGCTGCGACGAGCTGCACGCAGAGGGTTTCACTCGACCCGAGGTCAAGGCGGAGCTCGCGCAATTCGATGTGGTGCGCTTCGCGCTGGGAGCTGACGCGATGCTTACAACGCCGCAAGGCCTCAGGCTTCACGCCGACGAGTGGGCGCGCGCGCTGAAGATCGTGTACACGCCGAGCATCGTGTTCTTTGACGCTATGGGCCGCGAGGTGATCCGGACCGAGGCGTATATAAGACCTTTTCACCTCGCGGGCGCGTTTGCGTACGTCTCATCCGGCCAGTACCGCAATGAGCCTTCGTTCCAGCGCTTTCTCCAGGCGCACGCGGACCGTATGCGCAAACGCGGGCAACCCGTGGACCTCTGGAAATAGCGTCGGAGCGTCGGGGACTTGCTTTAGCGGCTCCAGGTACTAGAATTGACGCAACGGGGGCATCGCAGACTCCCCGTGCAAGACGCCTAACCGCGTCCAAGCTCTGCTCGGTTCCGGCTGCAACGTCGGAGGAGAGCTTGTACGCGACTCACCAGACCTCCCGCATTGTCCCTGTCGCGCTCTACATGGAGCGACGCATGAAAAGCATTGTGTTTGCCATTCTTGCTTGTGCCACGGCATTTAGTGCGCACGCCGAGATAGAGAACTTCGACAGCACGAACCCGGGCGCACTTCCGGATGGTTGGGAGGCGGGCGCAACAGGTTCCGGTAATCCGAGATGGGCGGTCGGCGCCGACCCAGCAGCGCCCAGCGGGAAAAACGTGCTGCAACAGACTGGGCGCGGCACGTTCCCATGGTGCGTTAAAAAGAACGCCTCCCTCGCGAACGGATTCGTCGAAGTGAAATTCAAGCCACTGAGCGGAAAGGAGGACCGGGCTGGCGGGGTGGTGTGGCGCTGGAAGGACGGCAACAACTATTACGTCGCGCGCGCCAATGCGCTGGAGGACAACCTGTCGCTTTACTACACCGCGAACGGCCGCCGCATCACGATCAAGTACGTCGATGCGCCTGTCCACGCCAACGTCTGGCACACGTTGCGGGTGGAATTCAATGGCAAGCACATTTCAGTTCTTTTGGATGGCAAGCGCTATATCGACCTGGACGATACGCATATCGCAGGCCCCGGAGCGGTAGGTGTGTGGACGAAGGCGGACAGCGTGACCTCGTTCGATGATTTCTCCTATGGGAAATTTTGAGTAAAGGAGGAAAGCCAATGCCTTTTGAAATGAAGCCTCTCGCTTGCGACCCGAAGCGCCTGCGCGGGCTTTCCGAGAAGCTGATCGTCAGCCATTACGAGAATAACTATGGTGGTGCCGTCAAGCGGCTGAACAGCATCGCGGCGAAGCTCGCCGAGCTCGACTATGGCTCCGCGCCGGTGTTCGTGGTGAACGGCTTGAAGCGCGAGGAACTCATCGCGACGAATTCCATGATTCTTCACGAATGCTATTTCGACGGCCTGGGCGGCGACGGCCAGCTATCTTCGGGAGGACTCTACGACCGGCTCGCCCAGGACTTCGGCTCGCTCGAACGCTGGCGCGCCGAATTCATCGCGATGGGCAAAGCCCTGGGAGGTGGCTCGGGATGGGTGCTTCTTGTCTGGTCAGAACGCAGCAACAGGCTTGTGAATCAATGGGCGGCTGATCACACGCATGCGCTCGCCGGTGCTACACCAATCCTCGCGCTCGATATGTACGAGCATTCTTATCACATTGACTACGGCGCGAAAGCGGCAGCGTACGTCGATGCATTCATGGAAAACATCCACTGGCAGCGAGTCGCGCAGAACATATGAGAAGTGCCTTAGCTAATTTGTTGCTTTGCGGGTTAGTAGCCTTATCACTGCCGGAACGGAAATGAGCCGGGAAGTGCGCGGGTCATGGCGCGTGGCAAAGGATGAGATGTGCTGGAAGTGGGTCCGCTTCCTCGCAATGGTCGTCTTGCAACTCGCGTATGCGCAATTTGCACTGGCATATCGGCCGTTTGATTCAACGGACGCCGATGTCGCGCATGCGGGGGAATTCGAGCTCGAGCTGGGGCCGGTCGGGCGGCTGCGGGAAGGCTCGAGGAGATTCCTGGTCGCGCCCGCGGTGATCGCCAATATCGGATTTTCAGGTGATCGGGAGCTGGTGATCCAGGGACAGCGCGAGATTGCTCGCGATCGCGAGGTGGGAGAGCCTCATTCAGCGCTCGTGGACAACGGTGCCTTCATCAAGCAAGTCCTGCGGCGAGGCGTGTTGCAGGACGAGAGCGGCCCGAGCGTGGCGACTGAATACGGTGTACTGCTGCCATCGGTGCATGGCGAGCATGGGACCGGGCTGTCTGTTGCGGGAATTGTCTCTCAGCGCTGGGACGCCGCGACAGTTCACCTCAACGCGGCGCTCGCATGGACGAGGGAACACGAGCCGGACGTTTTTCTGGGCGCCATCCTTGAGGGACCGTATTCGTGGCGCGTACGCCCCGTTGGGGAAGTCTTTACCGAGCAAGCTACAGGAAGTGCCCGCATTACCTCGCGACTCGTCGGCGCAATCTGGCGTGTACGGGATGGGCTTTCGCTTGACGTCGGCCTGCGCTCGGCGCAAGCCGGTGGCGAACCAATTCGCGAATTGCGATTGGGATTGACATGGGCCTTTTCATTGAAGAAGGAGCCATGAAGTATGGCGTCATTTAAATCTGTAGTTGGTTTAGCGCTTGGCGCGGCCGTTGCATTTGCGCACGCCGCCGGCGAACCAGAGCTTGAGCTCGTGGCGACAATTCCGATGCCGGGTGTCAAGGGCCGCATTGATCACCTGGATATCGACACGAAACGCCATCGCCTCTTTGTCGCGGCGCTCGGAAACGACACCGTGGAAGTCCTGGATGTCGCGCGCAATCGGCATGAGAAAAGCATGTCGGGCTTTGGCGAACCGCAAGGGCTCATTTACTTGCCGGAGCCGAACCGTCTGTACGTGGCAAACGGCAGTGGCGACCGTGTCGATATCCTCGACGCAGCATCGCTTGCTCCGCTAAAGCGCATCGGCAAGCTCGAGGACGCGGACAACGTTCGTTACGACGCCGCGGGGCGCAAAGTCATAGTCGGGTACGGCAAAGGCGCGCTCCGCATGCTGGATGCCGAAACGGGAGAGTCGGCGGGCGATATTCCCTTGTCGGGTCACCCTGAATCTTTCCAGCTGGAGCAGAACGGAAGCCGCGTATTCGTGAATGTCCCCACAGCCCGGCATGTCGCAGTCGTCGACCGCGTCAAGCGCGAAGTACTGAAAACCTGGGAGATTTCTGGCGCCACGGCCAATTTTCCGATGGCGCTGGACGAAAGAGGTCGGCGCCTCTTTGTCGGGGCGCGCTCCCCGGCTGTAATGCTCGTGTACGACATCGATTCGGGGAAGGTCGTCGCAAAGGTGCCGATCGGCGGCGACACGGACGACATTTTCTTCGCCCCGGATCGCAAACGGATATACGTCGTATGCGGCGAAGGACGAGTCGACATCTTCCGGCAGGAAACCCCCGACCGATATACACGCGAAGGTTCGGTAAACACCGCGCCGCGAGCGCGCACGGGGCTATTTGTGCCTGAAGAGGGAAAACTATATGTCGCGGCTCCGGCAGCCGGCGCGTCGCCGGCGCGGGTGTTTGTCTATCGAGTTCGATGAGTGCACAAAGTTAACAGGAGATGTTTATGAACCCCCTATCTGTTTTGAGCGTGACCGTAGTTCTGATGATGACGATGTTTGGTGTGATGCCCCTCGCAAACGCGGACGATTCCAAGGGTACGCAGGCGCTGCTCGAAGCCCTGGGCAAAAGCAAACACACGCTGCTTGATGGCGTGCAAGAGGCAACAAAGGGTGGCGCCGTGCCGATCTCCGCGAAATTCGAGCTCGAAGACGGCAAGCTGTCGCTATCCGTGTATACCGCCGGAAAGGGGCTTTCGGTCGCACCCGAGCGGAACGTGCTTCAGGAGCTGAGCGGCAGCCCGGAACAGGACAAGTGGGAGCCGAAGGTCGAAGTCTTTAAGGATGTGCCGCATGTTGCCAGATCATCGGAACAGCTTACTTTGATGGCGCTCGGTAAAAGCTCGCTCGCCGACACAATCGCGCGGGTGCAGAAAACGCAATCCGGCACGGTTTTCTCCGTGACGCCGATCATAAGAAATCACAAGCCGGTTGCAGAGGTTCTCGTAGCGGAAAAAGGAAAGGTGAAAAAAGTAATTCAGCCGCTCTGACCGCTTCGGCCGAGGATAAACGGAAAGCAATCCCACTAACTTTCGGAGTTCATTCCATGAGATGCGTCATTTTGCGATTGGCAAGCGTTACGTTAACGATCGGCCTGTGCAGTTCAGTCCTTGGAGCCGATAGCGACTGGGCGCCGGTCGCCAAGGCCCTTGGCAGGTCCGGCACGGAAATGCCCGGCGGCGTATACCGCGTCGGGCTCGGGCGAAGCGACCTCAAAGTTACGCTCGACGGCGTACAGATCAAACCGCCTCTTGCCTTAGGCTCCTACCTTGCATTCCAGAAGATGGGCAGCGACGGCATGGTGATGGGCGATCTCGTACTTACGCACGAAGAAGTCAACCCCGTTATGAAGAAGCTCGTCGAGGGCGGCATCGAGATAACAGCGCTGCACAATCATCTGCTGCGCTCTTCGCCGGCCACGATGTACATGCATTTCCTCGGCCACGGCGATCCCGCCAAGCTTGCGGGCGTATTGCGCACGGCACTTTTGGAGAGCAAGACTCCGTTGGCCGCTCCTGCCGCCGCCGGCTCTCCGCCGCCGCTCGAAATCGACACCGTCGCAATAGAGCAAACGCTCGGGACCAAAGGCACTGCGAATGGCGGCGTCTATCAATTCAACATCGGGCGCGCCGAGACCATTACGGAGGGTGGGATGCCGATTCCGATCGCGATGGGCTCAGGCATCGTCATCAACTTCCAGCCCACGGGTGGCGGAAAGGCGGCGATTACCGGCGACTTTGTTCTGGTCGCGCAGGAAGTCAACCCAGTATTGAAGACGTTGCGCGACAACGGGATCGAGGTAACGGCATTGCATAGCCATATGCTTGAAGACCAGCCGCGCCTGTTCTTCATGCACTATTGGGCGAACGATGATGCCCAAAAGCTTGCCACGGGGCTGAAGGCAGCCTTAAGCAAGGTCAACCAGACGAAATGAACGAGCTACGCTTGCTTCTTCAGCACATAGCCATAAGCGAGATTGGAGCGGCGTGCGCCGTGCTTCTCGTATAGCTCTTTCCAGCTGGCGATCTGGTCGTTCTCCAGTTCCGCCTGCTGTTGCGGCTTCAAGTTGTATAGGCGCGCACTGTTGCCGCCGAAGACCGCGTTCTTCACCGGGCCGTCAGCCGGGCCGAGGGGCTTGAAGCCGTGCTGTTTCTGCATCTCCTCGGGAATCTCGAGACGGCGCAGCGCCTCGATCTGCCACTGCGGGGCGCCGGTCCAGATTGCATCGGTTCCCCAATTCACGTGATCCGCGCCCAGACCCTTGATAAGAATTCCCATCATCGCGGCCGAGAGACGCGGCTCGGCGATGGTGGTCTGCGCGAACAGCTGCCCGACGTCGGCGTAGACGTTCTTGACGCCGAACTTCGCGGGGATCTCGGCGAGGTCGCTGACCCAATCGACGCGCCCGGTCTGCTCGAACTGCGCCCAGGCCTCCTTGGGTGGTCCGAGCCGGTAAGCGCCGTGGTAGATGATGAACTCGAGCTGCGGCCAGTCCTTGGCCGCCTTGCCGACGTCGCGCACATCGGCGTGTTTGCGCAAGTGCGGGAACTCCTTTTCGAGCGCAGGCGAGAATAGCCCTTTATGGATGCACACATTCTTCAAGCCCGCCTTGAGGAATTTCTCGTAGGCGGGATAGACGAGCTTCTCGTCGTCGAGGTTCCAGGCGTGCTTGGAGAGGTCCTTGTGGGTGTTGTCGCCGATGGTGTAGCCCTTCATCGAATCGGGCTTGAGGTCGGCGATGGCGTGGTCGATCTGCTCCATCCAGCCGTCGTAGCCCGGTGTGAAGATCGCGTGGGCAAACATGCGCCTCGACCCGGCGATCGCGTTCACGGAGGCGCGTGCCTGCGCCTTCATCTCGTTGGTGAGGAACCAGTCCGCGGGTACCTCGGAGGGTGCGCCGCTGATGCACGCGACCTTGGTGTCGCTGTCGTAGTAGATCTCCTTCAGATAGTTCTGGAACATCAGATCCTCGATCGTCTGCTCCTTCTCGGCGAGCGCCTTGTTCCAGCCCGCTTTTCCGACCGCGTTGCGCTGGTTCACGAATGTCTTGATGCTGGTGCCGGTGCGCAGGAAGTGCGTGTGCATATCCATGATGAACTGCTTGGACAGCTTCTTCGCGCGCTCATCGGCCTGCTCGGGGGTCGCGGCTTCAGCGCGCGACACGCCGAAAATCGGACCGTAGGTATCGTTCATGGCGAGGAACGCGGTGGCCATGCCGGCTGCGGTCTGGAAGAAGCGCCGGCGGCTCATGCCGAGGCGCTTAGCCATCGCCGCGCCCATCTCCTTCACGCGCGCTTCGAACTCGCGCTGCTTGGCGGTTTGCGGGATAGGCATGAATTCATCGCTCGATACCGACTGCACAGGAATCGGCGCCGGAAACAGGCTGGTTTCTGCGGGGGAAAGCTGCTCCAGCTCCTCGGGACTCAACATGCTCATTTCGACTCCTCCTTTGTGGAACGGGCATCGTATTCCCGCTGCGCGAATAGGTAAACTCCGCGTTGCAGCAATCGAGGAGGGGATGTTCGTTATGCGGAAGTGGCTTCTGCTCGGCCTGCTAGCGTCTTCGTTGGCTATGGCGCAAACTTATCCCGAGCGCCCGATACGCATCATCGTTCCGTTGACGCCCGGCGGCTCGCCCGACACCATCGCCCGGGCGCTCGCGCAGGGCCTGCAGAGCGCCTGGTCGCAGCCGGTGGTGGTCGAGAACCGGCCCGGCGGCAGCCAGAACATCGGCGCCGATCTGGTCGCGAAGGCAGCGCCGGACGGGTACACCTGGCTGCTCGCGCCCGACAACGTCTTCTCCGTCAACCCGCATATCGGCAAGCCACCTTTCGATCCGCTCACCGACTTCACTCCCGTAACCCAGGTCGCGCGCATCCAGTTTTTGCTGGTTGTTCCCCCGACGATGCCGGTGTGGTCGGTGCAGGAGCTGATCGCCTACGCCAAATCGCGGCCCGGCGAGCTCAACTTCGGCTCCTCGGGCAATGGCAGCCCCCAGCATCTCGCCGCCACGATGCTGCAGGTGCTCACCGGCACCAAGATGAACCACGTCCCCTACAAGGGTGCGGCGCCTGCCGTCGCGGATCTGCTGCCCGGGCGCATCCAGGTGTGGATCGGCGCGGCGAACACGCTCCTGCCGCACATCAAGGAAGGCAAGCTACGGCTCCTCGGCAGCACGGCGGCGGAACGTTTCCCGAACCTCGGCAATGTGCCGACCATCGCCGAAGCCGGAGTCCCGGGCTATGCGCTCGATCCGTGGCTGGGCCTGTTCATGCCCGCGCGGGTTTCACCCGAAATCGTTTCAAAAGTGCACGCCGAGGTGGTGCGCATTCTGAATGGGCCGGAGCTCAAGTCGCGGCTCGGGGCGCAGGGTATCGAGCTCATCACCAATTCGCCGGCGGAATTCGCCCGCTTCATCCGTGAGGACAATGCGAAGTGGGGCAAACTGATACGCGAGGCGGGTATTCGTGAAGACTGAACGTCCGGCAAGTTCTCCCAAGCAGGACGAGATCTGGGGGAGCGATGCGATCGCCGCGATGCTGCGCGCGCTGGACATTCCGTACATCGCGCTCAACCCCGGCGCGAGCTTCCGCGGCTTGCACGACAGCCTGGTGAATTATCTCGGCAACGAGCGGCCGCAGATGCTGCTCTGCCTGCACGAGGAATCGGCGGTCGCGATTGCGCATGGCTATGCGAAGGCCTCGGGCCGGATGATGGGCGTCGCGCGGCACTCGAACGTCGGGCTGATGCACGCGACGATGGCCATTTTCAACGCCTGGTGCGATCGCGTGCCGATGCTGATCCTCGGCGCGACCGGCCCCTGGGATGCGGCGCGGCGCAGGCCCTGGATCGACTGGATCCACACGTCATCGGACCAGGGCGCCCTGGTGCGCGGCTACACCAAGTGGGACAACCAGCCCGCCTCGGTGCCCGCCGCCTACGAAGCGCTGTTGCGCGCCGCTCAAATCGCCAACACCGCGCCGCGCGGGCCGACCTATGTGAATCTCGACGCCGCGCTGCAGGAGACGAATATCGGTCCGCTGCCGGCGCTGCCTGACGTAAACCGCTATCGCGCTCCGGAACCGGTTCTGCCCAAGCCCGAGCTGATCCAAGCTTCAGCGCAGCTTCTTTCGGCAGCAAAGCATCCGGCGATCCTCGCAGGCCGGGCTTCCCGCAGCGGACCTGGCTGGAAGGCGCGCGTGAGCCTGGCTGAGAAGCTGCAGGCGAGGGTGTTCACCGACATCAAGGCGGGCGCTTCTTTTCCCACCGACCATCCGCTGCACGCCGCGCCGCCGGGAACCTTCCTGGGTGAGAAAGCCAAGATTGCCCTGCGGGAAGCCGACGTGGTGCTGTCTCTCGACTGGATCGACACCGCGGGCACGCTGAAGCAGGCGTGGGGCGATGCGCCGGTCGGCGCGAAGGTGATCCTCGTGTCGCCCGATGCGCATGTGCATCGCGGCTGGAGCATGGACTACCAGGGCTTGCCGCCGGCGGACATTTACCTGATGTGCGAGCCCGACGCAGTGGTTCCTCTCCTGCTCGACGCAGTGGAATCGCCGCCCGCCATTGCCGCAACGAACCCGGAGGTGGAGGGATCAGAAGACAAAACTCTTTCGATGCGCGCGCTCGCGAACGCGTTCAATGAAGCGACGGCCGGGCTGAACGTCTGCCTGGCGCGATTGCCGCTGGGATGGAACGGCGCCTACCGCCACTTCAGGCATCCGATGGATTACCTGGGCGGCGATGGCGGCGGCGGTGTGGGGGCGGGGCCGGGCCTCACTGTCGGCGCGGCGCTCGCGCTGAGCGACAGCGGCCGGATGGTGGCGGCGATCCTCGGCGATGGCGATTTCCTGATGGGCGTCACGGCGCTGTGGACGGCGGCGCACTACCGCATCCCGTGCCTGCTGATCGTCGCGAACAACCGCTCCTTCTACAACGACGAGCTCCATCAAGAGCGCGTGGCGCACGAGCGCGGCCGGCCAGTCGAGAACAAGTGGATCGGCCAGCGCATCGACGAGCCGGACATCGACCTCGCGTCGATGGCCGGTGCTCAGGGAGCGTTCGGCATCGGGCCGGTGACCGATCTCGCCGAGTTGAAGCCGTCCCTGGAAAGGGCCATTGAACTCGTGCGCGAAGGCAATGTATGCGTCGTCGACGTGCGCGTGGTCCCGGGCTACGACATCGACATGACCGGATCGTCGGCGAGGCGCTGATGCCCAAGCTCTCTGCAAGCCGCCAGTTGATCCAGGATCTCGTCGCCGCGAGCCGTATCCTCGCCGCGCACGAGGTGCTCGATGCGTACGGCCACGTCAGCGCCCGCAGCGAGCGTCGCCCCGAGCGCTTCGTCATGTCGCGCTCGCGCGCGCCGGCGCTGGTCACGGCGGCCGACATGATGGAGCTCGATGCCGATAGCGAGCCGTTGCCGGGCGAGCGCCGGAAGGGATTCATAGAGCGCTACATTCACGGCGAGATCTATCGCGCACGGCCCGAAGTGATGGCGATCGTGCACAGCCATTCGCCCACGGTGATCCCGTTCGGCGTCACACGCACGAAGCTGCGTCCGATCTATCACATGGGCTCTTTCCTGTGGTCCGGCGCCCCGGTGTTCGACATCCGCAAAGTGCGCGCCGAGAACGATCTCCTGATACGCGACCGGCCGCTCGGGCAGGCGCTGGCGGGCACGCTGGGCGCGTGCAACTGCGTGCTGATGCGCGGCCATGGCATGACGGTGATCGGCGACAGCGTGCAGGAAGCGGTGTTCCGCGCCATCTACACGGAAATGAACGCCCGGCTGCAGTTGAACGCAGGGCAGCTCGAAGGGCCGATCGAATTCCTAAGCGACGAGGAGGGCCGGCGCTCGACCGCCGCCAATCGCGGCACGCTCGAGCGCCCCTGGGAGCTGTGGAAGAAAAGGGCGCTAGGCCGGAAGTAAAGCGCGCTGCGGCGTCGCTCGCCGCAGCAGCCAGAAAACGATCGTCAGGTTGAGCAGGTTCCAGGCGAGGCCGTTGACGAAGGCCGCCCGGTAAGAGCCGGTGAGATCGAAGATCGCGCCCGAGATCCATCCGCCGCCCGCCATGCCGAGAAGCGTCGCCATCAGCACCACGCCGAGGCGCGCGCCGGCCTCGCCGGGCTTAAAATACTCGCGCACGATGATGGCGTAGGAGGGCACGAGCCCGCCCTGGAACAAACCGAACAGGGCGGAGACGATGTAGAGCGACGCGAGCCCATCGAAGGGCAGGAAGAGCGCGAGCGCGATGCCCTGCAGCGCCGAGCCGAGCAGCAGGGTGCGCAGGCCGCCGATGCGGTCGCAGATCCAGCCCGAGGCGAGCCGGCTGACGATGCCGAAGCCGAGCATGACCGCCAGCATCTCGGCGCCGCGCGCGATGCCGTAGCCGAGGTCGCCGCAGTAGGCGACGATGTGGACCTGCGGCATGGACATGGCGACACAGCAGGCCAGGCCGGCGACCGACAGGAGCGCGAGCAGGGCATTCGGCGTCAGGCCCAGAGGCCTTGCGGATCGATTTGCAGTAGCGCTCGTATCTGCATGACCCGGCAAGGGCGGCCGTTTTCTCAGCAGCAGCGCGAGCGGCAGTATCGTCGCCAGGCAGAACAGCCCGAGCCCCGTATAGGTCGCCCGCCAGCCGGCGGTCTCGAAGAAGTGCTGCAGCAGCGGCGGCCAGACTGCCCCGGCGAGGTAGTTGCCGCTCGCGCAGATCCCCACCGCAATCCCGCGGCGCCGCGTGAACCACATCGAGGTATCGGCAACCAGCGGGGCGAAAGTCGCGGCGCAGCCGAGCAAGCCGGCGAGCAGCCCGTGCGCGAGGCTGAACTGCCATAGCGTGAGCGCCATGCCGCAGAGGATGAAGCCGGCGCCGAGGCTGAGCGCGCCGATCACGATCGGCACGACGACGCCGAAACGGTCCGAGAGCCTGCCCATCAGGATGCCGCCGACGCCGAAGCCGATCATGGTGAGCGTGTAGGGCAGCGACGCGTCGGCCCGCGCCACGCCGAATTCGGCCTGCAAGGTGGGCAGCGCGACGACGACGCCGTACATCGCGGCGCCGCCGATGGTCATGATCAGCAGCGCGGCGGCCAATCGGATCCAGGCGTACGCCGATTCGGCTTCGCCCCTCGGGGAAGTTTTGTTATCGTGCATTGCCGCTGAGGTTAACATCGCCTGTGAGGAACGGTCGGGCGCTTCCCGAACGGCGTGCCCGAAGGCTTGGTACACTAGCGGCTGGCAACTTTGAAAGGAGGTGATCCCGTGAGAGAAAACCAAGGCAACACCGGCCGGCAGGACTCTACCGACGGATCAACCCGCAGGTTCACGAGTCAGGCCAGTATCTAGGCCGGCTGCCTACGCAGTAAAAAACGCCCCGGCCGCGCAAGCGGACCGGGGCGTTTCATTTAAGGCAAGCCTTGGATCAGGTCCTTCGCCGCATGCTCGGCGATGGAGCGGAAGCTGATCGGGCGCTCCAGCCCGGTGTCCATCGCGAAGGTCACCTCGTCGATCCCTTCCCAGGCGATGCTGCCGTCGCGGCTGTCCCAGATCTGGAAAAACACGCGCAGGTTGGCGTATTGAGTCTGCAGGATGCTGAAGCCGAGGAGGCTCCACCGGCTTTTGGCGCTCTGCTGCATGTTGGCGAGCTTGAGCTGCGCCAGGTAGCGCACCCCGGCCGCCTGCGCCACCCGCCGCATCGTCGCGCCATCGAAGACCCCGGTGTCGCGGTAGTTCTGGTACATCGTGCGGTACGCATCGGCGAGCCCCGCCCGGTTCACCGCGCTGAGGGTTGCTGAAAGCGGAACCAAGCGGATGTCCGCTCGCTCGGCCTGCAGCGTGGTCGCGAACACATGGGCGAGCGCCTGCTTGTCCTCCTCCTGCCCGGTCACCGTGGACGGCGTCAGGAACGCGAGCCCGCCCTCGCGCAACTCGTGCTGCTGGAGGTGGAGCGTCTCATGCTCCGGCGACGAATAGACCTGGAGGGTCGAAGAGCACGCCGACAGCAACAGCGCCACCGCCGCGATCATCGTGTACGCGGTTGAGCGCGATATTCTCCTGCCTTGTTTGAGAATCATGGTGGCTCCCCGAGTAGTCTACGGCGCGAATACCACGAATCCAAGGGCTCCAGAGTCTCCGATAGGGTTGATGTCCTGCACCATCTGCGTACCGGCGGCGGTGCCGTCTGTTTTCCAGAGTTCCTTGCCGTGCACGCCATCATCAGCCTGGAAATAAAGCGCGCCATTGAACGCGGTGAAGTCATTGGGGCCACCGCTCCCCGTGGGGTTGATGTCTTTCACCATCATCGTACCCGCCGCGGTGCCGTCGGTTTTCCAGAGCTCTCTGCCGTGTACGCCGTCATCGGCCTGGAAATAAAGCGCGCCGTTGAACACGGTGAAGCCATTGGGGCCAGCGCTCCCGATGGGGTTGATGTCTTTCACCATCATCGTACCCGCCGCGGTGCCGTCGGTTTTCCAGAGCTCATTGCCGTGCACGCCGTCATCAGCGGCAAAGTAAAGCGCGCCGTTAAACACGGCAGGGACACTGGGGAAGGCGCTACCCCCATTCACTGCGGTGGTGTTGATGTCCTTCACCATCACCGTGCCGATAGTAGTGCCGTCGGTTTTCCAGAGCTCAACACCGTGCACGCCATCATCAGCGCCGAAATAGAGCGCGCCATTGAACGCGGTGAAGTCATTGGGGGAGGCGCTCGCCCCCGCCACGGCGGTGTTGATGTCCTTCACCATCACCGTACCGATAGTAGTGCCGTCGGTTTTCCAGAGCTCAACACCGTGCACGCCGTCATTGGCAGAGAAATAAAGCGCGCCGTTGAACACGGTAAAACCGCTGCTGCCAGAGCCCACCCCCGCGGTGGGGTTGATGTCCTTCACCATCACCGTGCCGGCGGCGGTGCCGTCGGTTTTCCAGAGCTCATTGCCGTGCACGCCGTCATCAGCGGCAAAATAAAGTGCGCCGTTGAACACGGCAGGGACACTGGGGAAGGCGCTACCCCCATTCAGTGCGGTGATATTGATGTCCTTTACCATCACCGTGCCGGCGACAGTCCCATCGGTTTTCCAAAGCTCATTGCCGTGCACGCCATCATCAGCGCCGAAATAGAGCGCGCCATTGAACTCGGTGAAGTCATTGGGGGAGGCGCTCGCCCCCGCCGCGGCGGTGTTGATGTCCTTCACCATCACCGTCCCGGCGGCGGTGCCATCGGTTTTCCAGAGCTCTCTGCCGTGTACGCCGTCATCGGCCTGGAAATAAAGCGCGCCGTTGAACACGGTAAAACCGCTGCTGCCAGAGCCCACCCCCGTGGTGGGGTTGATGTCCTTCACCATCACCGTGCCGGCGGCGGTGCCGTCGGTTTTCCAGGGCTCATTGCCGTGCACGCCATCGGTGGCTGTGAAGAACATCGGGGCCGGCGCCGGAGCGCTGCTACCACCTCTACCCGTACCGCTTCCACACGCGCTGATAAAAGGCAACAACAGCAACGCCGCAAGCAGCGTCGTACGGCTTGTACCGTATTCAATGATTGATCCGGACCTCATGATTCCTCCGATACGGATGCTGCCACTCAACGAGGTTGTAGACGAGGTGATTTCCTCCTGTGATCGCTGCAAGCCAAATGCCAGGATTGAGCTGGGAGCTGAAACAGTCGCCCGGTTCTTGCGCAACACGGAGGACATTAGCCGGGTCCGACGCAACCGCATGTGGGCTCGGACGCTGGAGGTAGGGACACCAGCTTGACCCTCAATCAATCACGGATGGTTCTTCGTCAAGCCATCTTCACATAACCACCGCTCTTGCCGTTGAAGCGCTCGAATTTTGCCCAGGTGAGACGCTGAGTTTCGAGACAGTTGATGCGGACTCTGCCATTCGCGATGTCGTAACGGACCACTTGCACGGTCCGAGTAACTCGCAAATCGACTTCCTTCCACTTCGATCCGACCGGGGGATATTGAGATCTCATTTTCGTGGCTTGGTAACAGCGTTGATCAAGCTAAAGGCCGGATTGTGCAGCCACTTGTTTGCTGAAGTGGCCGCGCCCAGAGCTACTGCAGGCGAAGACCTATCTGCCGCGCAATTGATCGCTGCTTCGGCGGCGGCTTGACGCCGTCCTGGACGATTCTTGCAGGCGAGTGGAGGGATTCATGACGCGCAGTTATGAATAGATGACCCCCTGGAATGGGTGGTTCGCGACCGCCGGGTGTCTAATCATCGACCGGGCATTTTTATCTTTTCGACTAGAAGTCACAAACAGCAACATCCGGTAGTCGGGTACGCCCGCCAAGGAATTTTGAGTTCGGAAATGGTCGGCATCGGCCGTCCCGAGCTTCACCAGCGGGAGGAGCGATATCGTCTGAAGCAGAGAAGCTTGAACACTTAGAGGAGAGGGATATGTACTTGTCATCGTGCAACGGTAGCAAAACGCGGCTAATCGCATTATCCGCCGCTACTTTGGCGGTTCTCGCTTTCAGCGCCAGTGCGCTGGCGGCGGATATAAGGCAAAGCGGCGAACAGAAGAACATGAAGCTGGTGGGACACGTTGCCCTGCAATTTCGTGGGTCCTATCAGCCGAACGTCATCCAGTACCCGGATGGAAGGACGATCGCGTTCGCGGGCCTGCATAGTGGACAAAACTTACCAGGCCCCCTGCCCAATCCGCTGAACGGCGGCAAATTGGAAGAGAACGGAACGATGATCATTGATATCACGGATCCGAAGCACCCGGTCGAGACGTTCCATATTCCGGTCCCGGTCGCCGGAGGCCAAGCGCAAATGGTGCGCCTGTGCCTCGGCTCCGATCTGCCGAAAGGCATACCGGGCAAGGTCTATCTTTTGCGCAACATTCAGGGGACCACCGCCCAGCTCTCAGGGTATGAAACCTGGGACGTGACTGATGTCAGGAAGCCCGTGTTTTTAGCAGCGCTGCGGAACATTCGCTCCACGCATAAGGACTGGTGGGAGTGTAAGACCGGCATCGCGTATATGCCCGGCAGCAAAGACGCGACGTGGGGCTCGCCTCTCTGGCGCACAAGCCAGTCGATGGTCATCGTCGATTGGTCAAATCCTGCTGCCCCCCCGCATTACATCCGGACTTACGGTTTGCTGGGTACACAACCGGGTTCAACCGGAGTCGCGCCCCCCTCGCTCCACGGTCCGATCTCCGCGCATGAACATCCCAATGCCGCCGGCAAGCTCGTGAGCGGTGTCGACGTTATTGGCAACCGGATTTACTTGGCATGGGGCGTTGGTTCCGACGGCGTGTTGCAGATTGTGGACCGGAAAAAACTGCTGCCTCCGGCCTATGGCGGCACATTCACCGGCAACCCCGACACCCCCACGGAGGCGGACCTGCTCTCAGCGCAAGTCGGGCGCATGGACATGTCGCCGGATCAGGGCGGCCACACCAGCATGCCGGTGTTCGGGCTAGCGCCGAGGAGCTTGCAGTGCTCCAGCTCAGCATGCCCTGGAACCCCCTCCCCTGATGTGCGGGACATCGTGCTGCTCTCGTCCGAAGCAGGCAACTGTAATTCGCAGCATTGGAGCTTCGTCGTCGACGTGTCGACGGAAAACTCGATCGGCGTAAGGCAGGACCCGTGGCAAGGGCCGATGGTGCTCTCGACGCTGTGGGTCAATCCGCAGTCGGGTGAGAAATACCCGCGTGGCAACTACTGCCTACGTGGCCAGCGCTTCGGCACGCACTCGCACGAGGAGAACTTCCGCAATCCGTACTACGGCAGGTTGACATTCACCTCTTACTTCAACGCCGGTGTGCGCGCGTGGGACATCCGCGACCCGCAGGGGGCCGTGGAGGCGGGGTTCTATGTACCGGCCGCTCCCAACAACACCTACATGACCAACAACGTCGAAGTCGACAACCGCGGCTACATCATCATCGTCGACCGCATCGGCAATGGGATGGACATCCTGAAGCTGACCGGTAAGGCGCGAAACATCGGCTTAGGGAAGTCTGACGATGACGATGACGATGACGATCACGATGACTGAGCGAAGCTGATGCGTAAAGGCGAAAGTCAACGCCCAACGCGATAGCGGGAACGGTCAGGCAGGCAAACAGGGCATGCCATTGCGGCGTGCCCTGTTTTTTGGTGCTCCATCGGGAGCGGGGCGATGAAAACGATTGAAGCGAAGCTTGCGGTTTTCGCGGCGTTGCTCGCGCTGGCCGGACCGGCCATGTCCCATGGCTGCGAGGATCACCTCCCTCTATATCTGCGGGGCTCCTATGAGGGCGGCTGCGATGAATCCGCTGAATTAGCTCACGGGCACGGCGAAGCGCGAGGAGCAGACCATTACGTAGGCGAATGGGTACAAGGCAAACCCAGTGGAAAGGGCATCTACACCTGGGAAAATGGCGCTCGATATGAAGGCGAGTTCAAGGATGGCAAGGCCGATGGAACGGGACTGTATACCTCTCCCAAAGGGGTGCGCTTTAAGGGCGGGTTCATAGGCGGAAAGTTAAAGGAATTAAAGCCACCTGACTGCCCCGCGACCCCGGGGCCGCTTAATTGCTGAGAGGCTGATCATGGGAGTGACCGGGACAGCCTCTAGCTTGGGAAGCATCATGTTGCGAACTAGCGAGCCCGGTTAACGGAAAGCGGACCAGCAGCAAGGAAAAGAATTGTCGGAGTGAACTGAACGCGCAGCTATGACCCGCAGATTGCCGCGAGCATGAACGTCCGGTTACGACCCAAAGCGGTCACTTCCGCTCTAATGGCAGCTGCCTTGCCTGCGCGATGTCTCTGGCAGTAGGCTTCGTGGAAGGGAGGAACCATGATTAGAACATTCTTACGCAGGTGTCTCGCCAGTCTCATCGTCTGCCAGCTTCTGATGGGCGGAATCGCCCTAGCCAGACCGCAGGAGGATGTGGCTGCCGCTTCAATGAAATGGGCAGCCGCGCTAGGAGAAAACGATCCCGACAAATTGCTTCCCTTCTACGCACAGGATGCCGTGCTTTGGGGAACGATTTCTCCAAAGGTGCGATCCGATCCGGCAGCCCTGCGCGAATATTTTGTCAATGCCTTCAAAGCGCTTCCTGGGCTGAAAGTTGCATTTGGGGAGCAGTTGATCAGAATTTACGGCAGCACTGCGGTCAATACCGGGTACTACACCTTTTCCTTCGTCAGAGATGGCGAAGCCAGGACCTTGCCTGCCCGATACAGTTTCACCTACGTTAAGAAGGGGAAAAACTGGATGATCGTGGATCACCATTCGTCGGCCATGCCTCAGCCCCCAAAGTAATTGATTCTCTAGCGCTCCGTCTTGCTGTTTGCGGGAAGCACATGGAAGCGAATCAAGTAAGCGTTGCGACTGTTTCGTCGTAACTTAACGGGAGGACACACCATGAAAACTCGCTACACCGTAGCAATGGCAGTCATCGCTGGTTTTGGACTCGGCGCCGCCGTAGTGGAGGGACTCCACGCTCAAGCCAAGCCGCCCGTGTACTACATCGCGGAGATCGAGGTGACGAACCTCGATGCTTATACGAAGGAGTACGCCCCGAAGGCTCAGGCCACGATCAAAGCGCACGGCGGCCGCTTGCTCGCCGCAGGACAGAATGTAACTGCGTTCGAAGGGGCGCCGCCGAAGCAGCGCGTCGCCGTCCAGCAGTGGGACAGCATGGAAAAAATCAAAGCCTGGCGCAATTCGAAGGAGTACAAGGAGGCGCGCAAGATCGGCGACAAGTACGCGAAATTCCGCGCCTTCGCCATCGAAGGCCTGCCGCAAAAGTAGCCGTCTGACATCGATCGGGGCCGCCGCAGCTGGCGGCCTCCCTCAGGCGCCCTGGGTAACTCGGGTGCGACCCAACGCCTGCCGCCCGGGTCAACGGCACCCTCAGTGAAGCGCAAGGAGATTATCGTGGCGCGCAAATATATAGACTGCCGTGAATTCCCAAGCGAAATGAACTGCACGGTTGCAATCGCGGCCGATACCGAGAAGGAGCTGATAGAAGTCGCCGTGCAGCATGCAGTGGCCGTTCACAGGCACAAAGACACCCCGGAATTTCGCAAGCAATTGCGAGCGATCATTAAAGAAGGGACCCCGCCCCGCTGAAGTGCCGGAAACGGCGCGCCTCGCCCGGGTCTTGCGGCCGCTGGAGAGCGTCAATTGCTGCAATGGCGAGATGAGCAATGCCCAGTGCCCTTACCACGATTCGCACATTGCAAACACGAATGTCGTGAAGCTCTACCCTACGGGTGAACTAATTGAGAAGCCGTGCTACAAATTCGCGGACCAAAAGAAAGCCCCGAGTGCTTTGGGGGCTCGTCGGGGCTAAGAGAAGGGGTCCTACTAACTTAGGAAGCACTTAGCCTTCGCGCCGATCGCCATTGTGCCGGCGCACGCTGGCTGTGAGAAATTGCCGTAGATCGAACGTGCTGCAGTGGCGACGCCACAACAATCTTCACAGCAAGGTCGTAGAAATGTCTAAATCGCTTGCCGCTGACTCCCCCGCAAGCAATATTGAGCCGCGAGCCTTAACGCCAAGGGGGATCAGATGAGGAAAATCTGGCGCGTCAGCAGCCTTACGCATGGTTTCCTGCGCGATTCTTACGAGCGAACCCTCGCGAACGCACAACAGCGTTTCCTCAGCCCAGGTTCTTTCGTCGTAGAGAACCGGGAGCGTCTGTACGTGGTGGCCGGTGGAATCGTTGGAATCTGGGCTGCCCTCGCGCTCATTGGGTGGGTGCTGATGAAGATTTAGCTTCGCGCAGTGCTTAATTTGACGGTGCGTGTTTCTTAGCTCGTCCCCCTGCGCGATACCAAGCGTACGTCGGCACCGCGGCGAACCGCCAGCGTGCGGAAGCCGTCGTACTTCAACTCGAATATCCAACCCGGCCGGTTGAAAGGCACGCGCGCCGCCGTTGGGTGCATCAACTCAGCGCCCGATAGCCATCGTGCTTTAGCTCAAAGATCCAGTCCGGATCGTTGAACGGCTTAGCTCTCTTGGTTGGCAATGCCCAATCGCGGTGAGTGATCGCAGCCACGTTATGGTTGGGTGGCGCGAGCGCGCAATCACTCGGCCGATGGCAGAGTGACTATCGTTAGCCAAAAGTTGTCTATTGCCTGGACGACAGACACAAACTTTTCTACATCGATCGGCTTGGTGATATAGCAGTTGGCGTGCATCCTGTAGCTGCGGACCACGTCTTCTTCCTCCTTGGACGTTGTGATCACGACCACCGGAATGCGCTTCAGCTCATCGTTGGTCTTTATCTCCGCCAGCACCTCGCGACCGTCCTTCCTTGGCAGGTTGAGGTCGAGAAGAATCACGTCGGGGCGTACCGCGTTCGTGTACTTGCCGCGCCGATGTAGAAACTCAAGGGCTTCAATTCCGTCCCCGACCGTATGCAGGTTGTTGTGAAGCTTGCCTATCGTTAGCGCTTCCCTTGTGCGGCGAACGTCTTCCGGGTCGTCTTCCACCAAGAGAATCTCGGCTGGGCGCGCCCCTTCTTCTGGGTCATTAATTGGCATGTAGAGCTTCTCCTCCAGTTAGTAGATGTTAGATTTTTCGGCTCAATGGAAAGTGTTTCACAAATTGGTCAGGACCGGCGCGTGCTCTCGCATTACTCTTCGCCGTCCCGTCGCGTAGGGGGGAGGCGCAGTCGAATGGATCTCACACCGAGCGAACGAGCGGTATTGGGTCAGATACGTGTGCTCTATGAGAATGCTCCTCGCCGCGACCATCCGCTAAAGGCATTGACGATGCAGTGGCCCCCATTGCATTACGACGCCTACAAGAGCGGATATGCGGGTCTACTTGCAAAACGCCTCATAAAGGATGGTGACGCGCATTCATTCAAAATTACCGATGCAGGCTTGAAGTTCATGGGTGTTGCGGCTTCTGCGCCATCCCCTCGCGTTGATCGCAACAAACGTACTGCCGAGGATGTTAAACGTGCTGCCTCATCTCAAGGGGTAGGTTCTCAGGTTGTAGCGGCCAAGGAGCCGGTTAAAACACGGCTTGTGATCCTTGCTGTCTCAGCGCTGGCGCTCCTCGCTTTGGGAATCCTCGCTGGGTTGGGCATTCTTGTAGATTGGCCATATGCGACTCAAATGCATCATTACCTATCGCACTTCGCGCGGCAGCTCGGTTTCTAGTTGGAAAACCGAGGGGCTCGGGACTAATCGTGTGTCGATTGCAGCAGACATGATTGCGCAATTACGCAAGCGCCAACGGCGTCGCGTGACTGTTATCGGTGTGATGGTGCATGACCGCGATGCAGCCGAACAGTCTGTCGACTTTGGCGCACGATGAGCGAGAGACGAGATCCCAACGACGGCCGCGACGACGAGGAGCTGCTTGCCGTTGCGGCCATCCTCGATGAGTTGCCGGAGGACCATGCCGCTCGTAGCGCTTTCCGCGCCGGCGCCGGCACGATTGAGCTCACGCACCTGGTAGGCCGGCAGGATCTAGCCGATCGGCTGAAGCAGGCCTACCTCGACGGCTACGGAAGGATGCTGCGGCGATCCGGCGGGCACTTCAGGCCCTGATGAGTATGGACGGCGGCGAACAGCGCTACTAGCAGAGAGGCTTTCGCACTAGCGCTCAATATGAACTCTTCCTTGGACCGAACAAGCGTAGCTCCTCGCGGCTACGGTTCCGTCGCCATAGCATTTCATTGGCTCACCGCGCTCTTGGTGCTGGCGGCGTTTGTTATGAGTCCGGGTGGCTCAGAGCAACGGGTTTATTCGGCAGCGATGGATTTCGATCGCCAGATCCACGAGGTACTAGGACTGACGGTGTTCGGTCTGACACTCTTGCGCCTCGTATGGCGAGCGTTCGCTCCGGCGCCGCAGTTGCCTTCCGCCCCGCGGTGGATGAACCGCATATCGAAGATCGTGCGGGGATTGCTGTACGCCTTGCTCGTTGCGACGCCCGTGACCGCAATAGTGGGCGCCTGGCTTGAAGGTCATCCCCTCACACTTGGAATATTGGGCAATGTACCGCCGATGATTCCCGAGGCTCACGCCGCCGGGCAAGCGGTCGCGCAGATCCACACGATCCTCGGTGATGCCGTCGTCTGGCTCGCTGGGTTCCACGCTGCCGCGGCGCTGTTCCATCATTTCGTTCTACGCGACGAGGTCCTCCTGTCCATGCTTCCGCCACGGTGGAGACACCGAAGCCTTCCGTGACCTCGCCTTGGCCCCTCCCGAGCGGCGGATTACAGATTTAGTAGGCTAACCTAAGTCGTTGTTTTTGGCCCGCCCTCACTCGTCAAGAACCGTAGCTAACCGCCAAGAACGCTACGTTTTCGCTACGTTTCCTAGGTGTACTGATCGTTCTGGGAATAAAGATGGCAATCGATGGTCTCGGCACGCCAGCGCTGGCGCAATTCCGGCTCTTGGCCGGGCGATGTGTTGGCGCTCGCCGCGATTCCGTTTAGTTCGATTTCCAGCGACTGTTGCAACTGGGCCAGCGCCTGGCCATCGCGGCATTTCTTTGGAATGACGGAATCGGCGCGTAGCGACGACCGCGGCCCTTCGGCGGGGAAGGATGCGCTCTTTCCAAGTCGCCGCGCCATGCTTTCGCCAAGCTCATTAACCAGGGATCCGTGAAAGCGCTTTCCAAGAAACGCGGCTACACATAGAAGGTACTCAGCAGTCGCTACATCGAGCGGGGTAGCGAAGATTTCCCTGAGTGCACTTTTAATGTCCGGGGCTTTGCATCCTTGGAGCCAAAAGAACGCTGGCACCTCATTGCGTGCGCAGTACATCGCGACGCGCAACCTTTGATCCGGAGTTAGGCGGAGGCCTTTGCGCTCTGAATACCACTTCCACGTTATTCCGCGGGCTGGGTGTGCATTTCTATCGCCCCCCGTCATGGCTATCCAAGCCGCAATTTCCTGCTCGGGCGTGGAGGGCGAAACGGTGAAGCTCATACCTTTCACCGCAAGTGCATCTGGTGCGTTGTCAATAACAAATTTCTTATGAGATTCGTTTGTCGCAACATTGGAAACAACGAGAATTTCGCTTGTCGGAGGCGATTCAACGACACGCGCAATCTTGTCGAGCAAAGTAGCCCGGAAGTAGTCCAATCGTCGGTTCACAATGGCGTCGAGATCACGCGAGTCCACTAGATGATTTCCAGCAACGCGCCGCACGTAAGAAGTACCCTGGCGCAGAACGACCTTTTCTTCGCCGCTAGGAAACTTGAAGGCACCGTCCTTCAGCACTAGGTGTGTTTGGCCTTGGGGCGGGGGGGTGAAGACAACCACGTAGGTCTTGCTTCCTAGCTGGATAGATCGCGAGCGCAAGGTCGTTATCGGTGGCTCGACATAACGGTTTACCTTTTGCATTAGCTGATTGGTGTCACAAAGCAGTTTTGCGGCTTCTTCATCGAGCCCAACCATCTCATAAGTTCCGTCGCGAACCCCGAACGCCAGGTACCCGCCGAAGGTATTGGCAAACGCCATTACGTCTTTCGTAATTTCTAGCCATTCGCGCTCCTCCGAGTGGAAAGTCAATTTGAAGTCGGCGCGGTCGGTTTCCTCTTGGAAATGAAGGACGCGATGCAGCGCTTCCTCGGAAAGAGGGTCCTGCGATGCGAGGAGTTCTGCGAGGCTTGCGGGCATTCGGGGGACTACCTGAAAGACTTAATCAACTGCGCTCGTTCATAGCTCGGGGAATGGACGTGACACTGCGGGCACCAGCTGGCCGGATCGGCACGTTGCTTCTCCAGGACGGCACGACGACCACGATTGACGCACCAGGACGGGTCACCGTCGACGCGGTCAACGCGCCGGCGCTTATGCGCATCGGGTTCGCGCACGTCCGCGTCAACAGGAGCGCGCAGGTGGGAATGACGGTCGCCGAGCGCGAGGCGCGCCGAATATCGGCATGGCCGTCGGCGCCTGCTCACGCGCCCAATGCGCAGCCTGCGGGCATCGTCTCGGTAGCGGAGCGCGAAGGCCTGCCGTTGCCCGATCCGAGCGAGCAGCCGCGTAGAGCGCTCTCCGTTGCCGAACGCGAGCGCCAGCGCGAAGCGGTGGACGCGCGCTGACGGATAGCCCCGCGCAGTGGCAAGCCCCAGCGTGTTCTTATCTGCGCAGCTTATCTTCAGGCGGATTGAGCGGCCCGCCGAGGCCTGGTTCCCTCGGCTTTTTGTCCTGTGAATACTCCGGCCGCGGTGCCCTCCATGATTCCGTGCTGCCGACAGTCAGCGACACCACTTGCGAGACGGAATTGAAAAGCTCGACCTGCTCTTGCAGCTCTTCGGGGCTCATCGGCTTCTTCACCTTGAAGAACGCCGAGCCGCCGTCATAGTCGAATCGGATCCCCATCCCGGCCGCGTGCCAAGAGCCATTCTTGGCCAGGAAGGAACGAGCGAGAAAGATGTCCATCCTCAAAGTGGCGATGGTACCTTGCGGCTTCAGCTTATCTGGCTTCGCAAAGAACGTATCGGCGACGTCCGAGGGCACGCGCCCCCTGCTGATGTGATCGTACACCGGCAGTGGCATCTGTGGGACTTCCGGGCCAGAGACGGTGGAATGCTCGCTTAGCAAAATCGCCGTGGACTTGCTGACGTCGCTGACGCTGGAAAGAATTTCATTAATCTCGCTCGGCGTCAGGCTGCGCTTCTCAACCTTTTGCCGGACGGCAATGAGATTCGATCGCACCACGCGGAGGGAATTCTCCATGCGCTCGCGCGTTGTCAGCTCTTGGGTGATGTGGCTCGTCAGGTCGGTATGCTGACGCTGCTCGGCGGCTTGAAGGTCGGTGCGCATCGCTCGCACTTCCGCGGTGACGTCCCTAAAGCTCTGCTTGAGATCCGGTATCGCGGCCACAAGGAAGTAGTACATGAGGACCGTAGTGCCGGCTGCGCCGAACAAACCGCCGACAATGGTGGGTAACCACCACCAATTTCTCTTCGCGAACTCGAGAATCCGATTCATCGCCCCTCTCGTCGACTGCAGCGGAGGATACTCCAAGGCAGGGCTGGAGCGTGCGAATTGGTCAGCTACTACAACTTTGGCTAGGCAGCTTGGCTGATAGCAGGTTGGTCGCCCTCTCTCTCGCGCAACACTCGAACGACGAACTCTCTTCTTTTCATTGTTTGTTATCTGGAAGAATCGTTACGCGCGTCACGAACGATTGCAGCGCAAGCGCGAATTCTTGCCAAGACGAGTCTGCCAAGTTGTTGACGGCCGATCCGCGAGCCAAGAGCGTTCCCCATCCAGAGTTCGTCGCAGACCCGCTTACTACAGGAGCGCCATCCTTCCATAGCGCTGCTGTTACTCGCATGGTAAATATGTTTGGATCAAAGTCCATCCGCAATTCCAAAGCGCGCGGATCATCGGACTTGCCAATAAGAAACCCGTTCGATTGGAGCAATGCAACGAATCGCGGTACATAGGGTGCGATTTCCGGATGCACATTAGCCGGCGCTTTGATCGTTCTCGGCACTGTAAGCGCCGTAGTAGTGCTGTATCCGGTCGACGAGCAGCCGTTCACGGCCATGACCAACAAAGCTGCGAGCAAGAAGCGTTTTGTGAGTGTCATTTTTGTCGATCCCTTATTCCGTCTTGTGGCAGTCGTGCCCGCTGGATCTCAGCAGGCGACGGCGGCTGACGAGGTACGCAACTCTCAGTCGCTCGGCGAGGTCGCGCGGCCGACCAGGTGCGTGAGCCGGCTAGCGTTGCTAAGGGCATACCAATTGCGATAGCCAATCACCATTGGTCTCGGGAATGATGAATGAATAGTTGGGTACTTTGCGTGAAGGATTTTGTGGCACAACATCTCCCTTCGCGTCATACACGACTCCATCTAAGTGCCTAATCCGCCGACCCTTGCAGTCGATTTCAAAATATATCTTGGTTATCGGCTGCACCGTTGGTGCGTTCGCTATAACTTCGTACCCTGTGGCAGTGGCAGCGGCCTCGTTGAGTGCTGATTTATCGGCGTACCCGCGCCTGACTGTAGCGAGTAGGAAAAAGCGAGGCGCATAACCGGTCGCGATTTTGGTCGCCGCTTTTTCTACGACATCCTTTTGGTGCGCCTCGTAATAGCGATCAAGGTTCTTCACCGTAACTGCCTTGACCCACACTCTCGCAATGTCTTTGGCGGGGCGATCAATATAGTCGGCATCGAAAAATTGATACAACTCGCTTTTGCCTTGTTTGTTGTAGCCAGCGAAGCGCCAGTCCGAGCCGAAGGAGGCGCTGGTGAATAGAAGGAGAGCTGAACTGCATGCAGCTAATGCTACGAACACCATCGGCGCGGGTGAACTAGTGCTGTCAATCCGTGTGTACGATCTGAACAAAGTCCATGCCTGGCACGAGCACCGAGTCTTTGTGTCGTATACCGTGTATGTCCAGCGCAGTTCCGCTCGGGGTGTTGAAGAGCTCAACAGTGCCCATCATCCAGCCGTCGTCCCTGACCTTCGCAATGCGGATGCGGATAACCCCCGCATCGGTTTCGACGGTAACGGCTTCGCCGAGTTTTGCCGGGCGCGGGGAGATGAACGGTCTGCCGCTGCCGGTCATGGACAGAATGCCAACGCGTTTCTTGATGCCAAGAATGTCTTTCGGCCCACCCGGAAGGCCGCTTATATCCCAATGCCGGGTTCCGTCGCTGGTGACGCCTGTAGGTCTGAGCTTCATGGTGTTCTCCATGTTAGAGGCGCTCAAAGCCGAGGCGGCGAGCCATTCCCTAGGAGTGAAACCCTAGGCTGCTTATAGGGGCGCGTCAAGGCCAGCGGAGCGCCGCTGAAAGAGCCGAATAAATGAGGTAAATGATCGCGATCAGCCCAGCGATCTTCAGCGTGCTCGTCAACCGGTAAACCCAGAGAGGGAATTGGCGCTGAAGCAGCACCGGAATAGGCGTCGCGAATCCCTGGTCGCACTTTATCCCGGCGTTCACCTGAGCCACGGTGACTGGTGGGAAGTAGAGATAAGAGATGGTGATTTGCTCTCCTGGAACCAACGTAGGAATGACGATGTCCTGCTGACCGTTGGGCAAAGCAGCCACGTGGTGGACGACCATCGGCCAGGTGATGAAACTTGGAAGGACTTGGTGAGTGAGACGAATGTTGGTGGCAGCTCGGCGACCGGCATTCCGCAGCACGACTTGATGAGTGTTCACCTGCGTGGCTGGGGCATTTGCCGGTGCGTGCTGAAAGCTCGCGACATGGCCGAAGTACGAGATCAACCTTGCACGGCTCTCAAACCAGCGGTCTATCCACACCCCCAGGAACAGCGCGATGATGGGTGCCGCTATCGTCGCGAGCGCGTTCCAGTCGATTGCCATGCGACCCCCCTAGTGGCGTACCCGAGATTCTAGGCGCGCTGGCGTCAGGAGCGCTTTTTGCTCCTCGCTTCGTTCCACAGCTTCACGGCAATACTCGGAAGCTTTACAAAATCGGTGGTCCATCCACACGCGCGGCACTGGACGGCAAATGGGAAACGCGAACCCCCGTTGCTCGCGAGCTCGCCCTTTTTCTCGCCGCAGACCGGGCAGGCTTTTAGTTGGGCGCCGCCTTCAGTTGGCTATCTGTCGCGGGCTGCTCGGTCCGTTTACGAGCCGCCATCAGTGCGCTTCTGCCAATCGCTTGTGCTGCCGAGCGGTGTCCGCCGCTCGAGCGATCCCTCGACCGGCTTTGCGGACTCGCCGTAGCGCTCGCGCGCCTGCGCCTCGGTGAGCCGATACCTCGTCCGCCGCCGCTTCCCGAATTCGTCGGTGTATTCCCATAGCCAGAGTTCGATGTACTCCTCCACGGACCATTCTTTGCTTACTTCGATGGCCCAGCTGCGAGCTTCTTTCGGCCTTTGGCGCACTCCGCTATGACGTCTTTTGCCCCCTCAATTGCCTGTTCAGCCTGCTCAACGCGAATAGTTTCCTGAAGCTCGTAGCTGGCTAGTTCACGCAACGGTTTCAACATCCGCATCTGCGCACCGACATCCTGGCTTATGACCTTCAGTCCGTAGTCGAGCTTAGGGTTGGGGCATTCAAGGCGTTGAAATAGCCCATCGTGCGATCCGGTCTTATCCGTAGTTACCTGGCTACGGTGCGGAAGCGCCTCTTCAAATTGCCGAGCCGCGTGATACGCGCCGTAATAGGCTCGATCAATAACTAGGCGATAGTCAAGATCGTTGCCGGCCGTCTTCAGTAACTCAATTGCCTGGGCTAGAAAATCCGCGGGCTGCGCCACATTAGGCGGCGGCGCGGAGTTCTACCGGCGGCGCTTTAGCAAAGGAAGCGACCATGCCTTGCGGGAATGCCCCCTCAGGCAGCTTTTCGACTACAAGCCTCGCCAATTCTCGATTCATTGCGTGAATTTCGCCGACGCTAGCGTCCAGCGGCATCGCGAAATAGAGATATGGAGGGTCGTCAGGCGGACGCAGAACTTTGAGGATGGAAGCAAGGGTGCCTGAGAACATAATTCTGTGCGCACGCTGAATGTCGCCCATCAGGTTAAGAATGGAGCCGATATTCTCATCGGTTAGTTTGCGTTCCCGCATAACTGCGGCCGCACGCTCTAGCAGTGAAAAATCGACGTCGGACAAGTCAGGATAGGTGCGCTTCGCTTCCTGCAGTCGATTCCAAACCGCAAGAACTTGACCGATGGACACCGCCTCTTCCCATATCTTCGGGAAAAACCCTCTCTTGGGATCGAGGAGCCACGTACCAATCTCTTGAGCCTGGCTATACAGACCGGCATTGCCCATCGAAACCCAAATCTCATGCTTTGTTTCAGCCTCGCCAGGCAGGAGTAGCGCCTTTCGGTAGTACTCGAACAACGCATCCACATTGCCGCAAATCGCGGCCAGAGCGCCGAAACGAACGAAGGCGTCCCTGGCGTCTACTTTCTGCAGCTTCTCGATGCGTCGCAGTAGGACCTGAATTTCAGGGGCGTTCCAATCCCTGAGCCTGTCGCTTTCGGAGATCAACGCATTGATGTCGGCGGTGACTTCCCCACCGAGGGTCTGCGGAATCTGATTCACGGAGCGTAGATTTCCAAGGGCTTCTCCACTATAGCGAGTCCGTTACAGCAAGCAAGCAAAGAGCTTGCCCCCAATTCCATGCGGCGCCGGCGTTACTGCAACGCTACTGCAACGGCTGGCCGACCAAGGAAGTCCGCAGGCTCGGAAAGTTTCTTAAGTGCTTGATTATTTGGCTCCCCGAGTAGGGCTCGAACCTACGACCTGCGGATTAACAGTCCGTCGCTCTACCAACTGAGCTATCGGGGATCCGGGAGAGCCGCGGATTTTACCATCTCTTGGTGAGGCTTACGGTCAGCCCGAAGCGGCTCGACGTGAGCTCGTTCAGATGCAGCGCGTTGTGTCCGTCGAACCGCACGTCGCCGTCCGCCTTGAGCGCCCAGACGCGGATGCCTGCGCCGAGCTCGACGTCTCGGTAGATCTGGTGCCGCAATTCGCCGTCGAGCTGAATGCCGTAGCCGCGCCCTTTCATGATGATATTCGGCGTCGGTCCGAGAGACTCGGGGCCGGGGGCGACGCGAAGATAATGGCTGTCCTCGTTTTTCATCCGCGTGTACGGCACCAGCGCGAAATTAATCAGCAGCCGGTCCCTCTCGCCGAGCGCAGCGCGCGCGGCGAAGCCCACGCGCAGCGAATTCCAGGTTACGTCGTTGCTGATCACCGGGACGTTGTCGGGGATGTTGACAATGCTGGATAGCGTGGCACCGCTGGCGCCGTTGGCGTCGGCTCGCTCGGTCCAGTACTGGTAGCCGACGAAGAGCCCCAGCACGTTCCTGCCCTCGTGGCTCGTCCAGACGTCGCGGCCGACGTCGAGCGTGAGGTAGGATAGGCGCTGCCCGCCGATCGAGCTGGTGGTGTCGGAAGACTTCAGCTGTCCGGCGTTAAAGTCCTCGTCGTCGAGCTTGCCGCTCTTGATCCACCCCAGCCCGGCGTTGCCGGCGACGAACCAGGGGCCGAGAAACGATTTGCGGCCGTGCAGCTCGAGCACGTGCGCGTCGAGCGGCTTGTAGATCAGCACCGAGGTCGGATTGCCCAGGAGCGGCGATACGCTCTGGGCATTGTGGTTCCAGCTTGTTTTGCCGCGGCTCATCCAGTAGCGCACGCCGAGCTCCAGGCTCGGATCCGCGGCTGCAGGGTCCTGCGCCAGAGCGCCTTGCGCGGCGAAAGCGACGGACAGCGAAACGAGCGCGACGCGGATTTGCGGCATCCGGCTGCGAATAACTACGCGATGACCTTCGCGATCGCGCCGGCCACGTAGTCGACGTTCTTGGAGTTGAGCGCGGCGACGCAGATGCGGCCGGTGTCGATGGCGTAGATCGAGTATTCCTCGCGCAGCCGCTGTACTTGTCTCTTGCTCAGCCCGGAATACGAGAACATGCCGCGCTGCGCGAGGACGAAGCTGAAATCCGCGCCCGGCGCGCGCGCATGGATCTGCTCGACCAGCTGCTTGCGCATCACCTTGATGCGCTCGCGCATGGCGCCGAGCTCGCGATCCCAGAGGCTGCGCAGCTGGGGCGTGGTGAGCACCGTCGCTACGATCTGCCCGCCATGCGTCGGCGGATTGGAGTAATTTGTTCGCACGGTGCGCTTCAGCTGGGACAGTACGCGCGTCGCCTCCTCCGCGCTGCCCGCCACGACGCTCAGCGCGCCGACGCGCTCGCCGTAGAGCGAGAACGACTTCGAGAACGAGCTCGACAGGAACACCGGAGTCATGGCGCCGGCAAAGAGCCGTGCGGCGTAGCCGTCGACCTCCAGCCCGTCGGCAAAGCCCTGGTACGCGAGATCGAGGAACGGCACCAGGCCGCGCGCGGCGACAATATCGAGCACCTGGTCCCACTGCTCGCGGCTGAGGTCGACTCCGGTCGGGTTATGGCAGCAGACGTGCAGGACCACGATCGAGCCGGCGGGGAGGGCGCCCAGAGTGCGCTGCATGCCCGCGAAGTCGAGCCCGTGGGTCTTGGCGTCGTAGTACGGGTACGCATTGACCGTGAAGCCTGCGGCCTCGAACAGCTGCCGATGGTTCTCCCAGCTCGGCTCGCTGATCCAGAGCTGCGCGCCCGGACTGATGCGCCTGAGGAAATCGGCGCCGATCTTCAGGCCGCCGGTGCCGCCGACCGCCTGGACGGTGACGATGCGGTTTTCCCGCAGCGGCTGGGAATCGGCTCCGAAAACCAGCTCCTGCACCGCGCTGTCATACGATGCGAGGCCGTCGATCGGCAAATAACCGCGGTGCGGCGAGCTCTTCAGCCGCTCGCTCTCGGCGTGGCGCACGCACTCGAGCAGAGGAATCCTGCCGGCGTTGTCGTAATACACGCCCACGCCGAGGTTCACCTTGCGCGGGTTCGGGTCGGCGACGAACGCCTCGGTGACGCCGAGGATCGGGTCGCTCGGCGCCATCGGCACCGAGGCGAGCAAGGACGGTGAGTGCGGTGCGTTCATCTGATACGATTTGAGGTTTCGTCTGCGAAATTCTACCCGTGCCGGTTACGTTTCCCAACAGTCCTTTTCGTCTGGAGCAGCTCTTCCAGCCTTCGGGCGACCAGCCCGAGGCGATCGACCAGCTCGCCGAAGGCATTCAGGACGGCCTCGCGTTCCAGACGCTCCTCGGTGTAACGGGCTCGGGCAAGACCTACACCATGGCGAACGTCATCGCGCGCCTGGGCCGCCCGGCGCTCGTGCTTGCGCCCAACAAGACGCTCGCTGCGCAGCTTTACTCGGAGTTCCGCGAGTTCTTTCCCGCAAGCGCGATCGAGTACTTCGTCTCCTACTACGACTACTACCAGCCCGAAGCCTACGTTCCGGCGCGCGACCTCTATATCGAGAAGGATTCATCGATCAACGAGCACATCGAGCAGATGCGCCTGTCGGCGACGAAGTCGCTGCTCGAGCGGCGCGACGTGGTGATCGTGGCGACCGTGTCGGCGATCTACGGCATCGGCGACCCCTCGGAGTACCACGGCATGATCCTGCACCTTCGCCAGGGCGAGAAGATGTCGCAGCGCGACGTCCTGGCGCGCCTGGTAGCGATGCAATACGAGCGCAACGAGCTCGATTTCCGCCGCGGCACCTTCCGCGTGCGCGGCGACGTCATCGATGTATTCCCTGCCGAGCACGCCGAGCATTCGATCAGGATTTCATTGTTCGACGATGAAATCGAGAAGCTGGAGGTGTTCGACCCGCTCACCGGCCGGGTCCTGCACCCGATGGCGCGCTTCACCGTCTACCCGTCGAGCCACTACGTCACGCCGCGGGAGACCACGCTGCGCGCGGCTGAAGCCATCAAGGCGGAGCTGCGCAGCCGCATCGAGTTCTTCCAGAAGGCCGGGCGGCTGGTCGAAGCGCAGCGCATCGAGCAGCGCACCCGCTTCGATCTGGAAATGCTGGCCGAGCTCGGCTTCTGCAAGGGGATCGAAAACTACTCGCGGCATCTGTCAGGCCGGCAGGCGGGCGAGCCGCCGCCGACGCTGATCGACTATCTGCCGCAGGACGCGCTGATGATCATCGACGAGAGCCATGTCACCATTCCGCAGCTCGGCGGCATGTACAAGGGCGACCGCTCGCGCAAGGAGAACCTGGTCGAATACGGGTTCCGGCTTCCCTCGGCGCTCGACAACCGCCCGCTGCGCTTCGACGAGTTCGAGAAGGTGGTGCGCCAGACGGTCTTCGTATCGGCCACGCCGGCCGACTACGAGCGGCAGAAATCGGGACAGGTGGTGGAGCAGGTGGTGCGCCCGACGGGCCTCATCGATCCGCAGGTTGTCGTGCGGCCGGCATCCACCCAGGTCGACGACCTGCTGTCCGAGATCAACCTGCGCGTGAAGAAGCAGGAGCGCGTCCTCGTGACGACGCTGACGAAGCGGATGGCGGAGGAGCTTACCGAGTATCTCTCCGAGCACGGCATCAAGGTGCGCTACCTGCACTCGGAGATCGAGACTGTCGAGCGGGTCGAGATCATCCGCGACTTGCGCCTCGGCGAGTTCGACGTGCTGGTCGGGATCAACCTGCTGCGCGAGGGCCTCGACCTGCCCGAGGTGTCCCTGGTCGCCGTGCTCGACGCCGACAAGGAGGGTTTCCTGCGCTCTGAGCGTTCCCTCATCCAGACGATGGGGCGGGCAGCGCGGCACATCAACGGCATGGCCATCCTCTACGCCGACAGGGAAACCGATTCGATCAAGCGTGCCATCGCCGAAACCGACCGCCGGCGGCGCAAGCAGGTTACGTACAACGAGCGCCACAGCATCACGCCGAAGGGCGTGATCAAGCGCATCAAGGACCTGATCGACGGCGTGTACGACGCGGACGAGGCGCAGACCGGATTTGCCGCGGCGCAGGCCGAGGCCCGCTACGAGGCAATGAGCGAGAAGCAGATCGCGCGCGAGATGCGCGCGCTGGAGAAGAAGATGCTCGAGCACGCCAGGAACCTCGAGTTCGAGGAGGCGGCCAAGGCGCGCGACCAGCTCACCGAGCTCAAAAGGCGTGTTTTCGGAATAGAGCTCTCTAGTACCTAGCGTTCCCGGGCGTCCTGGGAAACGGGATGGCGTCGCGCACATTCGTGAGGCCGGTCACGTAGGCAATCGTGCGCTCGAACCCAAGGCCGAACCCGGCGTGCGGAACCGTGCCGTAGCGGCGAAGATCGCGGTACCAGCCGTAATGCTCCTTGTCGAGCCCGGCCCCAGCCATGCGGGCATCGAGGACTTCAAGGCGATCCTCGCGCTGGCTGCCGCCGATGATCTCGCCGATCCCCGGCGCGAGCACATCCATCGCCGCGACGGTCTTGGCGTCGTCGTTCAAACGCATGTAGAAGGCCTTGATGCCCTTCGGGTAGTTCATGACGATCACGGGCTTGCCGGCATGCCGCTCGGTGAGATAGCGCTCGTGCTCCGATTGCAGATCGATACCCCAGCTGACCGGGAATTCGAACTTCTCCTTTGACCGCTCGAGGACCGAGATCGCCTCGTTGTAGTGCATGCGCACGAACTCGGAGTCGACGATCGACTGCAGCTTCGCGATCACCCCCTTCTCGATGCGCTCCTCGAAGAACGCCATGTCGTCGGCGCGCTCGGCGAGCACCGCCTTGAAGATGTGCTTGAGCAGCGCCTCGGCCAGGCTCGCGTTGTCGGAAAGATCGGCGAACGCGATCTCGGGCTCGATCATCCAGAACTCGGCCAGGTGCCTGCTCGTGTTCGAGTTCTCGGCGCGGAAGGTCGGGCCGAAAGTGTACACCCTGGACAGCGCCAGGCAGTAGCACTCGACGTTGAGCTGCCCCGACACGGTGAGGAAGGTCTCGCGGCCGAAGAAATCCTGCGCGAAGTCGATCTTGCCGTCCTGCGTGCGCGGCAGATTCGCGAGGTCCAGCGTCGACACCCGGAACAGCGCCCCGGCGCCCTCGGCATCCGACGCGGTGATGATCGGCGTGTTGACCCAGAAGAAGCCGTTATCGTGAAAGAAGCGATGGATCGCCTGCGCGATGGTGTGACGCACCCGCGTCACGGCGCCGATCACGTTGGTGCGTGGCCGCAGATGAGCCACGTCGCGCAGGAATTCGAGCGTGTGCTGCTTGGGTTGGATCGGGTAGGAGTCCGGGTCTTCCACCCAGCCCACTACCTTGATCGCGGCTGCCTGCATCTCGAAGGGCTGTCCCTTGGCGGGCGAGGGCACGATGCTCCCCGCGGCTTCCACCGCGCAGCCCGCGGTCAAACGCAGCACTTCGTCGGCGTAGTTCGGCAGCGTGTTCGGCACCACCACCTGGACCGGGTGGAACGACGAGCCGTCGGAGACATGGACAAAGGAGATGCCGGCTTTCGAATCGCGCCGCGTACGCACCCAGCCCTTGAGGGTGACGGGCTTGTCGTTCGGCGCCCGGCCGGCGAGGACGTCAGCACAAGAAGTCATAATGGCGATGATATGAAAGAAAAACGCTCCGTCCTATTCGTTTGCACCGGCAACATCTGCCGCTCACCGACAGCCGAAGGAGTTTTCAGGAAGCTTTTGACCCAGTCAAACCTGCAACATCAAATTAGGGTGCAATCCGCCGGCACCCACGATTACCACGTCGGCGAGCCGCCCGACGAGCGCGCGCAGCACCATGCCAAGTGCCGGGGCTATGACCTCAGCGCGCAGCGCGCGAGGCAGCTGACCGGGCGCGACTTCGAGCAGTTCGACCAGATCCTGGCGATGGACCAGGGACACCTGCACATTCTTCAGCGCAGGTGTCCGCCCGAGCATCTTTCGAAGGTGAGGCTGTTCATGCCGGGGCGCGATGTGCCCGACCCCTACTACGGCGGCCCCGAGGGCTTCGAGCAGGTGCTCGACATGGTCGAGGCCGCGTGCCGCGACCTGATCGCGGAGCTGCGTGCCTCACTGAAGAGCCCTACTTCCTAGTCGTCTCGATCTGGACCAGCTCGTCGTCCTTCGGCGGCGGCTCCGGGCGCTCGCGCCGCGGCCGCCCGAGGTGCGTCGGCTCCTCTTCAGCCTGCGGGTGTACCCGCGCCTTGGAGCGGTCGGTCTCGATCATCACCAGCCCGGCGCTTTCGAGATATTCCTTCGGATCGATGCGCGGCGCCTCCACGCGGGGGGCCGGGGATGGCGCCGGCGTCGATTCCACCGGCCTTGGTTCTTGCCTTTGCGATTCCTCGCGCCGTGGTTCCTCATATCTCGGTTCTTCGCGCACCACCGCTGGAGCAGCCTGAACGGACTGTTGCGTCTCGACCGGGGCCGCTATTGGCGCATGCTCGTCGCGGTGCTCGCGGTGCCGGTCGCGGCGATGCCGGCGTCCGCCGCGGCGTTGCTCGTCATCTTCGCGCTCGGGCGGCCGCTGCGGCTGCGGCTGCGCCTGCTGCGGCTGAGCCTGCGGCGGCGGCTGTTGCCGCTGCTGGCGTTGTTGATCGCGCTGCGGGTTCGGCCGGCGATCGCTGCGCGGCGGTTGTCCATTGCGGCGCTGCTCGAGCCGGCCCTGCTGCTGGCGATCTCCACCACCGCGGCCCTCGCGCCGCGGGTCGGGCCGCGAGTCGCGCCGCTGATCGCGCCGCTGCTGCGGGTCGCGCCGTGGCTCACGAGGGGGTGTTGGCTGCGAAATGCTCTTAACGTGAGCAGGCGCTGGCGCCGCGGATTCGGCCTTGAACCAGCCGAAGATGCGATTGATGATTCCGGTGCGGGCTTCGCTCGGAGCAGTCTGCACCGCAGCGGGCTGAGGCTGCGGCGCGCGGACCGCCGGCTGCGGCCGCGCTTGAGGCGTCGGAGCCGGCTGATCCGGCGTGATGCTCTTGACCACCGCGACCTGGCGTTCGCGCTTGGGCTCGGCTTCCTCGCCGGGGGCCTTGGGCTCCTCGGGCCGCTCGACCAGCTCGTAGCTCGAAGGCACATGCTCCATTTCGTTCAGCTCGTCGTGCCGCAGCCTCTGCACCTTGTAGTGCGGCGTCTCGAGGTGCGGGTTCGGCACCAGCACGATGTTGACCTTGAGCCGCGCCTCGAGCTTCTGGATCTCAGCGCGCTTCTCGTTGAGCAGGAACGAGGACACGTCCACCGGCACCTGCGCGTGCACCGCGCCGGTGTTCTCCTTCATCGCCTCTTCCTGCAGGATCCTCAGCACGTGCAGCGCGGTCGACTCGGTGCCGCGGATGAAGCCGGTGCCGCTGCAGCGCGGGCAGCTGATGTGCGCGGTTTCTTCCAGCGAGGGCTGCAGCCGCTGGCGCGACAGCTCCATCATGCCGAAGCGCGAGATCTTTCCGATCTGCACGCGGGCGCGGTCGAACTTCAGCGCGTCGCGCAGGCGGTTCTCCACGTCGCGCTGGTTGCGCTGCGATTCCATGTCGATGAAATCGATGACGATCAGGCCGCCGAGGTCGCGCAGGCGCAGCTGCCGTGCCACCTCTTCGGCGGCCTCCAGGTTGGTGCGCAGCGCGGTCTCCTCGATGTCGCCGCCGCGCGTGGCGCGGGCCGAGTTGACGTCGATGGCGACCAGCGCCTCGGTATGGTCGATGACGATCGCGCCGCCCGAGGGCAGGGCGACCTGGCGGGAATAGGCGCTCTCGATCTGGTGCTCGATCTGGAAGCGCGAAAACAGCGGCACGTCGTCGCGGTAGAGCTTGACCGTGCTGACGTTGTCCGGCATCACGGTCTGCATGAAGGCGCGGGCCTGCTCGTAGATCTCCTCGGTGTCGATCAGGATCTCGCCGATGTCGGGCTGGAAGTAGTCGCGGATCGCCCGGATGACGAGGCTCGACTCCAGGTAGATCAGGAATGGCTTCTTCGAGGGGTCCTGCGAGGCGCTTTCGACCGCACGCCACAGCTGCATCAGGTAGTTCAGGTCCCAGTTCAATTCTTCCGGCGTGCGGCCGATCGCCGCGGTGCGGGCGATGACGCTCATGCCATCGGGCAGCTGCAGCTGGTCGAGGGTGTCGCGCAGCTCGTTCCTGTCTTCGCCCTCGACACGGCGCGAGACGCCGCCGCCGCGGGGGTTGTTCGGCATCAGGACGATGTAGCGTCCCGCCAGGCTGATGAAGGTGGTCAGCGCGGCGCCCTTGGTGCCGCGCTCATCCTTCTCGATCTGGACGATCAGCTCCTGGCCTTCGCGCAGCGCGTCCTGGATGCGGGCGCGGCCGACGTCGATGTCCGGCTTGAAATAGCTGCGGGTGACTTCCTTGAACGGGAGGAACCCGTGCCGCTCCTCGCCATAGTCGACGAAAGCGGCTTCGAGGCTGGGCTCGATGCGGGTGATGATGCCTTTGTAGATGTTGCTTTTGCGCTGCTCCCTTGAGGCTGATTCGATGTCGAGGTCTACTAGCTTCTGTCCTTCTACGATCGCGACGCGCAGTTCTTCTTGCTGCGTCGCGTTAAACAACATGCGCTTCACTTGTTGTTCTCCTGCGCGCGCAGGAGACCCGATGTTGAGCCGGTCCGTGCTCTCCTAGTTGGGTTTCAGTCCGGAAAAAGGATCAGTAGGGGGAAATCTGCCTACGCGCGCTTCTAGTAGTATCGCTACTTCCGGTGAGCGAAATTAACCAGCGCTTCAGGCCCGGCTATGGCCGGACAGGAGGCGGGTTGCAGGCCGCGGCCACGGCGGCTTGAAGCGCACCGCGCCATGCTTGCCTGTGCCTCGCAACTCGAAGCGACCGCGAGATCATACGAAAAATGAATGACTTAAGCAAGGCGCGGGCGACCTGGCTGGAAGTCGGCGAGGAAAGCGCGGAGCAGCGCATCGATAATTTTCTGCTGCGCCGGCTGAAAGGCGTGCCGAAGAGCCATGTCTACCGCGTGCTGCGAAGCGGGGAGGTCAGGGTCAATAGCGGCCGCGTTCGCCCGGAGTACCGGCTGCAGGTGGGCGACCGGGTACGGGTTCCTCCGATCAGGATTGCACCCCGGCCCCCGGTGGCCAAACCGTCCCAATTTCCAATCATCTTCGAGGACGCGGCCCTGCTGGTGCTCGACAAGCCCTCAGGCATTGCGGTCCACGGGGGAAGCGGCGTCAGCTACGGGGTCATCGAGTCCTTGCGCGCCGCCCGGCCGCAGGCGAAGGCGCTCGAGCTCGCGCACCGGCTCGACCGCGATACCTCCGGATTGCTGATCATCGCCAAAAAGCGCGCCGCCCTGGTGGAGCTGCATCGCATGTTGCGCGAAGGCGAGGTGGAGAAGGTCTATGTCGCGGTAGTGAAGGGCTGTTTGAAAAAAACCGCCTTCGAAATCCGTGAGCCGCTGCACAAATATGTGAGCGCCAAGGGCGAGCGCCGGGTGAGCGTGGGCGAAGGCGGAATGCAGGCCGTGACGCGGGTCAAGACCTTGAAAAGCAGCAACGATTACAGCCTCCTGGAGGTGGGTCTGCTCACCGGCCGCACGCATCAGATCCGCGTTCACCTGGCGCATGCCGGGCACCCGATCCTCGGCGACGACAAGTACGGCGACTTCCCGCTGAACCACGCAGTCGCAAAGCTGGGCGTACGGCGCCTGCTCCTCCATGCCCGCCGGCTTGGATTCGCTCATCCGGTGACGGGTGAAGGGATAAGCTTGGAATCGAAGCTGCCCGACGACATGCAGGAATTCATCGACCGGCGCTTCGCATGAGTTACTCGCTGATCGTCTTTGACTGGGATGGCACGCTGATCGATTCCGCCGGCACCATCGTCGAATGCATCCAGCAGGCGAGCGCCGACATGGGGCTCGAGGTGCCGGACCGGGAACGCGCAAGCCATGTCATCGGCCTCGGTCTGCATGATTCGCTGCGCCACGCGGTGCCCGGCTTGCAGGCCGAGCGCTACGCTGAGTTCGCCGCGCTCTATCGCAAGCACTTTCTGGGGCGCGAGGATTCAATGCGGCTGTTTCCCGGCATAGAGGATCTGCTGAAGAATCTGTCTCAAGCCCGTTTGCTGGCCATCGCGACCGGCAAAAGCAGGCGCGGCCTGGATCGCGCGCTGCAGGCAAGCGGCCTGGAGGCCTATTTCTCGGCGTCGCGCTGCGCCGACGAGACCACGCCGAAGCCTCATCCGACCATGCTGCTTGAAATCATGAAAGAACTGAAAATTTCTGTGCAAGATTCATTGATGATCGGCGATACCTCGCACGACATGGAAATGGCCCGCGGCGCGGGGGTCGACGCGCTGGCGGTGACCTACGGCGCGCATCCCGAGCCGGCGCTGCGCGCCTGCGGCCCGCGGGACTGCGTACCGAGCGTCGGGGCGCTGCGCGAATGGCTGGAACAGAACGCCTGATCTGCCCTTCGGCAGCCCTGGTCGATGCGGGCACCGGGGTGCGCTTCGAGGTCGAATACTTCGGGCAGAACGCGCCCGCGTTCGCGGTGCGCTATGGCGGGCAGGTGCACGCCTATCTCAATCGCTGCGCGCACGTGGCGATGGAACTCGACTGGCAGGAGGGAGTATTTTTCGATCTGGCGGGGCGCGATTTGCTATGCTCGACGCATGGTGCGACCTACGACACCCGCAGCGGCCGGTGCCTCGGCGGGCCGTGCAACGGGACCCCGCTGGTGAAGCTCAGGATCGAGGAGCGCGACGGCATGGTTTTCTTCACGGGATTTGCAGATGACTGAAAACGGCGGTCAGTGGGAACGCGAGCTGGTGACCAAGCTCGCCACGGCGGCGGTGCGCGAGCAGCGGCGCGCGCGCCTGTGGGGGATCTTCTTCAAGCTGCTCACCTTCGCTTACATCACGCTGATATTGCTGCTGGCGGTGGACTGGAAGGGCGGCGCCGACATGGTCGGCGGCAAGAAGCACACCGCGATGGTCGAGCTGAACGGCATCATCGCGCCCGGCACCGACGCGAGCGCCGAGCGGGTGACGACTGCGCTGCAGGCTGCGTTCAAGGACAAGAACACGCAGGGCGTCGTGGTGCGCATCAACAGCCCGGGCGGCAGCCCGGTGCAGGCGCAAACGATTTACGACGAGATGCGCAGGCTGCGCAAGAAATACCCCGACATCCCGCTCTACGCGGTGGTGGAGGACATCTGCGCCTCGGGGGGCTACTTCGTCGCCGCCGGCGCCGATCGCATCTATGTGAGCAGGTCGAGCATCGTCGGCTCGATCGGCGTGCTGATGAACGGCTTCGGCTTCACCGGCCTGATGGACAAGCTCGGCATCGAGCGGCGCCTGATCACCGCCGGGGAGAACAAGGGCATGCTGGATCCGTTTTCGCCGCTCGGCGAGAAAGACAAGCAATACGCCAAGCAGCTGATGGACGAGATCCACCAGCAGTTCATCGGCGTGGTGCGCGAGGGACGGGGCAAGCGGCTGAAGGAAACACCCGACATGTTCAGCGGCCTGATCTGGAGCGGCCAGAAAAGCGTCGAGCTCGGCCTGGCGGACGGCTTCGGCAGCCTCGACTCCGTCGCCCGCGACGTGATCAAGGCCGAGGACATCGTCGACTACACGCAGAAGGAAGGCATCGCGGAAAAATTCGCCAAGCGCTTCGGCGCCAGCGCCGCCAACGCCATCGCCGAATTCGCGCTGCGCGCTTCAGCGGGAATCCGCTAGCAGGAGGAACACCGCCGGGCGCCGGCCGATGCTCGCGCCGGCCCGGCGCCACTGCGCAACACTGCTGGTGGTAATCGACTCGCTCGGAAGAGTGAGGTCGGCGGCCACGCAAAGCCGGGTGTTCTCATGGCAGCATTCCATCAACGCCGCGAACAGGGCGTCGTTGCGGTACGGCGTCTCGATGAAGATTTCGGTTTCGCGCTCGCTGCGCGAGCGCTTTTCCAATGCCCTGATGCGTTGGTCGCGGTCCGCTTTTTCTCTGGGCAAATAACCACAAAATGCAAAACGCTGGCCTTCCAGGCCAGAGGCCATCAGCGCGAGGGTGATGGAGGAGGGGCCGACGAGCGGCACCACGCGGATGCCGGCATGATGCGCCGCTTCGATGAGCGCGGCCCCGGGATCGGCGATCGCCGGGCAGCCCGCTTCCGACAAAAGCCCCAGCGAACGGCCTTCACGCAGCGGCTTCAGGAGAGAAGCGATATCCGCTCCGATAGTGACGACATTCAACTCGCGGATCGGGCACGGCATGCCGACGCCGCCGATGAAAGCGCGGGCGCTCTTGGCGTCCTCGACCACGAAGTCGCGCAAGGACTGCACGGTACGCAACGCCGGCGCCGGCAGGGAATCGGCCGGCGCGCCGCCCAGCGGCGTCGGAATGGCGTAGAGAATCAACCGAGCACGGGCAGACCGGCCCGTTCCAGCATTTCCGTGAGCGCGATCAGGGGCAGGCCGATGAGAGAGGTCGGATCGTCGGTCTCCACGCGAGCGATCAGCGCGATGCCGAGCCCCTCGACTTTGGCGCTGCCGGCGCAGTCGTAGGGCCGCTCGCGCCGCAAATACGCTTCGATGCGCTGCTCATCGAGCTTGAGGAAAACCACGCGGCACGGCACCACCCGCGACTGCAGCTCGCCGTTTCGTGCATCGAGGAGCGCTATCGCGGTGTAAAAATCGGCCGCCTTTCCACTTAGGGTGCGCAGCTGCTGCGTCGCGTGCTCGTGATTGCCCGGCTTGCCGAGCTGCCGGCCGGCGCTCGATGCCACCTGATCGGAACCGATGATCAGCGCATCGGAAAAGCGCAGCGCGACGGAGCGCGCTTTGAGCACCGACAAGCGTAGCGCAGTGTCCTGCGCGGCTTCCCCTGGCAGGGCGCTTTCATCGCAATCCGGGGCGGCGCTTTCGAAGCGCAAGCCCAGACGCTCCAGAAGCGCGCGCCGATAGCTCGAAGCGGAAGCCAGCACAAGGCGCCGGGGCTGATCCATCACATTGTTTTGACGGGAATTTTCCTTCAATGATATCATTTGCCGTCTATGTTTCGCCAGCCGGTGATCGACGGCTTCGAATTCGCGTCGGCCGGCGCGACGCAGCAAGGGGTCTGGCCGCTGAACGGTTTTCCACGTCTGCGCAGCATGCTCGCGTCGGACGCCGGCGAAGTCGACTGCGCGCTGCAGGGGACGCGCGACGAGCGCGGACGGCCCAGTCTGCGGGTCAGCGTGCGCGGCAGCTTACAGCTGCGCTGTCACCGCTGCCTCGAACCGATGCCGTTCGAAGTGCAAGCGCAGGAGCTGCTCGTGCTGGCGACGACGCAAGCCGAGATCGACGCCGAGCCGGCCGATGCGAGCGCGCCGGACCGGGTCGCCGGCAAGGAGATGTCGGTAGGCGAGCTGATTGAGGACCAGTTGATCCTCGAGCTGCCGTACGCGCCGCGGCACGAATACTGTAAGGTCCCGCAAACCGAAGCGGATGCGAGCACCTCGCCCTTGGCCGGTTTGCGCGGCCTGATTCAAGGCAAGCAGTAATTTTCGAGAGGAGTCGAACCATGGCAGTCCAGCAGAACAAGAAGTCGGCCTCGCGTCGCGGCATGCATCGCGCGCACGATCATCTCACCGGGCCCGCGGTCGCAGTAGAACCGACCACCGGCGAGACGCACCTGCGCCACCACGTCAGCCCGACCGGGTTCTACCGCGGCAAGAAGGTCACCAAAACCAAAGGCGAGTAACCCCGCTGATCACCGTAGCCGTCGATTGCATGGGAGGCGATCACGGCCCCCATGTAACGATCCCGGCCGCGCTCGAGTTCCAGGCGCGCCTGTCCGACGTCGACATCGTGCTGGTCGGATTGCACGACGCGCTCGAAGCGGAGCTCGCCGCGCGCGGTGCGGCCGCAGGCCCGCGGCTGCGCGTGCACCATGCAAGCGAAGTGGTGGCGATGGACGAGCCGCCGGTGCAGGCGCTGCGCTTCAAGAAGGACTCCTCGATGCGCGTGGCCATCAACCTCGTGAAGAGCGGCGAAGCGCATGCCTGCGTAAGCGCCGGCAACACCGGGGCCTTGATGGCGATCTCCCGCTTTGTGCTGAGAACGCTGGCCGGCATCGACCGGCCGGCCATCGCCACCGTGCTGCCGAACATGCGCCGCACCAATACCTATGTGCTCGACCTCGGCGCGAATGTCGACTGCACGCCGGAGAATCTGCTGCAGTTCGGCATCATGGGCGCGATGCTGGTGGCGGCGGTCGAGCACAAGGAGCGGCCTTCGGTGGGGCTGCTCAACATCGGCGTCGAGGACATCAAGGGCAACGAAACCGTCAAGCAGGCGGCGGACCTGCTGCGCTCCAGCGGTCTCAACTTTGCCGGCAACGTCGAAGGCGACGATATCTACAAGGGCGGCGTCGACGTCGTGGTGTGCGACGGCTTCGTGGGCAACGTGGCGCTGAAGGCCTCCGAAGGCGTCGCCCAGATGATGGCGAGCGCGCTGCGCGAGGAATTCTCCCGTAATGCGTTCAGGCGGCTGGCCGCCTTGGCGGCGCTGCCGGTGATCCGCGCATTCCGCCACCGGATGGACCATCGCCGCTACAACGGCGCCAGCCTCCTCGGGCTGCGCGGCATCGTCATCAAGAGCCACGGCTCGGCCGACGTGTTCGCCTTCGGCCAGGCGTTGGAGCGCGCAGTGGAAGAAGTCCGCAACAACGTGCCGCAACGCATTGCGGCGCGAATGGCCGAACTGCAGATACCCGTCACATGATTTATTCCCGGATTGCAGGCACGGGAAGCTACTTGCCACCCCGCGTAATGACCAACCACGAGTTCGCGGCGCGCCTCGACACCAGCGACGCGTGGATCCGCGAGCGTACCGGAATCGTGCAACGCCACATCGCCGGTGCATCGCAAGGCTCGAGCGATCTTGCGCTGCAGGCGAGCGCTCGCGCGCTCGATGCCGCCGGCATCGGCGCCGAGAGCATCGATCTGATCGTGCTCGCCACCTCGACGCCGGACTACATCTTCCCCAGCACCGCCTGCCTGCTGCAGGCGAAGCTCGGCGTCAAGGGATGCGCCGCATTCGATGTGCAGGCGGTTTGCAGCGGCTTCGTGTACGCGCTGGCAACCGCCGACAGCTTCATTCGTTCGGGACAGTACCAACGCGCCCTTGTCATCGGCGCCGAAGTCTTCTCCCGCATCCTGGACTGGAATGACCGCGGCACCTGCGTGCTGTTCGGCGACGGCGCGGGCGCCGTGGTGCTCGCCGCCGCCTCGAAGCCGGGCATCCACGCGAGCGTACTGCGCGCCGACGGCAGCCAGGCGGGCATGCTGTCGGTACCGGGCAACGTGTGCAACGGGCGCGTGATCGGCTCCCCGTTCCTGCAGATGAATGGCCAGAGCGTATTCAAGTTTGCAGTCAAGGTGCTGGAAGAGTCGGCGCGCGAAACCCTGGCCGCGGCGCACATGACGATCGAGGAGGTCGATTGGCTGATTCCTCACCAGGCGAACGTGCGCATTCTGGAGGCCACCGCGCGCAAGCTCGGCCTGCCGGCGGAAAAGCTCGTCGTCACCGTAGATCATCACGGCAACACTTCGGCCGCGTCGGTGCCGCTTGCCCTCGATGAGTTCGTGCGCGCCGGAAAGATCCGCGCCGGACAGCGCTTGCTGTTGCAGGGCGTCGGGGGCGGCTTCACCTGGGGCTCGTCGCTGGTGACGCTATGAAGCTCGCGATGGTGTTCCCGGGGCAGGGCTCGCAGGCGGTGGGCATGCTGAAGGCCTACGAGGGATTGCCCGGCGTCCAGGCTGTGCGCGCCGAACTGGCCGAGGTACTGGGTAAGGATTTCGTCCGTGTCATGGATGAGGGCCCGGCCGAAGCCCTGAACCAGACGGTGAATACGCAACCCGCGATGGTCGCGGCCGGCTATGCCGCCTACCGCGCATGGGAGGCGCTCCATGGGCCAAAGCCGGAGCTGGTGGCCGGACATAGCCTGGGCGAGTACACGGCGCTCGTGGCGGCGGGCGCACTTTCGTTCAGGGACTGCCTGCCGCTGGTGCACTTTCGCGCGCAGGCGATGCAGGAAGCCGTGCCGGAGGGTCAGGGCGCCATGGCCGCGATCCTGAATCTGGATGATGAAGCGGTGCGCGCGGCATGCGCCGAGGCCGGGGGCGCGGTGCAGGCGGTGAACTTCAATTCCCCGGGGCAGGTCGTCATCGCCGGCGAAAAAGCCGCAGTAGCCCGCGCGATCGAGGCGTGCAAGGGTCGCGGCGCCAAGCGCGCGCTGCCGCTCCCCGTGAGCGCACCCTTTCATTCGAGCCTGATGAAACCCGCGGGCGAGCGGTTGAAGGGCTACCTGCAGAAAGTCCCGCTTTCGAGTCCGAAAGTCGCGTTAGTGAACAACGTAGATGTAAAAATCGAAAGCGATCCGGCAGCGATCAAGGACGCGCTGGTGCGCCAGGCGTACTCGCCGGTGCGCTGGGTCGAGACCATTCGGCGGATGGTCGGGGCAGGCGCCACGCATATCGTCGAATGCGGACCCGGCAAGGTGCTGGCCGGGATGACCAAGCGCATCAGCCCCGAAGTGCAGTCCATCGCCCTGGCGGACCGCGCCTCGCTGGAGCAGGCGCTGCAGGCGATCAAGGGGACATGACCATGCTCGAAGGCAAAGTGGCGCTGGTAACCGGGGCGTCTCGCGGCATCGGCAAGGCGATCGCAGCCGAGCTCGCGGGCCACGGCGCAAGAGTGATCGGCACGGCGACCAGCGAAGCGGGAGCCAAGACCATTGAAGGAATCGGAAAAGTCCTGGACGTGCGAGACGCCGCGCAGTGCGACGCCCTCGTGGAATCGATCCAGAAGGAGTTCGGCGACATCCTGATCCTCGTGAACAACGCCGGCATCACTCGCGACAACCTGGCGCTGCGCATGAAGGACGCGGAGTGGGACGATGTCATCGCCACCAATCTGCGCGCGGTGTTCCGCCTGTCGCGCGCTGTGATGCGCGGCATGATGAAGGCGCGCTGGGGCAGGATCGTGAACATCACCTCGGTGGTCGGCGCATCGGGCAATCCCGGCCAGGCCAACTACGCCGCCGCCAAGGCGGGGGTTGCCGGCATGACGAAGTCGCTCGCCCACGAGCTCGGCAGCCGCAACATCACAGTAAACTGCGTCGCGCCGGGCTTCATCGACACCGACATGACGCGCGCCCTGCCGCAGGAGCAGAGAACGGCGCTGCTCGAGCGCGTTCCGCTCGGGCGCCTCGGCACGCCCGAGGACGTCGCCGCCGCGGTGGCGTATCTCGTTTCGCCGGGCGGCGGCTACGTCACCGGAGCAGTGCTGCACGTCAACGGCGGCATGTATATGTCGTAAAATACTGGCCCCCTCTTGACCCACCCACGGGAATCGCCCCTTAAAGACAGGAAGGAGCAGCGGATGGAAAACGTCGAACAACGCGTCAAGAAGATCATCGCCGAGCAGCTCGGAGTCAACGAAGCCGAAATCAAGAACGAGTCTTCGTTCGTCGATGACCTGGGCGCGGACTCGCTCGACACCGTCGAGCTGGTGATGGCGCTCGAGGAGGAGTTCGAGACCGAGATTCCCGACGAGGAAGCCGAGAAAATCACCACCGTCCAGCAGGCCATCGATTACATCAAGGCCCACGCCAAGTCCTAAGTGACCCGCCGCAGAGTCGTTGTCACGGGACTCGGGATCGTCTGCCCGATCGGCAACACGGTCCAGGAGGCCTGGGATAGCGCGCTCGCCGGAAAGCCCGGCATTACCCGCATCACGCGCTTCGATCCGTCGCGCCTCTCGAGCCAGATCGCCGGCGAGGTGAAGGGATTCGACGTATCGCCGTACATGTCGCCGAAAGAAGCGCGCCGCATGGACATCTTCATCCACTACGGCATGGCGGCCGGCCTGCAGGCCTGGCGCGATTGCGGCATGCAGGCGACGCCCGAGAACGGCGAGCGCATCGGCGTCAATTTCGGCTCGGGCATCGGCGGGCTGCCGCTGATCGAGACGATGCACGACGAGGTGAAGGAGAACGGGCCGCGCCGCATCTCGCCGTTCTTCATTCCCGGCAGCATCATCAACATGATCGCGGGCCTGCTGTCGATCGAGGTCGGCGCCAAGGGCCCGAACCTGGCCATGGTCACCGCCTGCACTACCTCGACGCATTGCATCGGCGAGGCGGCGAAATCGATCCGCTACGGCGACGCGGAGATGATGATCGCCGGCGGCGCGGAAGCCGTGCTGACCGAGCTCGCGGTCGGCGGCTTCGCCTCGGCGCGGGCGCTTTCCACGCGCAACGACGACCCGGCCGGCGCGAGCCGTCCCTGGGACAAGGAGCGCGACGGCTTCGTGTTGGGCGAAGGCGCCGGCGCAGTGGTGCTCGAAGAATACGAGCACGCCCGGGCGCGCGGCGCGAAAATATATTGCGAGCTGGTCGGCTACGGCGTCTCGGCGGACGCCCATCACATGACGGCTCCGCCCGAGGACGGCGACGGAGGGTTTCGCGCCATGCGCAACGCCCTGAAGGACGCGGCCCTCGAGAGCTCGGCAGTCGATTACATCAACGCGCACGGCACCTCCACGCCGCTCGGCGACGTCGCCGAGACGAGAGCCGTGAAGCGGCTCCTAGGCGAGCGCGCCGGCAAGGTCGCCGTGAACTCGACCAAGTCGATGACCGGGCACCTGCTCGGCGCCGCCGGCGGCGTCGAAGCGGTTTTCAGCGTGCTTGCGCTGCGCGACCAGGTTTCACCGCCCACCATCAATCTGCGCACGCCTGACCCCGAGTGCGACCTCGACTACGTGCCCAATGCGGCGCGCAAGATGCCGATCCGCGTCGCGCTTTCCAATTCGTTCGGTTTCGGCGGCACGAACGGTACGCTGGTATTTGCGCGCCTTTGAACGGCACGCAAAGCCTGCGGCTCCAGTTGTCTCCGTCTCCCGCTTTCGCGACCGCGCTGGCGGTGCTGCATGCCTGTGCGGCTCTTTGTATCGTGCTGGTATTGCCCTCGGTATCGGGCGTCGCGCTGGCCATTTGCCTGATGGCCCTTGGCTTGGCGGCAGCCTGGAGCCGGGCGCTGCTCAAGTCGCCGAGCTCGGTGCGCGCCATCGAGCTCGGGGACGCGGGCGCGAGCTTCGAGCTGGCCGGGGGCGAAAGGTTCTCGGCCGAGCCCGCCGAGCGCCGCTACGTCAACCGCTTCATGGTCGCGCTTCCCCTGCGGCGCCCGGTGCGGCGCACCGTCCTGGTCACCCGCGACATGCTGGGCGAAGAATCGTTCCGCGCGCTGCGCATCTGGGCGCTATGGGGAAAGCTGCCCGGCGTGGCGGCGAAGCAACTGCCGGCCTGAGCGGTGCCCCTCTACAGCGTCGAACTATTTCAAAGTGCGTGTGTCTGTGGCACATAGGCGTTGCAAACGGGGTGGGGAGCCCTCGTGAGCGACCGCGAGATCGACCGGCAGTTGGTGGCGCGGGCGCAGCGTGGCGACAAGCGGGCTTTCGAGCTGCTTGTCGAGAAGTATCAGCGCAAGCTGGCACGGCTGCTGTCGCGGTTCATCCGCGATCCGGCCGAGGTTGAAGATGTAACGCAGGAGGCGTTCATCAAGGCCTATCGAGCACTCCCCGCGTTTCGTGGCGACAGCGCGTTTTACACGTGGCTGTACAGGATAGGCATCAACACGGCCAAGAACTACCTCATGGCCATGGGTCGGCGGGCGCCGACCTCGACCGAGGTGGAGGCCGACGAGGCGGAAGGATTCGAAGAAGGCGAGCAGTTGCGCGACATCAACACGCCGGAGAGCGTGCTGCTGTCGAAAGAAATCGCGGAGACAGTGAACTCCACGATCGAGCAGCTGCCCGAGGAATTGCGCACGGCGATTCAGATGCGCGAGATTGAAGGGATGAGCTACGAGGACATCGCGAAGGCGATGAACTGCCCGATCGGGACCGTCAGGTCGAGGATCTTCCGGGCGCGCGAGGCGATCGCGGAGCAGCTCAGGCCGTTGCTGGGGACCCGGAAGGACAAGAGGTGGTAGGGGCATGAAAGACAGGATTTCGGCATTGATGGACGGCGAGCTGGACGACACGTCCGCCTCGCAATTGATCGATTCGCTGGGCCGTGATGGCGAGGCGCTGCAGGCCTGGCGCACCTATCACCTGATCAGCGATGCGATGCGCGACGGCCGCGTGCTGTCCGACGGGTTCACGGCGCGCGTCGCGTCGCGGCTGATGGCCGAGCCGGCGCTGCTGGCCCCCGCAGGATTGCAGAGCGAGCCGCGCAAGTGGTTCGCCCTTTCGGCCGCAGCGAGCGTCGCCGCCGTGTCTCTGGTAGGTTGGTTGGCTTTTGCGCCGCAACGCGAGGCCCGGCCGCCCCAGGTCGCGCAGGCGAGCGTCACGCCGCTGAAGAAGCAGCCGGCGATCGTGCCGCTGCCAAGCGCCACCAACGACTACCTTCTCGCCCATCAGGGCTTCTCGCCGCGCGCTTCGCTCCAGGGCATGGCCCCTTACGTGCGTACGGTGTCCGACCAGTCCCAGGAGAGCACGAAGTGATGCCTGGCCGGGCGCTTGGCGTGGCCATTGTCCTGGCCTCAGGCCTGGCCCAGGCGCAATCCCCGGAAGCCCTCGGCTGGCTGCGCAAAATCCAGGACGCGACGCAGAAGCTCTCGTACCGCGGCACCTTCGTCTACCAGCACGGCGGGCGCAGCGAGACCTCGCGCATCACGCGCTACGTCGATGCCGGGGGCGACATCGACAGGCTCGAAGTGCTCGACGGCGTGCCGCGCGAGATCGTGCGCACGCGCGATACGATCCGCTGCTATCTGCCCGAAAGCCGGGTGGTCAAGGTGGACCGCCGCACTGCCGAGCGCGATTTCCCGGCGCTGCTGCCCGAGCGCGTGAACGCGCTGGCGCGCCACTATGACATCAGCCTGGGCGAGACCCGCCGCATCGCCGGCTTCGATTGCCAGGCGGTGACGCTCGCTCCCAAGGACGACTTGCGCTACGGCTACAAGCTCTATGCCGACGTGCACAGCGGCATGCTGTTGAAGGCCGTGACGGTCGATTCGGGCGGCGACACGGTAGAGCAGTTCATGTTCACGCAACTCGCGATCGGCCCGGTCAGCCGGGACATGGTCAAACCCAGGCAGGCCGCCCGCGGCTGGCGCATCGAGGACAGTGCAGCCGCTCCTGCCCGCCTCGCGGGCTGGGAGCTGAGCAGCGAACTGCCTGGTTTTCACAAAGTAAGCGAGCTCAAACGGCGCTTGGGCGAATCCAGGCCGGTGGGGCAGCTGGTGTACTCCGACGGTCTCGCGGCGGTGTCGGTGTTCATCGAACCACTCGAAGGCCGCCGCGATCCGGTGCGCACCGGGCTTGCGAGCATGGGTGCAATCCACATCTATACACGGGAAGTCGCGAATCACAGGGTGACCGTAGTCGGGGAGGCGCCAGCCGTAAGCGTGCAGCGCATCGCCGATGCCGTCGAATACCGCCGTCCGCACTAAAGAAAGAAAGGCAGGAGAATTCCAATGCAGCAAGTTCTGAGAGGGCTGGTCGTACTGTGGCTGGCCGCATTTTGTGTGACCGTGTCGGCGCAGACGCAGGTGCTGCCCGATTTCACTCGTCTGGTCGAGGAGCAGGGCACTGCGGTGGTCAATATCAGTACCACGCAGGCCGTGCGCCGCACCGGCGCGCTGCCGCAGGTCCCCGGCATGGAAGACGACGAGATCCAGGAGTTTTTCCGGCGCTTCATCCCGCGCCAGCAGCCCGGGCCGAACCCCGGGCCGGGGCAAGGGCCGGGACCGCGCTCCGAGAGCCGCTCGCTCGGCTCGGGGTTCATCCTCAGCGCCGACGGCTACATCCTGACCAATGCCCACGTCGTCGAGGGAGCGGACGAGATCAACGTGCGCTTCACCGACAAGCGTGAGTTCAAGGCCAAGGTGATCGGCGCCGACAAGCGGACCGACGTCGCGCTCATCAAGATCGAGGCGAGCGGCCTGCCCACGGTGCGCTTCGGCGACCCGAGCAAGCTGAAGGTCGGCGAATGGGTGGTGGCGATCGGCGCGCCCTTCGGCTTCGAGAACACCGTCACCGCCGGCATCGTCAGCGCCAAGGGACGCTCGCTGCCGCAGGAAAACTTCGTGCCCTTCATCCAGACCGATGTCGCCATCAACCCCGGCAACTCGGGCGGGCCGCTGTTCAACATGCGCGGCGAGGTGGTCGGCATCAATTCGCAGATCTACAGCCGCACCGGCGGCTTCATGGGCCTGTCCTTCGCCATTCCGATCGATGTCGCGCTCGACATCCAGAAGCAGCTGCGCGAGAAGGGCCGCGTCGCGCGCGGCCGCATCGGCGTGGTGATCCAGGAAGTGACGCGGGATCTCGCGACTTCCTTCGGCCTGGATCGCCCGCGCGGCGCGCTGGTCAACTCGGTCGAGAAGGGCAGCCCGGCCGACAAGGCGGGGATCGAGGCCACCGACATCATCGTCGGCTTCGACGGCAAGCCGGTGGAGAACTCGAGCGACCTGCCGCGACTGGTCGGCTCGACCCGTCCCGGGTCGCAGGCCGCGGTCGAGGTCTGGCGCAAGGGCGCCACGCGCAAGCTCAACATCACGGTCGGCGAGCTGCAGGAAGAGCGTGTCGCGGCGCGCGACACGCCGCGCAGCCAGAAGCCGGCGGAGACCCAGGCCAACCGGCTCGGCATCGTCGTCGCCGAGCTCTCCGCCGACCAGAAGAAAGACATGAAGCTCTCCAACGGCCTGGTCGTTACCGAGGTGCGGCCCGACGCGCGCGCCGACGTACGGCGCGGCGACGTGCTGCTCACCATGGTGCAGAAAGGCCAGCACATCGAGCTCAAGTCGGTCGACCAGTTCAACAAGCTGCTCGCCGGCCTCGACAAGAGCGCCGTGTTCACCCTCCAGGTGCGACGCGGGGACAGCATGGCCTTCGTCACCGTCTCGGGATTGATCGACAAAGGCTAGCGAGATCTGCCGCCAGCGTCTCCATGCGGCAGCACTGAGCAAAATCAAATAAAATAGCGGGTTAGAGGAGGGTGCCCGGCGGGCACCCTCTTTCTTTATATGGCGCAGAGCCGGATCCGCAACTTCTCCATCATCGCGCACATCGACCACGGCAAGTCGACCCTGGCCGATCGCTTCATCCAGATGTGCGGCGGGCTGCCTGAGCGAGAGATGGCCGAGCAGGTGCTCGACACGATGGACCTGGAGCGTGAGCGCGGCATCACCATCAAGGCGCAGACGGCGGCGCTCGAATACCGGGCGCGCGACGGCGAGACCTATCTGCTCAACCTGATCGACACCCCCGGCCACGTCGACTTTGCGTACGAAGTCAGCCGCTCGCTTGCCGCGTGCGAAGGCGCGGTGCTGGTGGTGGACGCTTCGCAGGGCGTCGAGGCGCAGACGGTGGCGAACTGCTACACCGCCATCGAGCAGGGCGTCGAGGTGATCCCGGTGCTCAACAAGATCGACCTGCCTTCGGCCGACCCGGAGAAGGCTATCCAGGAGATCGAAGACGTCATCGGCATCGACGCCCACGACGCCATCCGCGCCAGCGCCAAGACCGGCGAGAAGGTACCCGACATCCTCGAAGCGGTGATACTGCGCGTACCGGCGCCGCGCGGCGACCCTTCAGGCCGGCTCAAAGCGCTGATCATCGACTCCTGGTTCGACAACTACGTCGGCGTGGTCATGCTGGTGCGCGTGGTCGACGGCACCCTGAATCCGAAGGATCGCATCCGCCTGATGAGCACCGGCGCATCCTATCTCTGCGAGCAGCTCGGCGTATTTACGCCCAAAGCCAGGGAAAAGGAAAACCTGTCGGCGGGCGAGGTCGGGTACGTGACCGCCGGCATCAAGGAGCTGCGCGCCGCCAAGGTCGGCGACACGCTGACGCACGACGACAAGCCGGCGGCCAAGGCGCTGCCGGGGTTCAAGGAAGTGAAGCCGCAGGTGTTCGCCGGCCTGTTCCCGGTCGAGTCGAGCCAGTACGAGGCGCTGCGCGACGCGCTCGAGAAGCTGCACCTGAACGATGCTTCCTTCCATTACGAGCCTGAGACCTCGCAGGCGCTCGGTTTCGGCTTTCGCTGCGGCTTCCTCGGATTGCTGCACATGGACATCGTGCAGGAGCGGCTCGAGCGCGAGTACGGCATGCACCTCATCACCACGGCGCCCTCGGTGGTCTACGAAGTGCTGCTGCGCGACGGCAGCATCGAGCAGGTTTCGAACCCGGCGCGCCTGCCCGATGCCACTCTGATCGAGGAGATCCGCGAGCCGGTGATCGCGACCAAGATCTTCGTGCCGCAGGAATACGTCGGCCCGGTGATCACGCTTTGCACCCAGAAGCGCGGCACGCAGACCAATATGCATTACTCGGCACGCCACGTCGTGATCTCCTACGACCTGCCGCTCAACGAGGTGGTGCTGGATTTCTTCGACCGGCTGAAGTCGATGACGCGCGGCTACGGCTCGCTCGACTACGAGTTCAAGGAGTACCGCGCGGCCGACATGGTGCGCCTGGACATCCTGGTGAACGGCGAGCGCGTCGACGCGCTCTCCAGCATGGTCCACCGCGACAGCGCGCAAGCGCGCGGCCGCGAGCTGGTGACGCGGCTGCGCGGGCTTATTCCCAGGCAGATGTTCGATGTCGCGATCCAGGCGGCGATCGGCGCGCATATCGTGGCGCGGGAGAATGTAAAGGCGTTGCGCAAGAATGTGCTCGCCAAGTGCTACGGCGGCGACGTCACGCGCAAGCGCAAGCTGCTGGAAAAACAAAAGGAAGGGAAGAAGCGCATGAAACAGGTCGGCTCGGTCGAAATTCCCCAGGAGGCATTTCTCGCGGTGCTGCAGCGGAGCGACAGTTGAGCTTCGCGCTGTTCCTGCTGATCCTGCTCGTCGTCACCGGGGCGGTCTGGGCGCTGGAGGCGGCGTGGCTGCGCCGCGCGCGTCCGGCCGGGGCGAAGCAGCCGTGGTGGGTCGAGTACTCGGTCAGCTTCTTCCCGGTGATCCTGATCGTCTTTCTGCTGCGCTCGTTCCTGGTGGAGCCGTTCAAGATCCCTTCGAGCTCGATGGTGCCGACGCTGCTGGTCGGCGACTTCATCCTGGTGAACAAATTCACTTACGGCGTGCGTCTTCCGGTGGCAAACAAAAAGCTGGTGGAGATCGGCAGCCCGCACCGCGGCGACGTGATGGTGTTCCGCTATCCGGAGGATCCGTCGCTCGACTACATCAAGCGCGTGGTCGGCCTGCCGGGCGACCGCGTCGAATACCGCAACAAGCGGCTCACCATCAACGGCACGCGGGTGCCGGTGCGCCAGATCGACGATTACCTGTCGAAGGAGCGCATGCAGTTCTCGCGCCGCTTCGTCGAGACGCTGAACGGTGTCGAGCATCAAATATTGCTCGAGGAGGACGCGCCGGCGTTCGTCGCGCCCTCGCGCGCGTTCCCGCACGCCGGAAATTGCCACTACAATATGAGCGGCCTGGCGTGCACGGTTCCGCCGGGACACTACTTCATGATGGGCGACAACAGGGACAATTCGAGCGACAGCCGGGTGTGGGGCTTCGTGCCGGACGAGAACATCGTCGGCAAGGCGTTTTTCATCTGGCTCAACCTCAACGAGCTCGGCCGCTTCGGGTCTTTCAAATGAGAAACAGGGAGGCAGCAATCATGGGCCACAGCCACGGTCAACGCGGGGTCACGCTGATGGGGCTGATCACTCTGCTCTTCATCCTGATCTTCGTGGCGCTGCTCGGCTTCAAGCTGCTCCCCGCCTACATCGAGTACTTCACCGCCAAGAAGGCGATCAGCGCGCTCGCGCGCGACCGGGGCGCCACGGTCGCCGAGATCCGCAGGAATTTCGACAACCGCGCCGCGATCGACAATATCGACACGGTCAAGGCCGCCGACCTGGAGATCACCAAGCAGGGTAACGAGGTGATCATCGGCTTCGCGTACCGCAAGGAAATCCCGCTGTTCGCCAATCTCGGCGTGTACATCGACTTCGCGGCCAATTCGAAGGACTAGTAGATCGCCTTGTCCCGGCCCGCGGCCCTGGAAAAGCGGCTCGGCCACCGATTCGCAGCCGTCGAGCTGCTGCAGCAGGCGCTGACCCACCGCAGCTACGGCCCCGAGAACAACGAAAGGCTGGAATTCCTCGGCGACGGCGTGCTCGGCTGCGCGGTCGCCGACGAGCTCTACGCGCGTTTTCCGCAGCTCTCGGAAGGCAAGCTGACGCGCCTGCGCGCGAGCCTGGTACGCGAGGAGACACTTGCCGAGGTGGCGGAGCATATCGGGCTCGCGCAGCATCTTCGGCTGGCCAAGGTGGACGTTCAGCCCTCGGTTCTCGCAGACGCGCTGGAAGCGGTGTTTGGTGCGCTGTTTCTCGACGGCGGCTACGAGGCGGCGCGCACGGCCATCCGAGAGGTTTTCGGCCCGCTGTTCGACCGGCTCGATCCCGACGCGGCGGCAAAGGACGCCAAAACCAGGTTGCAGGAGCTCGTGCAAGGGAAGCAGCGGCAACTGCCGCAGTACCGCGTGGTTTCGGTGCAGGGCGCGGCGCACCGGCAATCTTTCGAGGTCGAGTGCGCGGTGACCGAGCTCGGGCTCAAGGCGATCGGCAGCGGCACCTCGCGTCAGCGCGCCGAGCAGCAGGCGGCGATGGCGATGCTGGAAAAACTCGCCAAATGAGTGAAACTTACCGCTGCGGGACGGTGGGAATTGCCGGCCGCCCGAATACCGGCAAATCAAGCCTGCTCAACCGGCTGGTCGGCGAGAAGCTGTCGATCGTCTCGGCCAAGCCGCAGACCACGCGGCACCTCATCACCGGCATCCTGACGCGCGCCGAGTGCCAGTACATCTTCGTCGATGCGCCCGGGCAGCAGACCCGCTCGCGCAGCGTGCTGCACCGGGCGCTCAACCGGCGGGCGACGGAAGCGGCGCGCGATGCCGATGTCGCGCTGTTCGTGGTCGAGGCGCTGCGCTTCGGCCCCGAGGATCGCGCAGCCCTCGAGCGCATTCCCGAGGATCGAAAGATCATCGCTGTGGTGAATAAAATCGACCTCTTGAAGCATGAGAGAGACCTGATCCCGTTCCTCGACCGGTTGTCCAAGGCGCGCGAGTTCCATGCCGTCGTTCCGGTGAGCGCCAAGACCGGCAAGAACACCGCCGAATTGCTGCGGGTCTTGCGCGAAGCGCTGCCCGAAGGTCCGGCGGCCTATCCCGCGGACCAGCTCACCGACCGCGACGAGCGGTTTTTCGCTGCCGAGCTGCTGCGCGAAAAGCTGTTCGACGGGCTGGGCGAGGAGCTTCCCTACCGCTGCGAGGTGGTGGTGGAGAGCTTTCGCGAGGAAGGCCGGCTGCGGCGCATCGAGGCCACCATTCTGGTGGAGCGCGAGAGTCAGAAGCTGATCGTCCTCGGCGCGCGGGGCGAGCGCCTCAAGCGCATGGCGAGCGCGGCGCGCAAGGACATGGAGCGACTGTTCGAGGGCAAGGTCTATCTCGGGGTCTGGGTAAAAGTGCGGCGCGCCTGGACCGACGACGTGCGCGTACTTCGTCAGCTGGGGTACGAATGAAGCGCAGGACAGACCACGAGCCGGGGTACGTTCTGCATACGTATCCCTACAAGGAGACGAGCCTGATCGTCGAGGTTTTCAGCCGGCGCTTCGGCCGGGTGGCGGTGCTGGCACGCGGGGCGCGCCGGCCGCGTTCAGCGATGCGCGGCGTGCTGCTGTCGTTTCATCCGCTGCGGCTGAGCTGGAGCACTTCGGCGGAGCTCGGCAATCTGATCTCGGCCGAATGGTCGGGCGGCCTGCAGCCGCTCGCAGGCCGCGGGCTGATGTGCGGCTTCTACGTCAACGAGCTGGTGCTGCGCCTGTTGCCGCGCGACGATCCGCACGAGGCGCTGTTCGACACTTACAGTGAAACCCTGGGTCGTCTGTCAGCAAGCGATTCTTTTCCTTCAACTCTCAGGAGCTTCGAAAAGCGGCTGCTGGGGGAGCTCGGTTATGCTCCGCTGCTTGAGCACGACGCGGCGAGCGGCGCGCCGATCGATCCGGACGCTCGCTACGTTTACGAGCCGGATCGCGGGCCGATGCCTGTGAGAAATTCTCATTCAAATGATCTGGTGGTGAGCGGCCGGACGCTGCTCGACGTCGCCGCTGGCGATTACGCGCGACCCGAGACGCGCGACGAGGCACGCACGCTCATGCGAGCGCTCATCGGCGAGCGCCTTCACGGGCAGGTGCTGCACACGCGCACGGTGCTGATGGAGCTGAACGACCTATGATCGAGCTCGGCGTCAACGTCGACCACGTCGCCACGGTGCGCCAGGCGCGCCGCACGTACGAGCCGGATCCGGTCTGGGCGGCGGTCGAGGCGCACCTCGGCGGCGCCGACGGCATCACCGTGCACCTGCGCGAGGACCGGCGCCACATCCAGGACGAGGACGTGAGGCGCCTGCGCGAGCTGACTCACATCCGGCTCAACCTCGAGATGGCGGCGACCGCCGAGATGGTCGGCATCGCGTGCAGGGTCAAGCCCGAGATGGCGATGCTGGTGCCCGAAGGCCGGCACGAGATCACCACCGAGGGCGGCCTCGACATCGCGTCGCAGGAGGCCAAGCTCAAGCAGGCGGTCGCGCCGCTGGCCGAAGCGGGAATCGTGGTCTCGGTGTTCATCGACGCCGAGCTGCGGCAGGTGGAGGCCGCCGCGCGCATCGGCGCGGCAGTGTGCGAAGTGCATACCGGGCCCTACGCGCACGCCTTCCATTCGAAGGGGCGCGACGAGGAGAGCCCGGCCGTGGTGGCCGAGCTCGAGCGCATCGGGCGCGCCGGCGAAGCCATCCGCGCGCTCGGCATGCGGTTCAACGCCGGGCATGCCCTCAACTACTTCAACGTCGAGCCGGTCGCCCGGCTGCCCGGCGTAAGGGAGCTGCACATCGGCCATGCCATCGTCAGCCGGGCGCTGTTCGTCGGCATGCGCGAGGCGGTGCGCGAGATGAAGCAGCTGATGGTCCAGGCCGCGCGGTGATCTACGGCGTGGGCACCGACGTGGTGGAAATCGGCCGCATCGAGAAGGCGCTGGTGCGCTTCGGCGAACGCTTTGCGCGACGCATTCTTTGTGAATCTGAATTTAACAGATTCAAGAACCACCGGCTGCCCGCCGCCTACCTCGCCAAGCGCTTCGCCGCCAAGGAAGCCTTCACCAAGGCTCTCGGCACGGGAATCCACGCCCCGGCGAACTGGCATGGCGTGTGGGTGAAGAACCTTCCGTCGGGGCAACCGGTGCTGCAGTTTTCAGACGAGCTGGAACTTCTTCTAAAGCAAAAAAAAATCCTGCATGCCCACGTTTCGTTGTCGGATGAACGCGGCGTGGCCTTCGCCACGGTGATCCTCGAGTGCGAAAAGTAAGGCGTCCCCTCGGTCCCGCGGTGATCGATGTCGCAGGCACCGTGCCAACCGACGAGGAGCGCGAGCGCCTGCGCCACCCGGCGGCGGGCGCTGTGATCCTGTTCGCCCGCAACTACGAGAATCCCGAGCAACTCAAGACTCTCACGGAAGAGATAGAACGATTGCGCGAACCCGCGCTTCCGATCTGCGTCGACCACGAGGGAGGGCGAGTGCAGCGGTTTCGCGAAGGCTTTACGGCGATTGCGCCCATGCGCGAGCTCGGTCGGCTCTGGGACCGCGACCGCGATGCGGCCCGCGAGGCGGCGCGGGCCGCCGCCTACATCATCGGCGCCGAGCTTGGCGCGCACGGCGTCGATTTCAGCTTCGCGCCGGTGCTCGACCTGGATTACGGCTCGTGCGCGGCCATCGGCGATCGCGCGCTGCATTTCGACCCGAACGCGGTCGGCGCGCTCGGCGCCAGCATCGTGCAGGGGCTGGCCGACGCCGGCATGGCGGCAGTCGGTAAGCACTTTCCGGGTCACGGTTTCGCGCCGCTCGACTCACATGTCGACGTGCCGCGCGATGAAAGACCTCTCAACGAGGTGTTACGAAAGGACGTCCTTCCCTACCGTGCCGCCATGGCTGCAGGTCTCGCCGCGGTCATGCCGGCGCATGTGATCTATACGCAAGTCGACTCCGAGCCCGCCGGCTACTCGAAGTTCTGGCTGCAGGAAGTACTGCGCGGCAAGCTGGGCTTCGACGGCCTGATTTTTAGCGATGACCTGTCGATGGTGGGGGCGAGCACGGCGGGCGGGATACCCGGGCGGGCACGTGCGGCGCTCGCCGCGGGTTGCGACATGGTGCTGTTATGCAATGACCCGCAGGGCCAGGAGAAGCTTCTTGAGTCGCTCGGCGATTTGTCGCTGGCGAGCCCCGAGCGGCTGGAGCGGATGCGGAAGAAAGGCGGAAGAGACCTGAGAAAGAGCGTTGCCTATCGAGAGGCCCAGGACAGAATGTCCTGCCTTGCCGCCTAGGCCCTCTCCATATAGGTGCCTTCGTTGGTGTCGACCTTGATCTTTTCGCCTTTGTTGATAAAGGGCGGCACCTGAACCGTGATCCCGGTTTCCATCTTCGCCGGCTTGAAGGTGTTGGTGGCGGTGGCGTTCTTGATGCCCGGCTCGGTATCGACCACCGTCAGCACGACCGAGGGCGGGATCTCGATGCCGATGGCGCGGCCGTTGTAGAAGTTGATCTGCACGTCGGTATTGGGCAGGAGATAGCCCGCTTGGCCCTCGAGGAACTCGGCCGGCAGCGACAGCTGCTCGTAATTCTCCTTGTCCATGAACACGTAGCTGTCGCCGTCCTGGTACAGGTACTGCATGTCGCGCGGGTCGACGAAGGCGCGCTCCACCTTGTCTTCGGTGCGGAAACGCTGGTTGGTTTTGGTGCCGGCCTCGATGTCCTTCATCTCGACCTGCATGAAAGCGCCGCCGCGGCCGCCAACGTGGACGTGGTAGGACTTGAGGACGCGCCAGACGCGCTTGTCCCACTCGAGGAGGTTTCCGGGACGGATCTGGACTGCCTCTACCTTGGCCATGGCGTACTGCTCTGCTTCGAAAAAGGGCGCGAATTTTACACGATTTATAATCAACTCATCGTGTTTGACGCAAAATCCTTCGTCGCCGGACTGCCGAATCTGCCAGGCGTGTACAGGATGCTCGGCGCGCAGGGCGAGGCGCTGTATGTCGGCAAGGCGCGCGACCTGAAGAAGCGGGTCGGCTCGTATTTCCAGAAGCAGGCCTCGAGCCCGCGCATCCAGATGATGCTGTCGCAGGTGGCAGGAGTCGAGGTGACAGCGACCCGCTCCGAAGGAGAGGCGCTGCTCCTTGAGAACAACCTCATCAAGAGCCTCACGCCGCGCTACAACATCCTGTTCCGGGACGACAAGTCCTATCCCTACCTGACCGTCACCGGGCACGAGTTTCCGCGCCTGGGCTTTCACCGCGGCGCGAAGGAGCGCCGCCACCGCTACTTCGGCCCGTTTCCCCATGCGTACGCAGTGCGCGAGAGCATCCAGTTGCTGCAACGCGTGTTCCGCCTGCGCACCTGCGAGGACACGGTATTCGAGAACCGCTCGCGCCCCTGCCTGCTGCACCAGATCCAGCGCTGCACCGCGCCTTGTACTGGCCTGATTTCGGCCGGGCAGTACGCCGAGGACGTGGCGAACGCGGTGTTGTTCCTCGAAGGGCGCGAGGACGACGTCATCCGCGGCCTGAGCGAGAAGATGAACGCGGCCTCGGCAGCGCAGCGCTACGAGGAGGCGGCAGCGTATCGCGACCAGGTACGAGCGCTTTCACGAGTGCAGGCGCGCCAGTATGTCGAGTCCAACCGCGGCGTCGATGCCGATGTGGTCGCCTGCGCCATCGAGGGCGGCATCGCCTGCGTCAACCTGGTGATGATCCGCGGCGGCCGGCACGTCGGCGACCGCAGCTTTTTTCCGTCGAACGCCGAGGGCGCGGCGCCGGCCGAAGTCATCGCCGCATTTCTCGATCAGCACTACCTCGAACAACCGCTACCCGGTCTCGTCGTTTCCAATGAGCCCGTAGAGCTGGAGATCGAAAATGCAAACGTCGTGACCCCTTCGCATGGCGAACGGCGGGTCTGGCTCGACATGGCGCACAAGAACGCGGTGCTCGCCATCGCGCAGCGCGTGCGAGACCGCGTCACGCAGGAAGGACGCCTGCAGGCCTTGCGCGAGGCGCTCGGCCTGCCCGAGGGCATGCAGCGCATCGAGTGCTTCGACATCAGCCACACGATGGGCGAGGCGACGGTGGCCTCGTGCGTGGTGTACGACCGGCAGCAGATGCAGAAATCGGAGTATCGCCGCTTCAACATCCGCGACGTCACGCCGGGGGACGACTACGCGGCGATGCGCCAGGTGCTCTCGCGGCGCTACGAGCGCGTCAACGCCGAGGGCGGCAAGATCCCGGACCTGGTGTTGATCGACGGCGGCAAGGGCCAGGTGTCGGCGGCCAAGGCGGCTCTAGTCGAGCTGGGCCTGAACGACGTCGCGGTGGTCGGCGTCGCCAAAGGCCCGGAGCGCAAGCCCGGGCTCGAGGAGCTGATCATCGAATCCGAAGCGCGCACGCTGCAGCTCGCGCCTACGCACCCCGGGCTGCATCTGATCCAGGCCATCCGCGACGAGGCACACCGCTTTGCCGTGGTCGGGCACCGCGCGCGCCGCGGAAAGGCGCGCACGCGCTCGATGCTGAACGAGATTCCCGGCATCGGCGCCAAGCGCCGCCAGGCGCTGATCGAGCATTTCGGCGGCCTGCGCGGCGTGCAGGCGGCGGCGATCGACGACATCGCCAAGGTCGAGGGCATCAGCCGCCCGCTCGCCGAGCGCATCTACCGGCACCTGCACGAGTCGGCGAGCCCATGATGCCGCTCAACGTCCCGAACCTGATCACGCTGTCGCGGATCATCCTGATTCCGCTGATCATCGCCATTTTCTACGTGCCCGGTGAATGGCTTTCTTTTTCCGGCAAGAACACGACCGCGACCGCGATCTTCATCTTCGCCGCGGTGACGGACTGGCTGGACGGCTACCTCGCGCGCAAGCTCAACCAGATGTCGGCTTTTGGTGCTTTTCTCGACCCGGTCGCCGACAAGCTGATCGTGATTGGCGCGCTGATCGTGCTCTTGAAGGAGGGAAGGGTCGATGCCGTCGTCGCCTTGATCATTATCGGTCGCGAGATCGCGATCTCGGCGCTGCGCGAGTGGATGGCGAAAGTCGGGCAGGCGAAGAGCGTCGCAGTGGCTTTCATCGGCAAGCTGAAGACCGTGAGCCAGATGATCGCGATCCCGCTGCTGCTCCTCTATGACGATAGTCTGTTCGGGCTGGTGGACTGCCAAGTGCTCGGCACGATCCTCATCAACATCGCCGCGGTGCTGACCGTGGTGTCGATGCTTTACTACCTACGCAAAGCGCTGCCGCACGCCTCGGTGCGCGGTTGAGGCGGGAATGGCGAGGCCTTATAATTCTTCACCCATCGGACGCGGGAATAGCTCAGTTGGTAGAGCGCAACCTTGCCAAGGTTGAGGTCGCGAGTTCGAGACTCGTTTCCCGCTCCATCTTTTCTTGTTCTCTCGGGGCACCGCGGGCAGATCAGGCCGGCTGTCTTATAATCCGCCCCTCTTCGGCGGGATGGCAGAGTGGTTATGCAGCGGCCTGCAAAGCCGTGGACGCCGGTTCGATTCCGACTCCCGCCTCCAGATTCAAGCCGCGGCCTCATCGATCACAGGCTGCCCGGGTGGTGAAACTGGTAGACACAGGGGACTTAAAATCCCCCGACCTTAACCGGTCGTGCCGGTTCGAGTCCGGCCCCGGGCACCAGCGACCGGCTTGTCAAACAGGTAAAAATGCCGGGGCTTGGGGACCTAGGTCATTGCCGTAATGGCGCTTCTCCGCTAGCGTCGCGCTCGGGATGGAAGACAGCAGGCAAACCACAGTTCTTTTCGCCGACGTGAGCGGCAGCACCAAGCTCTACGAGACGGCCGGCGACAGCGCCGCGATGCAGGCGATCGGGCGCTGCATCGAGCAGATGCGCAAGGCCGCGGAGTCGACCGGCGGGCGCGTGGTGAAGACGATCGGCGACGAGGTGATGGTGCTGTTCCCCAGCGCGGATGCGGCGGCGGGCGCGGCCTCCGAGATGCACGCCACCATCGAGCAGCTGCCGGAGGTCGGCGGCACCAAGCTCGGCGTACGCATCGGCTTTCACAGCGGACCGGTGATCCAGCTCGACGACGACGTGTTCGGCGACACGGTGAACCTGGCCGCGCGGCTCGTCGAGCAGGCTGGCAAGGGCCAGATCATCATCTCGCACGAGACCGCGGAGCTGTTGAGCCCGGCGTTCAAGATGTTCACCAGGCCCCTCTACTCGATCCAGGTCAAGGGGAAGGCGGACGAGGTCGGGCTGTGCGAGGTGATGTGGCGGCCGGTCGAGGACCGGACCACGGTCGCGGGATACCGCCCGAAGGCGCGGCCCGCCGCCTCGGTGCTGCGGCTGAAATACCGCGATCAGGAGCTCACGCGCCGGCGCGACAACGACTCGGTCACGCTCGGGCGCGAGCAAGGCTGCGGCCTGGTGGTCGCCGACCAGAAGGCCTCGCGCCAGCACTGCACGATCGAGCGGCGGCTGGACAAGTGGGTGCTCAGAGACCACAGCACGAACGGCACTTACGTCACCATCGAGGGCGACAGCGAGGTCCTGCTGCAGCGCGAGGACTTGACGCTGCGCAGGCACGGCTGGATCGCGTTCGGCCAGTCGCGCACCGCCGCAGCCGAGGTAGTAGAGTATTTCTGCGAGTGAGCGCTAGGCGGCCAGCGCGCCAGGGCGCTTGAGATAGCGGTTCTTGATCGCCTCCAGCGCCCAGTAGGTGAGGGCGCCCACCGTTCCCGTCGGGTTGTAGCCGCCGTTCTGCGGGAACGCGCTCGCGCCGATGACGAACACGTTCGGCACGTCCCAGCTCTGCAGGTATTTGTTGACTGCGCTGGTCGCCGGATCGCTGCCCATGATGGCGCCGCCCGTGTTGTGCGTGCTCTGGTAAGGCACGATGGTGTACTTCTCGGTGCGCGGGTTGACGTTCATTTTCGACGGACCGATTGCCTTGGCGAGCTCGGCACATTTGTCGGTGAGCCATATCGACATCTTGTGCTCGTTCTCGTGACGGTCGAACGTCATGCGAAGCAGCGGCTGCCCGTACGCATCGCGATACGTCGGATCCAGGTCGAGGTAATTGCCGCGGTAGCTCTGGCACGCGCCCTGGATCGTGACCGGGAACGAGCGGTTGAAGTATTTCGCCACCGCCTGCTTCCACCCGGAGCCCCAGCGCGGCGTGCCGCGCGGCACCGGCCGTACCTCGATCGGGCGCGAGCCGGTGCTGGCGGCGCTGAAAAAGCCGCCGCCGATGAAGCCCAGCCCCGCATGGTCGAAGTTGTCGCCGTTGAACTCGTCGATCGCCATGCCGAGCCCGCCGGCGGCCATGAACTGGTTGAAGACCTTGTCCTCGAAGAACAGGATCACGCTGGAAGGCGTCTGGTAGGCATAGTTCCTGCCCACGACCCCGGTGTTCGCCGCCGGGTCGTAGGGCCTGCCGATGCCGGAGACTAGCATCAGCCGCACGTTGTTGAAGACGTAGGAGCACAGCAGCACCATCTCGGCCGGCTGCTCGAACTCGCGGCCGCGCGAATCGACGTAGGTGACGCCGATCGCCCGCTTTCCGCTGGCGTCGAGGTTCACTTTGGTGACGTTCGCGTGGGTGCGCAGCTCGAAGTTCTTCTGCTTCATCAGGTTGGGCAGCACCGCGGTCTGCGGGCTCGCCTTCGCGCCCATCTCGCAGCCGAAGAACTGGCAATAGCCGCAGTAGACGCAGGCATTGATGGTCGCGCCGTACTCGTTGGTATAGGCACGGGAGACCGCTCCGGTTGGCGTCGGGAAAGGCTTGTAGCCCATCCTTTCGGCCGCCTGCTTGAACAGCGCGCCGGCGTAGGTGGCCTTCAGCGGCGGGTTCGGGTACTCGCGCGAGCGCGGACCCTCGAACGGGTTGCCGCCGGGGATGATCCTGCCCTTGAGATTGCCGGCCTTGCCGCTGATGCCGTAGAGATATTCGAAGCGGTCGAAGTGACGCTCCAGCTCGTTGTAGGTGACGCCCCAGTCCTGGCTGGTGCAGTCTTCGGCAAGCTGGCCCTTGCCGTAGCGTGCGAGCGTGCGGCTGCGCGTTTCGAAGTCCCAGGGCAGGAAGCGCCATGTGAGGCCGCCCCAGTGCACTGCGGCGCCGCCGACGCCCTCGCCGGGGCGGAAAGAGCCGAGCTGGCGCATCGGCAGCGCGGTCTCGGCGGCGTTGTTCCTGAACGTGATCGTCTCGCGCGAGAGGTCCTGCATCAGCTCGTGCCGGCCCACGAAGCGCAGCTCGTCGTGCACATAGGGCATGGCGAAGTCGGGATCGGTGTCGCGCCAGTGCCCGCGCTCGAGGGCGAGGACTTTCAGGCCGGCTTCGGCCAGCTCTTTCGCGAGGATCGTTGCGGTGAGCCCAGCACCGACGATCGCGACGTCCACCGGTTTCAGCTTCGTCGGCATGATCAATCCTTGCGCGTCAGGAGAACGTGCTTCGGATGCCCGCTCTCGTCCACCTCGACGCGGTTGTCGACCACGTCCATGATCGACACGGGCACCGCGTTGTAGGGCACGCCATGCTTGTCGACATGCGTGGTGTAGACCGCCGCGACGCCGGGGAAACCGACCAGCTTCCAGCCGACCTTGTCGCGGTTGCCGCCATAGACCGGATCGGAGAAGAAGCCCTCGATGGTGTTGGCGAGCAGCATGTTGAAGAAGAACTGCGCGCGCACCGCCTCCAGCTCGATCTTGCCGGCGTCGAGGCCGCGCAGCACTTCGTCCTGCTGCGGCGCCGCCAGCGCTTCGAAGCTCTTGCCGTGGTGCTTTGCGCAATGCTCGTTCACCGCGCGGATGCCGATGCGGTACACCTGCTGCGGCGTGAGCGGCGACTGGTAGCCCTGCTGAGGCGTGCCTTCCGGCCACGGCCCGAGGCGGTACATCCTGGCCATCGTCCCCCAGCCGCCGAAGAGCTGCCGGTCGATGAAGAAGGCGACGCCGGCCTCCTTCGCGCCGGGGCCGAGCTCGTCCGCGGGAATCAGCCGCGCAACCGCGGCTTCGATGAACGCGGCTTCCGGCTGCGTGAGAAACATGTAGGGCTGGGAGGCGCCGCGCGGCGCGTGCTGAGCGTGCGGTTCGGCGGCCAGGGATTGCGCAGGAATGCTGGCTGCGCCGCTGATCGCGGTCACTGACTTGAGAAAGCGCCGGCGACCCGAGGACTGTTCCATCGTTCCCTCCTCCAGGAAGATGAACCGCTGGCACAGTACCACACTAGCTGCTGCGGTATTTCTCGAGCGCTCCTTTCGCGAGCGCCATGCCATGGCCGGGGCGCTGCGGGATCTGGAAGTGGCCGTCCTTGCATGGCGGCATTTCCTCGAACAGGTCGGGCGGCGTCCAGTCGATGAACTCGACGAGAAAGCCGTTGGAGAGCGCGCCGACGACGTGCAGCGAGAGCTCGTGCACCACGTGCGGCGAAACGGCGACCTGGTGCGCGGCGGCGAGGCGGCCGATGCGCAGCGTCTCGCTGTAGCCGTTGGCGCGGCACACGTCGGGCATCAGATAGCGCGCCGCGCGCCGCTCGATGAGATCGCGGAATTCGTAGCGCGTGTAATTGTTTTCCCCCGTCGCCACCGGAATTCCTATTTTTTCGGCGACCTGCGCGCAGGCGGCGGTATCGTCGGCGAGCACCGGCTCCTCGTACCAGACGAGATCGAGGTCCTCGAGCATCGCCGCCTGCCTGATGTTGCCCAGGACGTCGAGGCGTTGATTGACGTCGACCATCATCTTCATGCTCTCGCCGAGCGCGCGCCGTACCGCTTCGACGCGCTTGCGGTTCTCGCGCGGGTCCGGATGGTGGATCTTCATCTTGTAGTACCTGCAGCCCAAGCCTGCGTAGCGCTCGGCCTCGCCGATCAGGTCGTCCACGCTGTAGCGCGGCCAACCGCCACTGCCATAAGCCGGGATGCGATCGGTCACCGCGCCCCACAGCTGGTAGAGCGGCAGGCCTGCCGCCTTGGCCGCGATGTCCCACAATCCGATGTCGAGCGCCGAGAGCGCGTACGCGGCGACGCCTTGCTTCTTGATCCCCATGTCGGTGCGGAACATGCGCTCCCACAGGCGCTCGACGAAGAGCGGATCCTCGCCGATCAGCGCAGGCTTCAGACGCGTGTCGAGATAGACCTGGATCGCCTCGGCGCCGCCGCCGCCGAACGCCAGGCTGTAGCCGAGGCCGCTCACGCCCTGGTCGGTGGAAATCTCGGCGACGACCAGCTTGTGCTGCGGGTATTGCAGCGCGATCGGCTTGGGAGTGGGGATAGTCAGGACGCAGCTATGGACGGCGGTGATCTTCATGGCGTGGACATAATAGAATGCTCCGTCCGATGCCGCTCGCCCCGTTCAACTTTTCGCGCTGGATCGACGAGCACGCGCACCTGCTGAAGCCGCCGGTGGGCAATCAGATGGTGTTCAGGGAAGCCGATGACCTGATCGTCCAGGTCATCGGCGGCCCGAACGCGCGCACCGACTACCACGACGACCCGTACGAGGAGTTCTTCTACCAGCTGCGCGGCAACATCGTTCTGAAGATCATCGAGGACGGCAAGCCGCGCGATATGCCGATCCGCGAAGGCGAGGTGGTGCTGGTCCCCGGTCACTGCAGGCATTCGCCGCAGCGCCCCGCAGGCTCGATAGGGCTGGTGGTGGAAAAGGTGCGGCCGCGCGAGGTCGACGACGCCTTCGAATGGTATTGCCCCAAATGCTGGGCGCTCGTCCATCGGGTGGAAGTCAACGTCCAGAATATCGTGCAGGACCTGCCGCCGCTCTTCGATGCCTTCTACGCGGGATCGCGCCGCTGCCCGAAATGCGGACACATCCATCCGGGCAAGGGATGAGGGCCACCGACCGTCACCTGGCGGCGGCGCAGCATCTCTTGGAAGCGCACGAACGGCGCGAACGCTTCCGCTCCCTTCCCGAGGATCTCGCGCCGCGTACTCTCGAGGAAGCGTACGCGATCCAGGACTGCTTCGTCGCCCTGCGCGCGAAAAAGCGCGGCGGCATCGCGGGCTACAAGATCGCGCTGGCCACTGCCCAGATGCAGCGCTTCGTCGGCGTCGACGCGCCGCAGGCGGGCGCGATGCTGGAATTCACGCTGCATCGCACGCCGGCGCGCGTGCGCGCCGCGGATTACGTGCATCTCATCGTCGAGTTCGAGATCGGGGTCGAGATCGCCGAAGACCTGCCGGCGGCGGACGCGCCGTTCTTCCGCGACCGCGTCGCCCGCGCGGTAGGCGGCGTCATGCCGGCGATCGAGCTCGCGGACGACCGCGGGGCGGATTACACGCAGCTCGCGCAGCACCCGCTCGAGCTGATCGCCGACAACGGCTGGAACGACGGTGCGGTGCTCGGCTACACGGTGTACGAATGGCAGAACATCGACCTTGCCGCGGTGCGTGGAGTAGCAACCATCAACGGCAAGGCCGTGGGTGAGGGCAGGGGCGCGGACGCGATGGGCCACCCCTTCGACGCCGTCGCCTGGGTGGCCGACCATCTCGCCCGGCATGGCCGCGGCCTCCTGCGCGGCGACGTCGTCATCACCGGCAGCCTTATCACCTCCAAGGAGACGAAGGAGGGCGACCTGGTGAAGTTTGCGCTAGAGGGGCTTGGCGAAGCCGAGCTGCGTGTCGATTAGCCGCTTCAGCTCGGGCTTGCGCACCTTGCCCATGGCGTTGCGCGGCAGGCTTTCAAGAAAGACGATTCGCCTGGGCTGCTTGTAACGCGCGAGGCGGCCCTCGAAAAGCTTCATTACAGTAGTTTCATCCAGCCCGACGTCCCTGCGCACGATGCACGCGCAGGCGGCTTCTCCCCATTTCGGGTCGTCGATGCCAATCACCGCCGCCCCGGCGATCGCCGGGCAGTCGGCGAGCACGTTCTCGAGCTCGGCGGGGTGGATGTTCTCGCCGCCGGAGATGATGACCTCCTTGGATCGCCCGACGATCCAGTAGAAGCCGTCCTCGTCGATGCGCGCGAGGTCGCCGGTCCTGAACCAGCCATCCGGGGTCAGGCCCGAGTAGTCTTTCCAGTAGCCGCGCATCACCGCGGGTCCGCGCACCCAGATCTCGCCGTCGACGAGCTTCACCTCGCAGTGCGGCGCCGGCTTTCCGGCGCTGCCGGCCTTGCGCACGGCATCTTCCTTCAGGAGCACGATGGCGATCGGCGCGGTTTCGGTGGCGCCGTAGATCTGGCCGACCGGCACGCCGCGCTCGTGGAAGGCGCGGATCAGCGAATCGGGGACCACCATGGAGCCGGTATTGAGCATTTTCAGGCTGGAAAGATCGGCTTTTTGCCATGCTGGATGGGCGATCACGGCGGCCATGGTCGCTGGAACCAGAAGGCTCACAGTAGGGCGACAGTGCCCCACGTCAGCGAGCCACAGCCCGGGCTCGAAGCGCTTGTGCAGCGTGACGCTGGCGCCGGCGAGCAAGGCGGGCAGCGTCTGGTTGTTGAGGCCGCCGACATGGAACATCGGCAGCGGGCTCAGCACGTGGTCCGCCTGCGACAGGTCGTGGGCATGGACCGAGTTGTAGCCGTTCCAGAGCAGTGCCGACTGCGTCAGCACCGCGCCCCTCGGCTTGCCGGTGGTGCCTGACGTGTAAACGATGAGGATGTCGTCGTTGTCCTGTCCTCCAAGGACGAAAACCCGTTCGTCCTTGAAACTTCCCAGAGGAACACCGAGTTTGCTTGCGTGTTCCTGGAATTCCGGGCCGCAAAAGAGGAGCTTGGGCGAGCAATCGGCGAGGATTTCGCTGTGCTCGGCCGCGGTGAGGCGCCAGTTGAGCGGCACCAGGATCGCGCCGAGCCGCGCCAGCGCGAACAGCAGCACCAGCATCTCCGGGTTGTTGTAGCCGAGGTAGGCGACGCGATCGCCCTTTGCGATACCGAGGCGCTTCGTGGCAAGCTCGATGCGCTGCCAGAGCTCGGCGTACGTCCAGTCCTTCCCTTCGAAATGAAGGGCGACCTTGTTCGGGCAGTGCGCCGCCCAGCGCTCGATGATCCGCGACAGGTTCACTCAGTCGTCCGACTCGCCCGGCTCGTAGAGCGCTTCGCGGCCGATGCGGTCGAGGCACAGCTCGGCGGTCCAAGGCAGCATCAGGGATCCGCAGCGCGAATCGCGGTACATGCGCTCGAGCGGCAGCGACTTGAGCATCGACTGGCCGCCGCAGGTGCGGATCGCAAGCCGGCAGATCTCGTTGGCGTTCTCCATGATCGTGAACTGCGCCGCGTAGGCGCGCAGCCGCGCGTCCTTGGGCGGGTCGACGCGGGCGTCCTCGAGCATGCGTAAGAACAGCGATCGCGTCTGCTCGAGCTTCACCCACATCTCGGCGACGGCGATCTGCTTGGTCGGGTACATGCGGCGCTTCACCGGCGGCATGCCTTCCACCTCGCCGCGCAGATAACGCACGGTGAATTCGTAGGCCGCGATGGCGATGCCCATGTACGTAGGCGACAGCGTGGTGAACATGTGGGGCCAGCGGCTGGCGGCCTGGAAGTAGATGCCGCGCGGCATCATCTGCGCCTCGTCGGGGACGACTACATCCTTGAACACGAGGGTGCGCGACACTGTGCCGCGCATGCCGAGCGGATCCCAATCCCCGATGATGCTCAGGCCGGGAGCATTTCCCGGCACCGCCATGTAGAGCGTGTCCCGCATCGAGAGCTCGGGCTTCGCCTCGGTGCAAAGCACGCCGTAGTAATGCGCCGCGCCGGAGAGCGAGGCGAAGATCTTCTTGCCGTCGATGCTCCAGCCGCCGCTCACGCGCGTCGCCGTGGTGCCGAAGGGCGCCCGTCCGGCGGCGGCGGCGCTGCCCTCGGAAAACGGCTGCGCATAGATCGCTCCATCCTTGACCACTCGCTGGTAGTGGATCGCGCGGTGCTTCTCGTGCTCGGCGCGCTGCGCGGGCGTCATGTCGAGGTCGTCCGAGAGCGCCCCCGGCCACAGCATCGAGCAGGCGTGCATGTTGTAGGTGAGGGCGGTGGCGCCGCAGTACTTGCCGAGCGTCGCCGAGATGATCGAATAGGTTCTCAGGTCGGCGCCGCGGCCGCCGAATTTCTCGGGCACGCACAGTTCGAGCAGGCCGGCTGCGCGAAGCTCGGCGTAATTCTCATGGGGAAAGCTCGCCTCGCGGTCGTAACGCGCCGCGCGCTCGGCGAAGCGCGGCCCGAGCGATTCGACGAGCTCGATCAGCGCTTTCTGTTTCGTATCGAGCGGGTAGGTCGAACCGACGACCGAATAGCGCGGATCGCTCACCAGCGGTGTCACTCGAGCAGCTTTCCCTCGCGCACCACGACGTTGCCGTCGAGCGCGACGGTGCAGTGGCGCAAAGGCAGGTCGAAATGTCCCAACGTGTAGCGCCCGGCGACCTCGTTGGCGCCGGTCGAGTACAGGAAATTGCCGGCGAAGGCGCGCTGCTCGGTGCCGTTCACGTCACGGCGATCGTACATCGCGAGCGCTTCCCAGCGTGCGCGCGGATTCATACCCCAGCCGACATGCGACACGGCGTAGGCCTCGTGGTCGCCCCAGGCGGCGAAATATTCGCGCATCAGCTCGGCGTCGAGCCCTGCGCCCTCGATCGCGGTGACGTAATCGTTCTCGACCTTCAAGCGCACCGCGGACTCGAGATAGCGCTTGAACGTCAGGTTCAGGTCTCCCGGCGCCATGACGAGCGCGCCGTTCACACTTTGCGCTTGAGGAAAGGCGAGGCAGAGGCCGCCGGGCCAATGCGACAGCGTCCCTGGCTTCTCGGTGTATCCCCAGACGCCACCGACGCGGGCGCCCTGGAGGCGGATCTCGAGATTCGTGCCGGCGGGCGAGGTGACCTGCATGCGCTTCGCGCTTTTCAGCAGCCGCATCCCTGCCCTCACCTTCTGCTCGTCGGCGGGGGAGGGGGCGAGGCGCTCGAGCACGTCCGGATGCTCATTCGAGATATAGAGAACGCGCGCGCCGCCTTTCAGGATCTGCGGCAATTCGGCGGCGTGCATCAGGCCTTCGAGGGTGCAGTCGGCGACGAACGATGAGGCCGCGAGGGCGCCGATCGCCGGTGCGAGGCCTTGCAGCGCGGTCGACGCGCCGGTGGAGCGGATCGGCACCGGCGCCGACTGGCGCGGAGTCGGCACAACCACGTGGAAAGGCCTGGCGCCGAGCTTTTGCAGGGCCAACTCGGCGAGCTGGACGTTAAGAAGGCGGGATTGCGACTCGGACAGGATCGCGCAGGCCTCCTGAGGGGCCACCTTGCAGCGGGCAAAGACTTTGGCGAACAGGTCGATCCACTTGCCCTCGATCCGGTCGGCGATCATGGCGGCATTGTAGAATGTGCCAAATGATTGTTTTCGATCTGCTTTGCGTGGTCGGCCACCGGTTCGAGGGCTGGTTTGGCTCGGCTGACGATTTCGCCTCGCAGAAAGAGCGCAATTTGCTCGCTTGCCCGGCGTGCGGCTCGGCGGAAGTGGAACGCGTGCCGTCGGCTTCGCGGGTGAATCTGGGCGCGGTCGAACCAAAGACACCGAAAAAGCCAGAGACCCCGGGCAAGACACCCGACATGGAAGGCAAGGACCCGTTCGCCATCGCCCAGATGCTGTACTCCCGCATGCTCGACGAGTTGCTGACCAAAAGCGAGGACGTCGGCAAGGAATTTCCGGCCGAGGCTCGACGCATCTACTACCAGGAGACGCCGGCCCGCGCGATCCGCGGCCAGGCGACCGATAAGGAACACAATGAGCTGGTCGACGAAGGAATTCCGGTGGCCCGGCTACCTTTGCCCCCCGGCCGCCTCAACTAGCTGAGTGACCTCGGGCGCCGCGCGCTTCGCCATTATGTGGGGTGGCGAACGGACTTTCGGAGCGTGAGGAATCAGGCTTGGCGTGATGGATGACACCACCGAACACCCTTGCCTGGATTGCATTGCTCTTGTTGGCGCCAGTCCGAGCACAGAGCCGCACGGCGAACTTCACGCGGCAAAGGATTCCACCGGGAAAGACGTACTTCGATGCGCCGCTTGCGGTCTGTTCTGGACTCTCGGGTCATACGGTTGGGGGAGAGTAGTGGACTGACCACCCTTCCCAGGGATTATCAAGAACAACGCACAGTTAAACCGCCGCGCGCCTCCCTAGGGTTCCCCCTCGGCCCGGACGCCCGGCCCCCTGCCTGCGAACTCTCCAATGGGAACAATCCGCTCACGTTGCTGCATGCGGCGCTGAGCGAGGGGCTTCACGCCGAGACTGATGCGCAGTGTCTAGAGTTGGCAAAGAGCATCCGAGTAGTCTTGGCCGATTTGGTTGAGCGCATGGCGAATACCTTGAAGGATGAGGCCGAACTGAACGCGGCCGTTAGCAGGCTCCTGAAAGAAAGGTCCCAGCCGAAGACGAAGTAGAGGGGTATTAAATGAGTTGGCACGACGCGTGCGAAAAAGTAACGCCGTACATCGTCAAGGTGGAGACTCCCGCGGGGTCGGGCACCGGATTTTTCTTTGCCTACAACGCGGATAGAGCTTTGGTGGCGGTTGCCACGGCACTGCATGTCGTGCAGGACGCCGAGGACTGGCGGCAGCCCATCAAAATTGTTCAGGGGGAGAAAGAGGTTTTTGTGCGCTATGACGACCGCGCGGTATTGGTTGATCGGGAGCGCGACTCGGCGGCTATCCTTCTTCCCGCACACGCGTGCAGGAGCGGCGGGATTGTTGTGCCGGAGAGCATGCTTACGTTGTTGCAGAAGGACTATCAAGTGAAGGTCGGCGTGGCGCTGGGATGGGCTGGATATCCGGCGCTGGCGCCTAAGACTTTGTGCTTCTTTCAGGGTGGTGTAAGTGCGTTCAACCGGGCGGATGACTCGTATTTCATCGATGGGGTGGCTATCAACGGAGTTAGCGGCGGTCCAGTGTTTGAGGACAGCCTGGACGAAGGTGAAAAGGCCGTCCGGCTCGTGGGGATAGTTTCGGCGTATTTCGCGAACAGGCAGCGTGGGGACACCTTACCGGGCCTGTTGATCGTGCACGACGTGACGCACCTCCACGAAACGATTGAGCGAGTAAAGAGTCGCGACGAGGCTCGCAGAAAAGAGGAGCAATCTAAGGAGAAGGCGCGAGGCGCTGCAGCGGATGCGAAACCGGCGGAGGGGCGGCAGGGTCCGCAAGAGCCGAACCCTAAAAAGGCAGGTTGACTTAAGAGCGGTTCGCGATGCCGTTATCGTACAATGTGTATTATGTTAAATTCTCCGTAGTGCAATGCAGGATACACAAAGCTTGCGCGTAGCGTTCTAATCTCCCCTTCCCAGGGGATGCTTCATGAGGAGGCCCTATGCGAGTCGATTGGCCTGAGAAGGTAAAACCGCAGTTCCGCGTGTGTCACCCCATCAATACCGCCGGCACGACCTGGCTGCGGGAGTCCGATCTGGTTTTCCTCCACAAGCGGCCATACGCCGTCCTGAGCTGGTCGCACACCGACCACGGGGATGTGCCTGAGATGTATTGCGAGCTGAACCGCAAGCTGCTCAAGCACGAGCAGCCCGACGGCGTGTTCTATCGCTATGAGGGCGAGGTCAAAGATCCGCGCGTCTAACCGAGTGGCCGGTCTAAAAGCCTGCCGCGCCAAAGGCTTGTAGGCACGACTTAAGAAGTCGCATCATCCGGCATGCCGGCGATCAGCTCGGCCGAAAAGAGCTTCGGATTGAGAGGATGCCGGCATAGCGGCCGGTCTTGGCCCAGCCGACGCGCATAGGCGAGCCAATCCCTGGCCCGCGAGCGCGGCGCGGGCGAAGCACCGGTACGGTACTTCGGCTCGCCGCCCAGCGCCACGAAAGCCCGATCGAGTGCCGATTTCTGCAGTGCCTCGACAAGCAGCTCGAGCTCGTCGCGGTCTTCGACCGGCGCCGGCGAACGCAGCATGTGCTCGATGAGCGCCGCCTTGCCCGCATAGTCGAGGGCGCGCAGCGGCGCGCCGCCTGCATAAGCAAGCCAGCGCTCGGCGTTCTGCATCCCTTGCGCCGAGAGCCACTGTAGCGCTACCTCTTTGCGCGGGATCGCCACCGGCAGCGCCACGCAGCGGCTGCGAATCGTCGGAAGAAGACGCGAGGGGCGATGCGAGACGAGGAGGAACATCGCACTTGCCGGCGGCTCTTCGAGCGCTTTGAGCAAGGCGTTCGCCGCGCTGGCATTCATCTCCTCGGCGGGATGCACCAGGGCGACTCGCAGGCGGCCGCGATGCGAGCCGATGTTGAGGAAATCCGCCAGCTCGCGCACCTGGTCGATCTTGATCTCGATGCTCGGCTTGCCGCGGCGCGCGGGGGCTTCGCCCTCCTCCTCCGTCGCGGCGTCGGGCGGCTGCGCCAGGGCTTCGGGCTCGAGGCGGCGAAAATCAGGATGGTTGCCGCCGGTAAACCAGCGGCAGCCTTCGCAGGAGCCGCAGGGCTTGCGCGACGCATCCGTAGCTTCGCAAAGGAGGAGCTGGGCGATCTTTTCGGCGAGCGCCAGCTTGCCGACGCCCTGCGCGCCGTGAATCAGCAGCGCGTGGGGCAGCCGCTCGGTGCGCAGCTTGAGCGAATCCAGAACAGGCTGGTTCCAGGGGTGCATCAGAGACCCGCCAGATGGGTTTCGATGGCCTTGCGTACCTCCACGACATCTCGGCTCGCATCGATAACGCGCATGCGATCCGGCTCCGCCTTGGCTCGCGCCAGGTACGCGCCGCGCACGCGCTCGAAAAACGGGCGGTCCTCGCGCTCGAAGCGGTCGAGCGGCTTGCCGGAAGCGGCGAGCCTCTGCCGTGCCATCTCGTAGCTGCAGTCGAAGACCAGCGTTCGCTCGGGCCGCAAGCCCGGATGTACCGCATCGCAGAGCCGCTCGATCAGCTCCGGCGATACGCCCTTGCCGGCGCCCTGGTAGGCCGCGGTCGCATCCGAGAAGCGGTCGCAGACCACCCAGTGGCCCGAGTCGAGCGCCGGCAGGATGACGCGGGCGACATGATCGGCGCGCGCCGCAAACAGCAGCAGCGTCTCGGCGAGCGGCTGCATCGGATGGCGCAGGATCGCTTCGCGCAACTGCTCGGCGAGATCCGTGCCACCCGGCTCGCGCGTCACGACGACATGGTGTCCCTGCGCGCCGAGTGAATCCGCGATGAACTCGACGTGCGTCGACTTGCCGGCGCCGTCGACCCCTTCCAAAGTAACGAGCTTGCCGCGCACCCTCATCGGCCGCCGCGCTGGTATTTGCTCACGGCGCGGTTGTGCTCATTGATGTTACGGGAGAAATGGCTCGAGCCGTCGCCGCGCGAAACGTAATAGAGTGCCTCGGTCTTGGCCGGACGCAGCGCCGACTTGAGCGACGCCAGGCCCGGCATCGCGATCGGCGTCGGCGGCAAGCCAGCGCGCGTGTAGGTGTTGTAAGGCCCGTCCTCCAGCAGGTGCTTTTTCTTCAGGTTGCCGTCGAAGGCGTCGCCCAGGCCGTAAATCACGGTGGGGTCGGCCTGCAGCCGCATGCCGATGTGCAACCGGTTCACCAGCACTCCGCCAATAGTGTCGCGCTCGGCTGCGAGCCCGGTCTCCTTTTCGATGATCGAAGCCATGATCAGCGCCTCGTACGGCGAGTGGTACGGCACGCTCGGGTTGCGCGCCTCCCATTCCGTCTTGAGATGCCGCTGCATCGCGCGGTACGCCCGGCGCAGCACCGCCATGTCGCTCGAGCCCTGGGCGAAAAGGTAGGTATCCGGGAAGAACAGCCCCTCGGAATGCGTCTCAGGTGCATCGAGCTGTGCCAGGATCTGCGCCTCGTCGAGAGCGGCGCTGTCGTGGCGTAAATCGGCGCTTTCGTTGAGCGCGGCGCGAAATTGCGCGAACGTCCAGCCCTCGATAAGCCTGACTTCGGCCTGCGTCACGTCGCCGCGCGTCAGCTTGTCGAGCAGCTCGAGCGGCGTCGGGGGCGCGGCGATTTCATAGCTTCCGGCCTTGAGGTCGCGCTCTCTCCCGAGCGCGCGCGCCAGCAGCTCGAATTCGCGGCGATGAATGGCGACGCCGGCACGCTCGAGCTGGTCCACCGCGGCCCGCAAGCCCGTGCCGCGCGGGATCTCGACTTCCAGGGGCAGCTTGCTGACCGGCAACGGGGAGAACACGTACCAGGCGCCGTAACCCGCGGCGGCGAGCACGACGAGAAGGACAAGAGCTAGGACAGTCTTCAGTGTCGGGAGCGGTAAAATCCGCATTCTACGATGGAGTGCGCGCGCCTCACCCGCTACGGTCTGCTTTCGGTCTCCGGCGACGACGCGCGCGCCTTTCTCCACGCCCAGCTCACCAAGGACATCGAGAATCTGCCGCCGGAGCGCGCCGCGCTCGCCGGCTGGTGCTCGGCGAAAGGCCGGCTGCTGGCAAGCTTTCTGGTGATTCCCGCGCCGCAGGGATTTCTGCTGCAGCTGGCGCGCGACATCGCGCCGGGCGTTGCCAGGAAGCTGTCGATGTTCGTCCTGCGCGCGAAGGTGCGCATCGCCGACGTGAGCGAAAGCTGGGAGCAGTTCGGCGTCTGGGGCGACGGGGCCAATGGGCCGGCCGACCCGAATGGGATTTCGCATAAAGGAAGCATCATTACCGTGCACGTGGGCGATGGCCGCTATCTGGTTCTCGGGCCGGCAGGCGAAGTTCCGCTCACGCCAACGGCAGGCGAAGAGCGCTGGACCTTGCAGGAGATCCGCGCCGGCCGGCCGCTCATCACGGCGGCCACCCAGGACAAGTTCGTGCCGCAGATGGTGAACTTCGATGAGCTGGGCGCCGTCGACTTCCGCAAAGGCTGCTATCCGGGCCAGGAGATCGTCGCCCGCGCACAGTACCGCGGGCAGGTGAAGCGCCGCATGGTGGGCGCGCACGCGCCCGCCGGCGTCGAGTTGCGTCCCGGGCAGGAATTCAACGGCGGCACGGTGATCGACGTCGCGCCCGCGGAAAACGGCAGCGAGCTGCTCGCCGTGATGCCGATTTGAACTATTACGTCTACTACAAGCTGGACCCGGAGCGCCTGAGCGAGCTGCGGCCGGCGATCGAAGCGCTGTTCAAGGTCGTCGAGCGCGAATTGGGCGTGCGCGGCCGCTGGATGCGCCGCCGCGACGATCCCGCCACCTATATGGAGGTGTACGAAGGCGTCGCCGACGAGGCGGCTTTCGAGGTGCTGCTCGACCGTGAGGGCGCGAAGCTCGGCCTGCCGCGCAAGGTGGAGCGTTTCGTATCTGCCTGATCCTTCTTGCCTGGCGCGTCCACGCGGACTACCCGCTCGTGGTGGCCGCTAACCGGGACGAATTCCATGGCCGCCCGGCGGCCGCGGCGGCTTTCTGGAGCGACCAGCCCGGGATCCTCGCCGGGCGTGATCTGCAGGCGCACGGCACCTGGATGGGCGTCTCGCGCGGCGGCAGGTTTGCCGCCGTGACCAACTATCGCGGTGCGCGCGAGCCTTCGGCGGCGGAATCGCGCGGTGCCCTCGTCGCGCGCTTTTTGGAAAACGCCATCGCGCCAGCGGCGTACGTCCAGGCAATCGAGGCGAATGCTTATAGCGGCTTCAACCTGCTGGCGGCCGACGGCGAGGAGCTGTGGTGGATGTCGAACCGCGACGGCGTGCCGCGGCGGCTCGAGCCGGGCGTCTATGGCCTGGGAAATCTGCTGCTCGATTCGCCGGACGTCGAGGCAAGCAAAACACGTTTCCGCAAAGCCCTCGAGCCGTCGCCGGCGGTCGAGACCCTGTTCTCGCTGCTCGCCGAGGCCCGCATCGTGAATTCGCAGTATGGGACGCGCTGTTCGACGGTGCTCCTGCGGGCGGGGAAAGGAAGGGTGCGCTACGCGGAGCGGACATTCTCCGCAGACGGCGCCGAACAGGAGACCCTGCAATACGAGTTCTAAAGCGCCCGCCGCATCGCCTGGTGCGGGATGCCGGCATCATCGTAGCTACCGCCTTCGGCGTGAAATCCGTGCGCGCGATAGAACTCGACCGCGTGGACCTGTGCTGAAAGCTGCACTTCCCTGTCGCCGCGCCGCACCGCCGCCTCGATGAGCTTCGTGAGAATCGCGCTGCCGATACCGCGGCCGCGCCACTCCTGGAGCACCGCCATCCTGCCGATGTGGCCATCGGGCAGCAGCCGCCCGGTGCCGATCGCCTGGCCCTCGTGAAACGCGATCGCATGAATGCATACCGCGTCGTGCTCGTCGAGCTCGATGTCGGCCGGCACGCCCTGCTCCGCGACGAACACCGCGAAGCGGATGCGGCTTGCGTCGGCGCGCGCTTCTTCCCATGGCATCAGCTCGATTCGAGGCATGGCGCCAAAAGTATAATCGCGGCATGAAAAGCCTCTGGAACGACGCCGAGGCGGCGCAATTCAGCGGGCCGCTGGGGCCGCGTGTCTACACCTCGCGCCTGCTCGGCCGCGACAAATCGCTGGTCCTGCACGGCGGCGGCAATACGTCGGTCAAGCTGCGCGAGAAAAACCTCTTCGGCGACGACGAGGACGTGCTCTACGTCAAGGGCAGCGGCTGGGATCTCGAGACGATCGAGCCGGCCGGCTTTACGCCGGTGGCGCTCGGCTATGTGCGCAAGCTCGCCGGCCTCCCTCGCCTGCCCGATCCGCAGATGGTGAACGAGCTCAACACGCACATGCTGCGCGCCGGCGCCCCCTCGCCTTCCGTCGAAACCATCCTTCATGCCATCCTGCCGCACCCGTACGTCGATCACACGCATGCCGACGCGGTGCTTTCGGTCTCCAATGCTCCCGACGGCGATAAGCGCATCGGCGAGATTTACGGCGACCGTGTGGTGGTCATCCCGTACATCATGGCGGGTTTCGATCTCGCCGCGCATTGCGCGCGGGAATTTCCCAAACAAGCCACCCAGAACTGCATTGGCATGGTGCTGCTGTCGCACGGCATCTTTTCCTTCGGCGCCAACGCGCGCGAATCGTACGAACGCATGATCGAGCTGGTGTCGATGGCCGAAGAGTATCTGCAGAAAGAGAAGGCTTGGCACTTCAACCACCCGCACGCGCAGCCCGCCCAGGCGAAGCGGGAGGAGATCGCGCAGCTGCGGCGAGCGATCGCCGACCAGGCAGGATTTCCGGTGGTTTTGAAGATTAATGAGACGGAGAAATTCAGGAGTTTCGCGCGGCACCCCGAGATCGAGCGGCTGTCGCAGAAAGGCCCGGCGACCCCCGACCACGTGATCCGCACCAAGCCGCTGCCGATGCTCGGCCGCGACGTGGCCGGCTACGCGAAAAGGTACCGCGAATACTTCGAACGCCAGGCTCTGACTGCGACGGACAAGAAGACGATGCTGGATGCCGCGCCGCGCATGGTGCTCGATCCGCAGGTGGGCTTCGCCGCCGTCGGCCGCACGGCGCGCGATGCGGCGATCGTCGAAGACCTGTACGACCACACCATCGACGTGATCCTGCGTGCCGAGGCACTCGGCGGCTGGCGCGCGGTGAGCGAGCGAGACATCTTCGATATCGAGTACTGGGACCTGGAACAGGCGAAGCTGCGCAAGGCGGGCTCGCCTCCGCTGTTCGCCGGGGAGGTGGTGCTGGTAACCGGCGCCGCGTCGGGGATCGGCAAGGCCTGCGTCGAATCCTTCCTCAAGCGCGGCGCTGCCGTGATCGCCCTCGATCGCAATGCGGCGGTCGAGACGATGTGGAAGCGCCCCGATGTTTTCGGCGTCACCTGCGATCTCACCGATTCAAAGGCAATCGAAAAGAGCCTTGATGCCGGCGTCGAGCGCTTCGGCGGCATCGACATGCTGGTGCTCAATGCCGGTATTTTTCCACCGTCGCAGCCGATCCAGGAGATCGCGGCGCAGACCTGGAAAGGCACCATGGCGGTCAACGTCGAGGCGAACCTGCTGGTAATGCAGATGTGCCATCCCCTGCTCAAACTCGCGCCGCGCGGCGGGCGCATCGTGGTCATCGGCTCGAAGAACGTGCCGGCGCCCGGCCCGGGGGCTGCGGCCTATTCCGCTTCCAAGGCGGCGCTGAACCAGCTGGCGCGCGTCGCGGCGCTGGAATGGGCGAAGGACGCCATCCGCATCAATTCGCTGCATCCCAACGCGGTTTACGACACGGCGCTGTGGACCGACGAGGTGCTTGCCTCGCGCGCCAAGGCCTACAACCTCACGGTCGAGCAGTACAGGAAGAACAACCTGCTGAAGCAGGAAGTGTCCTCGCGCGACGTCGCCGAGCTGGCCGCGGAAATGTGCGGGCCGCTTTTCTCCAAGACCACGGCGGCGCAGGTGCCCGTCGACGGCGGCAACGAGCGCGTCGTCTGATGACGGTCGAGCCGTTGCGCTGGCGGGGCGATTGCCTCGAGCTGCTCGACCAGCGCTTTCTCCCCGACAAGACCATTTACGTCACCTGCCGGACGGCCGCCGAGGTCGCCAAGGCGATCAGCGACATGGTGGTGCGCGGCGCGCCGGCGATCGGCTGCGCTGCCGCCTTCGGCGTGGTGCTTTCCAAAGGATCCGCTGAAAGTTTCGAGGTGCTGGCGAAAAGCCGTCCCACCGCGGTCAACCTGTTCTGGGCGCTCGCGCGGATGAAGAAAGCGAAAAACCTCGGCGCCGAGGCCGAGGCGATCTTCGCCGAGGACCTGGCGGCGAACCGCGCCATGGGCAAGCTCGGCGCCGAGCTCATCCCCGAGCGGGCGCGCATCATGACCCATTGCAACACCGGCGCCCTTGCCACGGCCGGCCACGGCACCGCCCTGGGCGTGATCCGTTCCGCGAAAAACAAGCAGGTCTCGGTGATCGCGTGCGAAACGCGCCCTTACCTGCAGGGCGCGCGGCTCACCGCATGGGAATGCGTGCAGGAGGGCATCCCGTGCACGCTGATCACCGACAGCATGGCCGGGCACCTGATGAGCCAGGGCGAGGTGGACGTGGTGGTCGTCGGCGCGGATCGCATCGCGGCCAACGGCGACGTCGCGAACAAGATCGGCACCTACGCGCTCGCCGTCCTGGCGCGGCGCCATGGCATCCCGTTCTATGTCGCGGCGCCGCTCTCCACCTTCGACCCGAACATTCCCGATGGCTCGCACATCCCGATCGAGGAACGCTCCGCCGACGAAGTAACGGGTTACCGCGGGACGCGCTGGGCGCCGCAAGGCGTGAGCGTGCGCAATCCGGCGTTCGACGTCACGCCCGCGGAGCTGATTACCGGGATCATCTGCGAGAAGGCGGTGGTTCTGGCGCCCAGCCGCGAAAAGCTTCAGCCCCTGATCTCAACCGCTGTATAGGGCGCCACCCGCTCGAACAGCTCGACGATGTCGGGGTTGCGCATGCGCACGCAGCCGATCGAGCCCGGCTTGCCCATGACCGCAACGTCGGGCGAGCCGTGGATGTAGATGTAGCGGCGCATCGTGTCGACTTCGCCCAGGCGGTTCTTCCCCGGCTCGCAGCCCGAGAGCCACAGGATGCGAGTCAGGATCCAGTCCCGTCCCGGGTACCTCGCGTGCAGGTCGGGCGTCCAGACTTCTCCGGTCGCGCGGCGCCGCACGAATACCGTGTTGTCGGGCTGCCCGGCGCCGATCTTGGCGCGCACGATATGCCGGCCGCGGGGCGTGCAGAAACTGCCGTTCTTTTCCCCCAACCCCTTCTTCGACGTCGAGACCGGATAGCGCTTCAAGATGCGATCTTCATCGCGCAGAAGCAACTCTTGTGAGGACGTGTCTATTACGATCTTCATCGCCGGGACGCGAAGAACCGGCTGAGCAGCGCGCCGCACTCCTCTGCCAGCACGCCGCCTTGGATTTGTGCGTGATGATTCAAAGGGGTGTCGAACAGATTCATTACGCTGCCCGCCGTGCCGGTTTTCGGATCCGCGGCGCCGAACACCAGCCGGCCGACGCGCGCATGGAACATCGCGCCGACGCACATCGCGCAGGGCTCCAGCGTGACGTACAGCGTGGCGCCGGTGAGGCGGTAATTGGAGAGCGCGGTGGCGGCAGCACGCATCGCCTGGATTTCAGCGTGCGCGGTCGGATCGGAGGCCGTAATGGGTCGATTCCAGCCCTCCCCCAGGACAGTTTCATCAAGCACCACCACAGCGCCGACCGGCACCTCCCCTTCTTCCTGCGCACGCCGCGCGAGCTCGAGCGCCCGGCGCATGTAGTCAGACTCCGTCATAGCGGATCGAGAGCAGAGCTAACCGGCCGACTATAAGCGCGCGACGCATTCAAAGACCACATGTCCGAAGCCGATCGACAGGTTCAGAAGCCTATTGCTGGATTCCGTATTATGCTTGTATCCCAACAAAACAAGACGACGCCACTCTGAATTTTGGATCCATAGCGCGCTGGTATGCCGGGCACAACTAGCACCTCTCACTTCCGAGTTTCACCGATGGTGCTTGGTCCTTTGGGGGCTGAGCAGCTCCAAGATCCCGCATTGGCCGTCTTAGAACTGGTAAAAAACGCTTGGGATGCAGATGCAAAACGCGTCGCCATCTCGGTGGATCAGCGGAAGTCCGGTGGCGAAATAGTCGTGATCGATAACGGTCATGGTATGAGTCAAGACGAGTTCGAAACGCGCTGGCTTGTCATTGGCGCGTCTCACAAAAGAGGGCAGGAAACAAGCGAAAATGGCCGCCCGTTGATCGGGGAGAAGGGATTAGGTCGACTATCCTCGTTTGCCCTCGGGCGTTCGGTCACCATGGCCTCCTCCCGTAGACGTGAACAAGGCTTCGTCGCAAAAGTAGATTGGGAGCAGATGAGGACGGCGCCGAGCTTGGAGGAATACTTAATTGCGATCAGTTCTAGGCCATCCCTTATTGGCGCCCGTGTGGCTATACATGATTTGAACGTGAAATGGAACAACGTCCACACAGAATTCCTAGTGACGCACGCTCAGTTTCTTGTCTCTGTTCCTGGGCAACATTTCCGCATTTCTCTTCGCGTCGACGGAAAGCAGTACGCCATGGACGACCCGCTGGCGACAGTTTCTCGCCTTGCGGAAGCCGAAATAGATATTCGAGTTTTGCCGGACGGAACGCCCAAGGTTCGATCGTGCATAGTAGACAGCACCGACGAGACAAATATCGTTTTTCGGCAAATGAAAAAAGATGAAATAGACCCCCGGCTTGCTGGCGTCCGTCTGTCCTTGAAATTCTTTCGGCGAGACGAGGCAGCAAAGCGCTTAAGCGGTACTCTCCAGCGCAATGAAGTGACGGCAATCTTGGAAAGATACCAAGGCGTCCGAATTTATCGTAACGGGATAAACATTCCACCATACGGCCTGAACCGCGACGACTGGGCAGGCTTAGAAAAGCAAAGGACTTCTACCGGTGGCCCTACCTTGGTTCCGGGAAACTCGCAATTAATTGGTGAAGTTCACATAACGAGAAGGAACCATCCCCATTTCGTAGTAACGGCAGGCCGATCGGGCTTTTCAGATCAAGGGGCTGTAGGCGCTCTAGCGAACTACGTCCGCTGGGCTGTTAGAGAACTCGGAACAGCACGGCGCGCCGAGTATCTGGGTATCAAGTCCTCTGCTCAACCCATCCCCTCGAGGATCGACGAGGACAAGTCGACCACGTCGCAGGATGCAGAACAAGTTGCACGACGCGCCCTGACGCAGATTTCTAAATCGACAGCTGTTCAAATGGACCTGGAGCTTAGGAAGGACTTCGACGTTGCGTCAAAGGCGGTAGCAGACGTCTTGGACAAGAACGAACAAACGCTCCGACTCTATGCGCAGCTGGCGTCGACTGGGATAGCCGCGACTAGCTTCGCACACGAGTTGCGAGCGGAATTCGATGTCGTATCAGAAGGCATCGACGAGCTCGGTCATAAAAAGCCTGACAAGGATTTGCTCAGCCTACTTAAGGATGCTTGGAAAAGGATTAGCGCTTTCGCCGCGCTATTCCGTGTAGTTCCAATAAAGCTGCGACGGCAGAAAAAGGTACTTACTACAGGAGAGTTAAGAAAATCCCTGGCCGCGATTTTAGGACTCGCTCCCCCGGATAAGGTGGAAACGACAATTGACCTGCCGGAACTCAAACTACGGATTGTTCCCGCAGACTTAGACTCTATTCTCCTAAACCTCGTCTCGAACGCTGTTAAAGCTGTCGCTGAAAGCAATAGGAATGAATCCGGACTTATTCGAGTTTCGTTCCGAACTCAAGGTGAAGATCTTGATATTCGGGTGGCAGACAATGGGTGTGGCGTGACACAAAAAGTTGCCGCCATAATGTTTGAACCGCTGGAGGGACACTTCGCTGAAGGGACTGGAATGGGATTACCGATCGCCAAGTACATCGCCGGCCGTTACGGCGGAGATGTGATGCTCACCGAGATTCCAACAAGAGGATATAAGACCGAGATGATGGTCAAGTTGAGAGGTGTCGTAGAGCGAACGTCGTGAGGAAGTCCATCCTCAAGGAATTTGGTGACAGACGCCCGGTAGCTATCGTGCTCGACGACAACGCCCGCGCTCGGGTAATGACTGGGCGGCAACTACGAAAGCGAGGATTCGAAACGATCGAATGCGCCAACTCTGATGAATTTCTCGCGACGTGGAAACCGGGCACGGCTGATGTAGTCATTGCGGATTGGCATCTCTCAAATGATCCACGTAAGTTCGGTGACCGAATGCTGAAGGCGGTTCGTAAGAGGGACTGGGACGTGCCCTTCGTGCTCGTCTCGGGACGACTGGACGAAGATACGGAACGTGCCAGAATTCTTCAGTATCTTTTAAAGAGTGGAGGGGCGACTTTTGTCCAACGAGGAGACGGCGGAATAAAAAAAGCTTGCGATAGCGCTGAAGATCTCATTGAGAGGCGGGACGTTGCGCTTTTGAAACTCATTCTGGGTCTTCGATCCGGAGCACTTCAGGATGAGCGAATAAAAACGTCGACCGGCGAACAGTCGGTCGCAAAGCTTCTGGAGTCGATCGTCTCCAATCCCAAAGCCTCGCACTACGCGGAGCGTCCGCTGGCAAAGAACCGCAGCCGCTTTTAGCATGGCGCGGAAGAAGAGAAGTGTTACGTATCTAGTCTCTGGCGATGCGAACATTCATCCTTCCCACGAGGTCTTACGCAAGGCCAAACGGACCGTCCGTTACGACACGGAAGTAAATGAGGCGGCCCGTGTCGAACTGAAGGCCGGGCAGAGCTTCGTTGTGGTTGCGCATGGAAATGCCGAAGGAACTGTAACTTGGTTTAGCTCTGCTCGTGGGAACTCTAGCCCCTGGCTATGGGTTGGGATGCCAAAACCCCCGCGTGATAGTCATCTCTATATCTACGCTTGCAAGGCGGGTCGTAGGCTTCGGCCATTCTTGGCTCAGTGCGAAGTGCTGGGGCACGTAGACGTAGTGCCGATGCCTGTGGAGAGGTACAGGACGACTGTTCTGCGTTTTCTTACCAAAGTTGATCGACTTATAGCCAATCCGACATTAAACCCCGACGATTGGGCGTGCCAGCTCGCACAGTTTGTCAATGTGACGCTTGCCGCAGAGGCAGAAAAAGCAAACGCTAGCTGGAGAAAAGTTGCGACGATGATGATGTTAAGAAGATCTATGGCCCATGCGGACTAGGTCTGGCGGCGCTGCCGTGTTTTCCTATTGGCACCCTCATTTCACGCCAGGATGGCTTAGCAAGCGACTGTCTCGGCATCTACCAAGCGAGTTTTCCGGTGCAGTTATCGATCCGGCATGCGGGGCGGGGAATCTCTTAGCAGCCGCCGCACTCCGCACGTGTGCCGCAAGTCGACGGTCTCGCGACATCGAATTTGTTGGTGCCGACACCTCCATGCGAGCCGTTCACGCATGCGAACGTCTTCTTACGAGTTTGCTTCCTAAAGGTAACTTCCGCATAGAAAAAGCAGACTTCCTTAGAGTCACGCCCGCCACAAAGTTGCGACCATCGGCGGTAGTCATGAATCCGCCATTCTGCGGCTATGGGCTGCTCTCGCAATCTAGGCGCGGGCAAATCTCCCGGATGGAGATGAAGGGACGATTTAACCTCGCGTATGCATTCGTTCAGCGAGCTATCGTTCAGTATCGTCCTGAGCACTTAGTTTCTTTGTTGCCATCAAACTGGATCCATACGCGCAAAAGCGCATTTCGTTCAGAGCTCGACGCTCTCAATGGCCGTTGGGAATGGGAAGACGTCGGCGACAGTGCGTTTGAGGGGATAGATATTCATGTTGGAATCTTGTTATGGCGGCCCGTTAGTAGGGTTGCTGTCGCAGACCGGTCCATAAAACCCTCGGAAGTCTCTGAGAGTACTCTTGAGATCCGTCAGGGTGTCGCCACTGGGCGAGATGAACTTTTTTGTGATCTAGCAGAGAGCCCATTGCCTTTTGGAAGACGCGTCCTCGCAGTGAGAGGGCGCGATATTGCGAGAGGGTCTGCGACAAAGATTTGGATTCCCCCAAAGTCCCTAACTAATTCGCAAATCAACGTATTTAGGCGCCTTGTCCCGCGTAAAGCGTTGCAAGCCCTAAGGGCACGCAGCTGCGTAGTAAGCAAGCGCAGAGATATGTTCCGGTATCACGAAACACCACCTGCCTGGTTTTACGGGGAGCCAAAAGTCCTGTTGCCCGAAATAGCGACCGGGAAGGTTCGAGTTGAACTGGACATAAAGGGGAAAAAGCTACCTCTTCATTCCGTTATCGCGATCAGAACCAAATCAGCGAAGGTCGCCCGGGAGCTCAAACGGTTTCTGGAAACGAGCCGAGTCCAGAGGAAGCTGCTGACCACTGGGCCACGATTAGCGGGGGGGGCAGTCCGCCTACAAGTCGGTACCGTTCGCGATGCCTTGTCAAACGGCAATTTTGCGGGTGGCGTTAAGCGATGAACCGCGGTCGCCCTTATAGACCGCGCACTTCCACCCAATGCCAAATGGCGGTATCAAGCTCAGCGAGATTCCGGGCACCAGCCGGCTTGAATACCACTGCCTTGAAACCGAGACTCGTGGTTTGCCCACAGGTTCCAAAGCGTTTTCCAGAGTTTCTGCCTGCTAATCCTCCTTGCCGCGCAGAGCCGAACAGCATTGAGAATTTTGTTTTTGATCTTCGCTCGGACGGTTCCGAGGTGCCGCGATGCTGCCGTCAGCGATACCGCCAAACAAATCTATTTTCTGGCGAACCTTGTTGAACGGTGCTGAGAGATAAGTTTCTGACCGCTTTCGAGAATTTCCAAAATCAGAAACGTAGCCGCACGACACCGAACAACATTAATTCATTCCCATTCGATGGTCGCGGGCGGCTTGGAGGAGATGTCGTAGGTGACGCGGTTGATGCCGCGCACTTCGTTGATGATGCGGTTCGAGACCTTGGCGAGCAGCTCGTGGGGCAGCGGCGCCCAGTCGGCGGTCATGAAATCGGTGGTCTGCACTGCGCGCAGCGCCACCACATACTCGTAGGTACGCCCGTCGCCCATGACGCCGACCGACTTCACCGGCAGGAACACCGCGAACGCCTGCGCGGTCTTGTCGTACCAGCCTGAACTCTTCAATTCCTGCACAAAAATCGCATCGGCTTCGCGCAGGAGATCGGCGTATTCCCTTTTCACTTCCCCGAGGATGCGCACTCCGAGTCCCGGCCCCGGGAACGGATGGCGGTACACAATCTCGCGCGGCAGGCCGAGCGCGAGGCCGAGTTCCCGCACTTCGTCCTTGAACAGCTCGCGCAGCGGCTCGAGCAGCTTCAGGTGCAGCGACTCGGGCAAGCCGCCGACGTTGTGGTGCGACTTGATGGTCGTCGCTTTCTTCGTCTTCGCGCCGGCGGATTCGATGACGTCCGGATAGATCGTGCCCTGCGCGAGCCAGCGCGCATTCTTGATTTTGGACGCTTCCTTTTGGAATACTTCCACGAAGTGCCAGCCGATGATCTTGCGCTTCTCCTCGGGGTCGGCGACGCCGCGCAGGGCGCCGAAGAACTGCGCCGAGGCGTCGATGTGCAGCACTTTCACCTTCATGTGCGCGGCGAAGGTATCCATCACCTGCGCAGCCTCGTTCAGCCGCAGCAAGCCGTGGTCGACGAATACGCAGGTGAGCTGGTTGCCGATGGCGCGGTGGATCAGCGCCGCCGCTACCGATGAGTCGACGCCGCCGGAAAGGCCGAGAACGACCTCCTCGCGGCCTACCTGATCGCGAATTTTGCGAATGGCTTCGGAAACGTAATCCGGCATGTTCCATTCGGTGCCGCAGCCGCAGAGGTCGTGCACGAAGCGATGCAGCAGCTTCGTCCCCTGCCGGGTATGCGTTACCTCTGGATGGAACTGCACGCCGTAGAAGCGGCGCGATTCGTCGGCCATGCCGGCGATCGGGCACGACTCGGTCGAGGCCATGAGCTTGAAGCCGGGAGGCAGCTCGGTGACCTTGTCGCCGTGGCTCATCCACACGCGCAGCATGCCGTGGCCTTCCGGCGTGCGGAAATCCTCGATGCCCTCGAGCAGCTTGGTGTGGCCGTGCGCTCGAACTTCGGCGTAGCCGAATTCCCTCACGCGCCCGGCTTCGACGCGTCCGCCGAGCTGCTGCGCCATGGTCTGCATACCGTAGCAGATGCCTAGAACCGGGACGCCGAATTCAAACGCTGCCTGAGGCGCCTTACCGGTCTGTTCCTCGTAGGCCGACATGTGGCTGCCCGAGAGGATGATGCCTCGGGCGCCGAAATTACGGACAAAAGCGTCGCTGACGTCGTGCGGGTGGATCTCGCAGTAGACCTTGGCTTCCCGGACGCGGCGCGCGATGAGCTGGGTGTACTGGGCCCCGAAATCGAGGATCAGAATTTTTTGGTGCACTACTCAACCTGGTAGTTCGGGGCTTCCTTCACGATCTGGACGTCGTGTACATGCGACTCGCGAATGCCCGCCGCCGTGATTTCGACGAACTGAGTACGAGTGCGCAGCTCCTCGATGGTCGAGCAGCCGGTATAGCCCATGCTCGCCCGTACACCGCCGGTGAGCTGCTGGATCACCGAGATCGCGCTGCCTTTATAAGGCACGCGACCTTCCACGCCCTCGGGCACCAGCTTGTCGACGTTCATGTCGGAATCCTGGAAATAGCGGTCGGCGGCGCCTTTTTGCATCGCCGAGAGCGATCCCATGCCCCGGTAAGACTTGTAGGAGCGCCCTTGGAACAGCTCGATCTCTCCCGGCGATTCCTCGGTGCCGGCGAACAGCGACCCGAGCATGACCGCATGCGCCCCGGCGCCGAGCGCCTTGGCGATGTCACCCGAGTAGCGCACGCCGCCATCCGCGATGAGCGGCACGCCGGACTTGCGGAGCGCCTCGGCGACGTTCTGGATGGCGGTGATCTGCGGCACGCCCACGCCCGCCACGATCCGCGTGGTGCAGATCGAGCCAGGGCCGATGCCGACTTTCACGCCATCGGCGCCATGATCGACGAGGGCGCGCGCGCCGTCGCCGGTGCCGACGTTGCCGCCGACGACCTCCACCTGCGGATAGCGCGTCTTGATCCACTTGACGCGGTCGAGCACGCCCTGGGCATGGCCGTGCGCGGTGTCGACCACCAGCACATCGGCCCCCGCCTCCATCAGTGCCGCAACGCGCTCGTCGGTGCCTTCGCCCACGCCCACGGCCGCACCGACGCGCAGCTTGCCGTGCGCGTCCTTGCAGGCATTCGGATGCTCGCTTTCCTTCTGGATGTCCTTGACCGTGACCAGGCCCTTGAGCCTGAACTCGTCGTCGATCACGAGCACGCGCTCGAGCCGGTGGCGGTGCATGAGCGCCATCGCTTCCTCGCGGGTCGCGCCTTCGCGCACGGTGACCAGCTTTCTTTGCGCCGTCATGATGGATTTGACTGGCTGGTCGAGTTCGGTCTCGAAGCGCAGGTCGCGGTTGGTGACGATGCCGACCACCTTGCCGCTCTTGACCACCGGGAAGCCGGAAATCTTGTATTGCTGCTGCAGCGCCATCACCTCGCGTACCGTCATCTCGGGCGAGATGGTCATCGGGTCGCGCAGCACGCCGGACTCGAAGCGCTTGACCTTGGCGACTTCGACCGCCTGCGCCTGGGGCGTGAGGTTCTTGTGGATGATGCCGATGCCGCCCTCCTGGGCCATGGCGATGGCGAGCCGGGCCTCGGTGACCGTGTCCATGGCAGCCGACACGAGCGGAATGTTCAGCTCGAGCTTGCGGGTCAGGCGGGTCTTCAGGGAGACTTCGCGCGGCAGGACGCGCGAGTGGGCGGGAAGGAGGAGGACGTCGTCGAAGGTCAGCGCCTTCTGGATCACCCGCATGTTTTCTGCTCGCAAAGCCGCATTATACTGTCATCCATGTTTCGACTTAAGCGTTGATATATCAATGACAAAAGCACTCCTCTTTGCGGTCAGCCTGGCATTCGCCGCCGCGGCCACGGCGCAGCAGTACAAGTGGGTCGACCAGGACGGCAAGGTCCGCTACGGCGATACGCCGCCGCCGGGCGTGCAGGCGACGCCGCTCAAGCCGCCCGCCGGGGCTCCGGCAGCCCCCGCGCCTGCAGCGAAAAAGGACGCTGCCAAGGATCTCAGCCCCGAGGCGGCGTTCCGCAAGCGCCAGCAGGAGCGGCAGGAGGGCGAGGAAAAGTCCGCCAAGGAGCGCGCCGACGCGGAGTCGAAGCGCGTCAACTGCGAGCAATCGCAGGCCTCGTTGCGCACGCTGCAGAGCGGGGCCCGTGTCGCGACGACCAATGCCGCCGGCGAGCGGATCTTTATCGACGACGAGGAGCGCGCGAAGGAGATCGAACGGACCCAGCGCGCCGTGAACGAGTGGTGTAAGTAGCAGCGCGCGCGCGTCGCGCCTCTTTGGGATCCACCGCCAGCGAGCGGTAGATTTCCACCCGGTCGCCGTCCGCCACCGGGGCGTCCTCGGGCACCACCTTGCCGAAAATCCCTACCTTGTGGCTCATGAGGCCGATCAACCCGGATTTCTCCAGCACATCGCGCACCGTGGCACCGGTCTGCACGGTCAGTTCGATGCTTTCCTCGCGCCCCGGGAGCGCGTAGACCACCTCAACCTTCAGCACGGCCATAGACCTCCGCGGCGCGCCGCGTGAAAGCATCGACCATCGTGTTGGCGATGCGATCGAACAGGGGCTGCAGCAGCTTTGCCAGCGCCCGGCTCGAGAAATCGTACTCCAGCGAGAACTCGATCTTGCAAGCCTGCTCCGACAGCGGCGTAAAGCGCCAGGCGGCGGCGAAATGCCGGAACGGCCCCTGCACCAGGCTCAGGTCGATCGCCTGCGCGGGGCGGCCGCGGTTTAAGGTGGTGAACGACTGGCGCACGGCGCCGACGCCGACGGTCAAGGTGGCACGCGTTCCCTCGGCTGCGCGCTCGTGAACCTCGGCAGCGACGCACCAGGGCAGGAAGCGCGGGTAGGCTTCGATGTCCTCCACCAGCGCGTAGATCTGGGCCGCGCGGTGCTCGACGATCGCGGATCGTGCGATGCGCTTCATGTTCTAGAATTCTTCATGTCCATCGTCCAGAACCGCAAGGCGTTCCACGATTATTTCATCGAGGAGCGCTACGAAGCGGGCCTGGCGCTGGACGGCTGGGAAGTGAAGGCCATCCGCGCCGGGCGAGTACAGTTAGCCGAAGCCTACGTCTTCGTGCGCGGCGCGGAGCTGTTCCTGATCGGCGCGCACGTCAGCCCGCTGCCCACGGTTTCGACGCATTTCATTCCGGATCCGACGCGCAGCCGCAAGCTTCTCATGCACGGCGAGGAGATAAAACGGCTCATCGGCAAGGTCGAGCAGCGCGGCTATACACTGGTGCCGCTCGAGCTGCACTACAACAAGAGCCGCATCAAGCTCGAAATCGCGCTCGCCCGCGGCAAGCTCAAGCATGACAAGCGGGCCGCCGAGCGCGACAAGGAATGGAGCCGGGAGAAGCAAAGGCTGCTACGCAGCCGCTGATTTCTTCTGCGAGGGCGCGTCTTCGGCCAGCGCCAGCCAGGTCGAGACGACGGTGTCCGGATTGAGGGACATGCTCTCGATACCCTGCTCCATCAGCCAGCGCGCGAGGTCGGGGTGGTCCGAGGGACCCTGGCCGCAGATCCCGACGTACTTGCCGTGCTTGCGGCAGGCGCGGATCGCCATGCCGAGCAGGATCTTCACCGCCGCATCGCGCTCGTCGAAGTCGTCGGCGACCAGGCCCGAATCGCGATCCAGGCCGAGCGTGAGCTGGGTGAGATCGTTGGAGCCGATCGAGAAGCCGTCGAACAGCTCCAGGAACTCCTCGGCCAGGATGGCGTTCGACGGCAGCTCGCACATCATGACGATGCGCAGGCCGTTCATGCCGCGTTTCAATCCATATTTTTCAAGCAGGGCCATGACTTGTTTCGCTTCGCCCAGCGTGCGGACGAACGGCACCATGAGCTCGACGTTCGTCAGTCCGAGCTCGTCGCGCACCTTCTTCATCGCCGCGCATTCCAATTCGAAGCACTCGCGAAAGCTGGGTGCGAGGTAGCGCGAAGCGCCGCGGAAGCCGAGCATCGGGTTCTCCTCGTCCGGCTCGTAGCGCTCGCCGCCGAGCAGCTTCTTGTACTCGTTCGACTTGAAATCGGACAGCCGCACGATCACCGGCTTGGGCCAGAAAGCGGCGGCAATGGTGGCGACGCCTTCGACCACCTTCTCGCGGAAAAAGGCGCGCGGATCGGCGTAGCCACGGCTTTTCTCATCGAGTTTTTTCTTCAATGACGCAGGCAGATCAGGGTACTCGAGGCAGGCGCGCGGGTGCACGCCGATCTTGTTGTTGATGATGAATTCGAGGCGCGCCAGACCGACCCCGGCGTTGGGCAGTTGCGCGAATTCGAACGCCAGATCCGGATTGCCGACGTTCATCGCGATCTTGACCGGGATCGCCGGCATATCGCCGCGCTCGCGGCTCGAGACCTCGAAGGGCAGCAGCCCTTCGAAAACATTGCCGGTATCGCCCTCGGCGCATGAAACCGTCACCGGTTGCCCCTCCTTGAGCCGCATCGTTGCATCCCCGCAGCCGACCACGGCCGGGATACCCAGTTCGCGGGCAATGATCGCCGCGTGGCAGGTGCGCCCGCCCCGGTTGGTGACGATCGCCGCGGCGATCTTCATCACCGGCTCCCAGTTGGGGTCGGTCATGTCGGTCACCAGGATGTCGCCCTGTTTGACCTTCGCCATCTGCGAGGCATCGGCAACGACCCGTACCGGGCCGCTGCCGATTTTGTGGCCGATCGCCCGGCCGCTCACCAGAGCGCGGGAGCTGCCTTTCAGGGCATAGCGCTCTTCCACGTCGCGCCTGCGCGATTTCACCGTCTCTGGCCGCGCCTGGAGCACGTACAGCTTGCCGTCGGCGCCGTCCTTGGCCCACTCGATGTCCATGGGACGGCCGTAGTGCCGCTCGATCGCAACCGCATAGCGCGCGAGCTCCAGCACCTCGGGGTCTGTGAGCGAGAAGCGCTCGCGCTCATCGGCGCCTACCTCCACCACGCGGGTCGAGCGGCCCGCTTCGGCCGATCTTGCGAATACCATCTTTTCGAGCTTGGAGCCCAGGGCGCGGCGCACGATCGCCGGCCGCCCCTTTTCCAGCATCGGCTTGTGAACGTAGAACTCGTCGGGATTGACTGCACCCTGGACGATCATTTCCCCCAGACCGTAGGCGGCGGTAATGAAGACCACGTCGCGGAAGCCTGATTCGGTGTCGAGGGTGAACATCACGCCGCTTGCGCCCAGGTCGCTGCGCACCATCTGCTGCACGGCTGCCGAGAGCGCGACTGCGCCATGATCGAAGCCGTGATGCGTTCGGTAGGAAATGGCGCGGTCGTTGTAGAGCGAGGCGAACACGCGCCGGATGGCTTCGAGAACGTTGTCGATGCCGCGGATGTTGAGAAACGATTCCTGCTGGCCGGCGAAAGAGGCCTCGGGCAAATCCTCGGCCGTGGCCGAGGAGCGCACGGCAAATGATGTGTCACCCGAGGTTATATTCTCAAGATCTTGATAATAATACATTATTTCTCTTTCAAACCCCGCGGGGAAAGGCGCCTTTAGAATCCACGACCGGATTTCCGCGCCGCATGCAGTCAGGGCGGAAACGTTTTTCTGGTCGAGGCTGCGAAGCCGCCCCTCGATGCGAGCGTCCAGCCCGTTTGCGGACAGGACCTCGCGGAATGCCTGCGCGGTGGTGGCGAAGCCGTCGGGAACCCGGATTCCCGCCGCGGTTAGCGCGCTCATCATTTCGCCAAGCGAGGCGTTCTTGCCCCCGACTCGCTCCAGGTCCGCCATGCGGAGATCTTTAAGCCAGGCTACGCGCATTGCCTTAGTATTTTATCGTCATGGTTCAGCGGCGCACCGTGTTCTTCGTTTCCGACGGCACCGGCATCACCGCGCAGATGCTCGGGCACAGCTTGCTGACGCAGTTCGAAGGCGTCGACTTCAACCAGATCACCCTGCCCTTCGTCGACAGCGCGGAGCGTGCCGAGGAGTGCCTCGCGCGCATCGAGGCGGAGTCGGCCGGCAACAGCCAGCCGATCGTCTTCTCCACCCTCGTCAACCAGGACGTGCGCGAGGTTGTGCGCCGCGCCAACGCGCTGTTTCTCGATTTCTTCGAGACGTTCATCGACCCGCTCGAGGCGGGTCTTGGGGTGAAGTCGAGCCATACGATCGGCCGCTCTCACAGCGCGATGGACAAGAAGGAGTATCAGCAGCGCATCGAAGCGATCAACTTCGCCATGGCGCACGATGACGGCGCTTCGCATCGCGACCTGGGGCAGGCCGACGTGATCCTGATCGGAGTCTCGCGCAGCGGCAAGACGCCGACCAGCCTATATCTCGCGCTGCAATTCGGGGTCAAGGCTGCAAACTACCCCCTTATTCCCGAGGATTTCCACCGCATGAAGCTGCCCGAGGCGCTGCGCGCACACAAGGGGCGGCTCTACGGCCTGACCATCGCACCGGAGCGGCTGCACGAGATTCGCCAGGAGCGGCGCCCGGACAGCCGCTATGCCGACCTCGACAACTGCCGCTACGAGGTCGAGGAAGCCGAGACCCTGATGCGTCGCGAGGGCATACGCAGCATCAACTCGACCAGCAAGTCGATCGAGGAGATTGCCACCACCATCCTGCGCGAGCTCAGGATCCAGCGGCAGGTCTACTGAAGGCCTCGTAAAAGCAGATCGCGGCGGCAGCCGCGACATTGAGCGATTCGGTGCCCGGGGCGGTGGGAATCGTGACGCGAAGCCCCGCGCGTTCCTGAAGCTTGCGGCTGACCCCCTGCCCTTCGGCGCCGAAGATCCACCCCAGGCGGCCACCGAGATCGGCCGCGCGCAACGGCACCCCGCCGCGCGGAACGGTGCAGACGGAGGTGCCTTTGAATTGCTCTATGTCGGCGCCCAGGTCAGCCGAAATGCGCAGATTCAGCTGGAAATGACCCCCCATGCCGGCACGCAGCACCTTGGGTGACCAGGCGTCCGCGCAGCCGCGGTCTAGCACGACTTCGCCGATGCCGAAGGCTGCCGCTGTCCGCACGATTGCGCCGACGTTGCTCGGGTCCTGAACGCCCTCGAGGAACACACACTGGGTGACAGATTTTGTTTTTATCTCGGGAATCTCGATCTCGGCGGCGATGCCTGGTGGAGTCTCGGCATCGGCGATCGCCCGAAACAGGCTCTCGGACAGGACGACAGGGGCTGCGCCTGCTTCAACCACGAGGGCTTTGATCTCATCGCGCGCCAGGCCGTTCTCGGTGGCGAAAACGCTTATCGGTTTCAATCCCTGCTCGAGCAGGGCGGCGAGAAGGTGCGGCCCCTCGACGATGGCGCGTCTTTCCTTTCTTCTCAGGCCGGAATCGCGCGCGAGCTTCGCCCAGCGGCGCACCCGCGGATTGCCGCGAGAGCGCAGAACCGTCACAGCGCGCACGTGCGAAAGCCGGCGAAGATGTCGGCCCGCTCGGGCGTGTAGAAGTTGCGGAAGGTGCCGTGAACGACGCGCGGCGGCGTGGCGAAGCTGCCGCCGCGCAGCACCTTGTGGGTGCCGAACCAGGGCTCGGAATACTCCTGGTAGGGATCGCGCAGGAATCCGGGATAAGGAAGGAACGTCGACGCAGTCCACTCCCAGACGTTGCCAATCATCTGCCGCAGGCCGAAGGCGCTGTCGCCGCGGGGATAGTCGTGCACGCTGGCGAGCGCTCCTCCTTCGAGATTGGCAAGCGCGCTCGTCCAAGCGTCGTCGCCCCACGGATAGCGCCGCTTCGTGCGCGAGATCGGATCAAAGCTCGCCGCGTACTCCCACTCCGCCTCGGTGGGCAGCCGGCGTCCGGCGAACCGGCAATAGGCTTCGGCCTCGTACCCGCTGACATGCATTACCGGCTCGTCGGGGGGGATCGGAATCCAGCGGTCGAAGCGCTGCATGCGATCGCCGCTCCAATAAAGAGGTTGGTCGCGGTCTTTCCATGCCCAACCCGCATTGGACCAATACTCGCGCTTGCGGTAACCGCCCGCCTCGATGAATTCGCGGTACTCGGCGTTGGTGAGCGCGGTGCGCGACATGCGAAACGGCGCCAACACGACCGGGTGGCTCCATTTTTCGTTGTCGAAGGCGAAGCCGGCCCCAGGCCGCGCGCCGAGCTCGAACCGGCCCCCGGGGAGCTCAGCGTCGCCCGCAGCGCGGTTGCCGGGAAATCCGCCCGGCGCCGGGAGCTGCGGCGCCGGATAGCCGAGCGTCTGGCGCGTGTAGTGGAAGGCTTCGGCGTGCATGTCCTCGTGCCGCGCGGCGAGCCGCACAAAATACGCAGAGTCCGCCTCGCCGCCGGCATGCACCTGCTCGACCACCCTGCGCAGCACTTCGTCGCGGTATTCGAGCGTGCTCGAAAACGACGGTAGTGAGAGGATCCAGCGGTCGTCGTGCGCCACCGTGGCCGAGTTGTAGAGCGCGTCGGCATTCGGCAGAATCGATTCGCGTCCCGCGCGCCTCAGGCACCAGAACTCCTGAAACCACCCGACATGACCCAATTCCCAGCGCGGCGGATTGACGATCGGCAGCTTCGGGCCGAACTCGCGCGCGCCGCAGAGGTCGTCCGCGACGCGACGGGTATGCGCTCGGGCCGCGTGCAGTTCCTCGATCAGGGGTTGCATCGGCGGAAGTCTAGCGAATGAGAATCGGAATGAGAATCGCTTTAGTTACTCCGGCCGGCGCTAGAGCGCGAAACGGCAATCGCCATACGGCGCTGCGCTGGGCGGCTTTCCTGCGCGCGGCAGGACATCGCGTTGCGCTGTCCACGGCGTGGTCCGGAAGCGAAGCCGACTTGCTGCTCGCGCTGCACGCCCGGCGCAGCCACGACTCGATCCGGCGCTATGCGGCGAGCTATCCGCAGCGGCGGCTGGTCGTCGCATTGACCGGCACCGATGTATATCGCGACATCCATGTTTCCAGCGAGGCGCGCGAATCGCTCGAGCTTGCGCACCGCCTGATCACGCTCCAGCCGATGGCAGCGGCCGAGCTCGCCGCACCGCTGCGACGCAAAGTGAGAGTGGTAGTGCAAAGCAGCGCCACCACGCGGCGCCAGGGTGCGGTGGCGAAACAATTCCGCGTCTGCGTGATCGGCCATCTGCGCGAGGAGAAGGATCCGATGCGCATTGTCGCCGCCCTTCCCTATCTCGATGACATTCAAATCATTCACCTTGGCGCCGCCCTCGACGAATCGCTGGGAAGACAGGCGCTCGCCGCGATGCAACGCGACTCGCGCTATCGCTGGCTCGGCGGCGTGCCGCATGGGCGCGCCCTCGCGTGGCTCGCTTCGAGCCACGCGATGGTCATCAGCTCGCGCATGGAGGGCGGCGCCAACGTGGTGTGCGAGGCGCTGCGCATGGGGGTCCCAGTGCTCGCTTCGCGCATCTCCGGCAATGTCGGCTTGTTGGGCAGCCGATATCCGGCCTACTTCGCACTTGAAGATGAAAAGGACCTTGCAAGACTCATCCATCGCGTCGCGACGGACAAGCGCTTCTATGCAAAGCTGAAAAAACAGGTCGCAAGCTTGCGCCCGATGGTCGCGCCGCGTGCCGAGGCGCGCGCTCTGCTCGCCGCACTCAAATCAGATTCTTCTGGAAGAAAATCCTGACCGGCTCGAAACTGCGCCGATGGATGTCGCAGGGACCGAGGCGGGCCAATGCCTCCAGGTGCTCGGGGGTCGAGTAGCCCTTGTGGCGGTCGAAGCCGTACTGTGGAAATTGCTCGTGCAGGCGGGCCATCTCGGCGTCGCGCTCGGTCTTGGCGAGGATCGAGGCCGCCGAAATCACCGGGTGCAATGCGTCGCCGTCGACGATGGCGCGCGCCCGGAAATTAATCTCGGGACAATGCTGGCCGTCGATCCAGACTTCTTCGGGGGCCACGGCGAGCATCTCGATCGCGCGCCGCATGGCGAGCAGCGAAGCGCGAAAAATATTGAACTGGTCAATCTCCTCGACGCTCGCCCGCGCGACGGCCCACGCGATGGCGCGCTCCCTGATGCGCCCGGCAAGCACTTCGCGCCGCTCCGGCGCAAGGATCTTCGAATCGGCCAGGCCGTTGATGCGCCGCGCCGGGTTGAGGATCACGGCGGCCGCGTAGACCGGCCCCGCCAGCGGTCCGCGGCCCGCCTCGTCCACGCCGCACACCACCCGCCTAAGCACGGCCATGATCCATGACCTTGAGGACCGCGTCGGCGGCTTTTTCGGCCGTGTTCTGGCGCAGCAGATGATGAAAATCGTGGAAGCGCTCGACTTGCCGCTTTTGCGCCGCCGTATCGCGCAGCAGCGCGAGCAGCGCCGCGGCGAGCGCCGCCGGCGTGGCCTCGTCCTGCAGCAGCTCGGGCACCAGGCGCTCGCCGGCCAGAATGTTCGGCATGCCGACATACGGCAGGTAAAGCATGGAGCGCATCATGGCCCAGGTGATCGGCGATTGTCGATACGCGATCACCATCGGCGTCTTGAACAGCGCGGTCTCGAGCGTCGCGGTGCCGCTCGCCACGAGGGCAAGATCGGCGGCCGCGAGCGCGTCATGAGAATGTCCGAACAGCAGCGTGAGCGGCAGGTCGGTGCGCTGGTGCTCATGCACGGTGCGCTCGAACATGTCCCGCGTCTCGCGCGTGGCCGTGGGGCATACGAAATGCACGTCGTGCACTTCCTGGCGGAAGCGGTGCGCGGCGAGCACGAAGGAGCTGGCCATGTAATGCAGCTCCGAGCGCCGGCTGCCGGGCAGCAGCGCGATGATCAGCTTGCCGGCGGGCAGCCTGAGCTGCGCGCGCGCCTCTTCCTTGTTGGGCGCCAGCGGGATCACGTCGGCGAGCGGATGCCCGACGTAGGTGACCGGCACCCCGGCCTTCTGGTAGAGCGGCTCCTCGAACGGGAACATGACGAGGATATGGGTCACGCTGCGCGCGATCTTGCGTACGCGCCAGCCGCGCCAGGCCCAGACCGACGGGCTGACGTAGTGGATGGCTGGAATTCCCGCCTCCTTCAGCCGCGCTTCCAGGCCGAGGTTGAAGTCCGAGGAATCGACGCCGATGAACAGATCCGGCCGTTCGGCCAGCATGGCCTTTCCCAGCCGCCGCCGGATGCCCATGATCTCGTGGTAGTGCATCAGCACTTCTGCGTAGCCGCGCACCGAGAGCTTTTCCATCGGAAACTGCGACTGGAAGCCCTGCGCCAGCATTCTCGGGCCACCGATCCCGGCGAACAGCATCGCCCGCCTCCGACCTTTGAGCGCGGCGATCAGGTGCGCGGCAAGCAGATCCCCCGAAGCTTCGCCGGCCACCATGCCGACGCGCGCGAACGGGTCCACTAGCGAATGATTCCGCGCTTGGTCTTGCCCAGAAAATCCAGAATCTCGCGCACCGGCGCGCAATCCGGGGCTTGGGCCTCGAGCTCGCGCCGCGCCTCCTCCAGCCCCAATCCGCGCCGGTAAAGCGTGCGATACGCCTGCTTGAGCCCGTTGATGGTCTCCGCCGAGAATCCCCGGCGCTTCAAGCCCTCGCTGTTGATTCCATAAGGCCGGGCCATGTTGCCTGCGGCGGTGACGAAGGGCGGCAGGTCCTGCGGCAGATACGTTCCCATCCCGGTGAAAGCATGGGCGCCGATGTGCACGAACTGGTGCACCAGGGTGGTGGCGCCGAAGATCGCCCAGTCGCCCACCGTCACATGGCCGGCGAGCTGGCAGGCATTGGCGAAGATGGTATGGCTGCCGATCTGACAGTCGTGAGCGAAATGCACGTACGCCATGACCCAGTTGTCGTCGCCGACGCGGGTCACTCCCGCGTCCAGCGCAGTGCCGCGGTTGATGGTGACGTACTCGCGGATGGTATTGCCCTCGCCGATCTCGACGGCGGTGTCCTCGCCGGCGTATTTCTTGTCCTGCGGCGGCGCGCCGATCGAGGCGAAATGAAAGATGCGGTTGCGCCGGCCGATGCGGGTGCGGCCATCGAGCACCACGTGCGCGCCGATCCAGCTGCCCTCCCCCAATTCGACGGCCGGACCGACAATCGAGTAGGGTCCGACCTGGACGTCCGCTGCCAGCCGCGCGCCGTCATGGACGATGGCGGTGGGGTGGATCGCCGTCATGTGTCCTCGATCGGCCTGACCGAGCAGAGGATGGTCGCTTCGGCGACGAGCTCGCCCGCGACGCGGGCCACGCAGTTGAACTTGCTGATGCCGCGCAGCTGGCGTTCGAAGCTGACCTCGATCTCGAGCTGATCGCCTGGAATCACCGGCTTCTTGAAGCGGGCATCGTCGATGCCGACGTAGTAATAGACCGACTTGTCGTCCGGCTTGGCGCCCTGCGTGCGGAACACCAGCACGCCGGCGGCCTGCGCCATGGCCTCGAGGATCAGCACCCCGGGCATGATCGGGCGGCGCGGAAAATGCCCCTGGAAATACGGCTCGTTCGCGGAGACGTTTTTCACCGCCACGATGCGCTTGCCGAGCTCGCATTCCTTTACCCGGTCGATCATCAGCATCGGGTAGCGCTGCGGCATGTGCTCGAGGACCTGGAAGATGTCCATCTCAGCCATTGTTCTTCTCCTTTCGCTCCAGCGCGCGCAATCGGTCGGCCAGCTCCGCGAGGTGGCGCACCAGCGCGGTATTGCGCGCCCAGGACGCGTTCTCGTCGAACGGGAACATGCCGGTGTAGGTGCCCGGCTTGCGGATCGAGCGCGAGATCACCGTACCGGCCGAGACGTGGACGTCATCGGCAATGCTGAGGTGGCCTAGAATCACCGCCGCGGCCCCGAGGGTGCAGCGCCGGCCGATGTCCGCGCTGCCCGCCACCCCGACACAACCGGCCAAGGCGGTGTGCGCACCGATGCGCACGTTATGGCCGATCTGGATCTGGTTGTCGAGCTTGACGCCATCCTCGAGCACGGTGTCGTCGATCGCGCCGCGATCGATCGTCGTGTTGGCGCCGATCTCCACGTCGTCGCCGATCAGCACCCGCCCAATCTGTGGGATCTTGACCCATCCCTCCCCCTCGCGGACGATGCCGAAGCCATCGGAGCCGATCACGGCCCCGGCGTGCACGATCGCCCGCGCGCCGATCACGCATCGAGGGTAGACGATCACGCCGGGATAGAGGCAGCTGTCGTCGCCGATCGCCACCCCGTCGCCGACGACGCAATGCGCTCCGATGGAGACTCGCATGCCGAGCTGCGTGGTGCCCGAGACCACGGCCGTGGCATGCACGCCCGGCGCCTGGAGGGTAAGCGGATTGAAGAGCTGCGACAGGCGCGCGAAGTAGGCGTAGGGATTCTCGCAGACGATGCGCGGCAGGGTAGTGAGATCTTCCATCTCGGGACCCAGGATCACCGCGGCGGCCCGCGTGGCCGCGAGCTTCGCCTTGTAGCGCGGGCTGGAGAGAAAGGTGATCTCGCCGGCTGCCGCGCGCTCGAGGGAACCGACCTGCCTGATCAGGGTCTGCGGGTTGCCCGCGACGCGTCCGCCGAGGCGCGAGGCAATCTCGCCGAGCGTCAGCGGCCCCGGCATGTCACTTCGCGGGCGGCTTGCCTTCCAGCGCCTTGATCACCTTGTCGGTGATGTCGATGCGCGGGCTCGCGAAGACGGCGTCCTGGAAGATGATGTCGAACTTCTCCTGTTCGGCGATCTGGCGGATGATGCGGTTCGCCTGCTCCACCACCTGCGCGAGCTCCTCGTTGCGTCGCTGGTTCAGGTCCTCGCGGAATTCGCGCTGCTTGCGCTGGAAATCGCGGTTCAGGTCGCCGAATTCGCGCTCCTTGGCGCGGCGCTGCGTCTCGCTCATCGTCACGGAGTTTTTCTCCAGCTCGTCCTGCATCTTCTTGAGCTGGTCGGCCGTGCGCGCCAGCTCCTGGTCGCGCTTCTGGAACTCGGCCTCGATTTTCTTCTGCGCCCTGACCGCCGGCGCGGCATCGCGCAGGATGCGCTCGGTGTTGACGAAGCCGAACTTCCCCGTGATTTGCGGCTTTTCCTGCGCGGTGGCGGGAGTAGCGGCGCATAGCAGCGCCGCGCTCAGCACGATCTCTTGCAGTTTCATAATTGGTTGTTTCGGACGATCCCTCAGAATCCGGTGCCGAAGGTGAATTGTATCCTCTGGACGTGGTCTTCGGGCCGGGCGTTGAGCGGCTGGGCAATCGAAAAGCGCAGCGGGCCGAATGGCGACAGCCACTGCAGGCCCAGGCCGGTGGAGTAGCGTAGCTCACCGAGGACCACTTTTTGTCCTTGCGCGTAGACCTGCCCGGCATCCACGAATAATCCCAGGCGCAGAGCCTGCTCCCGCGTGGCACCGGGCATCGGGAACTGGAACTCGGCCGTGCCGGCGATCCTGCGGTTGCCGCCCACCGCGTTGCCGTTGATATCCTGCGGCCCGAGCGAGAAGCCGCGATAGCCGCGGACCGAATCGGGGCCGCCGAGAAAGTAGGCCTTGAAAAAGGGCAGCGGCTTGCCGGCTATGCCGGCGGCGTAGCCGATGTCGCCGCGCAGGAAGAGGGTGTAGTCGCGAGACAGGGGATGCAGCCAATGCTGCTGAAACCCCAGGCGGTAGTACTGCAAGTCGCCGCTGGCAAACTCGCTGCTCACGCGGGACAGGGCCCCCGACTTCGGTTGCAGTATGCTGTCGCGAGTGTCGCGCGACCAGCCGGCCGAGGCGCTGCCGTAGCGATAGTCGTGGCCGAACTGGCTGACGAAATTGAGGTACTGGAGCGGGCTGGTATCGAAGGTCTGCAGATTCACCGACTCGAGGTTCAGGCCGAAATCGATCGCCGTGATCTCCGAGGTGGGATAACCGAATTTCATGCCGCCGCCGACGGCATCGGTGATGTACGGGGCGACGGTCAGCTGGGAGGCGTCGGTTCGCCGCTTGTAGACGTCGAACCCCTGGCTGACGCCGTCGACGGTGTAATAGGGGTTGAGATACGACAGCGCGTAGACCTTGTTCACGCTGCCGCTGTTGATCGTCGCCGAGACGAACTTTCCGGTGCCGAAGGCATTCGACTGCTGGATCGACGTCGAGAAAGCGAACTTCTCGACGCTGGAGAACCCGACCCCGACCAGCAGTGCTCCGGTGGGCCTCTCCTTTACGCTGTATACGACGTCGACCTGGTCGTTGCTTCCCTCCACCGGGCGCGTTTCGACCGTCGCGTCGGTGAAGTACCCGGTCCGCTCGATGCGCCGGCGGGAGAGCTGGATCCTCGACGCGTCGTAGTAGGCGCCTTCGAGCTGCCGCATCTCCCTCCGTACTACCTCGTCCCGGGTCTTGGTATTGCCAGCGATGTCTATGCGCCGCACGTAAACGCGCCGGCCGGGATCGATGACGATGTTGAACGCTACGCTGCGTTTCTCCTTGTCGAGGCTGGGAATGGCGTTGGCATTGGCGAACGCATAGCCTTCGTTGCCGAGCCGGTCGCTGATGGTTTTGGTGCTGGCGGCCAGCTTTTCGCGCGAGAACACGTCGCCGGGCTTGAGCTGCACCAGCTTTTCCAGCTGCTCCTTCGGCAGCAGCATCTGGCCGCTCAGCTGCACGTCGGAGACGGTGTATTTGTCCCCCTCGATGACGTTGACGGTGATGTAGATGTCGCGCCGGTCGGGCGTGATGGAGACCTGGGTGGACTCGACGTTGAAGTCGAGGTAGCCCCGGTTCTGATAATGCGAGCGCAGCGACTCGAGATCCGCGGAGAGCTTTTCGCGCGAGTAGCGGTCGTGCTTGGTGTACCAGGTAAGCCAGCCCGGCGTGCGCAACACGAAAAGGTCCAGCAGCTGGCGCTCCGGAAACGCGGCCGCGCCGACGATGTTGATGCCGCGGATTTTCGCCACCTCGCCCTCGGTGACCGCCATGTTGATGCCGACGCGGTTGCGCTCCAGCGGTGTGACGGTGGTCTGGACTTCGGCCGCGTAATAGCCGCGCGACAGGTACTGGCGCTTGATCTCCTGCTCGGCAAGATCGAGCACCGAACGGTCGAAGATGCGTCCTTCCGCCAGCCCCAGTTCGCGCAATGCCTTGCGCAACTGCTCGTTCTCGAACTCCTTCATGCCGGAGAAATCGATCTGTGCGACGGCCGGCCGCTCCTGTACGAAGACCACCAGGACGTCATTGGCGACTTCGAGCCGCACGTCCTGGAAGAATCCGGTGGCGTACAAGGCGCGCAAGGCCTGCTGCGCCCTTTCCTCGTTCATGGTCTCGCCGACCTTGATCGGCAGGTAGCTGAACACCGTGCCGGCCTCGGTGCGTTGCAGGCCCTCGACGCGGATGTCCTTCACCACGAAGGGCTTGAACGACTGCGCGGCGGCACCTGCGGCCGCCACGACCAGACACGCGGCGAGCACCGCGGCGATGCCTCTGCGGATCATTCAGCCGGTCAGGAGGCGGTTTAGGTCGTTGTAGAAAGCGAAAGCCATCATGACCAGCAGCAGCGCAAGACCGACACGCTGCCCGAGCTCCATCGCGCGCTCGGAGACCGGCCTGCCTTTTATTATCTCGATCGCATAGTACATCAGGTGTCCGCCGTCGAGCAGCGGAATCGGCAGCAGGTTCAGCACGCCCAGGCTGATGCTGATGAGAGCGAGGAAAGTGAGATACGAGACCCAGCCCATCTGCGCCGACTGGCCGGCAAAGTCGGCGATGGTCACCGGGCCCGACAGGTTTCTCCAGGACACTTCGCCCAGCAGCATCTTGCCCAGCATGCGCAGGCTGAAGATCGCGATGTCGGCGGTCTTGGCGAGCGCCTTGCCGAGGCTTTGGAGCGGGCCGTGCTGCACGCGGATCAGCATTTTTTCGGCATGCGACGGCGGAATGAGCGGCGCGGCGCCGATGCGTCCGACACGCGTGTCGCCAGCGCTCACGCTCTCGGGCACGACTTCGATGGTCCGTGTCGTGTCGCCCCGCTCCAGCGTCAAGTGCAGCGGCGTGCCGGGACGCGCGCGCACTGCCGCGACGAGCGCCTCCCAGGAGTCGATCGGCTTGCCCTCGACGCGAACGATGCGGTCGCCGGGGGCAAGACCCGCGCGCTCGGCAGGCCCGCCGGCAACGACCTGGCCGAGCACCGGGTCGAGTGGCGGCCGGTACAAACGCAGTCCGATGCGCTCCAGCACGTCGCTCTCGACCTCGGCGGCGGGAAATCCGCTCAAGTCGAGCGTCGCAGCTGAGATGTGCCCGCGCTCGTCGACCGTCTCGAGCTTGACGGAATGGCGCTGGAGCGCGGCCTGCAGCACCCGCCAACGCAACTCCTGCCAGGTGGTGACGGGCTCTCCATCGACCGCGCCCACGGTGGTTCCGGCGCGCAGGCCGGCGCCGGCCGCGATCGTCCCGGGCGGCGGCGCCGCCAGGACCGGCCTCGCTTCGGGCAGGCCGTACATGAACAGCCCCGCATACACCAGCACCGCGAAGAAGAAGTTGAACAGCGGTCCCGCGACGACGATCAGGAACCGCTTCCACACGCTCTGGCGATTGAAGGCGCGCGCCGCTTCGTGCGGCTCCACCGGGCCTTCTCTTTCATCGAGCATCTTGACGTAGCCGCCGAGCGGGATCGCGGCGATGACCCATTCGGTGCGGTCGGCGCCGCGGCGCCACACCATCATGGGGCGGCCGAAGCCGACGGAAAAACGCAGCACCTTGACGCGGCAAAGACGCGCAGCGAGGTAATGCCCGTACTCGTGCACCACGATCAGCACGCCGAGCGCGACGATAAATGCAATGACGGTCTGCAAGAGACTCATGCGGCCTGCGCCATGACCAGCGCGCTCGCCGCGCGCCTTGCCTGGGAATCCGCGGCCAGCACCGCGGCAAGGTCTTCCGCGGGAGCGGCGGCCAGGTCATCCAAGGTCTCGTCGATCACCCGCGCGATGCCGTTGAACGGCAGCCGGCCGGCGAGAAACGCGTCGACTGCGACCTCGTTGGCCGCGTTCAGCAGTGCGGGCGCCGTGCCGCCGGCGCGCAGCGCGGCATAAGCGAGCTGCAGGCAGGGGAAGCGAGCCTCGTCCGGGCGCTCGAAGGAGAGCTGGCCGATCGCGCCGAGGTCGAGCGGCTTTGCACCGGAGGCGATGCGCTCGGGGAAGCCGAGCGCATGCGCGATCGGCACTCGCATATCGGGATTGGAGAGCTGCGCGATCACCGAGCCGTCGACGTACTCCACCAGGGAGTGAACGATGCTTTGCGGATGGATCACCACCTCGATGAGCTCGGGCGCGACGTCGAACAGCCAGCGCGCTTCGATCACCTCCAGCCCTTTGTTCATCATGGTGGCCGAGTCCACCGAGATCTTGCGTCCCATCACCCAGTTCGGGTGCGCGCACGCCTGCTCGGGCGTCACGGCGTCGAGCTTGTCGAGCGGCACGGCGCGGAACGGCCCTCCGGAGGCGGTGAGGACGATGCGCCGGACCGATTTCAACGGGTTATTGGACAGGCATTGAAATACCGCGTTGTGCTCGCTGTCGATCGGCAGCAGCTGGGCGCCTGCCGCGTGCGCCGCGCGCATGAAAAGCGGACCGGCCATGACCAGCGCTTCCTTGTTCGCCAGCAGCACCCGTTTGCCCGCAGCCGCGGCGGCGAGCGTGGCTGGAAGGCCGGCGGCACCGACGATGGCCGCCATGACGGCCTGACAGTCATCGCTGGTCACGACCTCTTCGAGCGCTGCCGCCCCGAACAGCAGCTCGGTTCCCGTTTCAGAAAATCTTTTTTGCAAATCGTGATTTTGGCCGACCCCCGACAGCACCGCGTAGCGCGGCCGGTGGTTGCGGCACAGCGCAAGCAGCGCTTCCGCCGCGGTGTGCGCCGTAAGGGCGAACACGCCGTATCGGTCGGGGTGGCGTGCGACCACGTCGAGCGTGCTCGCGCCGATGGAGCCGGTCGCACCCAGGACGGTCAGATTCATTGCGGGCCGAGGATCAAGGGAGAGAGCACCGCCGCGAGAGGCAGAGTGGAAGTTGCGCTGTCGATTCGATCCAGTATGCCCCCATGTCCGGGCAAGATTGCTCCGCTGTCCTTGACGCCTGCCTGCCGCTTTGCCGCGGACTCGAACAGGTCGCCGACGATGCTCGCGGCGCACAGCCCTGTGGCCCCGACGAGGTAAACGGCCCACGGCGCGGCGGTAAAGCGGGCCCCTAGTTGCGGCACAAATACCGCGCAGATGATAGCGTAGCTGAGGGCGCCCAGCAGCGCGCCGGCAGCCCCTTCCCAGGTCTTTGACGGGCTGATGGACGGCGCAAGCTTGCGGCGTCCGAACCGGCCGCCGATGAAATAGGCCGCCGTGTCGGCAACCCAGGTCAGCCCGAGAACAAGCAAGACCTGCGCTGCGGGCATCGTCACCACCGCCAGGCCGGCTGGTATCAGGACGCCGAATCCGGCTGCGGCGAGAAGCCCTGCGTGCCGCGCCTCCACGCCGCGCCACAGCCAGAACGGCACGATCGCCACCCAGAATGCGGCACCCAGCGTGAGTAACACGTCGGTTTGACCTGTCCACACAGCAATGCCGAAGGCAGCAGCCACGAGCGCCGCATAGGGCACTGCGCCGATACGACACAAGCGGCCCCATTCGAATGCGGCAAAGGCGAGCAGCGCGCCGATCACGCACTTCAGCCAGAACGACGGAAGAAAGAACAGCGCCGCCAGCAGCCCGGCGATGAGGACCGCCGCTGTTGCGAGCCGCGCAGCCAGCACGCCGCGTTGGGCCCCAATCATGACCGTTGGGCCCAAATCACAACTTCAGGCGACTTCGGTGCGCTTCGCTGCCCCGAGCTGCTCGCTGGTGCGGCCGAAGCGGCGCTCGCGTTGGCGGTAGGAGGCAAACGCCTCCTCGAGCGCGGCAGCGTCGAAGTCCGGCCACAACGTGTCGGTGAAATAGAGCTCCGAGTACGCCAGCTGCCAGAGGAGAAAATTGCTGATGCGCCGCTCCCCGCCGGTGCGGATGAACAGGTCCGGCTCCGGCGCATAGCTCATCGCCAGATAGGGCGCCAGCGCCGTCTCGTCGAGCGGCCCATCAGCAGGCGCAGAATGCTCCGCCAGCAGCCGGGACAGAGCCTGAAGGATGTCCCAGCGGCCGCCGTAGTTGGCCGCGATCGTCAGCGTCAGGCGGCGATTCCCGGCGGTGAGACGCTCGCCCTGCTCGATCAGCCGCCGGATGGCGGGATCGAAGCGCTCGGTGTCGCCGACCACCTTCAGCCGCACGCCATTGCGGTGCAGCTTGTCGACCTCGTTCGCGAGCGCGACCTGGAACAGCTGCATGAGCAGCGCCACCTCGTCGGCGGGGCGCCGCCAGTTCTCGGAGCTGAACGCGAACAGCGTCAGGTATTCGACGCCCCGCTCGACGCAGGCGCGCACCGTTTCGCGCACCGCCTCGACCCCGCGCCGGTGTCCCGCGATGCGCGGCAGCCGGCGGCCCTTCGCCCAGCGGCCGTTGCCGTCCATGATGATCGCCACATGGCGCGGCACCTCGCGGTGCCCGGGGATTTCCTGCGTCGAACTGGGATGCGTCATACGGCCAGCAGCTCAGTTTCTTTCTGTTGCAGCAGCTTGTCTATCTCGGCGATATGCCGGTCGGTCATCTTCTGCACTTCGTCCTGGGCGCGGCGCTCATCGTTTTCCGACACTTCCTTTTTCTTGAGCCCCTCCTTCAGCGAATGGATCGCGTCGCGGCGCAAATTGCGGACCGCCACGCGCGCGTTCTCGGCCTCGTGCTTCACCACCTTGATGAGCTCCTTGCGCCGCTCCTCGGTGAGCGGCGGCATCGGCACTCGCACCGTGTCGCCGGTGGTGGCGGGATTGAGTCCGAGATCGGCTTCGCGGATCGCCTTGTCGACCGCCTGGATCACCTTCTTCTCGAACGGCGTGACGCCGATGGTGCGGGCGTCGATGAGGATCACTTTCGCCACCTGGTTGAGCGGGGTCTGCGTGCCGTAGTAGTCCACCGTGATGTGGTCGAGCAGGCCGGTATGCGCGCGCCCGGTGCGCACCTTGGCGAGGTCGGACTTGAAGGCCTCCACGCTCTTGTGCATCTTCTGCTCGGTGGTCTTCTTGACTTCAGCGATCACCATTGCCGCCTCCGCTGCCGCAGATCATACGTGAACCAGGGTGCCCTCGTCCTCGCCGAGGACGACGCGCCGCAGGGCGTCCTTCTTGAAGATGCTGAAAACGTTGATCGGCAGCTTCTGATCCCGGCACAGAGTGAGGGCGGTGGCGTCCATCACTTTGAGGTTGCGGTTGATCGCCTCATCGAAGCTGATGCGGGCGTAACGCTGGGCCTGGGGATCGCGTCGCGGATCCGCGGTATAGACCCCGTCGACCTTCGTCGCCTTGATCACGATCTCGGCGCCGACCTCGCTGCCGCGCAGCGCTGCCGCGGTATCGGTGGTGAAGAACGGGTTGCCGGTGCCGGCGGCGAAGATCACGATCTTGCCCTCCTCCAGATAGCGGATCGCCTTGCCGCGGATGTAGGGCTCGACCACCTGCTCGATGTTGAGCGCCGATTGCACCCGGCTGGCAATTCCCGCCTGCCGCATGGCGTCCTGCAGCGCGAGGGCATTCATGACGGTGGCGAGCATCCCCATGTAATCCGCGGTCGCGCGATCCATGCCGGCCGCGCCGGGCGCCAGCCCGCGGAAGATGTTGCCGCCGCCGATCACCACGCCGATCTCGACCCCGAGCCGGGCCACCTGCGCCACCTCGGCGACGATGGTCTCGATGGTCTGGCGGTTGATGCCGAACGGATCGTCGCCCATCAGGGCTTCGCCCGAGAGCTTGAGGAGGATGCGTTTGTACTTCGGCGTCAAGGGCGGTTCGCTCTAGTGAACGTTCCTGGCGATGCCTTCACCGACCACCAGAAAGGCGTAGCCGTGGATCTTTGCCTTGCGCGCGGCGAGCATCTTTTCGATGGTCTGCTTGTCGTCCTTAACGAACGGCTGGCCGAGCAGGCTGACTTCGGCTAGAAACTTGTTGAGCGAGCCTTCCACCATCTTCGCCGCGATCTCGGCGGGCTTGCCCGATTCTCTCGCACGGGCGACCTGGATTTCGCGCTCGCGCGCCACCACGTCGGCCGGCACTTCGGCTTTGTTCAGGTACGCCGGCTTGGCGAAAGCGATGTGCATGGCGAGGTCCTTGCCAACGTCATCTGGACCTGCGAAATCCACCAGCACGCCGATCTTGGTGCCATGCAAGTACAGCGCAAGCCTGCCGACAGCTTGCGTGCGCCGGAAGCGCCGGATCGAGATGTTCTCGCCGATTTTCTGCACCAGCGCCTGGCGCCGCTGCTCGATCTTCTGCGTAGCCAGTTGCGCAAGATCCTTGGGGTTCTCGGTTGCCACGGCCTGCGCCAGCGAGCCGGCGAAGGCGAGGAATTCGTCGTTCTTCGCCACGAAGTCGGTCTCGCAGTTGAGCTCCACCAGCGCGCCGACCTTGGTGTCCGGGGACAGCCACGCGCCGATCACGCCCTCGGCCGCGACGCGGCTTGCGGCCTTGCTCGCTCTTGCGCCGCTCTTGATGCGCAGCAGCTCCTCGGCCTTGCGCAGGTCGCCGCCCGCCTCGGCCAGCGCCTTCTTGCATTCCATCATGCCTAGGCCGGTCATTTCCCGAAGTTCCTTGACCTTGCCTGCACTGATCTGCGTCATTCCTCAACTCCTTGAGATTGAAAAAAAGGGGCGCTCGGCCCCTTTTTCGTTCACATGGCGCCGGCCTATTCGGCGCCCTCGCCTTCTTCCACTTCGACGAACTCGTCGCGCGAAGCGGCGACGACCTCTTCGAGGGATTGCGTGCGCCCTTCGAGCACCGCGTCGGCGACGCCGCGCGCGTAGAGCCTGATGGCGCGGCTCGAGTCGTCGTTGCCCGGAATCACGTAGTCGATGCCCTCGGGGGAATGGTTCGTGTCGACCACGCCGACCACCGGGATGGCGAGCTTGTTGGCCTCGGCCACGGCGCCCTTCTGATAGCCGACGTCGATGACGAACAGGGCGTCGGGCAGGCTGGCGAGATCCTTGATTCCGCCCAGCGAGCGCTGCAGTTTCGCCATCTCGCGCTGCAGGCCGAGCGCCTCTTTCTTCGAGATGCGCTCGAGGCTGCCGTCCAGCGCCATCTGTTCCATCTCCTTGAGGCGCTTGATCGACTGCTTCACCGTCTTGAAGTTGGTGAGCATGCCGCCGAGCCAGCGATGGTCGACGTACGGCATGGCGCAGCGCTGGGCCTCCTCGCGCAGAATGTCGCGCGCCTGCCGCTTGGTGCCCACGAAAAGAAGTGTTCCTCTATTAGCAGCCAGCTGGCGCGCGAACTTGAGCGCTTCCTGGTACATGGCCAGGGTGCGCTCGAGATTGATGATGTGGATCTTGTTGCGGTGGCCGAAGATGTACGGCGCCATCTTCGGGTTCCAGTAGCGGGTCTGATGTCCGAAATGGACCCCGGCCTCCAGCATTTGACGCATCGTCACTGACACGAATATCGCTCCTAGGGTTAGGGTCTGCCGCCTCGATCAAGAACCCGATTCAGTCCGGGCACCCTAATCGATCGGGCGGGAAATTTGACTTGAACCAGCGCAAGTCAGCCTAAAATTCTAGCATAATCAGGCATCAATGGCCGTGGCTCTGAAGACCGCCGAGGAGATCGAGCGGATGCGCGTCGCCGGTCGCCTCGCCTCCGAGGTGCTCGATTTCATCACGCCGCACGTGCGTCCCGGAATCACCACCGGGAAGCTGAACGACCTTTGCCACGAGTACATGGTCGGCGTGCAGCAGACCGTGCCTGCGCCGCTCAACTATGCGCCGCCGGGCTACCGCCCGTTCCCGAAGTCGATCTGCACCTCCGTCAACCACCAGGTCTGCCATGGCGTGCCCGGCGAACGGCTGCTGAAGCCGGGTGATATCCTGAATATCGACGTGACCGTCATCAAGGACGGCTTCCATGGCGACTGCAGCCGCATGTTCTTCGTCGGCGAGCCGAGCATCCAGGCGCGCCGCCTGGTGGAGGTCACGTACGAGTGCATGTGGATCGGCATCCGCCAGGTGCGGCCCGACGCCCGGCTCGGCGATGTCGGCGCCGCCATCCAGCAGCACGCCGAAAGGCACGGCTACTCGGTGGTGCGTGAGTTCTGCGGCCACGGCATCGGCCGCAAATTTCACGAGGAGCCGCAAGTGCTGCATTACGGCAAGCCGGCCACCGGCCTGCCGCTGGAGCCCGGCATGACCTTCACCGTCGAGCCGATGATCAATGCCGGCAAGCCGGGCATCCGCGAGCTGGCCGACGGCTGGACGATCGTGACCAAGGACCACAGTCTCTCCGCGCAATGGGAGCACACCGTGCTGGTGACGCCGTCGGGTCACGAAGTGCTGACCCGTTCGGCGGGCAGCCTGCCGCCCCCGGCCTTTGCCCAATAAGAACGAGCTGATCGCCGAGCGCCGGGCGCTGCGCGAAGCCTATTTGAAGCGGCCGAGCCCGCGCGCCCTGTTGCGGCAGCATGCCCAGCTGATCGACCGCACGGTGAAGATGCTCTGGCAGCACGGCGGCATGTCTGCCGATGCCGCGCTGGTGGCGACCGGCGGCTACGGGCGCGGCGAGCTGTACCCGTGCTCGGACATCGACCTGCTGGTTCTACTGCCGGAGGAGCCGCGCGCCGAAGAGCGCGAGCGCGTCGAGCGCCTGATCCGCACCTTCTGGGACATCGGGCTCGAGATCGGACACAGCGTGCGCACGGTGCATGATTGCGTCGAGGCGGCGGCGAGCGACATCACCGTCAACACGACCCTGCTCGAGTCGCGCTTCCTCGCCGGGAGCCGGCGCTTGTTCGCGCAGATGCAGGCCGCGCTCGGCCGGGTGGCGGATGCGGCGTCGTTCCTGAAGTCGAAGAAGCTCGAGCAGGAGCAGCGCCACGCCAAGCACCAGGACTCCCCCTACTCGCTCGAGCCCAACCTGAAGGAGGCGCCCGGCGGGCTGCGCGACCTGCAGGTCATTCAATGGATCGGACGCGCCTCCGGCATCGGCAATCGCTGGAGCGACCTGGTGGCGCACGGCTTGATCGAACGCGAGGAGGCTCGTCAACTCGAGCGGCACGAGGCGCTGCTGCAGGACCTGAGGATCCGCCTGCATTACCTGGCCGGCCGGCGCGAGGACCGAATCGTGTTCGACTTCCAGGCTGCGCTCGCCGCCCAGCTCGGCTACGCCGATACGCCGCATCGCCGGGCGAGCGAAGCCATGATGCAAGGCTACTACCGCACCGCGAAGGCGGTGACGCAGCTCAACACGATCCTGCTGCAGAACCTCGAAGCGAGGCTGCTGCCCGAGGCGGATCACGCGCCCCGCGTGCTGAACGAGCGCTTCCGGGTGCGCGGTGAGCTGCTGGAGATCGTAGAGGAAGATCTTTTCGACAAGCAGCCGACCAGCATCCTCGAGAGCTTCCTGCTGATGATGCAGCACCAGGAACTGCGCGGCATGACCGCGCCGACGCTGCGCGCGCTGTGGCGCGCGCGGCGGCGCATCGATGCGAAATTCCGCCGCGATCCGCGCGCGCGGCTGCTGTTCCTGCATATCCTGCAGCAGCCGCGCGGCATCGTGCACGAGTTCCGGCGCATGAACCAGTACGGCATCCTGGGCCGCTACCTGCCGGAGTTCGGCCGCATCGTTGGCCAGATGCAGCACGACCTGTACCACGTCTATACGGTCGACCAGCACATCCTGATGGTGATCAGGAATCTGCGCCGCTTCAGCATGCCAGAGCTGGCGCACGAATTCCCTCTTTGCAGCGAGCTGATGAGCGGGTTCGAGCGGCGCTGGCTGCTCTACGTGGCGGCGCTGTATCACGACATCGCCAAGGGTCGCGGCGGAGATCATTCCGAGCTCGGCGCCCAGGAGGTGCGCCGCTTCTGCCGCACGCACGGGCTTTCCGCCGAGGACAGCGAGCTGGTCGCTTTTCTCGTCGAGCATCACCTCGCGATGTCCAGAGTGGCGCAAAAGCAGGACGTGCACGACCCCGAGGTGGCGCGCGCGTTCGCCGAGCGCGTCGGAGCCGAGCGCCGCCTGGTGGCTCTTTATCTGCTCACTGTCGCCGACGTGCGCGGTACCAGCCCGAAGGTCTGGAATGCGTGGAAAGCCAAGCTGCTGGAGGACTTATTTCGAGCCACCCGGCGAGTGCTCACGGGTGAGCCACTCGCCAAGGATGCGGCGCTCGCCGAAAAGCAGGCCGAGGCGCTGCGCCTGCTGCGGCTGTACGCGCTCTCGGACAACGTCAAGGATCAGCTGTGGGCGCAGCTCGACATCACCTATTTCCTGCGGCACGACGCGCAGGAAATTGCCTGGCACACGCGCAATCTCCACTACCGCGTGGCAACCGAGCGGCCGGTGGTCAAGGCGCGTCTTGCGCCTTTCGGCGAAGGCCTGCAGGTCATGATCTACACGCGCGACCGGGAGGCGTTGTTCGCCCGCATTTCCGGCTACTTCGAGCGGGCGGGCTTCAACATCGCCGAGGCGAAGGTGCATACCACCCGCAACGGTTATGCGCTCGACACCTTCGCCGTCATGGGCCAGGGACGCGGGTCGCATTACCGCGACCTGATCAGCCTGATCGAGGCCGAGCTGGCGGAGGAAGTGCAGTCGCAGGCGCCGCTGCCGCCGCCGCGCGGCGGGCGCGTGTCGCGCCGTGTACGCCACTTTCCGATCTCGCCGGTGGTCGACATCCGGCCCGACGAGCGCGGTGCCTACCACGTGCTGTCGATCGTGGCGAGCGACCGGCCGGGTCTGCTCTATGGGATCGCACGCATCCTGGCGCGTTATCACGTCAACCTGCAGACGGCGCGGATCAACACCCTGGGTGACCGCGCGGAAGACGTGTTTCTGGTCTCGGGCGAAGCCCTCGCACACCCGAAGACCGTGCTGCAGCTGGAACAGGATTTACTGAAGGAACTTACTCTTCAGCAGGCAGCTCCTGTCCCGGAAACAGTGCCTCGTTGAAGCCGAAGCGGGTGAAATCACGCAGGCGCATCGGGTACAGAATGCCGTCGAGGTGATCGCATTCGTGCTGCACCACGCGGGAGTGGAACCCCTCCACCTCGCGCTCGAAGCGCCGGCCGGTCTCGTCGTAGCCGCTGTAGCGGATGCGACGCCACCGCGGCACCCAGCCGCGCATGCCCGGCACCGACAGGCAGCCCTCCCAGCCTTCCTCCACTTCATCGGCGAGCGGCTCGAGCACCGGGTTGATCAGCACTGTATCCGGGACCTCTTCGACGTCGGGGTAGCGGGGGTTCGATTTGACGCCGAAGATGACCACGCGCAGGCCGACGCCGATCTGCGAGGCGGCGAGGCCGGCGCCATTGAGGTGCGCCATCGTGTCCCGCATGTCTTTCAGAAGTTCGTTCAATTCTTGCGTGTTGAAGCGCGCGACCGGCGCCGACTTCTGCCACAGCCGCGGGTCTCCCATGCGCAGCACTTCGCGGATCATCGCCTGCAGAGCCTTTCGATGATGTTTCGCACTCGACCCATCGCTTCCTCCAGCACCGCGCCGATGCGATCGAGCGGCACCGCCCGCTGGCTGTCGCCTCGCCCGGCCGCGTAGTTCGCCACCACCGCGATGGCGGCATACTCGAGGCTGATCTCGCGCGCCAGCGCCGCCTCGGGCATGCCGGTCATGCCGACCACCTCGGCGCCGTCGCGCTCCAGCCGGTTGATTTCCGCCGCGGTCTCGAGCCGCGGACCCTGCGTCGCTGCGTAGACGCCGCTGTCGACGATCTGCTCGCCGCAGGCGCGCGCCGCCTCCAGCAGCCGCGAACGAAGTTCGCGCGAGTACGGCTCGGTGAAATCAATGTGGTTCACGGGCGCGCCTCGCCCCTCGAAAAAAGTGGAGGGGCGACCCCAGGTATAGTCGACGATCTGATGCGGCAGCAGCAGCGCCCCCGGCTCCAGGCCGCCGCGGATGGCGCCGACGGAGGCCACCGAGACCACCTGCTGCGCGCCCGCGTCCTTGAGCGCCCACAGGTTTGCACGGTAGTTGACGTCATGCGGAGCGATGGTGTGGCCGTAGCCGTGACGCGCCAGGAACACCACCTCGCGATCGGCAATGCAGCCGAAGGTCAGCGCGCCGGAAGGCTCGCCGTAGGGCGTGCGCGCCACCTTGCGCCGTTTGACTTCCAGGTTACCGAGCTGCGACAGACCGCTGCCGCCGATGATGGCGAGCACCGGATCAGCCTTCCTTCATGGCGCGGATCTCCGGCAGGTTGCGCCAGAATCCCTTTGCGTCCATGCCGCAGCCGAACACGAAGCGGTCCGCAATCCGCAGGCCGACGAAATCCGGGGTAATCGGCTTGGGACGCGACAGAATCTTCTCGACCAGCACCGCGCAGTAAAAGGCCCGCGCCCCCTGCGACATCAGCCGCTCGCGGATCGCGTTCATCGTTTCGCCGCCGTCCAGGATGTCGTCCAGCACGAGCACCGTGCGTCCTTCGATGCCTTCGGGCGGCGTCACCCGCCACTGCACTCCGCCGCCTCGGGTCGCAGGCCCGTAACGCGATGCGTGGATATAGTCGTAATCCAGCGGAAAGCGCAGCAACGGCAGGATCTGACCGGCGAAAACCACCGCGCCGCCCATGACCGCGAGCACGAGCGGGTAGCTGTCGGCGAGCTTGGTCTGGATCTCGGCCGCGACGCGGCGGATGGCGGCCTGGACCTCTTCGGCGCTCGACACCGGGTCCGAATTGCGCAGAAAGGCCCAGGCCTTCGCCACGTCGGGCATGGATTCAGTCTAGCGCTTCTTCAGGAAGCTCGCGAAATCCCGGCCGACTTCGGGGTGCCGCACCCCGTATTCCACGGTGGCCTGGAGATAGCCGAGCTTCGAGCCGCAGTCGAAGCGCCTACCCGGCAGGCGCACGGCGAGCACGCGCTCGTGGGACAGAAGCCGCGAAATCGCGTCGGTGAGCTGGATTTCGCCTCCCGTGCCGGGCGTCACTTCGCCGAGCAGGTCGAAGATGCGGGGCGTCAGCACATAGCGGCCGATGACGGCGAGATTGGACGGCGCTTCGGCAGGCTTTGGCTTTTCGACGATGCTCTGAATGCGCGCCATGTCGCCGTCCATCCGGTCGATGGTGACGATGCCGTAGCTTTGCGTCTGGTCGCGCGGCACTTCCTCGACGCCAAGCAGCGAGGTGCCTTCCCGCGAGAAGATCTGCGCCATGCGCGCCATCGCCGGCGGCTGCGAATCCATCAGATCGTCGGCGAGGATCACCGCGAAGGGGTCGTAACCGACGACCGGCTGGGCGCACAAAACAGCGTGGCCGAGGCCGAGCGGCTCCGCCTGGCGGATATAGATGCAGCGCACGCCCTCGGGCAGCACCGAGCGCACCATCTCGAGCAGCACGTCCTTGTTCTTGCGCCCGAGCTCCGTTTCCAGCTCATAGGCCGTGTCGAAGTGGTCCTCGATCGCGCGCTTGTTCCGGCCGGTGACGAAGATCATCTCCGTGATCCCCGCCGCTGCTGCCTCCTCGACCGCGTACTGGATCAGCGGCTTGTCGACGATGGGCAGCATTTCCTTCGGGCTCGCCTTGGTCACCGGCAGAAAGCGGCTGCCGAGGCCTGCGACCGGGAATACCGCTTTTCTGAGCTTGGCGTACATCAGGTCTTTCTCAACAGTTCAAGAAATTTTTTCTCGTCGAGCACCGTCACGCCGAGGCTGCGGGCCCGGTCGAGCTTGCTTCCCGCGTCCTCGCCGGCAACGACGAAGTCTGTCTTCTTCGACACCGATCCCGCCACCTTGTGGCCTTTCGCCTCGATCGCAGCCTGCGCCTCGTCGCGCGTCATCGACGACAGGATGCCGGTGAGCACGAACGTCTTGCCGTCGGCCGCCGGCCGCACCCCGGTCTGCTTTAAGTCGATAGCGTCGGCCAGGCGGCGGATGACGTCGCGATTGTGCCGCTCGTGGAGGAATTTTTCTATGCTGTCCATCAGCTCCGGACCTATGCCTTCCAGCGGCACCGGTTGGAGGGGCTCGCCGCGCTTCCTTCGCTGCGCATTGTCCTTGCGTGCCGCCTCCTTGTCTGCCGCGGCCGTAGCCCAATCGGCTTCGAGAAAGGCCTCGAGCGAGCCGAAATGGCGCGCGAGGACCTTGGCGACCTCCTCCCCCACGCCCGGGATGCCCAGGGCGTAGATGAAGCGGCCGAGCTCGGCGTGACGCGATTTCTGGATATTCGAAAGCAGATTCCCGGCGGATTTCTCGCCCATGCGCTCGAGGCCCGCGAGGGTCTCGCCGTCCAGGCGGTACAGGTCGGCAGGGCTTTTCACCAGGTCGCGCTCGACGAGCTGGTCGACCAGCTTCTCGCCCAGCCCCTCGATATCCATGGCGCGGCGCGCGGCGAAATGCAGCAAGGTCTGCTTGCGCTGTGCCTTGCAGTAGAGCCCCCCGGTGCAGCGTGTTGCGGCCTCGCCCGGCACCCGCACCACGGGTGAGGCGCACACCGGGCATTTCTCGGGCATCGCGAAGCGGTCCGACGGCCGGCGCGGGCCTTTGGTCTTCACGCCGACGACTTCCGGAATGACATCGCCGGCACGGCGCACGATGACCGTGTCGCCGATCCAGACATCCTTGCGCCTCAGCTCGTCCTCGTTGTGCAGGGTCGCGTTGGTGATGGTGGCGCCGCCCACGAACACCGGCTTGAGGCGCGCCACCGGGGTCAGGGCCCCGGTGCGCCCCACCTGCACGTCAATACCGAGAATTTCCGTGGTCTGCTCCTCCGCCGGATACTTGTGGGCGAGCGCGAAGCGCGGCGCGCGTGCCACGAACCCGAGCCGTCGCTGCCAGTCGAGGCGGTTCACCTTGTAGACGACGCCGTCGATCGCGTAAGGCAGCCGCTCGCGCGCGCGGCCGACGCGCTCGTAGTAGCCGAGCAGCCCTTCGACGCCCTGCACGACGGCGCGGTCGGGGCACACCGGAAATCCGAGCTCGAGGAGCCGCTCAAGCGCCTCCGAATGCCTGCGCCACCGCGCCTGCGAGGCGTGGCTGACGGCGTAGGCGAAGAACCTGAGCGGCCGCGTCGCGGTCACGCGCGAATCCAGCTGGCGCACCGCACCGGCGGCGGCGTTGCGCGGGTTAACGTATTCCTTTCCCCCCAGCTCGCGTTGGCGCGCGTTGAGGGCGTCGAAGTCGCGGCGGTACATCAGGACCTCGCCGCGCACCTCGAGTTCGCGCGTATCCGCGGCCTTCGGCAAACGCAGGGGAATCGAGCGCAGTGTGCGCAGGTTGGGGGTGACGTCCTCGCCCGTAGTGCCGTCGCCGCGCGTGGCTCCCTCGGAGAGCAGGCCGTCGCGGTAGGTCAGGCTGATCGCCAGGCCGTCGAACTTCGGCTCCGCGGCGTACTCCACCGCGTCGACTTCGAGCGCCTCGCGCACGCGCCGGTCGAAGGCGCGTACCGCTTCCTCGTCGAAAGCGTTGGCGATCGACAGCATCGGAATGCGATGCCGGACTTCGGCGAACTCGGGCAGCGGCGCCCCGCCCACCCTTTGTGTCGGCGAGTCTGGAGTCGCTAGTTCGGGATGCTTTGCTTCCAGACGAAGAAGTTCTTGAAACAGCCGGTCATACTCGGCGTCATCGATCTCCGGGTTGTCCTCGACGTAGTAGAGCCGGTTATGGTGCTCGAGGGTTTTGCGGAGACCTTCACTTCGTTCCCGGATATTTCTCGGCACGCTCATGAGAAGAGCCGCAGCGCGAGCGGGCTGCCGGGCTCGATGCCGCGCTCGACGAGCATCTGCCGCACGGCCTCAAGCTCGGTACCGATTGCCGCCAGGGCGCGCTCGTCCACGAGGTTGCCGTTATCGTCGACCAGGCGTGCGCCATGGGTGGCGGCGAGCTCGCGCCCGGTGCGCGCCATCGCCTGGAAGCTGCGCGCAGGCTCTGTGGTCCGGGCGACGTCCAGCGTCAGCGTCACCCCGTCTTCGCGCGCCGTGACCTGGAAGGCGTGATCGCCGCTCTGCGATCCGGGCAGCGGCGCGCCCACGACGTGGAGCGCCACCTGGATGTCGGCTCGCGCGCAGACGCGGTCGAGGCTGCGTGCAGCATCGAGGGCTTGGCGCATTTCCGGCGCGGAAACCGCTGCGCCGATTTTCGCGGCGAGCGTCTCCAGCGCGGAGCGAAATTCAAGCAGCTCGCTCTCGCTCGCAACGCCGGCACGGCTCACCAGCTGGAACGCGGCGTGCCATTCGCTGCCGCTCGAGGCGGCGAGCAAGACGCGCTTCGCGAAGCGGTGCTCGAGCGGCGCCCACAGCTCGCGCAAGCTGGCGGTCGGCACGCCGCGCGGCAGGCTAAGCTCGACCAGGTAATCGAGGCGCGCATCCGGCTCGCCAAGCAGCGCATCGGCATGGCGCGAACCGAAGCTGCGCTCGGCCTGGCGGCCGGCGGCGCGTTCCTGCATGCGGTTGTAAATCAGGACTGCGGCCACCGCCACGGCGCCGATGAGGAGCAGACCGAACTGGAGATCGGTCATGTCTTCAGGCGGCCAGCTCCTCCCGGATGCGCAGCGCCTCGTCGATGTCGACCGCCACCACGCGCGAGACGCCCGACTCCGGCATCGTCACGCCGATCAGCTGCTCGGCCATCTCCATCGAGATCTTGTTGTGGCTGATGAACAGGAACTGCGTCTGCGCCGCCATGCGCTTGACCAGGTCGCAGAAGCGCACCGTGTTGCTGTCGTCGAGCGGAGCGTCGACCTCGTCAAGCAGGCAGAACGGCGCCGGGTTGAGCTGGAACAGGGAGAACACCAGCGCGAGCGCGGTCAGCGCCTTTTCCCCGCCCGAGAGCAGTTGGATGCTGGTATTGCGCTTGCCCGGCGGCTGCGCCATGACCTGGACGCCGGCGTCGAGGATTTCCTCGCCGGTCATGATGAGTTTTGCATCGCCGCCGCCGAACAGGGTCGGGAACAGCGAGCCGAAGTGCCGGTTCACGCTGTCGAAAGTCTCGCGCAGCAGCTCGCGAGTCTCCCGGTCGATGCGCCGGATGGCGTCTTCGAGCGTGTGTACCGCCTCATCCAGATCGGTGGCCTGCGAGTCGAGATAATTCTTGCGTTCCTGGCTGCTGCGCAGCTCTTCGAGCGCCGCAAGGTTCACCGCGCCAAGCTCGTTGATGGCCTGCGATAGCCGGGTGAGCTCGCCTTGCAGCGCGGCAGGCCGGGGGGCCTTTTCGGCTTCGAGCGCCAGTCTTTCCTCGTCGGCGTTCGCCTCGCGCAATTGCGTGGCGAACTGATCGCAATTGATCTGCGCCGCCTGCTCCTTCAGCCTCAATTCGCCGAGTCGCTCGCGCAGGGGCGCGACTTTGCCTTCGATCTGCAAGCGGCCTTCCTCCAGCTCGCGCAGCGCGCCGGCTGCCCCTTCGACGGCATTGCGCGCCTCGGCGAGCGTCTTTTCGCAGCCGATGCGCGATTCGACTGCCGCGTCGAGCCCGCGGCGTACTTCTGGAATGGGATCGGCCGCCAGTTCCTCGGTCAGCTTCGCGACTTCCAAGTCAGCGCGCTCGATCTGCTGGTCGATCACGCGCACCGAGTTGTCGATCTCGGCGATCTTGGAGCCGCATTCGCGCTCGCCGAACAGCGCGTCCTGCGCGTCGCGTTCGGCTTGCTGCACGTCGCGCCGCTGCTCGGAAAGAGCGGTCTCTGCCGCAAGATGCCCGGCCCGCGCCGTCTCGAGCTTGTCGCCAATCGCGGTGATTTCTGCGGTAATGCGCTCTGCGGATTGCCGGCCATCCTCCAGCGCCTGGCGGCCGCGGGACGCCTCTTCATCGATTTCGGCCAGCTCGGCGCGCACTTGGTCGCTGCGCTCGCGGTAGCGCTCCTGCGCCTGCGCCAGCTTAAGGTGCTCGATCTGCGCGTCGTGCTGCGCCTTCTGCCTCTCCGAGATCACGAGACGCGCGTGCTCGAGAGCTTCGCTGCGCTCCGCCGCCTGGCTTACCAGTGCGCGCTGGGCCTCCTGCGCGGCGCCGACCTTCTGCTGCAGTTCACGGCAGCTTCGGTCGAGCGCCTCGATTTCGGCCTGTCTCGCCAGCAAGCCGGCGTCCGCCGGTTCCGGAGCGTGAAAGCTGACCGTATGCCGGGTGAATTGATCGCCATTGCGCTCGACGAGCATCGCGCCGGGCAGCAGGGCGGCCCGCGCCGCGGCATCGGGAGTTGTTTCTGCGGCGTAGGCGCCGGCGAGCCAATCCGCGAGGGCGCCTGAAACTGCCGGGTCGACCGCTTGGATCTTGGCGGCCAGCGGCTCGAAGCCAGGCCCGAGTGGGGCAGCGCCAGCATTGCCGCGTGCAAACACGCTCGCTTTGGCCGGCGGCCGATCGGTGAGTGCCGATTGCAGCCGGTCCGCGTCGGAAAGCTCGAGCGCATGCAAGCGCTCGCGCAGAACCGATTCGACGGCGGTTTCCCAGCCGGGAGCGATGCGCAGGTTCTGCCAGAAGCGCGGCAGCGCTTCCAGCCCATGCCGCTCGAGCCATTCGCGCAGCGGTGCATTGTCCTCAGCCGCGGCCTGAATGTGGCGAAGGGTGGCAAGCTGCGCTGCGGCCGCCGCGTGCTCGCGCTGCGCGCTACCGAGCGCCTCGCCGGCTGCGGCGCTGCGCTCTTCGAGGGCTGCGCATTCCGATTGCAAAGCTTCAGAGTCGGTCTGCGCAGCTTGCACCGCTGCCTCCAGGTCGGCGATCCTCGCCTGCAGGGCGTTCAGCGCTGCGCCATCCGGCTCCAGCAGCGTCTGCAGCTCGCTTTCGAGGCGCTCGCGGCGCTGCTCGAGCGCCTGTGAGCCGCGTTCCAGGTGCGACAGATTGGCCTGCTCGAGCTGCAGGCGGCTCTCGGCCTGCAGCAGCTGGCTGCGGGTCTCGTTCAGCCGTTCCTGGGCGGTGCGGAATACCTGCTCGGCTTGCGGCAGGCGCGCGTTCTGCCGAGCGAGATTTGCCTGGGCCTCGGCGCTGCGCTGCTTGGCCGTGCCGGCGCGTGCCGCCCACATGTGAAGGGCCTGCGTGAGCTGCGAGCGCTGCTCGCGCCAGGAGCCCAGCTGCGCGAGCCGCTCCGTATGCTGGTTCTCCAGGCGCTGGCGCGTCTCTTCGACATGGCGCAGCTCCGACTCGAGCCGCGCGACCTCGGCGTTGGCGGCGTAGAGCGCCGCCTGTGCTGCGTTCAGCGCGTCGCCGGCGCGGTAATGCGCGGCACGCGCCGTTTCGATGCGCGACTCGAAATGCCGCAGCTGAGCGTTTTCCGCTTCGAGCTCGTTGGTGACCCTGGACATTTCCTTGGTGTGCCGCTCGCGCTCCGCCGCCGCGTCGCGCCGCCGTGCGTACCAGAGCAGGTGCTGCTTGAGCCGCAGCTCCGAGTGGTATTCCTTGTAGCGCGTGGCCACGGTGGCCTGCGCCTCCAGCTTCTCCAACTGTGTCGCGAGCTCGGCGCGGATGTCGGTGATGCGCGCCAGGTTGTCGCGCGTGTCGGCAAGGCGGTTCTCGGTCTCGCGGCGGCGTTCCTTGTATTTCGACACGCCGGCCGCCTCCTCGAGGAATACGCGCAGCTCCTCGGGCTTCGCCTCGATGACGCGCGAGATCATGCCCTGCTCGATGATGGCGTACGCGCGCGGCCCAAGGCCGGTGCCGAGGAACATATCGGTGATGTCGCGGCGCCGGACGTGCACGCCGTTGATGTAGTAGCTCGACTCGCCGTCGCGCTGCAGGACGCGCTTCACCGAGATCTCCGCGTACTGCGACCACTGTCCGGCCGCGCCCCCTTGAGCGTTGTCGAAGATCAGCTCGACCGACGCGCGCGCGAGAGGCTTGCGGTTCACCGAGCCGTTGAAGATGACGTCCTGCATCGAGTCGCCGCGCAACGCCGCGGCGCGCGACTCGCCGAGCACCCAGCGCACGGCGTCGATGACGTTGGATTTGCCGCAGCCGTTCGGCCCGACGACGCCGACCAGCTGCCCTGGCACGTGTATCGAGGTGGGATCGACGAAGGACTTGAAGCCGGCGAGCTTTATTTGAACGAGTCGCACGGAAAAAATGATACCATCGCTCGCCGTTACCCTCGTGATGCGCTCGCGCCCCAGCAAGCGGCTGCAAACGTTTCCCAATCCTGCGCCCGGGCGCGACTACCGCATCCACATGGAAATTGCGGAGTTCACCTGCGTCTGCCCGATGACGGGACAGCCGGATTTCGCCACGCTGTTGCTCGAGTACGTGCCCGATCGCATGTGCGTGGAGCTGAAATCGCTGAAGCTCTACATCTGGTCCTACCGCGACCAGGGGGCATTCCACGAAGCGGTGACCAACAGGATCCTCGCTGACCTGGTCGCCGCGACCAGGCCGCGCTACATGCGGCTCGAAGCGCGCTTCAACGTGCGCGGAGGCATCCATACCAGCGTGATCGCCGAGCACCGGAAGCGGGGATGGAAAGCCTGAATCCGCTTCTCGACAAGCTCCAGCCCTACCCGTTCGAGAGACTTCGCCGCCTGCTCGCCGGCGCGACGCCGAACTCGGCGGCTGCGCCGATCAATCTTTCGATCGGCGAGCCGAAGCATGCGACGCCGGCGCTGGTGAAAAATGCGCTCGCCGCCGGCCTCGACGGCCTCGCCGCCTACCCGGCCACCGTCGGCACCCCTGCGCTGCGCGAAGCGATCGCGGCCTGGCTCGCGCGCCGCTATGGCATCCCGGCGCCCGATCCCGAGCGTCAGGTTCTGCCGGTGAACGGTTCGCGCGAAGCACTCTTCGCGTTTGCCCAAACCGTGATCGACTCGGGCCGCAAGGCGGCCGTGCTGTGCCCCAACCCGTTCTACCAGATCTACGAGGGCGCCGCGCGTCTGGCGGGCGCAACGCCCCTCTACGCGACAAATCCGCTCGAGAACACACGCTGGCAGGACGTTCAGCTCGTCTACGCGTGCTCGCCGGCCAATCCCACCGGCAAGGTGATGTCTCTCGAAGAATGGAAAGCGCTGTTCGAGCTTTCGGACCATCACGGCTTCATCATCGCGTCGGATGAATGCTACTCCGAGCTCTACTATGGCGAGCCCTGCCTCGGCGCTCTGCAGGCGGCCCACCGGCTCGGGCGCGAAGGCTATCCGCGTCTGGTCGTCTTTTCGAGCCTGTCGAAGCGCTCGAACGCTCCGGGCATGCGCTCGGGATTTGTCGCCGGCGATGCCGCCGCGCTGAAGAGCTTCCTGCTCTATCGCACTTATCACGGCTCGGCGATGAGCCTGCCGGTGCAGCAGGCGTCCATAGCGGCCTGGAACGACGAGGCGCACGTGCAGGAGAACCGCCGCCTGTATCAGCAGAAATTTCGCGCCGTCCTGCCGCTGCTGCAGGCGCCGCTGTCAGCCGGCATGCCGGAGGGCGGTTTCTATCTCTGGCTGCGCACGCCGATCGACGACTGCGAATTCGCCCGCCGCCTGCACCATGAATATAATGTTCTCGTGCTCCCCGGAAGTTTTCTCGCGCGCGATGCGGGTGGCGAGAATCCCGGCCGCAACCATGTGCGGATCGCGCTGGTCGCGCCGCTCGCGGAATGCGTCGAGGCCGTCGGCCGCATGATGCAGTTCAGCAGAGGCTTATGACCGCCGAAAAAAAAATCATCGAAGACGCCTGGGAGAAGCGCGCCGCGCTCAACCCGGCGAACGCGCCGCGGGCGCTGCGCGAGGCGGTCGAGCACGTCATCGCTGCGCTCGACGCGGGCCGCCTGCGGGTCGCGGAAAAGGCGGGCGGCGAGTGGCTTACCCATCAGTGGATCAAAAAGGCGGTGCTGCTTTCGTTCCGGCTCGAGGACAATCGCTTGCTGGAAGACGGCGCGACGCGCTACTACGACAAGGTGCCCTCGAAGTTCGCTGCGTACGACGCTGCGAGCTTCGCCGCCGGCGGTTTTCGAGTGGTTCCGCCCGCCATGGCACGGCGCGGGGCCTACATCGCGCGCAATGTGGTGCTCATGCCTTCGTACGTGAATATCGGCGCTTACGTCGACGAGGGGACCATGGTCGATACCTGGGCGACGGTCGGTTCCTGCGCCCAGATCGGCAAAAACGTGCACCTCTCAGGCGGGGTCGGCATCGGCGGCGTGCTGGAGCCGCTGCAGGCCAATCCGGTGATCATCGAGGACAACTGCTTCATCGGCGCCCGCTCGGAGGTGGTGGAAGGCGTCATCGTCGAGGAGAACAGCGTCGTGTCGATGGGCGTGTTCCTCGGCCAGAGCACTCGCATCCTGGACCGGGAAAGCGGCAGCATCAGCTACGGGCGCGTGCCGGCGGGCTCGGTAGTGGTGCCGGGCAACCTGCCGTCGAAGGACGGCAAATACAGCCTGTATTGTGCGGTAATCGTGAAAAAAGTCGACGCCAAGACCCGTGCCAAGACCAGCCTGAACGATTTGTTGAGAGGCGATTAAACTAGTACAGTCTGCCTGGGAGGGTCTCATATGTCCGCGATGAAACGGCTGTTCCAGGTCATGGCCGACAAGAAAGCGTCGGACATATTCTTATCGGTCGGCGCGCCGATCAACATCAAGATCAACGGCATCGCCGTCCCGGTCAACCAGAGCATCATGACCTCGGACACGGTGCGGCAGCTGCTGTACGAGGTGCTGACCGAGCGCCAGGTGCGCGAGTACGAAGAAGAGATGGAGCTGAACACCGCCATCGCGCTCGAGGGCATCGGCGCCTTCCGCATCAGCGCCTTCCGCCAGAAAGGATCGCCGGCGGTGGTGGTGCGCTACATCCCGGGATCGATTCCGCCGCTCGACTCGCTCGGCCTGCCCGAGGTGCTGAAGGAAGTGGTCATGCAGAAGCGCGGGCTGATCCTGATGGTCGGGGCCACCGGCTCGGGCAAATCCACCTCGCTCGCGGCGATGCTCGATTTCCGCAACGAGCGCAGGTCAGGCCACATCCTCACGCTTGAGGATCCGGTCGAGTTCATCTTCGTGAACAAGAAGTCGATCGTCAATCAGCGCGAGGTCGGCACCGACACCAAGGCCTTCGAGATCGCGCTGAGGAACGCGCTGCGGCAGGCGCCCGACTGCATCATGATCGGCGAGATCCGCGACAAGCAGACGATGTCGATGGCCCTCGCCTACGCCCAGTCGGGCCACGTGTGCCTCGCCACGCTGCACGCCAACAACAGCTATCACGCGATGAACCGCATCATCAACTTCTACCCGCTCGAGAACCGGCCGAGCCTGCTGCTCGACCTCGCCGCCGCGCTGCAGGCGGTGATCTCGCAGCGGCTGGTGCGCACGAAAACCGGCACCCGCGTGGTCGCCGCCGAGGTGCTGCTCAACACGCGGCACATCGCGGAGCTGATCGAAAAAGGCGAGATCAGCGACGTCAAGGACGCGCTGGATAAGAGCATGGCGCCGGGCTCCCAGACCTTCGAGCAGTCGCTGTTCAAGCTGTTCATGGACGGCAAGATCACCCAGGACGAGGCGATGGCGAACGCCGACTCGGCCACCAATATGCTGTGGCTGATCAACCAGGCGACCGCAGGCGAGATCACCGGCCAGGCGCCGGCCGCGCCGCCTGCGTTCGGCAACTTCAAGATCGACGTGAATGCCTGAGGCGGGTGCGCTAGACCTCGCCAAGGATCTGATCGCCCGCAGGTCGGTGACCCCCGAAGACGGGGGCTGCCAGGATCTCCTCCGCGCACGGCTCGCCAAGGCCGGCTTTCGCTGCGAGCCGATGCGCTTCGGTGCGGTCGACAACCTGTGGGCGCGCCGCGGCGATGCCGGACCCCTGGTCTGCTTCGCCGGCCATACCGACGTAGTGCCGCCGGGCCCTCTCGCCGAATGGCACTCGGACCCCTTCGTGCCGACGGTGCGCGACGGACGACTCTACGGTCGCGGCGCTGCGGACATGAAATCCTCCATCGCCGCTTTCGTGCTCGCCTGCGAAGCCTTTGTCGCCGAGCGACCGCGCCACGGCGGATCGATCGCCCTGCTCCTCACTTCCGATGAGGAAGGGCCGGCGGTCGACGGCACGGTGCGCGTCATCGAGACCCTGAAGCAGCGCGGCGAGCCCCTGGACTATTGTCTCGTTGGCGAGCCGACCTGCGTGGCCCAGCTCGGCGACATGATCAAGAATGGGAGACGCGGTTCGCTCTCCGGCAGACTCACCGTGCGCGGGATCCAGGCGCATATCGCCTATCCGCACCTGGGCCGCAATCCCATTCATCAGCTCGTACCCGCGCTCTCGGAATTGACCGCCATGCAATGGGACGCAGGCAACGAGCACTTTCAGTCCACGACATGGCAGGTCTCCAACGTCCATGGCGGGACGGGGGCCATGAATGTGATACCGAATTCGGTGCAGGTGGACTTCAATTTCCGCTTTTCCACCGCCAGCACGGAGCGCTCGCTCAAGGAGCGCTTGGAGGCAGTGCTGAAGAAACATGGCCTCGACTACGCGCTCGACTGGACGCTCGGCGCGAAGCCCTTCGTCACGCAGCGCGGCAAGCTCGTGGACGTAGTCTCCTCGGCGGTGAAGAAGCACACCGGCCGCTCGCCCGAGCTGTCCACTACCGGCGGCACCTCGGATGCACGCTTCCTCGCCGAGGTATGCAACGAGGTGGTGGAGTTCGGTCCCGTCAACGCCACCATCCACAAGCTGAACGAGCACATCGAGCTCGGCGCGCTGGAGCAATTGCCCAAGATCTACCTGGATACGCTGCGCGCCCTCCTGCCTTGACGCTCGGCGATCTAATCGAGGCCGCCGAACGGCGGCTGCGCCGCGCGCGTCTGCATTACGGCCACGGCACCGACAACCCGCGCGATGAGGCCGCCTACCTGGTTCTGCGTGGCTTGGGCTTGCCGTTCGAAGCTCCCCTGGAACGACAGGTCGGCGCTGACCGGCAAAAACGAGTCGAATCGCTGATTCGAAAACGCATCCACGACCGAATTCCGGTGGCCTATCTGCTACACGAGGCCTGGCTCGCTGGAGTCGCGTTCTACGTCGACCGGCGCGTCATCGTGCCGCGCTCGCATATCGCCGAGCTGCTCGGCGATCGCCTGCGGTCCTGGCTGCAGCGGCCGCCGCGCCGCGTGCTCGACTTGTGCACCGGGTCGGGTTGCCTCGCAATTCTGGCCGCGCGCGCCTTTCCGCGCGCCCGGGTCGACGCCACGGATATTTCGCCCGCTGCGCTTGCCGTCGCCAGGAGGAACATTTTTAAACACCGCCTGGGAAGGAGGATTCGCGTGCTTCGTTCCGACCTGTTTGCGGCGCTGGACGGGGAGCGTTACGACCTGATCCTCACCAACCCGCCTTACGTCACGGCGCCCTCGATGAAGCGTCTGCCTCCCGAGTATCGGTACGAGCCGCGCGCCGCGCTCGCCGGCGGCCGCGACGGGCTGGACTTCGTCTCGCGTATCCTCGCCGCGGCGCCGGCGCACCTGAATTCCGGAGGATTGCTGGTGTGCGAAGTCGGCGCCAATCGGCAAGCGACAGAAAAAATCCATCCCGGTGTCGCCTTGCTCTGGCCCAAGAACGAGGTGTTCATGCTGCAGGTTTCCAGAACGGCCGGCGCTTCTCGAAGGCGACCCACGCGGGGCCCAGCGCGGCGATAAGCCGACCTTCGCGGCGCTGCAGCTGCATGGGCGGCTGCGCCTTCATGTCCTTCAGCAGCCTGCGCGCAACGGCGACGTCGTTCAACTCGCCCAGGATGTCCTGCAATGCCTGCACATGCCTTAGGTAAGCAGCCGATGGCGCGCGCGGAAAGAACGGAGCAAAGAATTCGCAGGCGTAGCGCAGCCGCCTGATACGGATGCGCAGCGCATGCCGGTCCTCTTCGTCTTGCCAATCGATACGCCGCGCCGTTTTGAGCGCCTTGCGATGAAAGGATTCGAGGGCCCGTGCGCGCACGTCCTTGGAGGTTGAAACCTTGCTCTCCTGCATGCCGCGCAGAAACTCATTGAACGCAGGCGAGGATAACGCGTCCTGCGCCCTACGTCGCGCAAGTGCGCGCCTGCGCCGGGCGCGAGCCTTCAACTGGGGAGGAACGGAGGTGTTCTCCAGCCAGCCGCAGAACACGTCCCAGTCGCGCGCCGCGGCGAGCGCCGGCTTCAATTTGCGAAACCGGCGCTTCGTCCCCTTTACCTTGAACGCGCGCTGCAGGGTGCGCATGCGACGCAGCCCGATGCGCAGCTGGTGCAGGTACTCGGGGTCGGTCGATCGCACCGCGCCGCGCGCATTGATTTCCACCTGTGCAAGCGCTGCCGAGAACAGCGCGGCAAAAACCGGCTCGGCGCTCGCGTGCCCGTCGAGCGCGGGAGCGCGCCATTTCTGCGGTGAGGAGCTGGGGTGACCGATGGGACTCGAACCCACAACGACCGGAATCACAATCCGGGACTCTACCTTTGAGCTACGGTCACCGTCGTACGTTATTCTGGCCTGCCCGGCGGGACTCGAACCCACAACCCCCAGCTTAGAAGGCTGGTGCTCTATCCGGTTGAGCTACGGGCAGCCGCCGGCACAAAAACCCGTGGTCGGGGTGGAGAGATTTGAACTCCCGACATCTTGCTCCCAAAGCAAGCGCGCTACCAGGCTGCGCCACACCCCGAAAAAGGCGGCAAATGATACTCTTGGAGTATGAGGAGGGCAATCGAGTTGCTTGCGGCAAGGGGCCGTTTTCTGATACAAAGTCGCCTCTCTTTTTAGGGGTCACGCGTTAAATGGCCGTAGAACTCACAAGGAAAAGCTTCACGCCGTACGCCGCCAAGAAGGGCGAGGAGTACATGAACGCCCGGCAGCGCGCGCACTTCCGCAAGATCCTCGAGACGCTGAAGGCGGAGCTGTCGGAGGAGATCGACCGCACGGTGCACACGATGCAGGACGAGGCGACGGTGTTCGCCGACCCGAACGACCGCGCCAGCCAGGAGTCCGACATGGCGCTCGAGCTGCGCAACCGCGACCGCGAGCGCAAGCTCATCAAGAAGATCGACGAGACCATCGCGCGCATCGACGCCAACGAGTACGGCTACTGCGAGAGCTGCGGCGTCGAGATCGGCCTCAAGCGGCTCGAGGCGCGCCCCACCGCGACCCTTTGCATCGACTGCAAGACGCTCGACGAGCTGCGCGAGCGCCAAGTCGCCAAGTAGAAGACTACCCGCTCTGCTTCGCCGCTTCCTGCGCGTGGACGGCTTTCATCGACAGCCGCACGCGGCCTTTGTCGTCCGCCTCGAGGACCTTCACCTTCACCACCTGGCCTTCCTTGAGGTGATCCGACACCGCGTTGACGCGCTCCTGGCTGATCTGCGATATGTGGAGCAAGCCGTCGCGCCCGGGCAGGATCTGCACGATGGCGCCGAAATCGAGCAGGCGCAGCACCGTGCCTTCGTAGATCTTGCCCACTTCCACGTCGGCGGTGAGCTCCTGGATGCGCTTTTTCGCCGCCTCGCCGCCCTCGGCCGAGACGCAGGCAATGGCGATGGTGCCGTCGTCCTCGATCTCGATGGTGGTGCCGGTCTCCTCTTGAATACCGCGAATCACAACACCACCCTTGCCGATGACCTCGCGGATCTTGTCCGGGTTGATCTTCATCTTGATGATGCGCGGGGCAAACGTGGACAGCTCGGAGCGCGAGCCTTCGATCGCCTGCTTCATGATCTGCAGGATCTGCAGCCGGGCTTCACGCGCCTGGTCGAGCGCCACCTTCATGATGCCCTTGTTGATCGATTCGATCTTCAGGTCCATCTGCAGCGCCGTGACGCCGCGCTCCGTCCCCGCCACCTTGAAGTCCATGTCGCCGAGGTGATCCTCGTCGCCCAGGATGTCGGACAGGACCGCGAAGCGGTTGCCTTCCTTGATCAGGCCCATCGCGATTCCGGCCACGTGGGCCTTGACCGGAACGCCCGCGTCCATCAGCGCGAGGCTGCCGCCGCAAATCGAGGCCATCGATGAAGAGCCGTTGGACTCGGTGATCTCGGAGACCACGCGGATCGAATAGCCGAAGTCCTCCTGCGTCGGCAGCAGGCCCACCAGCGCGCGCTTGGCGAGACGGCCGTGGCCGATCTCGCGGCGCTTGGTGAAGCCGAAGCGGCCGGTTTCCCCGGTCGCGTACGGCGGCATGTTGTAGTGGAACATGAAGCGCTCGCGGTATTCGCCACTAAGCGCGTCGATGATCTGCTCGTCGCGCCCGGTGCCCAGCGTCACGGTGACCAGCGCCTGGGTTTCTCCACGCGTGAACAGCGCCGAGCCGTGCGTGCGCGGCAGCACGCCGACGCGCGTCGTGATCGGGCGCACGGTGCGCGTGTCGCGCCCATCGATGCGCGGCTCGCCGTCGAGGATCTGGCTGCGCACGATCGAGGACTCCAGGGCAAAGGCGACTTCCTTGACGACGTTGCCCGCGGGTCCGCCTTCCCGGCCGACGCCGACCGCCTCGAATATCCGCTTCCAGATGGCATCGATCGCCTCCGAACGCGCCTTCTTCTGCTTGATGCGGAACGCCTCGCGCAGGTCCGCTTCCGCAAGCTCCTTGACGCGCGCGATCAGCGCCTCGTCCTTCGCGAGCGCTTTCCACTCCCAGGCCGGCTTGCCGGCTACCTCGGCCAGCTCATGGACGGCCTGGATGGCCGCCTGCATCTGCTCGTGGCCGTACACCACGCCGCCCAGCATCACGTCCTCGGTGAGCTCCAGAGCTTCGGACTCCACCATCATCACGCCCTGTTCGGTGCCCGCGACCACGAGGTTGAGCTGCGACTCCTTGAGTTGGCTCATGGTCGGGTTGAGGACGTACTCGCCGTTCACATAGCCAACGCGGCAGGCGCCGATCGGACCGTTGAACGGGATCCCGGACAGCGTCAATGCCGCGGACACGGCGAGCATCGCCGGGATGTCCGAATCGACCTCCGGGTTGAGCGACAGCACGGTCGCGACCACCTGGACTTCGTTGAAGAAGCCGTCCGGAAACAGCGGCCGGATCGGTCGGTCGATGAGCCGCGAGGTCAGCGTCTCCTTCTCGGAGGGCCGGCCCTCGCGCTTGAAGAACCCGCCCGGGATCTTGCCCGCCGCATAGGTCTTCTCGGCGTAGTCGACGGTGAGCGGGAACCAGTCCTGCCCGGTCTTGGGCTCCTTGGCGGCGACCACCGTGGCGAGGACCACGGTGTCGTCCATGGTGCAGGTCACGGCACCGTGCGCCTGGCGCGCGATCTCGCCGGTTTCAAACGTGACCTGGTGATTACCGTAGGAAAAAGTCTTCTTGATGGGGTTCACGAAAAGTCCTTTATGAGACGCGCAAACAAAAAACGCTCATCGCAGCGATGAGCGCTCAGTGTCACGGCATCGGAACGGCTACTTGCGGAGACCGAGCCGCTCGATCAGGCCGCGATACTTGTCCGCGTCCTTGCGCTTCAGGTAGTCGAGCAGCTTGCGCCGCTGGCTCACCAGCTTGAGGAGCCCGCGCCGCGAATGGAAATCCTTCACATGGGTTTTGAAGTGCCCGGCGAGGTCGTTGATGCGCTCGGTGATGAGCGCGACCTGCACCTCGGGCGAACCGGTATCGTTGCCCGCCCGCTGATGCTGCTTGACGACCTGCGCTTTCTGCGCAACCTGCAATGCCATTTCGCATTCTCTCCACAGTTAAGCGCGTGATTTTAACTGATTATCAGCCGCTTGCGTCGTTGCCGTGAGCCGCAGAGGTTTCAAGGCGCCGGCCGCATCGGCCTTGCCCAGCCCGATCACGCTGCCATCGGGCCGCAGCACCGCGAACACTCCCGCTTCGAGGCCCGGCATGCTAAGCGCCTGGCCGTTGCGGAAGCGGGTTTCCGCGTCGCGGTCCAGCTCGACGCGCGGCAGGTCGCTCAGCAGACTCTGCAGCGATAGCAGGCGCCTTGTGCGCTCGGCAGCGGGCATGGTCCCCAGCACCTCCAGGCTCGCGGCATCGGCGACGCGAAAGCCTCCGCAAGCCGTGCGCCGCAAGGCGCTGAGGTGCGCGAGCGTGCCAAGCGCTTGGCCCAGGTCTTCGGCCAAGGTCCTGATGTAAGTGCCTTTGCTGCAACGAACCCGGATCTCGAGCCTAGGGGGCTCAAAAGCAAGTTTTTCCAATTCAAAGATCTGCACCTGGCGCGGTTTACGCTCGACCGTCTCGCCGCGCCGGGCGAGCTTGTAAAGCGGCACGCCGTCGCGCTTGAGCGCCGAGTGCATCGGCGGCAGCTGCTCGATTTTTCCCCGGAAGCGATCGAGGGCTGCCAGCAGCTCGTGGTTCGAGACTTCGACTTCCTTTGTTTCCAGCAGCTGGCCCTCGGCATCCCCGGTGCTGGTGCGCTCTCCGAGCTTCAGGGTAGCGACATATTCCTTGTCGGCGTCGAGCAGCGGGCCGGCGAACTTGGTGGCTTCCCCGAAAAGGACCAGCAGCAGGCCTGAGGCGAGCGGATCGAGGGTTCCTGCATGGCCCGCTTTTTTAGCGCCAAAGATTTGCTTCACGTCCTGCAAAACCCGGTTCGAGCTGGCACCGATCGGCTTGTCGAGCAGCAGAGCCGCGTCCATCTACTTCCTTGGTTTGACGCTGTCGATGAGCTGCGAGAGGCGGTCGGCGCGCGCGATCGACTCGTCGTAGCGGAAGCGCAGCTCGGGAATGCTGTACATCTTGACCCGCTTCGCCAGCTGCGAGCGCAGGAACCCGGCGGCGCGCTTCAGTCCCTGCGCGGCGTCCGCGGCGTGATCCGGATCAAGGCAGGTGAAATACACCAGGGCATGGGACATGTCGGGCGAGACGTCGACCGACGTGAGCGTCACCATGCCGACGCCGGGGTCGCGCAGCTCCCGCAACAGCAGATCGGACAGCTCGCGCTGGATCAGGTCGCCGATTTTCTGCGGGCGCCCCTGGCCTCGCTTCACAGCGACCTTGCGACCTCCTGCACTTCGAACACCTCGAACTGGTCGCCTTCCTTGATGTCGGAAAAATTCTTCAGCGACATGCCGCACTCGAAGCCGGCCTTGACTTCGCGCGCGTCGTCCTTGAAGCGCTTGAGCGACTCGATGTCGCCGGTATGGATGACGACGTTGTCGCGCAGCACGCGCACCTGCGCGCTGCGCTTGACGTTGCCCTCGAGCACATAGCAGCCGGCGACCGTGCCGATCTTGGAGATGCGGAACACCTGGCGCACTTCCACCAGGCCGATCACGGCTTCCTTGCGCTCCGGCGCCAGCATGCCCGAGAGCGCGGCCTTCATTTCCTCGACCGCGTCGTAAATGATGTTGTAGTAGCGGATTTGGATCCCCGCCGACTCCGCCAGCTTGCGCGCCGCGGCTTCCGCGCGGGTGTTGAAGCCAATGATCACGGCGCGCGAGGCCATCGCCAGGTTCACGTCCGACTCGGTAATGCCGCCGACACCGGCGTGCACCACGCTGACCTTGACCTCGTCGGTGGCGAGCCGGGTCAGCGCGTGCACCAGCGCCTCCTGCGAGCCCTGCACGTCCGACTTGATGACCAGCGTGAGCACTTTCTTCTCGCCCTCGCCCATCTGCTCGAACATGTTCTCGAGCTTCGCGGCCTGCTGCTTGGCTAGCTTCACGTCGCGGAACTTGCCCTGGCGGAAAAGCGCGATCTCGCGCGCCTTGCGCTCGTCGGCGAGCACCATCATGTCTTCGCCGGCGGCCGGCACTTCGGACAGTCCCTGGATCTCGACCGGGATCGAAGGTCCCGCCGATTGCACCGGCTTGCCGTTTTCGTCGAGCATCGCACGCACGCGGCCATACACCGCGCCTATAAGCGCTATGTCGCCCCGGTTCAGCGTGCCCGACTGCACCAGCAGCGTGGCTACCGGGCCGCGGCCCCTGTCGAGTCGCGCTTCGATCACGACGCCTTTGGCGGGCGCATTGACCGGCGCCGTGAGCTCGAGCACTTCAGCCTGCAGCAGCAGCTGCTCGAGCAGCGCGTCAACGCCCTCCCCGGTTTTCGCCGAGACGGGCACGATGGGCGAGTCGCCGCCGTACTCTTCCGGCACGACGCCGTGGCTCAGGAGCTCCTGCTTGACCTTTTCGGGATTGGCCTCGTGCTTGTCGATTTTGTTGATCGCCACGATCAGCGGGACTTCCGCGGCCTTGGCGTGGTTGATCGCTTCCACGGTCTGAGGCATCACGCCGTCGTCGGCAGCAACGACCAGCACGACGATGTCGGTTACCTTCGCGCCGCGCGCGCGCATGGCGGTAAAGGCTTCATGGCCCGGCGTATCGAGGAACGTCACCACGCCGCGGGGCGTTTCGACGTGATAGGCGCCGATATGCTGCGTGATCCCGCCAGCCTCGCCGGCTGCCACCTTGGTGCGTCGGATATAGTCGAGGAGCGAGGTCTTGCCGTGGTCGACGTGTCCCATCACGGTCACCACCGGCGGGCGCGCTTGCGCTTCGACTGCGGGGTGTTCGTCGGTCTCGACGAGATAAGCCTCGGGATCGTCGAGCTTCGCCAGCTTGGCCTTGTGGCCCATCTCCTCGACCACGATCATCGCGGTCTCCTGGTCGAGGACCTGGTTGATGGTGGCCATCGTGCCGAGCTTCATCAGCGCTTTGATTACCTCGGCGGCCTTCACTGCCATGCGATGGGCCAGCTCGCCCACGGTGATGGTCTCCGGCACGGCGATCTCGCGCACCACCGGCTCGGCCGGCTGCGCGAAGGTGGTTTCGCCGCCACTGCCCTTGTGACGGGTGCCACCACGCGCGTGCCAGCCGCCGACGCCGCCGCCGGCGTCGCCGCGCGTCTTGATCTGCCTGCGGCGCACGGAATCGTCGCGCAGCACGGTGGTCGGTTTCGCCTTCTTGGGCTTCTTGTCGGTTTTTGCTTCCCCCGCGGGCTTGGGCGCGTGCAGGGTGGTAGCGGCTGCCGGAGTAGCTTCCGCGACTTTCTGCTCGGCTTGCTTTTGTTCGGCTTCCCGGCGTTCGCGTTCCTGCTTCTCGCGCAGCTCGGCGGCCTGCAACTCCGCGAGCTGCTGCTGGCGGCGCGCTTCCTCTTCGCGCAGCTCGAGCTCGCGGGCGTCGACGCTCGGGGCCGGCGGAGGCGGCGGCGGAGCCTCCGCTGCGACTGCGGCAGCCGTGACCTCGGCAGGATCGCGCTTCACGAACACGCGTTTCTTGCGCACCTCGACCTGTACCGTGCGGTACTTGCCGGTGGCATCGGTCTTGCGGATCTCGCTGGTCTGCTTGCGGGTCAGCGTGATCTTGTTCTTGGTCTCGAGCGAGCCGTGCGTGCGGCGCAGGTATTCCAGCAGCCGGGACTTGTCCTGGTCGCTGAGCGAGTCCTCGGGCACGCGCTTCTCCACCCCGGCAGCGCGCAACTGCTCGAGGAGCACCGAAGGCGGCACCTTCAGCTCGCTCGCAAATTGGGCAACGCTGGTTTGCGCCACGTTACGCGGCCTCCTTGTCCTGCTTGTCCTCGAACCAGTGCGCGCGCGCGGCCATGATCAGCTTTTTGGCCTTCTCTTCATCCAATTGCGAGATCTCCGACAACTCGTCGACCGCCAGATCCGCCAGGTCGTCGCGCGTCTTGATGCCGGCCTCGGCGAGCTTGGCGGCGAGCTGCGTGTCCATGCCCTCGAGCTTCAGCAGCTCCGGATCGATGCCCTCGACCTTCTCTTCGTTGGCGATGGCGGCGACCAGCAGGGCGTTGCGCGCCCGGTTGCGCAGCTCGTTGACCGTGTCCTGGTCGAACGCCTCGATCTCCAGCAGCTCGTTGATCGGCACGTAAGCGACCTCCTCGAGCGTCGAGAAGCCCTCCTGGATCAGGATGTTGGCGACCTCCTCGTCGACGTCGAGCTTCTCCATGAAATGGCCCTTGATGCGCCCGCTCTCCTCCTGCTGCTTCTTGTTCGATTCGTCTTCGGTCATCAGGTTGATCTGCCAGCCGGTGAGCTCGGAGGCGAGGCGCACGTTCTGGCCGTTACGGCCGATCGCCACGGCGAGGTTTTCCTCGTCGACGACGACATCCATGGCGTGCTTCTCCTCGTCGACCACGATCGAGGACACCTCGGCCGGCGCCAGCGCCCCGATCACGAACTGCGCCGGGTCGGCCGACCACAGCACGATGTCGACGCGCTCGCCAGCCAGCTCCTGAGTCACCGCCTGCACGCGCGAGCCGCGCATGCCCACACAAGTGCCGATCGGATCGATCCGCTTGTCGTTGGTGAAGACGGCGATCTTGGCGCGCACGCCCGGATCGCGTGCCGCGGACTTGATCTCGAGCAGGCGTTCCTCGATCTCCGGCACCTCGAGCTCGAACAGCTTCATGATGAATTGCGGCGCCGTGCGCGACAGGATCAGCTGCGGGCCGCGCGCCTGGCGGTCGATCTTCATCACCCAGGCGCGCACGCGATCGCCGACCCTGAGGTTCTCCTTCGGGATCATGTGCTCGCGCGGCAGCAGCGCCTCCAGGCGGCCGGATTCGATGATGGCGCTGCCGCGCTCCATGCGCTTCACCGTGCCGGTCACCAGCTCATCGCCGCGCGACAGGAAGTCCTGCAGGATCTGCTCGCGCTCGGCGTCGCGGATGCGCTGCAGGATCACCTGCTTCGCGGTCTGCGCGCCGATGCGGCCGAACTCGACCGGCTCGAGCGGCTCCTCGATGAAGTCTTCGAGCTTGACATCCGATTTGCGCTTCTGCGCTTCCGACAGCGGGATCTGCGCCGGGGGTGTCTCGACCGCATCGTCGGGCACCACCTTCCAGCGCCGGAACGACTCGTAGGCTCCGGTGTTGCGGTCCACGTGCACGCGCACGTCGATGTCCTCGGAGTACTTTTTCTTCGTCGCCGAGGCGAGCGCCATCTCGAGGGCGCCGAAGACGATGTCGCGCGGCACATTCTTCTCCCTTGCCAGCACGTCCACCAGCATCACCAGCTCACGATTTCCTGCTACCAGATTTGCAGCCACGAGTTCCTCACAATTCGGGTACCAGCCTCGCCCGCTCGACGTCGTCGAGCGCCAGCGCGACCGTCTGCCCATCGAGCTCCATGCTCAAGCGCCCTTCCTCGGCGCCGCGCAGCACGCCTACGAACCGGCGCCGGCCAGTCGCGTCGGGCGTGCGCATCCTTACCTCCGCCTTGTGCCCGGCGAAGCGCGCGAAATCGCGCGCCTTGCGCAGCGGCCGGTCAAGGCCGGGCGAGGACACTTCCAGGCGCTCGTAATCCACCCCTTCTACCGCCAGCACCCGCGTCAGGTGCCGGCTCACGGCGGCGCAATCCTCGATGTCGACGCCGCCCGGCTTGTCGATGAACAGGCGCAGCAACCGCCCGCCGTTCGACGCCTGCACGTCGACGAGCTCGTATCCCAGGCCGGACACCGCCGGCTCCATCACCGTTTCAAGCGCTGCCATTTATGCGTGATTGCGGGGCTGCAAACAAAAAATGGGCCGAAGCCCATCTTTTGCCGAGTGCCACTAAAGCTTTTGAAGTTTAACAGTATTTCGAAGCTCGCGCCACTGTCCCGGAGGCAAATCGCGCGGCAGCTCCAGCGGGCCGAAGCGAACGCGGATCAACCGGCTCACGCGCGCGCCGACGGCCTCGAACAGGCGCCGCACCTCGCGCTTTCGACCCTCGCGCAGCACGACGCGGTACCACCGATTGGCGCTCGGCCGGGCACGTTCGTCCGCCGGCTCGATGCGCTCGAACGCAGCGCGCCCATCGTCGAGATCGACGCCCCCCGACAGTTTTTCAAGATCCTCTTTTTTTAGAATGCCTTGAACACGGACGGCGTACTCCCGCTCGATTTCGTAACGCGGGTGCATCAGGCGGTTGGCAAGCTCGCCGGAATCGGTCAGCAACAGCAGGCCGGAAGTGTTGATGTCCAGGCGCCCGACTGCAATCCACCTGCCTGGCGGCAGCCGGGTAAAGATCGTCGGGCGCCCTTGCGGGTCGCTGCGGGTGACCAGCTCTCCCACCGGCTTGTGATAGAGCAGGACGCGAGCGGGGTGTTGTCCGGCGGAAAGATCTACGACATTGCCGTCGACCGAAATCTCGTCGCCCGGCCGCGCACGATCGCCAAGCCTGGCGGTCCGCCCCGCCAGGGATACCCGGCCGGCCTCGATCCAGGATTCGATTTCGCGGCGCGAGCCGTGGCCGGCGGCGGCAAGAAGCTTCTGCAGCCGTTCGCCCTGCGGGTTAGCCGCTGGTGCCGGTAGCGCGCTGTTCCTCGGGCTCTGAGCTGACGGCGGCCTCGGCGGATGGGACCTGGGCGACCGGTTGGGGCTCGAGCTGGAGGGTCTTGGCGATTTCTTCAAGCGGCGGCAGCTCCTGCAGCGAGCGTAATCCGAGATCGTCCAGGAACTTGCGGGTCGTCGCGTAAAGCACCGGCCGACCCGGCGTCTCGCGCTGGCCCACGGCGTCGATCCAGCCGCGGTTCTCGAGCGCCTGGATGATCTGGCTTGAAACGGTCACGCCGCGGATGTCCTCGATATCGCCGCGGGTCACCGGCTGGCGGTAGGCGATGATGGCGAGGGTTTCCATGACCGCGCGGGAGTAGCGCGGCGGCTTCTCGGGAAACAGGCGCTCGACGTAGGGCCGGAATTCTGCGCGCGTCTGGAAGCGCCAGCCGCTGGCCAGGCTGACCAGCTCCACCGCGCGGCCGCTCCATTCCTCGCGCAGCTCGGTGAGCAGGCGCCGCAGCGTTTCGGCGCTCAGCTCCTCGTCGAACAGCCCCCTGAGCTCCGTCACCCCGAGGGGCTCCTGCGACGCGAGCAGTGCCGCCTCCAGGATGCGCTTCGCCTCAGTCGGGTTTGGCATGGCCCAATTTTACGTAAATCGGGGCAAAGCATTCGGACTGCGTGATCTCCACCAGCAGCTCGCGCGCAAGCTCGAGAAGCGCGAGGAAGGTGACCACCAGGACCGGCACCCCACGGGCCGGATCGAACAGTTCCGCGAATTCAAGGACGCGGCGCTCGCGCAGCCGGCGCAGGATGCCGCTCATGTGCTCGCGCACCGACAGCTCCTCGCGGGAAATATGATGATGCCGGGTCAGGCGCGCCCGGTACAGCAGGCTGCGCCAGGCCTCGGCAAGGTCCTGCGGGTCGACGTGCGGCAGGCGCTCGGCGACCGAGCGCTCTATCCAGACCGAAATCGCCACCACGTCCCGGCCGACCTGCGGCAGCTCATCGAGCGCGTGGGCCGCTTTCTTGATTCTCTCGTACTCGAGCAGCCGCCGCACCAGCTCGGCGCGCGGATCTTCCTCGAAGGCCGCCGCCGAAGGCGGCCGCGGCAGCAGCAGGCGCGACTTGATCTCGATGAGCATCGCCGCCATCACCAGGTACTCGGCGGCGAGCTCGAGGTTCTTCGTGCGCATGATCTCGACGTATTCGAGGTACTGGCGCGTGAGCGGCGCCATCGGGATGTCGAGAATGTCGAGGTTTTCCTTGCGGATCAGGTAAAGCAGCAGGTCGAGCGGCCCCTCGAAGGCCTCGAGAATCACCTCGAGGGCGTCGGGCGGTATGTACAGGTCGCTCGGCAGCTCGATGACCGGCTCGCCATAAAGCTTGGCCATCATGAATAGAACAGCCCCATCGCCTCGCGCACGTCGCGCATGGTTTCGGCGGCGAGGCGCTTTGCCTTGTCGCAGCCGTCGGCGACGAGGTTCTTCACCAGCGTCGGATCATCGACGTACACCTGGGCCCGCGCGCGCATCGGCGCGAGCTCGGCCTGGATCGCCTCGATCACCGGCTGCTTGCAGTCGAGACAGCCGATGCCGGCGGTGGTGCAGCCCTGCCAGACCCATTTTTTTCTTTCCTCGTCGGAGTAGATCTTGTGCAGCTCCCACACCGGGCACTTCTCGGGGTTGCCCGGATCGGTGCGTTTCACGCGCGCCGGATCGGTCGGCATGGTGCGGATTTTCTTCGCGACCGATTCCGGCTCCTCGCGCAGCGAGATCGTGTTGCCGTAGGATTTCGACATCTTCTCGCCGTCGAGCCCCGGCATGCGCGAAGCTGCCGTGAGCAGCGCTTCGGGCTCGACCAGGATCTTCTTGCCGCCGCCCTCGAGCCAGCCATAGAGGCGCTCGCGGTCGCCGCGCGAAAGGTTTTGCTGCTCATCGAGCAGCGCCTGCGCCTTGGACAGGGCCTCGGCGTCGCCCGACTGGAGGAATTTCGTGCGCAGCTCGTTGAGCAGGCGCGCCTTCTTCGTGCCCATCTTCTTCACCGCGGCCTTCGCCTTCTCCTCGTACCCGGGCTCCCGGCCATACAAGTGGTTGAAGCGGCGCGCGATCTCGCGCGTGAATTCGACGTGCGGCACCTGGTCCTCGCCCACCGGCACGTACTTGGCGCGGTACATCAGGATGTCGGCCGACTGCAGCAACGGGTAGCCGAGAAAGCCATAGGTGGAAAGGTCGCGGTCGGTCAGCTTTGCCTGCTGGTCCTTGTAGGTCGGCACGCGCTCGAGCCAGCCCAGCGGCGTCATCATCGAGAGCAGAAGGTGCAGCTCGGCGTGCTCGACCACCTGCGACTGGATGAACAGGATCGCCTGGTTGGGATCGACGCCCGCGGCGAGCCAGTCGATCACTATGTCCCAGCAGTTCTGCTGCAGATCACCCGGATTCTCGTAGTCGGTGGTCAGCGCGTGCCAGTCGGCAACGAAAAACAGGCAGGTGTACTCGGCTTGCAGCCGGATCCAGTTCTTCAGCACGCCGTGATAATGGCCCAGGTGCAGGCTGCCGGTCGGCCGCATGCCGGACAGGACGCGCGTTTCGTACATCGTCAAAACACGATCGCCCGGATCAATGCGTCGGAGGCGCCGACCAGCGGCTCGAGCACGAAGTTCAGGACGTTCGTCACCAGGAGCAGCAGAAGCAGCGGCAGGCCCCAGGGCTCGAGCTTCGCGTACTGCCACGCGGCGCGGCTGGGCAGCAGGCTGGCGAGGATTCGGCCGCCGTCGAGCGGCAGGATCGGCAGCAGATTGAGGAACATGAACACCAGGTTGACGACGATCCCCGCTTCCGACATCAGCTGCAGCGGCACGGAAAAGAAGTTCGCCGGCAGCAGCACGGCGAGCTTGAGGAGCAGTGCCCAAATGAGCGCCATCAACAGGTTGGCGCAGGGGCCGGCGGCGGCCACCCAGGCCATGTGCTGGCGCGGCTTGCGCAGCGCGGAGTAATTCACCGGCACCGGCTTTGCCCAGCCGAACAGGAAACGCCCGCCGGACAACACCAGGATGATGAGCGGCACCACGACGGTGCCGATCAGGTCGACATGGCGAATCGGGTTGAGGCTGATGCGTCCCTGCGCATGCGCCGTCATGTCGCCGAAATGGCGCGCCACGTAGCCATGCGCCGCCTCGTGCAGCGTGATCGCGAACAGCACCGGGAGGGCGTAGATGGCGAACGTCTGAACTAGGTGAGTGACGTCCATCTTCTGGACGCGGATTTTATCAGACGGGCTCGACGGCAAACGGCTCGAGCGAGCCGCGTCCTTTGCGCAGAACGCTCGGCGCATCGCCGGTGAGATCGATCACCGTGCTCGGCTCGACGCCGCAGGATCCGGCATCGATCACGAGGTCGAGCTCGTGCTCGAGCTTTTCGCGGATGTCGCGCGGCTCGGATAGCGGCAGCCTTTCACCAGGCAGCGACAGGGTGGCCGAAAGCATCGGCTCGTCGAGCTCGGCGAGCAGCGCATGCGCCACCGGGTGGCCCGGCACCCGGACCCCGATCGTCTTGCTGCGCGGATGCGTCGAGCGCCGCGGCACCTGGCGCCTCGCTCGCAGGATGAAGGTGTAGCTGCCCGGCGTGACGCGCTTCAGCAGGCGGAAGCGCCCATCGTCGACGAGCGCGTAGTTGGCGATCTCCGCCAGGTCGCGGCACATGAGCGTGAGGTGGTGCCGCTCGTCCACGCCGCGCACACGGCGCAGGCGCTCGAGCGCCTTTGCCTCGCCCAGCTTGCAGCCGAGCGCGTAGCACGAATCGGTCGGGTAGGCGATCAGCCCGCCGGCGCGCACGATGTCGGCCGCGCGCCGCACGAGACGCGTTTGAGGGTGCGTCGGATGAATGGAGAAGAACTGCGCCATCGGTTAGCCGAGCAAAAAATCTTCCACAATCCGGGCGAGCGCTTCGGGCTGGTCATGATGCAGCATGTGGCCGGAATCGGGCACCGTGACATAGCGCAGGTTGGCAAATGCAGCGCGCCGCTCGGCCTGCTGCCTGGCGTCCAGCCCGAGACGCTTCAGCGTTTCGGACTCGGCGGCATCCACCCAGAGCACCGGCGCCTGCACCTTCTGCCAGCACGCGTGAACCTCTTCGTAGCGATAGAGCACTGGGTTGACGATCTTGTGCGCCGGGTCGCCGCGCAGCACGACTTCGCCCTCCTCGGTTTCGCGGCCCCAATGGCGCGCGAGAAATGCGGCACGCTCCGGCGTCAGGCGCTTGTTGCCCTGCTGCAGCCTTTCAGCCAGTTCCTGAAAATTGCGATAAGGGCGAAGCCGCGGCGGCTGGTGCAGCTCGTCCAGCCAGCGCGCGTAACGGCTCGGCGCCTGCTCGGGACCTGTCGCGGCGAGGCCGAAGCCCTCGAGATTGACCAGCCGAGCGACTCGCTGCGGCCGGATTCCGGCGTACATCGCGGCGACATTGCCGCCGAGGCTGTGGCCCACCAGGTTTGTCGCCTGAATCGCGTCCAGCATAAGGTCGAGGTCGGCGATGTAGTCGGGAAACCAGTAACAGTCGGACTTCCCCCAGCCCGTTAGCCCATAACCGCGCCAGTCCGGCGCATAGACATCCCAGTCGCCACGCAGGGCGTCGACGAGAAATTGAAATGAGGCTGAAACATCCATCCAGCCGTGCAGCAGAACCATCTTCGGCGCGCCCGCGCTCGGCCAGTGACGCACGTGGTAGCGCAGTCCGCGGATGTCGAAGAACTGCGAGTCGCTCTTACGCAAGGAAGTCGAATGCGACTTCAGGTGTGCGACCGGAAACCAGGTCGGCGAGCGCTTTGGCCGAGCCGCAGGCGAGCGTCCAGCCCAGCGTGCCGTGGCCGGTATTGAGGAACAGGTTGCGCAGCCGCGTGCGGCCGATGATCGGTACGTTGTTCGGCGTCGCAGGGCGCAATCCGGCCCACCGGTCTATCAGCGTGATTCCGCCGAGGGCAGGAAACAACTGCCGGATGCGCCTGGCGATCGCATTGCAACGCACCGGATTGATCGAAACGTCGTACCCGTCGAGCTCTGCAGTCCCCGCGGCACGCAGCCGGTTTCCGAGACGCGAAATCACGATCTTGTGCGCCTCGTCAGTCAGGCTGACCTGAGGCGCCGCCATGGCCTCCACCGGACCGAGCGGCAAGGTGATTGAATAGCCTTTGAGCGGATAGACAGGAATTCTTACGCCCACGCCCCTCAGTAGCAAGGGGCTGTAACTTCCCAGCGCGACCACATAGGCATCGGCGACCAGGCGCTCGCCGCCCTGCAGCCGAAGCCCACTCGCTTGCTGCTCAATCGCCTCGACCACCGTCCCGAAGCGAAATGCGACGCCGCGCTGCGCGCACAGCCGCCCGAGCTCCTGCGTAAAGCGACGCGCGTCTCCGGATTCGTCCTGCGGCGTGTATACACCGCCATAGATGCGCTCTTCGGAATGCTCGAGCGCAGGTTCGAGCTGCAAGCATTCGGCGGCCGACTTCACGTCGCGGTCGATGCCGAGCGCGCGCATCGCCTCGGCATGCCGCGCCAGGATCTCGAAATCGCTCGCACCGGTCGCGAAATGCAGGATGCCGCGCGAGAGCTCGTCGTAGCGGATTCCCAGCTGCGCGCGCAAAGCGCGCAGGCACTCGAGGCTGTAGGTCGCAAGTCCGGCCAGGGCGCGGCAATTGCGCTCGAACCGGCCGGGCATGCATTCGAAGAGAAAGCGCAGCCCCCAGGTCCATTGCGCCCAATCGGCGCGCGGCCGGAACAGGAGCGGCGCATCCTCGCGCCCCAGCCAGCGCAGGATCTTGGGCACCACCGAAGGCTTGGCCCAGGGCTCCGCATGCCCTGCGGAGATCTGCCCGCCGTTGGCGAACGAGGTCTCCATCCCGGCTTCAGCGTGGCGCTCCAGCACGCTGACTTCGTGCCCCGCCTGTGCCAGGTACCACGCGCTGCTCACGCCGATCACGCCGGCGCCAAGGACAATAATCTTCACTGCATTATGATAGACCCATGCCTATCTTCTCCATCGGCGAGCGGCGCGTGGAGCTGCGCGGCGAGCATCATTACATCGCACCCGACGCCACGATCATCGGCTCGGTGGTGCTCGAGGCGGACGTGAACGTGTGGTTCAAGGTCGTGATCCGCGCCGAAAATGACCGCATCAGCATCGGCGAGGGAACCAACATCCAGGATGCCTCGGTGCTGCACGTCGACCCCGGCTATCCCATGACCCTTGGGCGCATGGTGAGCGTTGGACACAAGGTCATGCTGCACGGCTGCACCATCGGCGATGGCAGCCTCATCGGCATCAACAGCATCGTGATGAACGGAGCGCGCATCGGCAAAGGTTCGCTGATCGGCGCCAATACGCTCGTCACCGAGGGGAAGCAAATTCCCGACGGCGTGCTGGTGCTCGGCTCGCCGGGCAAGATCGTGCGTACCCTGACGCAGGAAGATAAAGATTACCTTCTCAGCATCGCCAAGGGCTACGTGGAGCGCTCGAAGTTCTACAAGCAGAATCTGCGCGAGCAATGATCACTTGGGCGCCATGCGGATGCCGCCGTCGAGGCGGACGGTCTCCGCGTTGAGCATCTCGATCTCGATGATCGCCTTGACCAGCTGCGCATACTCGGTTGGCCGGCCCAGGCGCGATGGAAACGGCACCTGCTTGCCGAGCGAGTCCTGCGCGTCCTTGGGCAGCCCGAGCAGCATCGGCGTCTCGAAGATGCCGGGCGCGATGGTGCAGACGCGGATGCCGTTACGCGACAGGTCGCGCGCGACGGGCAGCGTCATCGCCACGACACCTCCCTTCGACGCCGAATAGGCCGCCTGTCCGATCTGCCCGTCGAAAGCGGCGATCGAAGCAGTGTTGACGATGACACCGCGTTCGCCGGCTGCATTCGGCCCTGCTTTCGCCATGGCGTCGGCGGCGAGCCGGATCATGTTGAACGTGCCGATCAGATTGACGTTGATCACGCGCATGAAGCGTCCCAGGTCGTGCGGTGCCTCCTTGCCGAGGGTGCGCTCGGCGAGCGCGATGCCGGCGCAGTTCACCAGCACGTGAAGGCCGCCGAATTCCTTGAGCGCGCGCTCGACTGCCGCCTTGCCGTCGGCTTCCGAAGTGACGTCGGTCTTGATGAAGCGCGCACCGATCTCTTTCGCGAATTTCTCGCCGACATCGGCTTGCATGTCCGCGATCACGACCTTGCCGCCGCTCTCGGCCGCCATGCGCGCGGTGGCAGCGCCGAGGCCGGAAGCAGCGCCGGTGACAAGGAAGACGCTGTTCTTGATCTGCATCGGAATGTCCGCCTTGGAATAAGGTAATTCGTTGAGCGTGAAGGGGTATTTCGATGATAATTTTACTCTCATGAAACTCGGCTTCGGCATCCGGTTCGACGATCTCTATGAGCGTGAGGGACTGATGCGCCTCGATCAGGCGTTTCTGCGCTTTCTCCGCGAATCGGACAGGGCACTGCATGAGCGCCTCCTTGCGGCGCGTAACGCGCCTGAAAAGCTGGCTGCAAAGGAAGAGTCGGATCTGCTGGTGGCACTTGCTCCGCACGTCGAGGATTTCCTGCCGAAGCTTTTCGGCATCGAAGCGGAAGCGCGTGCGCTCGCGGAAAAACACAATGAGCTCGCGCCGCTCTACTCGGTGAAGCGCCAGTTCGTGCAGCGGCGTGCCCTGCACAAGATCAGGCCGGAAGAAATTAAAGCCGTTGACCCTCAAGCACTCGAAGATCGGCTGTTCGGCGGTCCGTTTACGGAATTGCAATTTGCAAAGAAAGTAAGCGGGTGGCTGCAGAACGAGGCGGCGCACGGCGGCGAGCTCGACGCTGCGGCCCGTTACGCTGCATGGGCGTCCACTACGCCTGAAGGACGCGAGAAGCACCGCGCTGGAGTGCTGTTCAAGGCGCCGAGAAAGCTCGACTACATGCGGCTGATTCCGGTTCACACAGAAGCAAAGAATGCTGTTCTGGACCATTCATTGCAGCACCTGCGGCATCGCGACGGATTCAAGCTGACCGATTCCGGCACCGATCTCGTCGGCGCGCTCGACGAGGCGAACTACTGCATCTGGTGCCACGAGCAAGGCAAGGACTCCTGCTCGAAAGGCCTCAAGGAAAAGCCGCCCGCCGAAGCCTTTCGCAAGACGCTGTTCGGCGTCGCGCTCGCCGGCTGCCCGCTCGAGCAGAAGATCTCCGAGTTTCACATGGTGAAGGCGCGCGGCGAGCCGCTCGCCGCGCTCGGCATCATCGCCGTCGACAACCCGATGCTGGCCGCCACCGGCCACCGCATCTGCAACGACTGCATGAAGGCCTGCATCTACCAGAAGCAGGAGCCGGTCAATATCCCGCAGGCCGAGACGCGCACGCTGAAGGACGTGCTCGAACTGCCCTGGGGCTTCGAGATCTATTCGCTGCTCACGCGGTGGAACCCGTTCGACGTGCATCGCCCGTACCCGAAGCCGCCGAGCGGACGCCGGGTGCTGGTCGTCGGCCTGGGTCCGGCCGGCTTCACGCTGGCCCACCATCTGATGAACGACGGCCACACCGTGGTCGCCATCGACGGCTTGAAGATCGAGCCGCTGGAGCCGGCGTTATCCGGCGTAGATCCGCTTGGCAACCGGATGGTTTTCCAACCCATTAAAGAGATAAAGCAATTGCGCGAGGGCCTCGACCACCGCGTGATGGCCGGGTTCGGCGGCGTCGCGGAGTACGGCATCACCGTGCGCTGGGACAAGAATTTCCTCAAGATCATCCGCCTGCTCCTCGAGCGGCGGCGGCAGTTCGCCATGTTCGGCGGCGTGCGCTTCGGCGGTACACTGAGCGTGGAGGACGCCTTCGCCGACGGCTTCGACCACGTGGCGCTCTGCGCCGGTGCCGGACGGCCGACCGTGCTCGACATCCCGAACGGCTTCGCGCGCGGCGTACGCGCCGCCTCCGACTTCCTGATGGCGCTGCAGCTGACCGGCGCGGCGAAGCGAGAGTCGATCGCCAACCTGCAGATCCGGCTGCCGGTGGTGGTGGTCGGCGGCGGCCTGACGGCCATCGATACGGCGACCGAATCGCTGGCCTACTACGCGGTACAGGTCGAAAAGTTCCTGTCGCGCTACGAGCAGCTCGGCGCCGACATCTCCTGGAACGCCGAGGAGCGCAGCATCGCCGAGGAATTCCTGGCGCACGCGAGGGCGCTGCGCGCGGCGCGTCCCGAAGAGCGGCTCGCGCTGCTGAAGTCCTGGGGTGGCGTGACCATCGCCTACCGCCGTCGCCTGGTCGACAGCCCTTCCTACACGCTCAATCACGAGGAAGTCGAGAAGGCGCTCGAGGAGGGCATCGGCTTCGCGGAAGGCTTGTCGCCTGCGCGCATCGAGGTCGACGAGTACGGCCACGCACGCGCCGTCAAATTCGCGGCGCAAGGAAAGGAGATCGAGCTGCCGGCGAGATCGGTCCTCATCGCCGCCGGGACCCAGCCCAATACGGTGCTCGCGCGCGAGGAAGGGGTGAGCCTCGCACTCGACGGTAAATACTTTCAGGCCTGTGACGAGGCAGGCCGGCCTATAAAGCCCGAACGCCATACGGCGAAGCCGCCGCACGCCGAGGTGCTTTTGCATCGCCGCGACGACGGGCGCTTCATGAGCTTCTTCGGCGACCTTCATCCCTCCTACTTCGGCAACGTCGTCAAGGCCATGGGAAGCGCCAAACAGGGATATCCCGTGGTCAGCCGCGTGCTCGCCAAGTCCCGCCCGGCGTCAGTCCTGGATGAGAAGAATTTTCTTGCACAGCTCAATCGCGACCTGCGTGCCGTCGTGCACGAAGTACGCAGGTTGACGCCGCGCATCGTCGAGGTGGTGCTGCGCGCTCCGGTCGCGGCGCGTCGCTTCCACCCCGGCCAGTTCTACCGCATGCAGAACTTTGAGAGCCTGGCGCTGCGCGTTCCGGGAACCACGCTGGCGATGGAGGGACTCGCGCTGACCGGCGCCTGGGTGGACAAGGAAAAGGGCCTCATCTCGGTGATCGCTCTCGAGATGGGCGGCTCGGCGGACCTGCTTGCGTACTTGCGTCCCGGCGAGCCGGTCGTGCTGATGGGCCCGACGGGAACGCCGACCGAGATCCCGCGCGGCGAGACCGTGGTGCTGGCGGGCGGCGGCCTGGGCAACGCGGTGCTGTTCTCCATCGGGCGCGCGCTGCGCGCGGCAGGCTCGAAGGTGATCTACTTTGCCGGCTACAAGCAGATCTCTGACCGCTACCGGATCGAGGACATCGAAGCCTCGTCCGATGTCGTCGTCTGGTGCTGCGACGAAGGTCCAGGCTTCGCGCCGCGACGGCCGCAGGACCGTGCGTTCGTCGGCAACATCGTTCAGTCGATGCGCGCCTACGCCAGCGGCGCGCTGGGTACTCAGCCGATCCCCTTCAGTGCCGCCGACCGCATCATCGCCATCGGCTCGGACCGCATGATGGCGGCGGTAGCCGAAGCGCGTCACGGGATTTTAAAGAAATATTTGAAATCAACTCACGTGGCGATCGGCTCGATCAACAGCCCGATGCAATGCATGATGAAGGAGATCTGCGCCCAGTGCCTGCAGCCGCACGTCGATCCGCAGACCGGCAAGACGAGCTACGTCTTCTCCTGCTTCAACCAGGACCAGCCGCTCGACCAGGTCGACTTCGGCGCGCTCGCGCAGCGCCTGGCGCAGAACGGCGTGCAGGAGAAGCTCACCGCGCTGTGGATCGGGCGCTGCCTCAACCAGTTGCCGCCCGAACGCAAGGCGGCCTAAGTTAGTGTCCCTGGGCGCATGCGCATTACCAGCCGAGGTAGCGCACCAGGTGCTCATATCGGTCAGGAAAAAGAAAAGCCCGCCTTGCGGCGGGCTCTCCTACTTCTTCTTCCTGGCAGCCGGTTTCCGGCTGCGCCTGGCGCTGGATCGGGCTAGCTTGCCTTTGCCCGGTTTGGCGCTTAGTAGGCGGCTTTTTTTGCCTTCGCGAAGCCTCTCACCGTCTCGCTCGCGGCGGCGGCGTTGGCTTCTGCGATCTCGGTCGCCTGCTTCGCGACCTTGGTGAGGTTGTCGTACGCCGCGTTGCCGGCGGCGAGCATCGACTTTACTGCGGCCACCGCGACGTCCGAGCCGGCGGGCGCGTTCTTCGACACCTTGTCGAGCAGCGTCACGAAGTTCTCGTTCCACTCGGCGATCCGGCGCTCCGTAACTTTGGAGAACTCGGAGTTCGCCTCGGTGGCGACTTCATACACGCTCTTCGAGTAGGCGATGGCCTTCTCGATCGCGGGCTGGGCAAAAGAGTTCTGCAGGGTGACAAACTCCTGCATGTCCTTCGCGCCGAGCAGCGCGCGGATATTCGCGATGGAATCTTCGAAAGCGCTCTTGATTGCGCTGGCGTTGATGTTCGCCAGTTTCTCGAACGCGGTGAACTGCGCGTTCGCTACGGTGAGTAGGGTTTCCACATTGGCCTTGTTGGCCGCTTGAATCTGTTCCGGTTGTACGTACATTTGGTGGCTCCTGGTCTGTGGTTTTGTGCAATGCAGCACAAGCCATATTATGCCAATAACGTATATAGGTCAAGTACTTTATTCGTTAAAACCATACTTGAGTGGTGCGGCGCACCATCGAAGCAGCACCGTGAGCCCAAGCTTGGCGATTGACTCAACTGACGAGCGCGCCGCCTGCCGAATCCACAGCGGAGTCATCCTTGCCTCAAGTCTTTTCAATGCCGGCTATGGGTCCGAAGCCGAAATTCAAACCGAGACACTACCTGGCATCCCCCTTGACAGACCTTTGGTCTGGCGTATAAATTATATATAATATTTATATAGCACTGGCCGGTATTCGTTCAATGCAGAAGACCAAGGTGAGAACTTTTTCGGCGACCGCTCGCGATCTGACGATGCTGGAGGCGGTGGCGCGCTATCACGGCCTAAACAAGAGCGCGACCATTGCCAGCCTGGTACGCAGGGAATTCTGGAGAGTCTTTCCAGCCGGCACCGTCAAGGTCAAGCCGGACCGCGGCGCGAAAGTAGAAGGCGAAGGATGAAAAAGCTGCTGCTGTTTCTTACGTTACTGTCTCTTACGAACCCGGTCTTCGCGCAGGCGATCAAGATCGGCGAGCTCAACAGCTACAAGGTGTTCCCGGCGTTCCTCGAGCCCTACAAGAAGGGTTGGGAGCTCGCGCTGGAGGAAATCAACCGCTCCGGCGGCGTGCTAGGGCGCAAGCTCGAAGTGGTGTCGCGCGACGACGGCGGCACGCCCGGCGATGCGGTGCGGGTGGCGGAAGAGCTGATCTCGCGCGAGCAGGCGGCGGTGCTGATGGGGACTTTCGCCTCGAACGTCGGGCTTGCGGTGGCGAATCTCGCGCAGCAGCGCAAGGTGGTGTTCATGGCGGCGGAGCCCCTCACCGACAAGATCGTGTGGGAGAACGGCAACCGCTACACCTTTCGCCTGCGGCCTTCGACCTACATGCAGGTCGCGATGCTGGTGCCCGAAGCCGCTCGGCTGAAGAAAAAACGCTGGGCGATCGTGTACCCGAATTACGAGTACGGCCAGTCCGCGACCGCCTCGTTCAAAAAGCTGCTTGCGAAGGCGCAGCCGGACGTCGAGTTCGTCGCCGAGCAGACGCCGCCGCTCGGCAAGATCGACGCCGGCGCCGTGGTGCAGGCGCTGCTTGAGGCTAAGCCGGATGCCATCTTCAGCTCGCTGTTCGCGGTGGATCTGCAGAAATTCGTGCGCGAAGGCAACACGCGGGGTCTGTTCAAGAGCGCCGCGGTGGTCAATCTGCTCGGCGGGGAGCCCGAATATCTCGATACGCTGAAGGATGAGACCCCGGAAGGTTGGTGGGTTACCGGCTACCCGTGGAGCGAGATCAACACGCCGGAGCACAAGAAGTTCAGCGATGCCTATGAGAAACGCTGGAAGGATTACCCGCGCGTCGGCTCGGTGGTCGGCTACACCGCCCTGCACGCGGTTGCGAACGGCATCAGGAAGGCCGGCTCGCTGCAGAGCGACAAGCTGATCGCCGCTCTCGAAGGGCTGCAGATGGAAACCCCCTTCGGCCAGATCCTGTGGCGGCCGATCGACCACCAGTCGACCATGGGCGCCTACGTCGGCCAGCTCGCGAAAAAGGGCGGCCAGGGCGTGATGGTCAACTGGCACTACGCGGATGGCGCGAAGTACCAACCCTCCGATCAGGAGGTCCGCGCGTTGCGCAAGGAGTGAGCGGCTCCGCCATTCTGTTGCAGTTCTTGAACGGGCTCGCGGGGGCGAGCTCCTTGTTTTTGGTGGCCGCCGGCCTGTCGCTGATCTTCGGCGTCAGCCGCATCGTCAACTTCGCGCATGGTTCGCTGTACATGCTCGGCATGTATCTCGCGGTTTCGCTGTCCGCGAGCATCGGCTTCTGGGCAAGCGTGCCGCTGTCCGCGGCGCTGGTGGCAGCGGTCGGTTGTCTCATAGAAGTGGGTTTCTTGAGGAGGATCTACAAGGCGCCGGAGCTCCTGCAGCTGCTCGCCACGTTTGCGCTGGTCCTCATCATCAAGGACGCAGCGCTTTGGGCATGGGGAGCGCAAGACATGCTCGGGCCGCGCGCGCCCGGGCTGGCAGGCGCGGTCAGCATTGCCGGCAGCCAATTCCCGCAGTACGACCTTCTGCTGATCGTCCTCGGGCCGGCGGTCTTCATGGCACTGCACTTGCTCCTTACGCGCACGCGATGGGGCACGCTGGTGCGCGCGGCGACCCAGGACCGGGAGATGGCCGCGGCGCTCGGCGTCAACGAGCGGCGCCTCTTCACGGCAGCGTTCACCCTCGGCGCCCTGCTCGCCGGCTTCGGCGGCGCGAGCGCTATTCCGCGCGAGCCGGCAAGCCTCGAGATCGATCTCGGCGTCATCGCGGACGCCTTCGTAGTGGTCGTCGTCGGCGGCCTCGGATCGATCCCGGGCGCCTTCCTTGCCGCGCTGCTGATCGGCGAAGTGAAGGCCTTCTGCATCGGCCTGGGGTATTCCGAGCTCACGCTGGCAATCGAATTCATCGTCATGGCGCTGGTGCTGGTACTGCGGCCCTGGGGCCTGCTCGGTCGTCCGCTGCCTCAGGTGCGCGGCGCGGGGACGGTAGAGCCGCCGCTGCCAGCGCCCTCCTTTCTCCTGCTCGCAGCACTTGCCGCGCTTCTCGCGGTCGTTCCTGCGTTCTCCGGGCCTTATACGGTGGTGCTACTCACGGACATTCTGGTGTTCGCGCTGTTCGCGGCGAGCCTGCATTTCCTGATGGGCCCCGGCGGCATGCCTTCGTTCGGCCACGCGGCTTATTTTGGCCTTGGCGCTTACGCTGCGGGCCTGCTCCTGTTGCGCGCGCATCTGCCGATGGAGCTCTCGCTGGCGCTGGCGCCCTTGGCAGCCGGCGTGGGCGCGCTGATCTTCGGCTGGTTCTGCGTGCAGCTTTCCGGGGTGTACCTCGCCATGCTGACGCTGGCATTCGCCCAGATCGCCTGGTCCATCGCCTTCCAGTGGGACGAGCTCACCGGCGGCTCGAATGGCCTCATCGGCGTCTGGCCGGCGCCGTGGCTCGCCTCGAAGCAGGCGTATTACTACCTGACCCTGGTGCTTTGTCTGGGCGCGGTCGCGCTCCTCTGGCGGCTGATCTACTCGCCCTTCGGCTACGCCCTGCGCGCCGCGCGCGACTCGCCGCTGCGCGCCGAGGCCATCGGCATCGACGTGCGGATCCAGCAATGGGCCGCGTTCGGTGTTGCCGGACTGTTCGCGGGCGTTGGCGGCGCCTTGTACGCGTTCTCCAAAGGCTCCATCTCTCCGGAAACGCTTTCCGTGCCGCGCTCGGTGGATGGCCTGGTCATGGTGCTGCTCGGTGGGGTGCAGACGCTCAGCGGGCCGCTCTGGGGCGCCGCGCTCTTCACCTGGCTCGAAGACTCGCTGTCGCGCGGTGTGGAATACTGGCGCGCCGCCATCGGCGCGGTGATCCTGGTCCTGGTGATGGCCTTCCCGCAGGGCATCGCCGGCTTCCTGAAGCAGCGCTTCCTCAAATGAGCGTGCTCGAGGTGCGGGGACTCTCCAAGGCCTACGGCGGCGTGCAGGCGGTGCGCGACGTGAGCTTTGCAGTGGACGCGGGCGAAGTCGTGGCGCTGATCGGTCCGAACGGCGCCGGCAAGACCACCTGCTTCAATATGCTGAACGGCCAGCTGCGGCCCGACTCGGGCGAGATCGCCCTCGCGGGACACAGCGTGGTGGGACTGCGCCCGCACCAGGTGTGGCGCCTCGGTGTCGGCCGCACTTTCCAGGTCACCGCGACCTTCGGCTCGATGACGGTGCTCGAAAACGTGCAGGTGGCCTTGCTTTCACACCACAAACGACTTTTTTCTTTGGGGAAACCTGCCGGGAGGTTTCAGGTCGATGAGGCGGACGCGCTGCTCGCGCGCGTCGGCATGCAGCAGCAGGCAGCGCGGCCGTGCGCCGTGCTGGCGTACGGCGACCTGAAGCGCGTGGAGCTGGCGCTCGCGCTTGCCAATCGCCCGCGCCTGCTCCTGATGGATGAGCCGACGGCGGGCATGGCTCCCGGGGAGCGCCATGCGCTCATGCAGCTCGCCGCGACGCTGGCGCGCAGCGAGCGCATCGCGGTGCTGTTCACGGAGCACGACATGGAGGTGGTGTTCAATTTCGCGAGCCGCGTCATCGTGCTCCATAGCGGCGAGGTTATCGCTGCGGGGCCGCCAGGCGAAGTGCGGGCCGATCCGCGCGTACGCGAGGTCTATCTTGGCAATGCTTGAAGCGAGGCGCCTCAACGCCGGTTACGGGGCGGCGCGCGTGCTGTTCGAGGTCGGGCTCACCGTGCGCCACGGGGAAGTGGTCGCACTGCTCGGCCGCAACGGCGCTGGCAAATCGACTACGCTCAAGACCCTGATGGGACTGATCCGGCCGCTCTCGGGCGAAGTGTATTTCGACGGCCGGCGCATCGACGCCTGGGAGCCGTACGAGATCGCCCGCGCCGGGCTCGGCTATGTCCCCGAAGACCGGCGCATTTTCACGGACCTGACGGTGGCGGAGAACCTGGAAGTCGGCCGCCAGCCGCCGCGCGAAGCAACCCCGGCCTGGAGCCCGGAGAAGCTGTTTCAGCTGTTTCCCGCGCTGCAGACGCTGCAGGGCCGGCGCGCCGCCTACCTGTCGGGCGGCGAGCAGCAGATGCTGTGCATTGCGCGCACGCTCGCCGGCAATCCGAAGACCGTACTGCTCGACGAGCCATCCGAAGGGCTCGCGCCGATCATCGTGGAGCAGGTCGGGAAGGCGATCCTCGAAATGAAGCGCGCGGGCGTGTCCTTGCTGCTGAGCGAGCAGAATCTCGCTTTCGCGCGCCGCGTAGCCGATCGCGGCTACATGCTCGAGCAGGGACAAATACGTCAGGCCGGAACTCTGGAGCAATTGGAATTGTTGATATGACGAGACGCGGACTACTGCTGACGATGACTGAGCCGCCTGCGGCCATGGACGAGGAGTTCAACGCCTGGTACGACAGCGAGCACATCCCGGAGCGACTGTCGATCCCCGGTTTCCGCTCGGCCCGCCGCTGGAGGGCGGACACGGCGCCCGGGGAAGGAAAATATCTCGCCACCTACGAGCTGGATTCGCCGGAGGTGTTGATGACGCCGGAGTATCTCGCCCGCTTCGAGGGCGCCACGCCCTGGACGCGCCGTTGCCTGGAGAAAACGCTGGTATTTCGCCGCTGGGCCTGCGAGCAGACCGCCCCCGGCAATGCCGATCCTCACCCGGCGGCAAAAGCCGTTCTGCTGGTTTGCGGCGACGCGCCGTTGGAAGAAACCGCTCTGCCCGATGCGCTCCAGGCGCGCCATTTCCAGGCGTCCGTTGGGAAACCGCGCTACGTCACGCTGTTCGAGCTTGCCTACGTCACGCGCAAGCTGCCGGCGCTTGGCACCGATCGATTGGTGCGGCTCTACCGTGCTTACGCGGCCTGAGCGCCTCGACCGATAGAGCGCTACAGCGACTTCGCTCTTTCCCGCAGGACAAACTTCTGGATTTTGCCGGTGGCGGTGGTCGGCACCGGTCCGAAGACCACTTTCTTCGGGATCTTGAAGCGCGCCAGGTTCTGCCGGCACCAGTCGATATATTCCGCTTCGGTGGCGCTGCTGCCGGGCTTGAGCTGCACGAAAGCGCACGGCGTCTCGCCCCATTTCTCGTCGGGCCGCGCCACCACCGCCGCCAGGTGGGTGGCGGGATGCTTGTAGAGCGCGATCTCGACTTCCACCGATGAAATATTCTCGCCGCCGGAAATGATGATGTCCTTCTTGCGGTCCTTGATCTCGACGTAGTTGCCCGGGTGCCACACAGCGAGGTCTCCGGTGTGCATCCAGCCGCCAGCGAATGCCTCGGCGGTCGCCTTCGCATCCTTGAGGTAACCAAGCATCACCGTGTTGCCGCGGACCAGGATCTCGCCCACCGACTTGCCGTCCTTCGCCACCGGCTTGCAGGTCTTTGGGTCGGCGACGACGTGCCCCTCGACCACCTGGTAGCGCACTCCCTGGCGCGCCATCTCGTTGGCGCGCGCTTCGAGCGACAGGGCACTCCATGCCTCCTGTGGCGCGCAGAAGGTCGACGGCCCTTGCAGCTCGGTCATGCCGTAGATGTGCAGCACCTGGAAACCGAGCTCTTCCATGCCCTTGATGACCTTGGCGGGCGGCGGCGAGCCGCCGGTCTGGATGTGGACTACGTGCGGAAACTTGCGCTTCTCCTCCTCCGGTGCGGCAATCAGCATGGTCAGCACCGTGGGCGCGCCGCACATGTGCGTGACCCCGTGCTCGAAGATGAGCTCGAACACCCGCTTCGGCTCTACGGTTCTCAGGCAGACATGCGTGCCCGCCATCGCCGTCACCGACCAGGGGAAGCACCAGCCGTTGCAATGAAACATCGGCAGCGTCCACAGGTAGATCGGATGCGCCGGCATCGCCCAAGCCATGATGTTGCCGGCGGCCTCGAGAAACGTGCCGCGATGGTGGTACACCACGCCTTTCGGACGGCCGGTCGTGCCCGAGGTGTAATTCAGCGCAATGGGACTGGACTCGGACTCAGGCAACGCCCATTCGAAATCCGCTTTGCCGGATTTCAGCAACTCTTCGTATTCCACCTGACCGAGGCGGTCACCGGGCCCGGTATAAGCGGGATCGTCAACATCGATCACAAAAGGCTTCTTTTTCAGCTTGCCGAGGGCCGGGCCGACAACGCTCGCAAATACGCGGTCGGTGATGAGGACCTTCGCCTCGCCGTGCTGCAGGATGTAGCCGGCGGTGTCGGCGTCGAGGCGCGTGTTGATGGTGTTCAGGACCGCGCCAAGCATCGGCACGCCGTAATGCGCTTCGAGCATCGCCGGCACGTTCGGCAGCATCGCCGACACCACATCGCCCCGCCGCACGCCCAGCTTTTGCAACGCCGAGGCGAGCCGCCGGGCCCGCTCGTAGAACCGGGCGTAGGTATGGCGCACGCCGCCGTGGACTACCGCCACACGCTCGGGATAGATCTCCGCGGCCCGCGGTAGAAACACAGTCGGCGAAAGCGGAGTGTAGTTCGCCGCCCCGGGCTTCAGCGCCGCCCAAAGCCTCTTGCGCGGCGCAGCATTCGATTTGCGAGCCCTCATTCCCATCGCCTCCTCCGCGAATTACACTGCTTGAATCTACCCCAGGAGGAGGATGCCGTGAAGAAGATCGCTATTGCACTAGCCGTTGCGCTCGCCGCAGGCGGCGCGTACGCGCAGGAGAAAACGGTCAAGATCGCCGGCTTCGGCGCGAAGTCGGGCGTGGTGCGCTCGTTCGGCATCAACAGCGAGGCGGCGCTGATCGCCGCGGCCGACGTCATCAACAAGCAGGGCGGCGTCAAGCTCGCCGACGGCTCGAAGGCGAAGATCGCCGTCGAGTTCTACGACGACCGCTGCACCGCCGAGGAAGGCATTTCGATCATCCGCCGCATCTACGGCACCGACGCCGTGGTGGCGGTGGGCCCCACCTGCTCCAACGTCGCCGAGCCGCTGTACGGCATCCTGCAGAAGAAGGTCGACGACAAGGGAGATTCCGGCCTGCAGATGCCGGTATTCACCGACGTTGCGATCAAGGTCGGCCTGGCGAGAATCTCCGAGTGGGCGTTCCGCAACGTGCCCAACGAGACGACGATGTATTCCTCGCTGTTTTACTGGCTGAAGACGAAATATCCCGGCGTGCAATCGGTGTACGGCGGCGTGGAAGAGGACTTCGCCCACTCGCGCGCATCCTGGTACGCGGTCATGAAGGACCGCGCCGAGGCGAACGGCTACAAGGTCATCGGCAACTCGAAGTGGCTGCTCAACGACACCAACTTTTCCACCCAGGTGCGCGAGATGAAAAACGCCAACGCCGACATCGTCGCGATCTCGGCGCACCCGTTCACCACCTGCGGCGTGCTGAAGGAGATGCAGCGCCAGGGGGTCAAGCCGAAGGTGCTGGTCGGGCTCACCAGCTCCTCGTCGCTCGAGACGCTGCAGGGCTGCGCGAAGCAGGCCGAGGGCATCATCATTCCGACCTCGTTCGCGCCGGTCACCAAGGAAGGCAAGGCCGCCGCCGAGACTACCGCCAAGTTCAAGGGCGCCGCCGACCTGCACTCGATGGCGGCATGGGAGAACATGTTCATCCTCAAGCAGGTGATGGAGGCGGAGAGAATCTCGGGCGACAAAAACCAGCTGCAGGCCGATCGCCGCAAGATCCGCGACGGCCTGGCGAAGCTGAAAGAGACGCAGGGCCTGCTCGGGGTCACCCGGCGCACCGCGGACCGCGAGGCCGACAAGCCGTATCTTTTCGTGCAAGCCAGAGGCGGCAACTGGGTCGTGCTCCACAATCCCTTGTAGCTTGCTTGATTTCCTACAGACGCTCTCTGACGGAGTCCTGTTCGGCGCTACCTATGCGCTGATCGGCATCGGCTTCACGCTGGTGTTCGGCGTGATGCACAAGCTGAATCTTTCGTATGGCGCCGCTTCGGTCGGCGGCGCGTACTGCGGCCTGATGATCGTCAAGGCCTTGCTCGGAACGACGCCAGCGTGGTTGGTGTTCCTCGGCGCCCTCCTCGGCGGCGGCGTCCTCGGATGGATCGTCTACGTGCTGTGCTTCCATTTCATCCCGCTCTCCAATCCGCTTGCGCCGCTGATGTCGACGATGGGCATGCTGCTCTTGATCGACGAGGTCATCGTGCACCTCACCGCTGGCATGCCGCAGAACTATCCGGCGGTGTTCGACGATGTCATGCTGCGCTTCGGCGAATTCACGCTGCGCGGCGATCTGCTGGTGGTGTTCGCAGTCGCGGTGCTGTGCATGATTGGCCTGCTGGCGCTGCTTTACCGCACGCGCCTCGGGCTTGCGACGCGCGCTGTAGCGCAGCACGCGGTCGCGGCCGAACTGTGCGGCATCCGTGTCGCTCGCGTGAATGCGACGACCTTCGTCGTCACTGGGTTGCTCGGCGGCATCGCGGGCGCATTGATCGGCGCTTCGGTCGGTGCGCTATCCCCGCTCCTCACCACGCCGCTCACGGTCAAAGGGCTGATCGTGACGGTGATCGGCGGACTAGGCAGCATTCCAGGCGCCATCGTGGCGGGGCTGCTGGTCGGCGGCTTCGAGAACGTGTTCCAGCAGTTTCGGGGCGTCACCGAGCGCGACATGTACGTGATGCTGTTGTTGTTCGCGTTCCTGGTGTTTCGGCCGGGCGGCCTGTTCCCGGCAAAAAGTTGATGGATTTCTATTTCGGACTGGCGCAGACGGTCGGGATTCATACGCTGCTCGGCCTGTCGGCCTACATCGTGCTGCTCACCGGGCAGGTGAGCCTGGCCCAGGCCGCGTTTTTCGCCATCGGCGCCTACGCGGCTGGCATGCTCACCGTGCTCGCGGGCTGGCACGTCGTGCCGGCGCTTGGCGTCGGCAGCATCCTTGGCGCTGTGACGGCCTGCGCGGCGGGCTTTCCCGCGCTGCGCGTCAAGGGGCTCATGCTGGTGGTCGCCACGCTCGCCTTCGGCGAGGGCGTGCGCCTGTTCTTCTTCAACTTCGACTACCAGGTGGCGAAAGGGGAGATTCGGGTCGGCCCGCTCGGCGGCGAGGGTTTTCGTCAGATCCGTTTTTTCCCGGAGCACGGCTGGGCCACCGGCGAGGTGATGCTGTTCATCTGGGTGTTCGTCATCGGGGTGATGGCGCTGCTCTGGTGGTTCGACCGCTCGCGCTACGGCGCCGTGCTGCGCTCGGTCGGCGAGGACGAGGTCGCCGCGCAGTCAGTCGGTATCAATTTGACTGCGGTCAAGGTGAGCGCCATGACTGTCGGCGGGGCGATCGCGGGCGCAGGCGGCGGGCTTTATGCCCATTACACGACGCATATCGAGCACGCCAACTTCAATGTGCTCCTCGCCACGTTCGCTATCGCCTACCCCATCGTCGGCGGATTGCGAAATGTCTTCGGCACGCTCGCGGCGGTGATCTTCGTTCAGGCATTCCTCATCGAAGGACTGCGTTTCCTCGGCGATTGGCGCAACCTCCTCTTCGGCGCACTCATAGTCCTGGCGATGAACCTGCGGCCGCACGGGTTGTTCGGGAGGCGCGGTGCTTGAGCTGAAAGCCGTATCGCGCTATTTCGGCGGTGTGCGCGCGGTCGACGGGCTCGAGCTCACGGTGAACGAAGGCGAGATCGTCGGCCTGATCGGCCCCAACGGTTCGGGCAAGAGCACCACCGTGAACCTGATCGCCGGACTGTTCCCGCTGACCGCGGGCGAAATCGTGTTCAGGAAGCAACCGCTGAGGGATGTTCCGGTGCACAAGAGGCTGCAGCTCGGCATCGCGCGCACCTTCCAGAACATTCGGCTCTTCGGGCAGCTCAGCGTCTGGCAGAACCTGTGGGTGGCGCAGAACTCGCCCGAGGACCGAGCGCGCCGCGGTTTCTTCACCCGCTGGCTCGGCGGGCAAACCCAGGCGCGCGAGGAGATCGCGCAACTCCTCGAATTTTCGGCCCTCGGGAACAAGCACAACGAGCTCGCCGCCAATCTGTCCTTCGGCGAGCAGCGCAGGCTGGAGCTCGCGCGCGCGCTCGCTGCGAGGCCGAAGCTTCTGCTGCTCGACGAGCCTGCGGCCGGGATGAACGCCGAGGAGATCAGCCAGCTGAGACAGAGAATTCTCGATTTGCGCGGCAAAGGAATCACGATCCTGCTCATCGAACACGTGATGGAGCTGGTGATGGGCGTCGCCGACCGCATCGCAGTGCTCAATTTCGGGCAGAAGATCGCCGAGGGCACACCGGCGCAGGTCCAGAATGACCGAGTAGTGAAAAAAGCCTATCTCGGTGGGGCTTGAAATGCTCACGGTGCGCGATCTGGTCACTACCTATGGAAAGATCGAAGCCCTGAGAGGCGTGTCGCTGGAAGTTCGCGAGGGCTCGATCACCTGCGTGCTTGGGCCGAACGGCGCCGGCAAAACCACGCTCATGATGACCATCGCCGGAGTACTAAGGCCGAGGAAGGGAGCGATCGAGTTTCGCGGCGAGCCGATCGCCGCCTTATCACCACATGCGATCGTTGCCCGCGGCGTCGCACTTGTGCCCGAGAACCGGCTGGTGTTCCCGCACATGAGCGTGCTGGAGAACCTGCACGCCGGCGCTTATCAGCGCAGGGACTCTTTCGACGAGGATATCGAACGCCTGTTCTCGCGCTTTCCCAGGCTGAAGGAGCGCTCTTCCCAGGAAGCCGGAACGCTATCGGGCGGGGAGCAGCAGATGCTCGCCGTCGCACGCGCGCTGATGTCGCGGCCCAAGCTCCTGCTGATGGACGAGCCCTCGCTCGGGCTCGCACCGCTGGTCGTCGAAGAGATCTTCCGCACCATCGCCGAGTTGCACCGCGACGGCACCACCATCCTGCTCGTGGAGCAGAACGCGCACATGGCCCTCAAGCTGGCGCAGCACTTCTACCTCATCGAGCAGGGCCGCGTCACGTTCAGCGGCGATCCCGGCTCGCTCGCCGAGGACGAGGTGATCCGCCGCGCTTATCTCGGTTCGGCCAGGGTTTGATCGATTTTCTCCAGAACACGCTCGACGGGCTGGCGCTCGGCTCCTCCTATGCGCTGCTCGCGGTTGGCTTCACCTTGATCTTCGGCGTCCTGCGGCGCGCCAACCTGGCCTACGGGCCGGCGATCATGTTCGGCTGCTATTGCGCGACGTGGATGTATCTGCGCTCGGGAATCGGCCTGCTGCCGCTTGCAATGATCGCGATTGCCGGCTCGGTGCTTGCCGGCGTCTATGTGGAGAGGCTTTGCTTCGCCCCTCACCGCAAGGGCGCCGCCGCGGCGGCGATGGTGGCGAGCTTCGCGCTGTGGATGCAGTTCGAGGAGCTCGCGACGCTCGCCCTGCCGAGGCATCTGTATTCTTTCCCCGCCCTCTATGACGGTGGGCCGCTGGCAATCGGAGCGCTTTCGCTGCGAGTCGAGTCTCTCGTGATGCTCCTTGCGGCGGTCCTGGTCTGCGCTGCCTTGTGGGCAATTCTTTACCGCTCGCGCTTCGGCACCGCCGTGCGCGCAGTCATCGACAGTCCGGCGGCGGCCGAGCTGTCCGGCATCAGCGTCTCGGCGATCTCGCTGCGCGTCTTCGCGCTCGCCTCGGCGATCGGCGGGCTCACCGGCTTTCTGATCGTCTCTAGCCACGAGCAGGTGACGCCGATGCTCGGCATGTGGTCGACCCTGAAGGGCATGCTGGC
>DATNMK010000086.1:0-3865 GCA_035602335.1 Burkholderiales bacterium
TCGCCGCGCACGCGAGCAGGATGAGAGCAGCACCGAACACGTTGGCCGCCGCAAGTAGCCCGATCTCCTGCGCCAAGTAGCCGGCGCCGACAGCAGGCAAAGCGTAGGACAGATAGCCCTCGATATAGAAAGCCGCCATCAAGGCGCCGCGCTCATGCGGTTCCGCCAGTGGCGCGATGCTGCCCAGCGCGCCGAGATAGGCAGCGCCGAAGCCGATGCCAGCGAGCGCGGAACTTGCCAACAGCAGGGAAGGCGACGCGACATTTGCTCCGGCGAGAACCCCGAGCAGGCCGGCTACCAACGCTCCCGCTCCTAGAATGAGAGCGGATGAAGCCGAGTAGCGACGGAGGACTAGAATGGCAGCGGCGGCGCCTGCCATCAACGCGGCGACCGCGAGCCCGCCCAACCAGGCGGCGGCAGGGTCGGTTATCGTCACGAGCAAGGACGGCATCAGCGCCAGGTAGAAGCCCGATAGGGCCCAAAGCGCTACATTGATCGGGGTCATGGCGAGGAATGCGACCCGCGCCCGCGCCGGCACAGCGACCCTCGGCTTGAAGGACCATCGTTGGAGCGATCGCGTAGTGATCGTTTCAGGGGCGTGCGCCGTCCGGATCGCCTGAACGACGACGAGCGCGAACAGCAGGACATAGCCGAGATGGAGTGGCGCAGGCGCGTATTGCGCCAGAAGGCCGGAACCCACTGCCCCGAACGCCGTGCCTGCTATCGTCGCGAGAGCGTTGGTCAGCGCTCCTCCCTGCCGGTCGATGTCGAGCATGGCAGCCCCGAGCGATGTGGTCGCAAGGCCGGTCGCGAAGCCCTGGATCAGCCGGGCAAACACCAACCACTCGATACCCCGAGCCGTGAGAAAGAGCACGAGGGCGACGCCCTCAAGCGTCAGCGCCGCTAGGATGACAGGGCGACGACCTGTCCGATCGGATAGCGACCCAAAGATGAGTAGGGCGGCAAGTAGGGCCAATGCATAAACCGCGAAGATCACGGTGAGCATCAATGGAGAGAACCCCCATTCTCGCTGATACAGACGATACAGGGGGGTAGGTACGCTTGCCGCCGCCAGGAACAAAATCAACGTCACAGCATGGAGGAAGCGAGGCTGCCGATCCTGAGCGAAAGCTTCGGCCGTAGAGGTGGTCATGCGCGTGGCCTCGTGGCAAAAGCAAAAAGTGTGCTTTTGGTGATATAGGGTCAACCGGCCGTTGCTGCATCTGCTCACGGCCGGTTTTGGCACTTTTCGGACCTCGCGCGATGTCCGACTTGAGTCTGCAATGCGCACCAAAGCGGACGTCCGCCATTTATGGGTTCACGCCCCAGCTGAGAGATGAAAACACCTCGCCGCTAATCCAGTGATTGCTCAATAGCAGCGCGAGGCGGCGATGGTGTGCATTCTGTTGTCGCCGAGCACATGCGCCATGAAGCCCATGGTCTGGAATATCTTTGAAAACGCCGCGTCGCGGATGTTCAGCCCCCCGGTGTAGGCGCCGAACGCAGGCATCACCGCGCGCTCGCCGTCGCAGGCAAAACATCGCCGCTCCATCGAGCGGCCGCGGGTGGAGACGCGCGCCTTGGGATGCAGATGTCCGGCGATTTCACCTGATGCGCCGGTCGGCTCGTGACGAAAGGCGATCGGGCCAATAGCCACTTCATGAGCGACCACGCCGCCGAGATCGGACGGCAGAGCCGGGTCGTGATTGCCCGAAATCCAGATCCAGTCGCGCCGCGCCTGCAAGCCTAAGATGGCGTCGCGGTCCGGCACGGACAGCCGGTCATGGGCGTCGCGGTCATGAAAGCTGTCGCCGAGCGCAATCACCATCCGCGGATCATGCCGCGCGATCACCGCAGCGAGGCGGCCGATTGTCGCCACGGTATCGTAGGGCGGCAGCAGCACGCCGCGGGTTGCAAAACTGGAGCCTTTTTCCAGGTGCAGGTCGGAGACGACGAGCAGGTTTTGTTCTTCCCAGAACAACGCACCGGAGAGATCGGCGAGCAGGTCTACACCGGCAACATTTACTGAAGATCGACTAGCGATGTGGATAGCACTTCGCGTCATGGCCGGGCTCGTCCCGGCCATCCACGTCTTGGCCTCACAAAGAAAAAAGACGTGGATGCCCGGGACAAGCCCGGGCATGACGACGTTGAGATATCGGAGCGTAATAAATTCATTCTATTCTATGACATCGCCTCTTTGACCAGCTCATCGGCGGCTTCCGCCAGCAACTCGTCGGATGCTTCGCCATAGACTGACTCGCGGCCGATTTCCAGCATCACCGGCACCGCCAGCGGCGAAACCCGGTCGAGTTCCTTGTGGGTGATTCGCCCCTTGATTCGCAACAGCATATCACCGAGCCGGCGAATATCGAGCAGCCCGGTGGCGGCATCGGCGCGCGCGGCGCGCAGCAGCACGTGATCGGGATGGTGCTTACGCAGCACGTCGTAAATCAGATCGGTCGAGAACAGCACCTGGCGGCGGGTTTTTTCTTCGCCGGTGAAGCGGCGGGCGATCAATCCGGAGATGATCGCGCAGCTGCGGAAGGTGCGTTTCATCAGCGCGGATTCCGCAAGCCAGGCTTCGAGATCGTCGCCCAGCATGTCGGGATCGAACAGCGCGTTGAGATCGAGCCGGCCTTGCCGGATCATCGACGAGACGTCGCCGAGCCCCCAGATCGCCAGCGCGTATTCGTTGGCGACAAATCCGAGCGGCCGGGCGCGGCCGCGCTCGAGCCGCCGCGTCAGCAACATGCCGAGCGTCTGATGCACCAGCCGGCCCTCGAAGGGATAACAGACAAGGTAGTGCTTGTTGGCGCGCGGAAACGTCTCCACCAGCAATTCGCGCACGCCCGGCACGCGCGAGATCTCCCGTTGCAGCAACAGCCAATCGCGCACCTGGTCCGGCAGCGCGTTCCAGGCGCGTTTGTCGTCGAGCAACTTGCGGACGCGTTCCGCCAGATAGGTGGAGAGCGGAAACTTGCCGCCGTTGTAGGACGGCACTTTGGCGTCCTTGTCGTTGGCGCGCGAGACGTAGACCTGGTCTTCGGCGAGGGCCTCGTAGCGCACCACCTCGCCGCCAAACACAAAGGTGTCGCCGATCACCAGCCCTTCGATGAAGGCCTCCTCGATCTCGCCGAGCATCCGGCCGCCGCGGCCGAGCGCGCCGGTCGATCCGGCTCCGCTACCTCGCGCGCGCACCAGCCGCACTTTCAGCATGGCGTCTTCGACGATGGTGCCGACATTGAGGCGGTAGCTTTGGCGGACACGCGGATTGGCGACGCGCCAGCGGCCGTTTTTGTCCTGCTTGATGCGCGCGAAACGTTCATAGGTTTTCAGCGCGTAGCCGCCGGTGGCGACGAAATCAACCACGTCGTCGAAATCGGTGCGCGAGAGTTTCGAATAGGGCGCGGCTGTCAGGACCTCGCCATAGAGCTGATCTGCGAGAAACGGCTCGCCGCAGGCGCGGCCGAGCACGTGCTGCGCCAGCACATCGAGCGCGCCGGTTCGCAGCGGCGGGGTATCTTGCGCATTTTCCCTGACCGCGTCGATCGCCACCGCGCATTCCAGCACCTCGAAGCGATTGGCCGGCACCAGCACCGCGCGCGAGGCTTCATCGATGCGGTGATTGGCGCGGCCGATTCGCTGCATCAGCCGCGAGGCGCCCTTCGGCGCGCCGATATTGATGACGAGATCGACGTCGCCCCAGTCGACGCCGAGATCGAGCGAGGAGGTGCAGACCACGCCGCGCAACTTTCCCTTCGCCATCGCGTCCTCGACCTTGCGGCGCTGGGCGACGTCGAGCGAGCCGTGATGCAGCGCGATGGCAAGGCCGTCGTCATTCATGCGCCACAGATCCTGAAAC
>DATNMK010000087.1:0-87940 GCA_035602335.1 Burkholderiales bacterium
TGGCGCCGCGACGCCTGCGGCGACGATGCTGCAGGCCACGGGACAGCCCGGCTTCGTCGGACTGATCATCTGCTCGGCCAACCTGCCCGACAAGATCGCCATCGCGGTGGACACCCAGATGGACGACGGGTCCGCAAGCCAGGGGACGGTGCGCGGGCTGCTGCAGACGGCCCCCAACCCGAACATTGGCACCGGGCAAGTCGCAACGCCGGCCTACGCCGAGACCGGCACCAATATCTACGTGATCTGCCGCGCGCTGTAAGAAGGCAGCGCCTCAACAAAGCCGGCCGCGTGCCGGCTTTTTTGTCTAGCCGCGCAGCAGTCGCGCTTCCGCCGTGGCGAGCGATTCGGGATCGCCGAGAAGCACGACCACGTCACCTGCCTGCAGGGCACCCGCCTCTGCCGCGGTCAGCTTGGTCCGTTCCCCGCGCCGGCGCACCGCCCTCACCTGCACGCCTAACGCATCGAGACCGAGTTGCGCGAGCGGCCTGCCGAGACCGTAGGCTCGCTCATCGAGCATCACGGAGTGCAGGCGCGCGAGCGCTTCCCCCTCGCCATCGAGCTCATCGCCGCTGCCGTAGAACAGGCCGCGCAGCAGCTGATATTGCTCGCCGCGCACCTGGCTCATGCGACGCATCACGCGGCTGAGCGGGACACCGACGAGCACCAGCGTGTGCGAAGCCAGCATCACGCCGGACTCGAAGGCCTCGGGCACGACTTCGGACGCACCGGCCGCGGTGAGGCGGGCGATGTCGTCCTCGTCACGCGCGCGCACGATCACCGGCAGAGCGGGATTGAGCGCGTGTATGTGGGCAAGCACGCGCACCGCAGCATCGGCGTCGGCGAACGTGACCACGACTCCAGCGGCGCGCGCAATGCCGGCGGCAACCAGCGCTTCGCGACGCGAGCTGTCGGCGAAAACGACCGCGTCGCCGGCGAGCGCGGCCTCGCGCACGCGCTCGGGATCGAGGTCGAGCGCGACATAACGCACGCCTTCGGCGTCGAGCAGTCGCGCAAGGCGCTGCCCGTTGCGCCCGTAGCCCAGGATGATGACGTGACGCTCGACCTCGATCGACTGCACCGCGATGCGGTGCAGCTCCAGCGAACGCAGCATCCACTCCGCGCCCGACAGGCGCATGACGATGCGATCGCTCGCCGCGATGAGGAACGGCGTCGCAAGCATCGAAAGAATCATGGCGGCGAGCAGGGCCTGCAGCAGATGCTCCGGCACCACGCGCGTCGACGCAGTGAGCGACAGCAGCACGAAGCCGAATTCGCCCGCCTGAGCCAGCGCGAGCGCAACGCGCAGCGCAGTACCCGGTGGGCTGCCGAAGGCGGACGACAACAGTGCGATGAGCGCGAACTTCGCGCCGACGAGCAGCACGAACAGCAGCATCACCAGCGGAAATTCGCCGAGCACCAGGCGCAGATCGAGCATCATGCCGACGGTGACGAAGAACAGCCCCAGCAGCACGTCGCGGAACGGCTTGATGTCCTCCTCGACCTGGAAGCGGTACTCGGTCTCGGAGATCAGCATCCCGGCGAGAAATGCGCCCAGTACGAGCGACAGGCCGGCGAGCCCGGTGACGAAGGCGAGCAGCAGCGTCACGAGCAGCACGTTGAGGACGAACAGCTCGTTCGAGCGCCGGCGCGCGACGATGCCGAGCCAGGCGCGCATCAGCTTCGGCCCGACGGTGATCACTACCGCGAGCGCCAGCACCGCCTTGCCCAGCGCGATGGCGACCGCCATGCCCAGCACGTCGGCGGGCTGCCCCAGCGCGGGAATCAGCACCAGCAGCGGAACCACCGCCAGGTCCTGGAACAGCAGCACGCCGATCACCTGGCGACCGTGTGGCGTATCGAGCTCGAGCCGCTCGGCGAGCAGCTTGGAGACGATCGCGGTCGAGGACATCGCGGCGATACCGCCGAGGGCGAGCCCCGCCTGCCACGAAGCGCCGGCTGCAAGCGCGGCGGCGACCGACAGCGCTATCGTCGCAGTCACCTGCGCGAGGCCCAGCCCGAATACGACGCGGCGCATGGAGAGCAGCTTGGGTAAGCTGAACTCCAGGCCGATCGAGAACATCAGGAACACCACGCCGAACTGGGCCAGCCGGCGTGTTTCCTCGACATCGGACACGAGCCGCAGCGCGTGCGGGCCGAGGGCGAGGCCGGTGACCAGATAGCCGATCATCGGCGGCAGCTGCAGGCTCCTGCAGACCGCCACGGCAAGCACGCTGCTCGCTAGCAGCACGAGCACCGATTGGAGGGAAACGACCGCAGAATCCATGGGCTATACTTCCCCGTCAATGATAAAGGCAGCCCCCAAGAAGGAACATGGGCGCGCACCGGGCGAGAAACAGGAGCGCGCGCCGGGCGCGCTGGAGCTCGCGCGACGCGTGCTCGCGATCGAGGCCGACGCGGTGCGGGGGCTGATCGAGCGCATCGACCAGCGCTTCCTCGCCGCCGTGTCGCTGATCCACGGGCGCCGTGGCCGCGTCATCGTCAGCGGTATCGGCAAGTCGGGCCACATTGCGCGCAAGATCGCCTCGACTCTGTCAAGCACCGGAACGCCCGCTTACTTCGTGCATCCCACTGAGGCGAGCCACGGCGATCTTGGAATGATCGAGAGCGGCGACGTGTTCATCGCCATATCGTATTCGGGCTCGAGCGAGGAGCTGCTTGAGATCGTTCCGCTGGTGAAGCGACGCGGCGCAAAATTGATCGCCATGAGCGGGCACGCGGAGTCGGCGCTCGCGCGTGAAGCAGACGTGTTTCTCGACGCCGCAGTCGAGCAGGAAGCCTGCCCCCACAATCTCGCGCCGACCGCGAGCACCACTGCGGCCCTCGCGCTGGGAGATGCGCTCGCGATTGCGCTTCTCAGCGCGCGCGGCTTTTCGGCCGACGATTTCGCGCGCAGCCATCCCCGCGGCAAGCTCCCCCGCCAGGCGCTGGTGCACGTCGCCGACGTCATGCGCCGCGGCACCGACATGCCTTGCGTCAAGAGCGGCGTGCCGGCCATGCAAGCGGTGGTTGAAATGACCCGCAGCCGCATGGGCATGACCGCGGTGGTGGATGAGGCCGGACGCGTGCGCGGGATTTTCACCGACGGCGATCTGCGCCGCTCGCTGGAGAAGGGCGCCGACTTCCGCGCCATCGCCGTCGACAGCCTCATGACGGTAGGACCCAAAACCATCGGCGCGCAGGTGCTGGCGGTGGAGGCCGTGCAGCTGATGGAGCGGCACAAGGTGAATCAGCTGCTGGTGGTCGACGAGGATGACCGGCTGGTCGGCGCGCTCAACATGCACGACCTGTTTCGCGCCAAAGTCATCTAAAAGGCATGCAATACGTCGCCGCCGACGCGCTGGAACGGGCGCGCCGCGTGCAGCTCATGATCTTGGACGTCGACGGCGTGCTGACCGACGGCTTGTTGTGGTACGGCGCGCGCGCGGGAGTCGAGGAAATCAAGGCGTTTCACGCCCTGGACGGGCTAGGCATCCAGATGCTCGCCAAAAGCGGCGTACATTCCGCGATACTTTCCGGCCGCACCTCGACCGGTGTGGCCGCACGCGGCGTAGAGCTCGGCATCGAACACGTGCTGCAGGGCATCGGCGACAAGCACGATGCCTTCGTCTCCCTGCTCCAGCGCATGAAGCTTAAGCCCGAGCAGGCAGGCTACATGGGCGATGATCTTGTCGACATTCCGGTGCTGTCTCGCTGCGGATTTGCCTGCGCTCCGTATGAATCGCCCGAAGAAGTCCGCAAGCGGGTGCATTACGTTTGCGCGGCGCCGGCCGGTCGCGGCGCGGTGCGCGAGGTGTGCGAGTTCGTGATCCGCGCGCAGGGAACCATGGACCGCGTGCTGCAGGAGTACCTGAAGTGAGGTTCTCGACCACGCGGCTGTTCCCGCTCGCGCTGATGCTCGCGCTCGCGATGCTGACCTTCTACCTGGAGCGCGCGGTGCGCGAGGAAGAGCCACACGCGGCGCTGCGCCGCCACGACCCCGACTACATGGTGGCGAACTTCACCACCACCACCTACAACCGCGACGGGGTTGCCGAGTCGATGATGTCGGCGGCGAGGATGGTACATTACCCTGACGACGACACGACCGAGCTGCTGGCGCCGCGCGTGGTGCAGAGCAAGCCCGCCGAGGCGCGTATCACGGTGCGCGCCGAGCGCGGCGCGGTGTCGCGCGACGGCGAGGAAGTCTTTCTGTATGACGAAGTCGTGCTGGTGCGCGAGGCTCTGGCCGAGCGTCCGGAGGCGCGCATGACCACCAGCTTCCTGCACATCGTGCGCGATCGTTCTCTCGTGCGCACCGATCGCGAGGTCACCATCGTCGAAGATCGGAACTCGCTGAGCGGCCGCGGCATGGAGTACAACACCGAGTCGCGCCAGCTCACCCTGAGCGCCGATGTACGGGGGCGTTTCGAGCCGAAGAAGGCGCCATGAAGCGCGTGTGCCTGGCCGTAGTTCTTTCGGCGGCGTGCGTCGCCTCGGCCGAAAAGGCAGACAAGGACAAGCCGACGCAAATCGAGGCGAACCGGATGAGCGCCGACGACACGCGACGCATGAACATCTTCGAAGGCAACGTGGTGCTCACCAAGGGAACCATCCTGGTGCGCGCCGAACGTATCGTCGTGCGCCAGGATGCCGAGGGCTACCAGTTCTCGACGGCCACGGGCAATCCGGTGCGTTTCAGGCAGCGGCAGGACCCGAAGGAGGGCAAGGAAGGCGCCTGGATCGACGGCGAGGCCCTGCGCATCGAGATCGACGACCGCAACAGCAAGATCGAGCTGTTCGAGAGCGCGCGCGTGAACCGCGACGGCGACGAGGTGGCGGGCAACTACATCCTGGTCGACCAGCGCTCCGACTTCTTCTCGGTGAGCGGCAAGGGTTCGAGCGGGGGGCGCGTGCGCGCCGTGATCCAGCCGAAGATCAACCCCGACGCGGAAAAAAAATGAAGGCCAACGAGCGCACCGGCCTGAGCCAGCTGCGCTCGCAGCGGCTGCGCAAGCGCTACAAGTCGCGCACGGTGGTGCAGGACGTCTCCCTCGACGTCTCGAGCGGCGAGGTGGTCGGGCTGCTCGGCCCCAACGGCGCGGGCAAGACCACCTGCTTCTACATGATCGTCGGTCTCATACCGGTCGACGCCGGCAGCATCCACCTCGACGCCACCGAACTCACGCACCTGCCGATCCACCGCCGCGCACGCCTGGGCATCTCCTATCTGCCGCAGGAGAATTCGGTGTTCCGCCGCCTGACCGTGGAAGAAAACGTGCAGGCGATCCTCGAGCTGCAGGGACTCGAGCCCGGCGAGATCGAGGCGCGCCTGGTCGAGCTGCTCAAGGACCTCAACATCTCGCATTTGCGCAAGCACGCGGCGATCTCGCTTTCGGGGGGGGAGCGCCGCCGCCTCGAGATCGCGCGCGCCCTCGCCACCAAGCCGGCGTTCATCCTCCTGGACGAGCCGTTCGCCGGCGTCGACCCGATCGCGGTGCTCGACATCCAGCGCATCATCAGGTTCCTCAAGGAACGCGGTATCGGCGTCCTGATCACCGATCACAACGTGCGCGAAACCCTCGGCATCTGCGACCGCGCCTACATAATTAACGAAGGCGCGGTACTCGCATCGGGCCATCCCGAGGAGATTGTTTATAATGACAGCGTGCGTCGTGTCTACCTCGGCGAGAACTTCCGGATGTAGCGTCGCCGGCTTCCCGGTATGACGGCACACTCCACACGATGAAGCCGTCCCTGCAGTTCAGACTATCGCAACACCTCACGCTGACGCCGCAGCTGCAGCAGTCGATCCGCCTGCTGCAGCTGTCGACGGTCGAGCTCAACCAGGAGATCGACCGCATGCTGATGGAGAACCCGGCGCTCGAGCGTGAGGATGCCGAAGGCGAGCCCGAAGCGGCGGCGCCCGCGCCCGCGCCGGCGGGCGGCTCGAGCACGAGCAGCGCCAGCACCGAATCCGCCACCCCCGATGCCGACTGGTCGGTGGACATCGCTTCCAACTGGCGCGGGCCGGACGACGACGACGAGGGTGACCGCAATTTCACCGCGCCGGACACGCCGACGCTGCGCGATCACTTGCGCGGCCAGCTCTCGCTAACCAATCTCGGCGATCGCGACCGCGTCTTCGTCCAGCTGCTCATCGACGCCCTCGACGAGGACGGCTACCTCACCCAGGCGCTCGAGGAAATCGCCGCGCTGCTGCCCGCCGAAGCCGAGGCCGATCCGGAAGAGCTGGGCATCGCGCTCAGGCATCTGCAGAATCTTGAGCCGGCCGGCGTCGGCGCGCGCTCGCCGGGCGAATGCCTGGCGCTGCAGCTGCGCACCCTGCCCGATGAGCCGGCGCGCCGCCTCGCGCTCGAGATCGCGGAGAAACATCTAGAGCTGCTTGCGAGCCGCGATTACACGCGGCTCAAGAACATCACCGGCGCAGGCGAGGAAGCGCTGCGCGCGGCGCAGCGCCTGATCCAGGCGCTCAACCCCCGCCCGGGCGCCGCCTTCGCCAAGGTCGAGACGCGCTATGTGATTCCCGACGTCATCGTGCGCAAGCACCGCAACGTCTGGCGCGCCAGCCTCAATCCCGACGCCATGCCGCGCCTGCGCATCAACCGCCTTTACGCCGAGCTCGCGGCGGGCGCGCGCAACGGCGGCACGGCCATCGCCTCGCAACTGCAGGAAGCGCGCTGGTTGATCAAAAACGTGCAGCAGCGCTTCGACACCATCCTGCGCGTGTCGCAAGCGATCGTCGACCGGCAGCGCCATTTTCTCGAGCACGGCGAAGTCGCGATGCGGCCGCTGGTGTTGCGCGAAATCGCGCAAACGCTCGGGCTCCATGAAAGCACGATCTCGCGCGTCACCACGCAGAAGTTCATGGCGACGCCGCGCGGCACCTTCGAGCTCAAATACTTCTTCGGCAGCCACGTCGCCACCGAGGCCGGCGGCGCCGCCTCCTCGACCGCGATCCGCGCGCTGATCAAGCAGCTGGTCGCCGCCGAGGACGCGCGCGCCCCGCTGTCTGACGCGCGCATCTCCCAAATCCTCGGCGAGCAAGGTATCGTAGTGGCGCGACGCACGATTGCAAAATATCGTGAGTCACTGCAGATCCCGCCTGTTAATCAAAGAAAATCCCTGTAGAGGAGACCTCATGAACCTTACCGTGAGCGGACATCATCTCGAAGTGACCCCCGCCATCCGCACTTACGTGCGCGCGAAGCTCGAGCGGGTAACGCGCCATTTCGACCAAGTGATCGACGTCCACGTCATCCTGACCGTGGACAAGCAGAGGCAGAAGGCCGAAGTGACGCTGCACGTCCGCGGCAAGGACCTGCACTGCGAGAGCGAGGAAGACGACCTGTATGCCGCGATCGACCTGCTCGCGGACAAGCTCGACCGGCAGCTGCTCAAGTACAAGGATAAGCTCTACGAGAAGCGCGTATAATCCGCGCGCTCCAATGAGTCTCGTCGCCAATCTTCTGCGCGCCGATCACATCGTGCTCGACCTGCAGGTGTCGAGCAAGAAACGGCTGTTCGAGCAGGCCGGCCTGCTGTTCGAGAACCACCATGGCATCGCCCGCAGCCTGGTCTTCGACAGCCTGTTCGCGCGCGAGCGGCTCGGCTCGACCGGACTCGGCCAGGGAGTGGCGATTCCGCATGGCCGCATCAAGGGACTGAAGGAAGCTCTAGGTGCGTTCCTGCGCCTCGCGCAGCCGGTTCCGTTCGACGCGCCGGATGGCAATCCCGTAAGCCTGGTGTTCGTGCTGCTGGTTCCCGAAAAGGCGACCGAGAAGCACCTGCAGATCCTTTCCGAGCTCGCACAGATGTTCAGCGACAAGGCGCTGCGCGAGGCGATGAGCGGGGCGCCGGACGCCGGCGCCCTTCACCAGCTGATCACCGCATGGCAGCCGGATGCTGCAGGTCAACGTCGCGCGGCTGCATGACGACAACCGCGAGGCGCTGTCGCTCGCCTGGATCGCCGGGCGCGAAGGCGGCACCGCGGTGCGACGCGAGGCAGCGAAGGCTGCGTCGCTGATCGGTCACCTCAACCTCACCCACCCCAACAGCATTCAGGTCGTCGGCGCTTACGAAGCCGGCACGCTCGCCGGCTTCGTCGATCGGCTGTTCGAGTCCGCGCCGGCAGCGGTGATCATCGCCGACGGCGTGACGCCGCCGCAGCAGCTTCTCGAGGCCGCCGCAAGGACTCACACGCCGCTCTTTACTTCGCCGATGCCGGCGGCGCGCGTGATCGAGAAGCTCGCGCGCTACCTTGCCAAGGCGCTCGCCGAGAGCACAGAGCGGCACGGGGTGTTCATGGACGTGCTCGGCCTTGGCGTGCTGATCACCGGCGAGTCGGGCGTCGGCAAGAGCGAGCTCGGTCTCGAGCTCATCAGCCGCGGCCACGGCCTGGTGGCCGACGACGTCGTGGAGATCTCGCGCATCGCCGCCAATACGCTAGACGGCCGCTGCCCGCCGATGCTCAGGGATTTCCTGGAGGTAAGGGGGCTCGGCCTGCTCAACATCCGCACCATCTTCGGCGAGACCGCCGTACGCCCGAAGATGAAGCTGAAACTGATTGCGCATCTCGAGAAGCCGCGCCCGGACGGGCGCGATGCCGGCGAGCGCCTGCCGCTCGCCGACTTGTGGGAGGACATTCTCGGTGTAACGGTGCGCAAGGTCATCATCCCGGTCGCCGCCGGCCGCAATCTCGCCGTGCTGGTCGAGGCGGCCGTGCGCAACCAGATCCTAAAGCTGCGCGGCGTCGACTCGACCGCCGAGTTCCTGGCGCGGCAGAAACGGGAACTTGACGGCAGCGAGACCGAAGGCGAGAAGTAGGTGCAGCTCATCCTGGTGAGCGGGCTCTCCGGATCCGGCAAGAGCATTGCGCTCAACGTGCTCGAGGATAGCGGCTACTACTGCGTCGACAACCTGCCCGCGACGCTGCTCCTAGAGGTGGTGGACTCTCTGGCCGAGGCCGGCCACGACCGGACCGCGGTGAGCGTCGATGCGAGAAGCGCCGCTGTCCCTGCGCTGCCCGAAAGCATCGCCAAGCTCCGGAGCCGCGGCGTCGACTGCCGCGTGCTGTACCTCGAGGCGAACTCCCCAACCCTGTTGCGGCGCTTCTCCGAGACGCGGCGCCGCCACCCGCTCGCCGGCTCGGGTCTCACGCTTTCCGAGGCGATCGGGCGCGAGCGCACCCTGCTCGCGGGCGTCGCCGCGCTCGCGCACCGCATCGACACGAGCGAGCTGCAGCCGCGCGTGCTGCAGAACTGGATCAAGGACCTGCTTGCTCTCGACGCCGGGTCACTCACGCTGCTTTTCGAGTCGTTCGCGTATCGCGACGGCATACCGCTGGATGCCGACTGGGTGATCGACAGCCGCATGCTACCCAACCCGCACTACGACCTGCAGCTGCGTCCGTTGACCGGGCGCGATAGCGCAGTGGCTGAGTATCTGCACCGCGACCAGGCGGTCCAGCGCTGGCTCGAAGACGTACGCGTCCTGCTGGCGCGCTGGCTGCCGGAGATCGTCCGCGAGAACCGCAGCTACGTCACCGTGGCGATCGGCTGCACCGGCGGCCGTCACCGCTCGGTGTACCTGGCAGAGCGCCTCGCGGATGCATTTCGCGCCGAGTGGCACGTGCTGGTACGTCACCGCAGCCTGGCCCACCACAACTCCCAAGGGTGATGCAGGACCTGGCATTGTTTCCGCTTAACACCGTCCTGTTCCCGGGCGGCCGCTTGCCATTACGCATCTTCGAGCAGCGCTACATGGACATGGCGAAGACCTGTCTGCGCGATGACGCGCCCTTCGGCGTCTGCCTGATCCGCGATGGCGCGGAGGTCGGCGCGCCGGCAACGCCGGTGGCGATCGGCTGCCTCGCCCGCATCGCCACCTGGGACATGCAGCAGCTCGGCGTGCTGCACATCATCGCCCGCGGCGAGCAGCGCTTTCGCATCCTCGAGCGGCGCGTCGAGCCCAATGGCCTCGCGCGCGCCGCCATCGAATTGCTTCCCGCCGACATCGACTCACCGGTGCCGGAGCAGTGCAAGCCCTGCGTGCGCCTGCTCGAGCGGGTGATCGCGCAGCAGAGCGACGGGCTCTTCGAGCCGCCACACCGCCTCGACTCCAGCGCCTGGGTTAGCGCCCGTCTCGCCGAAATCCTGCCGCTTCCGCTTTCCGCGAAGCAGGAGCTCTTCGAGCTGATCGACGCCCGCGCCCGGCTCGAGCGCCTCAATAATCTCTTAGGGAGATAGCATGAAAGACAATCATCCTGACGCTCATGATTGGATCTCCTTTCAAGGCCGGCCAATTCAATAAAAGACCACTAAAATACGCTCTGGGGGCGGAGAAACTATAGCAATGGCACTATCGCACCGAAACTATGCGAAGGTCCGGGTCGTGGCGCCCGCGGGGCGTCTCGACCACGAGAACTGCGAAGCGTTCAGGAAGGACCTCGCGCCGCATCTGGACGCCTGCCTGCGGGAGGGCCAGGCGCTCGTTTTCGACCTGTCCGGCATCGAGTACGTGTCGAGCGCCGGCCTGCGCTGCCTGATGCTTGCCGGCAAGCAGGCCGTCAGCCGCAACGGCCGCCTGGTGATCGCTTCCCTGCAGCCCCTAGTCGCCGAGATCTTCCAAATCAGCCGCTTCAACCTCGTTTTCGACGTCTTCCCCACGATGCGCGAGGCGCTGGCTTCGGTTTCGTCCGAGGCGGTCGAAGCTTTCGAGCGCGGCTGACCCGGGCATGCGCGTCCGTTTCTGGGGCACGCGCGGTTCGATGCCGGTGGCGCTGACGGCCGCCGATATCCGGGACAAACTGGCCCAAGCCCTGCTCGTTGCCGCAGGCCGGCGTTTCGAGTCGTTCGGCGAGGCCTATGAATTCGCGCAGCGAGAGCTGCCCTTCGCGCTCACTCACACCTTCGGCGGTCACTCCTCGTGCGTCGAACTCGAGCCCCGCAGCAATGAGTATTTCGTGTGCGACATGGGCAGTGGGGCGCGGCCCTTCGGCGCCCACGTGCTGGCGCGCCAGGGCGGCCAACCGGCGACGGTCAACGTGTTCATGTCGCACGTCCACTGGGATCACATCATGGGCTTTCCGTTCTTCGGACCCGCGTATGTGCCCGGGACGAAGATTCGCATCCACGGCTGTCACGACATCCTGGAGAAGGCGTTTCGCCTGCAGCAGGCGCCGCCGTGTTTCCCGGTCGCTTTCGACCAGCTTGCCGCGAACATCGAATTCGTGAAGCTCGTTCCTGGCGAGGCGCGCCGCGTCGGTGAAGTGAGCGTGACGCCGAAGATCCAGCGGCATTCGGGCGATTCCTACGGTTACCGCTTCGAGGTTGGCGGCAAGGCGCTGGTCTACACCACCGACTCCGAACACAAGCTCGAGAACCGTGGCGAAGCGCAAGCCTTCGTCGCCTTTTTCCGGGGCGCTGACATGGTGGTGTTCGACGCCATGTACTCGCTCGCCGAAGTGGCCTCGGTGAAGGCTGACTGGGGCCATTCCAGCAATATCGTCGGCGTGGAGCTTTGCCAGATGGCCGGCGTCAAGCACCTGGTGCTGTTTCACCACGAGCCCAGTTCCGACGATGCCGCCATCGAAAGCGTGCTGAAGGATACGCGCCGCCTCGAGGAGCTGACTCGCGGCGCGCAGCCGTTGCGCATCTCGGCGGCTTACGACGGGCTGGAGATCGATCTCTGAGACTGACCTCGGGGCCGAGGCCGGTCGGGATAGCGCTGCTCGCCGTCTGCGTCCTGCTGATCGGCCTCGAGTCGGCGCCGGTTGTGGCGCTGCGCGAAGCGCTGTTCGACGGCTATCAGAAGCTGATGCCTCGGCCGCGCAATTCTGCGCCAGCCGTCATCGTCGACATCGACGAGCGTTCGCTCGACGCCCGCGGCCAGTGGCCATGGCCGCGCACCGTCACGGCTGACCTCGTCCAGGCCATCGCCCGCGCCGGGCCGGCGGCGATCGGCCTCGATCTGCTGTTCGTCGAGCCGGACCGCTCGGCCGCCGGAGCCGATGCGGCCCTGGCGCAAGCGGTTCAGGGCGCAAAGGTCGTGCTCGGCATGGCCGGGATCGATTACCGCGACCGCCGTTTCCCGCATCCGCCTCGGGCGGCACCCGTGCGGTGGTCGGGCCCGCGCGAGCTTCCGCTGCGGCAATTCGACGGCCAGCTGCAAAGCCGCCCGGAGATCGATCGGGCCGCTGCCGGCCGCGGGCTGATCAGCACCGATTCATCGGATCGCATCATTCGGCGGGTGCCGCTGCTTGCGCGGATCGGCGAAGTCGCGGTGCCGGCCCTTGCCGTGGAGATGGTCCGAATTGCGACCGGGACCCAGACGCTGCGCATCGACGACCACGGCGGCGAGCAGATCGACCTGAATGTGGGATCGGTATCGATTCCGATCCAGTCGGACGGCTCGCTGAACCTGTATTTCGGGCGCCATGATGCAGAACGGTTCGTGTCTGCCGATGACGTTCTTTCCGGCAAGGCGTCGGCGGATCTTTTCCGCGACAAGTTTGTGCTGGTCGGCGTGTCGGGGCTGGGACTGCTGGATTTCCAGGCGACTCCACTGGGCGAGCGCATTCCTGGCGTGGAAGTGCATGCGCAAATCCTCGAGCAGATCTTCGACGGGACCTACCTGCGCCGGCCCAGTGCTGCCGCATGGACGGAAGCCGCGCTGTTTGCGTGCGCGGGCATCCTTTTCATCGTGTTCGTCCCGGCAGCGCGCGCCAGGATCTCTTTTCTCCTTTTGGCGGCGATCCTGCTCGCCCTGGCCGCAGCGGGAGTGCTTGCCTTCATGGCCGGGCTTTTGCTGAATGTCGCAGCGCCCGCCTTGGCAGCGGTCCTCGTCTTCGCCGCATTGCTCGGCGCCACGTTTGCCGAAGCCGACCGCCAGCGGCGCTTGCTGCGCGAAGCCCAGGCTCGCGTTGCCGGCGAACTGGAAGCCGCCCGACGCATCCAGATGGGACTGCTGCCGGCGCCACGCAGCGTTTTCACCGGGCAGACAGGCTTTGCGCTCGACGCATTGCTCGAGCCGGCACGAACCGTCGGGGGGGATTTTTACGACTGCTTCATGGTAAACAATCAGCGGCTCTTCTTCGTGGTCGGCGACGTCTCGGGCAAGGGGCTTGCGGCGAGCCTGTTCATGGCCCTCTCCAAGTCGCTGCTGAAAAGCATTGCCCTGCGCTCGGGCGAGGACCCCGGCTCGATCCTCATGCTGGCCAGCGCCGAAATCGGCCGCGACAATCCGGAATCGTTCTTCGTCACTGCATTCGCAGGCCTGCTTGACGTGCGCACCGGCGCGCTCGATTTTTGCAATGCCGGCCACGAGCCGCCGATTGCCTGCAGGCCTGGCGGCGCGCTCGAGCGCGTCGAGCATGCCGGCGGGCCGCCGCTATGCGTCATCGACGGCTTCGAATATCCCAGCGCTCACCGCAGCCTCGAGGCGGGCGAATGGCTATGCGTTCTTACCGACGGTGTGACCGAGGCGATGAACGCTGAGGGCGAGTTTTACGGCACAGCGCGCTTGCACGCGGTATTGAAGCCGCTCTCCTCAGCTGCTCCGGATGCGGTCGTCGCCGCGGTACGCGAGGACGTGCGGCGTTTCACCGGCGCGATTGAGCAATCGGACGACCTGACCCTGCTTTGCGTGCGCTGGAACGGGGCTGCTAGCGGACGTTGATCTCGACGCGCCGGTTGCGCGGCTCGTCGATGTTGTCGGCGGTCTGAATTAGCAGCTCGCGCTCGCCGCGGCCGGCCGTCTGGATCTGCCTGGCTGGAATGCCGATCTCGACGAGGAAGCCCTTCACCCGCTCGGCACGCTGTGCCGACAGCCGATCGTTCGCATCCAGCTCGCCGACCGTATCCGTGTGCCCGACCACCAGGATGTCGGGAACGGGACGGTGCTTCAGCTCGTCCAGCACCTTTTTCAGTTCGTCCTTGGATTCGTCGGTCAACTCATCGGTGGCGGTAACAAAGTAAAGCAGGAACGCGGTCGGCCGAGCAGGCAAGGCGTCGAGCGTGACGCCGAAGGACTGCTTCACCTCCGCGTCCGACAGCCGCACGATTTCGGATTGCCCTCCTGTGACACGGCTCGTCGCGTACGGCTCGTTGAGCACGTGCCGCTCGCCGCCGCGCTGCACGATCACCGTACCGGTATGACCATCCGGGCTGGGCAGAACCACTACGGTTTCTTCGAGCGGCGCCGGCTGCGCAAAGATCGCGCCAATGGCAACCAGTGCCGCAAGCGCCACCACCAGCATGGGTCAGCTTCCAGGCTCGGTGACCCGCACCACAAACTCGGTACCGCGAACCCCCATGATCGAAGACGGCGTGCGCAGCCTCATAGCGTCCGGGGACTGCTTGACCATCTTGCCCGAGACGACGGCAAGCGTTCCCTTCTTCAGCGAGGCATCGAAATGCCCGTTGTGCGTAGTCGAATCGAAGGCGTAGCGCTCGATCGCCAGCACGCTGCCCGGGCCCACCGAAAGCACGCTGTTGTCGGTGAACGTGACGCCGGCAGATCCATCGGTGCCAGTGACCAGGGTGTCGGCTTCCTGTACCGGCATGCCCACTCTGGCCGGCAGCCGCTGGCCCTGGCGCTCAAGGAACACCGATCCCGAGGCAGACTTGATCTGCCCCACATCGTTCGCCCAAACGCCGGCGACGAATCCGAACAGGCATACCGCAAGTGTCCAACGCATGACGGCCCTCCCTTGGGATCCTTTGAACGGATTCTATAATGCTCCCGAACGTATGCCGGATAGCGTGAAAAACTTCCGCTTGGCGATGTTTCCGTCGAGGCTCGCCGAGCTGCGCCCTTTGTCTGCCTTCCTGACAGACTTTTGTACCGAGGCCGGGATCGAGCGGGAGCGCTGCCTGCGCCTTCATCTGGTCGTGGAGGAGCTGTTCGTAAATACCATCCGGCACGGCCATAGGAGGGACTGCGACGCGCCCGTGTGGTTGAGCCTGGAGGCGGGCCCCAAGGCGGTGCGGGTGACTTACGAAGACACCGCGCCGGCCTTCAACCCCTATGCCGGCCTGCCGGACAAGCCTATCGACATGACGACGACGCTCGAAAGACGCAGGATTGGCGGGCTCGGCGTGCTTCTTACCAAGGAACTGGCTTCGACGCGCGATTACGCATATTTGTTCGGCCGTAACCGAATCCGTCTCACGATGACGCGTTAGAAGCAGCGAGCAGGGCGACGACTTTTTTGACCGGAGCCGGCACCGCTGCATGGGCGCAATCCTCGAGGTCAAGCCAGAGCCTACCCGGCGCCTCGGCGCGCGAGAGCGTTCTGCTCACCTGGCAGAGCACGGGCCGGATGTGGAGGCGAAAGTGTGTGAAGCCGTGTTCGAGCGGTTGGAGCTCGCGCGCCGAAGAGACCTCGCAGCCCAATTCGCGGCCCTGCCCGCTGTAGTTCGCATTGCGCGCCTCGGGGAAAGTCCAAAGACCCCCCCAAAGCCCCGCACCCGGCCTGCGTTCCAGCAACACCTGTTTCTTGTGCAATAAAAGCAGCCAGATTGCACTTTTCACCGGGACTGTCTTCTTGGGGCGCGGCACCGGCAGCTCGTGCGCGCGATCATCGCGCCGCGCCACGCAGCGACGCCTTACCGGGCAGGCATCGCAACGCGGCTTCTTTATACAGACCGTCGCGCCGAGATCCATCAGCGCCTGCGTATAAACGCCAATGTTGTTCCTGGGCAGCAGGCGCTCTGCGAGCCGCCACAGCTTCGTTTCGACTTCGCGCTCCCCCGGCCAGCCCTCGATGCCGTAGCAGCGCGCGAGCACGCGTTTGACGTTGCCGTCGAGAATCGCGGTGCGCCGACCGAAGGCGAACGCGGCGATCGCTGCGGCGGTCGAACGGCCGATGCCTGGAAGCTCTGCGATCTCCTCTATCGAGTCCGGAAACCTGCCTGCGTAGGCGGAAACAACTTTTCGAGCGGCGACATGCAGGTTGCGTCCTCGGGCATAGTAGCCCAGGCCGCTCCAGAGGCGCAGCACCTCGTCCTCGTCCGCTGCCGCGAGCGCCTGCACGTCGGGAAAGCGGGAAAGGAAGCGCTCGTAGTAGGGAATGACCGTCGCCACCTGCGTCTGCTGCAGCATCACCTCCGAGAGCCAGATGCGGTATGGATCCCGCGTGCCTTGCCACGGCAGGCCTTTGCGGCCGTGGCGGCGCTGCCACGCGATGAGGGTGCTTGCGAAATCGGGCACGCCCGGATTCTAATGGGGGCATGGGCAACCCCGTCGAGCACATCCGCAAATACCATCCCGAGCTGAAGGAAATCCGGCATGACCTGCATGCGCATCCGGAGCTCGGGTTCGAAGAAAACCGCACTTCGGCGCTGGTTGCAGAAAAGCTAGTGAGCTGGGGCATCGAGGTGCATCGCGGCCTCGCCAAAACCGGCGTGGTCGGCGTGGTCAAGGGGCGCGGCGCGTCGAGCGGCCGCGCCATCGGCCTGCGCGCCGACATGGACTGCCTGCCGATGCAGGAGACCGGAAGCGTGCCTTACCGCTCGCGTCATGAAGGACGCATGCACGCGTGCGGGCACGACGGGCACACGACCATGCTGCTGGGCGCCGCGCGCTATCTCGCGGAGACACGCAACTTCGGCGGCACCGCCTACCTCATCTTCCAGCCGGCCGAGGAAGGCGGCGGCGGCGGGCAGGTGATGGTGAAGGAAGGTCTTTTCGAGCGCTTCCCGGCGAACGAGGTCTATGCGTTGCATAACTGGCCGGGACTGGCGGCCGGCAAGATGGCGGTGCGCGCAGGGCCGGTGATGGCCGCCACCGACGAGATCCAGATTGCCGTGCGCGGACGCGGCGGGCACGCGGCGATGCCGCATCTCGTCGTCGACCCCGTGGTCGCTGCCTCCCACATCATCACCGCGCTGCAGACGATCGCGAGCCGTAACGTCAGTCCCGTGGACGCGGTCGTGGTGAGCATCGCCTCGATGCAGACGAGCCAGGTCGGCGCATTCAACGTGATCCCCGACGCGGTGCGCATGATCGGAACGGTGCGCAGCTTCCGGCGCGAGACGCGCGAGCTCGCCGAGAAACGCGTAAAGGAAATCGCGACGCACGTGGCGCAGGCATTTGGCGCGAGCGCCGAGGTCGACTTCCGGCACGGCTACCCCGCCACTGTCAACAGCGAGCGCGAAGCGCAATTTGCCGCGCGCGTCGGCGAGCGCATCTTCGGCAAGGGAAACGTCGTCATCGACGCCGATCCCACCATGGGGGGCGAAGATTTTTCCTACATGTTGCTCGAACGCCCCGGTGCGTATGTTTGGCTCGGCCAGGGCGGCGCTCCGGGCGGCTGCTTCCTCCACAATCCGAGCTACGACTTCAACGATGAGGTGATTCCGCTCGGCGCGGGCTACCTCGCTGCGCTCGTCGAGGAGTCCCTGCCGCTAGAATAAGGCGGTGGAGAGGAAGCAGGTCCCTGTCGGCGAGCTGAAGTTCGGCATGTATATCGCCGAGCTCGACCGCCCCTGGACCGATACGCCTTTCATGTTCCAGGGCTTTCACCTGCGCACCGATCAGCAGCTGGAGGTTCTGAAGAAGTTCTGCAAGCACGTCTTCGTCGACCTCGAGAAAACCGAAGTCGAAGATCGCTCGCGCCAACGCATGGAGGCGCCCAGCTTCAAGATCCGCGGCAACACCGTCTATCCCGAAACGGTCAATGTCGAAACCGAGGTCAAGCGCGCGGCGCCGGTCTACACGCAAACGGTCAAGGCGGTCGACGAGCTCCTGCGACCGCTCTTCAAAGGCGCTACCGTGCTGGAGGGCAAGGAAGTCAAGGAATCGGTGGCGCGGCTCACCGACAGCGTGGTGCGCAATCCGGACGCGCTGCTGCTGGTCTCGAAGCTGCGCGAGAAAAGCGAGGCCGCGCACGCCCGGGCACTCCAGGTCTCCATCTACATGATCGTGTTCGGGCGCTTCCTGGACCTCGCGCGCGAGGAGCTCGAGCTCCTGGGTCTCCTCGGTCTGCTGCAGGACGTGGGTAAGACCCAGCTCCCCGCCTCGATCATGGAGAAGGCGGGACCGCTCACGCCGGAGCAAGCCGAGATCGCGAAGAAACACGTCAACCTGTCGGCAGAGATTCTGAGCGAGACGCCCGGACTACCGCCACGGCTGCCGGCGCTCGCACTGCTGCACCATGAACGGCAGGATGGCAGCGGCTATCCGCGGGGGCTGAAAGGCGAGCAGATCGGGCTCTACGGCTCGATCGCGGCGATCGCCGACACCTTCGACGCGCTGACGGCCGTGCGGCCTTACGCTGAGCCGCTCACACCGTCGAGCGCGCTCAGCTACCTCTACAAGGAGCGCGGCGCCGGATATCACGCCGAGTTGGTCGAGCAATTCATCCAGTGCATCGGCGCGTTCCCGGTCGGCAGCGTGGTAGAGCTCAATTCCGGCGAAGTGGGCATCGTCATCGCGCAGAACCTGGTGCGCCGGCTCAAGCCGCGTGTCATGGTGGTGCTCGATGCGCAAGGCAACCCCATGCGGCCGCACAAGATCCTCGACCTCGAAAAGGATCCCAAGGTGCGGCCCGAGGAGCCCTACAAGATCCGGCGCACGATGGAGCAGAGCAAGCTGCAGGTCGACCCGCGGGAGCTTTTCCTCTAACGCAAGTTGGCCACGCCGAAGGGCACGTGGCCCGCCGCGACGTGCATTCGCGCAGCCTCTATGTGGCCGCGCTGGTCGTCGAAGTAAAAGTCCGGTTCGAACGCCTTGAGGAACGCGCCCTTGTCGAGGCCACCGAGAAACATCGCCTCATCCACCGCGATGTTCCACTCCATAAGCGTGCGCACGGCGCGCTCGTGTGCCGGCGCGCTGCGCGCGGTGACCAGCGCGGTGCGCACGCGAATCGGCACGTCGGTGCCGGCGGCCGCCTGCAGGCGATGCAAGGCTTCGAGCAGCGGCTTGAAGGGGCCCGGCGGCAGTGGCTGTAGTGCGTGAGCCGTTTCGTGGCGCGTGAACGCGTCAAGGCCATCCTTCTGGTAGACACGCTCCGCCTCGTCGGAAAAGAGAACCGCGTCGCCGTCGAACGCGATGCGCACCTCGTCGGCATGACGGCTGGCCGCTTGCGTCGACTCGGGGTACACGCGCGCCGCGGGGACCCTGGCATTGAGCGCCCCGATCACATCCGATTCGTTTGCCGAAAGGAACAAGTTCGCCTTCAGCGCATCGAGGTAGTGATAAGGGTTTCGACCGCGCGTAAAAACGCCGCGCTCCAGGCGCAGCCCCGCGCTCTGGGCGGAGCGGAACACACGCAAGCCCGAAACCGGGTCGTTCTTCGACAGGATGACGACCTCTACGCGATGCGCCTGCGGCGTGTTGAAGGCGAGGAGCTTTTTCACCAGGGCGAAGGCGACGCCTTCGCGAGCCGGTACGTCCAGCCGCGCGAACTGCAAGGCGATGTAGGCATCCTCGCCATCGCGCTCAAAAATCCGGTTCTCGTCCTCGAAGTCGAATAGCGCCCGCGAGGAGATCGCTACGACCAGCTTCCCTTCGACCGAGTAGGGCATTCGCCCATTCTAAGAAAGAGGGACGCCCCGTGCTAGGGGCACGGGGCGTACGTGCCGCTCAGACCGCAATCAGGCGGCGCCGTTCAGAGATACGTAGTTAGAAAGCCGAGCAACCCGAGGCCAAGTACGAGCACGAGCAGGATGCCAGCGATTCTCCGGAGAATTGACGGCTTGTCTGGATTGTCAACGGGCGAAACACCGGGCTCGTAGAAACGCCGATATGCATTAGCTCCGTTTCGGAGTCCGCGGGTATAGGTGCCAGTGCCTTCGTTCATGTCCGCCTTCCAAGTACGCGCGTTATATCTGCACTCTCAATAATGCTCTGAGGGACCAAGACATAGGAGAACTTTAAGCACTTTAACCAAAACGCTGGCCGGGGTCTTGTGCGGCTGCAAGCTAATTGGGGTGTTTCGTGAGGTAATTCTCGGAGCGGTGGGGATATCCCTTAGATGCGGCGTTGCGCCAAATCGTGGCGGTCGGCCCGCACCGCGCGCGAGGCTAGGTGCCCTTACTGCCGCTTCCAGCTCGCGTCGGGATTGAAGGTCGTCATCCGGGACGCAATGGCGACCGTGTTCTTTCCCAGGTTCTTCTGATAGACGATCCCGTCATGGTTGACCATGAAACTCATGATGCCTGATGCGCCGTAGCGCGCCGGATAGGCAATCAGCGCAAATCCGCCGATCCTCTCGCCCTTGCTGACATAGTCGTACGCGCCGCCCGGCGCGTCCTTGCCCTGTCTGGTGAGAATCTTGTAGAAATAACCGTGATAAGGCGCGAGCGGCCCGAAGTCCGCGCTCGTGTAACCCTCATTGGCCGCGGCCGCCAGCAACGGGCCGAGCGGACTCGGCCGCTCGTCCGCCTTGGTTGGCCAGTAGAGCCCGTCGTGCTTGCCGACCGTGCTTACGAACCTGTGCGCATATTCCCGGATGCCGTCGCCTTCCGCATCTTGAGCCGCGTACTCGCGCTCGGCGTCGACGATCGCGAGGCACACCTGGATCACCGACAGTTCGTTGCGGCCAATGCGGCGGGCGAGAATTTCCTTTTCGCCCCGCCGCGTGTCGAAACGCCAGCCGTCACCGGATTTCACCAGCGGGATCGGCAGCGGCCACTCGTCCTTGCCGATCACGAGCGTCGCGCGCTGGTCGCCTTCAGCCACCAGCTTGCTGGCCTCGCCGTAGGCTTTGGTAAATGCCTCGCGGTTGCGCTCGTCGGCAACTGCGTCGCCCGAACTGACCAGTTTGCTGCCGTGCGGGCCCAGAATCGCGCGCAATGCCGGCTGATCGTTCGATTTGACGGCTTCGGCCAGCGCGGTGACCCCCGCTTCGGGCGACCCGAAGCGCGTTTGCGCTTCACGTGCTGCCACTGCCATCGGGGCCATGGCAATCAGCGCCAGGGCAAAAAGCGAATTTTTCCAAAGTCGCGAGATCATTTGCCTTCCCACATTCTTCATTTGCTGTCACGAGCCTTTTCGGCTGGTCGTGGCGCGGCGCGCTCGGCCGGCCGTGGTGCAGCGACGCGCTCGGGCGGCCGTCTGGATACCGGAGCGCTGATGGCGGGCGCCGTTGCTTGGATGCTGGTACGCCCGCGCGCACTGGAGTTACGCTCGTCCACACCCCGGCCGACGCCTTCCAGGACGTGTGGGCGCTGTTCAGTAGCAGGGCGGCTCGCTACGGCAGGCACACTCGCGGGAACAGGGACAATCGGGCGGCTTGGCGCGCCGCGTATATTGGAACCCCTGCTGGCAGGAACATTCGCGCGGGTTGACGCACTGTCCGTATTTGCGCGCGCGACTGGCGCGGGAGCCGCGGAGGCACGCTGCCCCGCTGCAGCCGGCAGGTGGCCGCGGAAATCGCGTCGCGCCTCTGGAGCTGCGCTCGCGGGAGCCGCGCTCGCGCGGCCGAAACTGGCACGCACCGACGCCTCCCGGTAAGGAACGCTCCGGCGGTGATTCGGATCGTGTTGCCAGGCATTCGATCCGCGGTTCGTGAGATTTGCATCGCGCGGGCGGTAGAAGTTATTGACGTTTACAACATTGACGCGCCGCTGATGCCAGTCGAATGCGCCGAAGAAAAAATCCGCTCCCAACCGGATGCCGAGGCCCCACAGGAGCCCGGCGCCGAATCCCGGACGCGCGCGATAGCCGGGCCACGGCGCCCAATAGACCGGCGGATACTCAGGCCACCACCACTGCCCGTAGACCAGGGACGGATCGTAGTACGGCACGTAAGCCATAGCTGGATTTGCCTCCTCGACGGAGATGTACTGCCCCTGCGAATCCACACGGTACTGATCGTTCGACCTGAGGTTGCCTGCGGCATACGCCTTTTGCCGCAAACCCTGCACCGCATCCATCACCTGGGGTTCCTGACCGAGAAACGCATCACCCAGCCGCTGAGTCCAGTCAAGCCTGGCGCCCATCATTGCGAGGATCTGCGGAAAGGCGACCATCGATTTGACGCTCGGATCCCAATCGTTCCGCTCGACTGCCCCCACCGCCTGCTCGCCGTTGAGGTTGGGATTCGCCGCGGACCAGCGCGCGGCCTCAACGACCTCGAGCGGATAAGTCGACGCCATCATGATCTGCGACAACAGCGCGTCGGGATACAGCGCGATCGGCGCTAGCATCTGATCGAGTTCCTGCTGCGTGAATGCGGGCCGGTCCTGCGCCGGCGCAATTTGCGGCGCGAATGAAAATGACGCGGCAAGCAGCAGCGCGAACAGCTGCCTCAGCATAGCCTTACGACCGCTGCGTTGATGAAATTGTGGTTTTCTTGTTTAATGACCTGTCTCCTTGTGAGCTCGATACCCGGCGCCCAACTGGCCGCCAAGCATCTTTTTCTGCGAAGCCATTGTTTGCGTTTCCAACAAGCTGGTCTGTACGCTATCCCGCGTAGGTATCGCCTGATCACGAGGGGTGCGCAAAGATAGGTAACTAGCCCCTTTTTTCTTTTTTTCTCTCTTTGCTTCCTTTTCGATGGGGTCCTTCATATAGCGCGCTCAGCGCGGTTACATCGGTCGCGGGGATGAAGCAAACGGCATACGACCTCAGGGAGCGATGAGTGGATAAGCGAGCGATGGGAGTCGAACCCATGTCACCAGCATGGGAAGCTGGGGTAATGCCGTTATACGACGCTCGCAACGTTGCGGAAACTCAATGATGCCAGACCTGCACCGATACTTGGCTAGCTGACTCTGGAAGACCTTAGGACACGCTGAACGGCTCAGGTCCCCTTCGAGCCCGCCGGGTTTTGTCCGAAGTGCCGCGGCAAACAGCCGCTCAGGCTTTCGCGATGAACATGAATAGCGAAGCCAAGGCCGCAAGGCTCAGCGTAGCGTGCAGCTTCACAAGCCTCGCAATCATCTGCGCCGCACTTTTCGGATCGGCGCGCGCATCAATTTCGGTGAAGCGGCGGGTCAAGGGCATCACTGCGAGCAGCTGCAATAAAGCCGCTGCTCCTAGAACCATCCCGCCGGCCAGCCACCAGATGGTTCCGCCCGCCAATCCGGCAAGCATTGCGGCCAATGAGCCGATGACACCGAAAGAGGTCTGGAAAATGGCTGGCCTGGGGTGGGATGCCAGAACATAGGTATCGGCCAACTCCGTTCCGCCCTCATCCATCGCAGGGTGCTCGACAAGACTGACGTAGGTGGCGGCACCTGCGAAAAGCGCGCAGCAGAACAAGGCGACATTCTGGGACGCAAATTGAACCAGCAGCAACGTTGAACTCATCGCATCCCTCCCTTTTTCCGACGCCAGTCTAATGCGAAAGCGCTCGGGTGCTGATGTATGATTATTTCCGTGATCAGGATAACGGTAAATGGCGATGCCTACCGCTTTGACGAGCCGCTCGATGTGGCCGCGATGCTCGCGAGGCTCGATTTCAAAGGTAGAAAGGTGGCGGTGGAGCGAAACGGCGAGATTGTTCCGAGAAGCGCCCACGGCAGCACGCTCGTGGCCGACGGTGATCGGCTCGAGATCGTAGTCGCGGTCGGCGGCGGCTGAGCATGAAAGATCCCCTCGTCATCGCCGGCAAGAGCTACGCGTCGCGCCTGCTGATCGGCACCGGCAAATACCGCGACTTCGCCGAGACGCGCGCCGCAGTCGAGGCATCCGGGGCGGAGATCGTCACGGTGGCGATCCGGCGCACCAACATCGGCCAGAACCGCAGCGAGCCGAGCCTGCTCGAGGCGCTGCCGCCCGCGAAGTACACCTACCTGCCGAATACGGCCGGCTGCTATAACGCGGCGGACGCGGTGCGCACCCTGCGCCTTGCGCGCGAGCTGCTCGACGGGCATGATCTCGTCAAGCTGGAAGTGCTCGGCGACCCGCATACGCTCTACCCGAACATGCCCGAGACCTTGAAAGCCGCGGAGCAGCTGGTGAAGGAAGGCTTCAAGGTGATGGTGTACTGCTCCGACGACCCGATCCAGGCGCAGATGCTGGAAGCGGCAGGCTGCGTCGCGGTCATGCCGCTTGCCTCGCTCATCGGCTCCGGCATGGGCATCCTCAACCCGTGGAACCTGCAGCTGATCATCGAGAAGCTGAAGGTGCCGGTGCTGGTGGATGCCGGCGTCGGCACCGCCTCGGACGCGGCCATTGCAATGGAGCTGGGTTGCCACGGCGTGCTGATGAACACGGCTATCGCCGCCGCGCGCAATCCGGTGCTGATGGCCAAGGCGATGAAGAAGGCGGTCGAGGCGGGGCGCGAAGCCTTCCTTGCCGGCCGCATGCCGAAAAAGCTCTACTCCGCGGCGCCGAGCTCGCCGACCGAAGGTACGATTTCTTCGTCGCAATCCAAGGCGGCCTAAGCCGCGGCTTGCCGTGGCGCTTTCCTCGGTCCGCCCCATCCGAAGCTACGTCCTGCGGCAGGGCAGGACGACCTCCGCGCAGCAAAGAGCGCTCGAAAAGCTTTACCCCAAGTATGGTTTGTCTTTCTCTCCCGAATCTCGCGACTTCAAAGGCGTTTTCGGCCGCGCGGCCCCGTTGATACTCGAAATCGGATCTGGAATGGGAGAGACCACGGCAGCGATCGCCAAGGCAACGCCGGAGGCCGATTTCATCGCGGTCGAGGTGCACGGCCCCGGCGTCGGCAGCCTGCTCAACCGCATTGCCGCAGAAGAGCTCACCAATGTGCGCGTCATCCGCTACGACGCGGTAGAAGTGCTCGCGCGCATGATCCCCGACGGCGCGCTAACCGCCATCCATCTTTTCTTTCCCGATCCCTGGCCCAAGAAGCGGCATCACAAGCGCCGCCTGGTGCAGCCGCAATTCGCCGCTCTCGCCGCGCGCAAGCTTGCCCCCGGTGCGGTCCTGCACGCCGCGACCGACTGGCCCGACTACGCCGAGCAGATGAACCGGGTGTTCATGAACGAGGAATTGCTCGAACCGGCGCACGCCGGCTTCACACCACGGCAGGCGACCAAGTTCGAGGCGCGCGGCAGGCGCCTCGGCCATCCTATCCGCGATCTTTTCTTCCGCCGTCGAGAAACGCCGCGAGCAGCTCGTTGAGGAAGAGCCGTCCGCGCGCGCTCGGGCGGATGCGCTTCAGGTCGCGCTCGATCAGCCCGTCGCTTTCGGCTTTTGCAAGCTGGGAAGCGACGATGTGGATCGGCAGTCCGATTCTCTCCTGGAAAAGCGCGACGGGGAAACCTTCGATCAGGCGTAACGCGTTCAGCATGAATTCGAACGGCAATTCGGCAACCGGCACCTCCCGGTTCTCGACCGCCGAGCTTCCTTTCATGTACTCGGCGGGCTGCTTGGTGCGCGCGTGCCGGGTAACACGGTCGGCAAAGCTGATCTTGCCGTGCGCGCCGGCACCGATGCCGATGTAGTCGCCGAATTCCCAGTAGTTCAGGTTATGGCGGCAGCGATGCCCGGGCCGGGCGAAGGCCGACGTCTCGTAGTGCGCGTAGCCGCCGGCGCCGAGCACCTGCTCCACCGCGAGCTGCATATCGGCGCTCTCGTCGTGCTGAGGAAGCAGCGGCGGCTTGCTCCAGAACACGGTGTTCGGCTCGATGGTGAGCTGGTAGGCGGAGATGTGCGGCGCGCCGAGGCGCACGGCTTGCTCGATGTCCGAGCGCGCCATGGCGAGCGTCTGGCCTGGCAGAGCGTACATCAGGTCGAGATTCACGTTGTCGAAGCTCTGCAACGCCGCAGCGACAGCGCGCCGCGCCTCCTCCGCCCCGTGGATGCGGCCGAGGGCCGCGAGCATGCGGTCATCGAAGCTTTGCACGCCGACCGAGATGCGATTGACGCCCGCCCGCCTGAAGCCGGCGAAACGCGCCGCTTCGACCGTGCCCGGGTTTGCTTCGAGCGTGATTTCCGCACCCGGCTCGAGCGGCAGTCGCGCGCGCACGCCGGAAAGCAGCGCTTCGATCGATGCGGGTGAAAACAGGCTCGGCGTGCCACCGCCGATGAATACGCTGCAAATGCGCCTGCCCCACACCGACGGAAGACAATCCTCGAGATCACCAACGAGTTTTTCAACGTACTCGCGCTCGGGGAGCTCACCGCCGCGCTCGTGCGAGTTGAAGTCGCAGTACGGGCATTTGCGCACGCACCACGGGATGTGGACGTAGAGCGCGAGCGGCGGCAGGACCTCCAGCCTGACCTTGCCGGGCTGGCTGAGAACGATGCTATCCATTCAAAGCCTGCAACAGCCTCGCCAACGCCTGAGCGCGGTGGCTGATCCGGTTCTTTTCCCCCGGGTCGAGCTCCGCCGCCGTGATGCCGCGCCCGGGAAGCAGAAACAGCGGGTCATAGCCGAAACCGTTTCTGCCGCGCGGCGCGCGTGCGATCTCGCCGCGCCAGATCCCCTCCGCGATGAGCGGCCGCGGATCGTCGGGATGACGCATCATCGTCATGACGCAACAGTAATATGCCTTTCTTTCCACAGAAAGAGCCGATAGCAGCTTTTGATTGTTCCTTGCGTCCCGCTGTTCCCGGTTTCCCTCACGGCCGGCGTAATAGGCCGAATGCACGCCCGGCGCGCCGCCAAGCGCATCAACGCAAAGACCGGAGTCGTCGGCCAGGGCCGGCAGTCCCGAGGTCCGGCTCACGTGCCGCGCTTTGGCAAGCGCGTTCTCGAGGAAGGTAGCGTGTGGCTCATCGGCTTCGTCGATGCCGAGCTGCGATTGAGGTATGAGCTCGATCGACAGCGGCGCGAGCAGCGCGTCTATCTCCCTCAGCTTTCCGGGGTTATTACTGGCCAGGACGAGTCTGCCGCTCGGCCTCATCGCGCGGTCTTGCGCAGCACCGCCTTGATCTCGGCGATCGCCTTTTCGAGGTCCTCGTCCGATATGCGCAGCAAATCGAGGTCCGTGACGGTGAAGTCCTGCACGTCGGTCGGGAGTTTGTAATACGGGTCGGTATGCGGGTCGTCGGCGGGGACCTCGTCTTCGCCCCAGGCCATCGCCACGACGGAAAGATTATCGCACTCGCTCCCGGCCCTCGTTTCGGCGAGCGCCATGAGATCGGGAATCGCCTCCTCGAGTGGGTTGACCATGAAGCCGTGCACCAGCTGACGCTGGCTAAGCGGCGCCCAGAAACCGTCCGAGCAGAGCAGCAGCAGGTCGCCCTTTGCCAGACGGACCCTCGCCCCCGCCGGTCGGGGTGGCTGATAGCCGCCGAGGGTTTGCAGCAGCCGGTTGCGCTCGGGATGCGAGGCGATCGCCTCCTCGCGGATGCGGCCCTCGTCCACCAGCTTCTGCACTAGCGTGTCGTCGCGAGTACGAGCGATGACGCGGCCCTCACGCAGCAGGTAAAAGCGGGAGTCGCCGACGTTGCTCCAGTAGGCATAGCCGTCCTGCACTACGCAGGCCACCAACACCGTACGCGGCATGTCGGACAGCTGGAGCTTTTCGGTCTGCCGCACGATGGCGGCGTGCGCGGCGGCCATCGCCCGGGCAAGAAACCGCGCCGGGTCGGCGAGCTTCGGACGCGCTTCGCGCAGGAACGCCGCGCCGAAGCACTCGATCGCGAGATGCGCGGCGATCTCGCCGTGCAGGTGCCCGCCGAGGCCGTCGGCAACCGCCATCAGCAGAGCGTCCGGCGCCTGCCAGCAGCCAACCCGATCCTCGTTGATGTGGCGTGTGCCGCGCCGGCTCTCCTGAACAATGGAGTACTTCACGACCGTAATGCCTTCTGCAGCGCGAACACGCTCTGCGGCCGGTCGAGGTGATGGAGTTGGAGGCACCAGTCGACGGTTTCTAGAAGCTCATGGGAATACTTCTGTTCCCATACGCGGCGCGCCGGACCCAGCTTGTCGTTCTCCAGGCGCTGGTCGGCCGGCTGAAGCAGCGCGTTGCCCAGACAGGCGTACAGCGTGGCGCCAACCGAGTAGATGTCGCTCCACGGTCCGAGCAGGTCCCGGTCGACGTGCTGCTCGGGCGAGGCGAAGCCCGGGGTGAAGGTTGGCGGCAGTTTCATCCCGTCGGCCGAAAACGCCTGGCGCGCAGCGCCGAAATCGAGCAGCACCGGCGTGCCGTCGTTGCGCAGGTACACGTTCGCGGGCTTGATGTCGAGGTGCAGGAGCTTGTTCGAATGCACTTCGCGCAGGCCGTTGAGCAGCTGTGCGAAGGTGGCGCGGATCCAGGCCTCCTCGAGCGCGCCGCGGTGCCGGCTGATGTGCTCGTGCAGCGTGCGACCGCGCTCGTAGCGCATCACGAGGTAGACCGTCTCGTTGGCGCGGAAGAAATTGAGCACGCGCACGATGTTGGGGTGCGACAGGCCGGCGAGCGCCCGGCCTTCCTCGAAGAAGCTTTTCATGCCGGCGCGGAAGGTCGCCAGGTCCTGCTCCGGGATGCGCGGATACGATTCGCCGTTCGCGCGCAGGGCGAGCGTCGAAGGCAGGTATTCCTTGATGGCGACCGGCGTTTCGGTCTCGTCGTGGGCGAGGTACACGAACGAGAAGCCGCCGGAGGCCAGAAGGCGGACGATGCGGTAGTTCTCGAGCTGCGTGCCTACCGCAAGTGGCTCGTTTACCTGTCCACCCGGCTGGTTGGCTTGGGGCAGCATCTCCTCCTATGATAACGAATGATCCAGAGCATGACCGGCTACGCCGCCGCGTCGGCCGATTCGCCTCGCGGCAGGCTCAGCCTCGAGTTGCGTTCGGTGAACGCACGCTTCCTCGATCTGCAGTTGCGCGTCGCGGAGGAGCTGCGCCCGCTCGAGCCCAGGCTGCGCGACCTGATCCTTGCGCGCGTCGCCCGCGGCAAGATCGATTGCCGGCTGTTTCTGAATGACAAGGATATTCCTCAACGGCCGCAACGTTTGAATCCGCAGGCGATCGAGCGGTTGAAAGGCCTGGCTGCCGAAGCGCAAAAGACTTTTCCGGACGCGGCGCCGTTGCGCGTGGCAGACGTCTTGCGATGGCCCGGCGTGGTCGCCGAGCCCGAGGCCGATGAAGAAAAGCTGCGCGCGATCGCCGAGCGGTTGTGCCAGACTGCGCTGGACGAGCTGGTTGCGGCCCGCGCCCGCGAGGGCGCAAAGCTCGCGGCGAGCATCGGCGAGCGCCTCGCTGCCATGCGCCGGCGCCTCGAGGAAGTGGCGCCGCTCCTGCCGCAATCGCTCGCGGCTTATCAGGCGAGGCTCGCCGAGCGGCTGCGCGAGGCGCTCGGCACGGCAGACGACGACCGCGTGCGCGCCGAGCTGGCGGTGTTCGCCGCCAAGGTCGACGTCGACGAAGAGCTGGAGCGCCTGCGCGCGCACCTCACGGAGGCCGCGCGCACGCTCGAGCGCGGCGGGGCGGTCGGCAAGCGGCTCGATTTCATCGCGCAGGAGCTTAATCGCGAGGCCAACACGCTCGCATCCAAGGCGGCGAGCCAGCAGGTATCGGACTGTGCGCTCGAGCTGAAGCTCCTGGTCGAGCAGATCCGCGAACAGGTGCAGAACATCGAATGAGCGGACAGCTCTACGTGATCACCGCACCTTCCGGTGCGGGAAAGACCTCGCTGATCGATGCGCTGATGCGCGAGGATCCGAGCCTCAAGGTCTCCGTGTCCTACACCACGCGGGCGCCCCGCCCGGGCGAAAAGGACGGCGTCGACTACCACTTCGTCGACGACAAGACCTTTCTAGCGATGCGCGACCGCGGAGAGTTTCTCGAGAGCGCCGAAGTGCACGGCAATCGCTACGGCACCTCGAAGCAGGTGATTCTCGACGCGCTCGCGCGCGGCGAAGACGTGATCCTTGAAATCGACTGGCAGGGAGCGCAGCAGGTGCGCAAGCTCTATCCCGATTGCATCGGCATCTTCATCAAGCCGCCCTCGATCGAGGAGCTCGAGCGGCGCTTGCGCGCGCGCGGCCAGGACTCCGAGGCGGTCATCCGCCGCCGCATGCAAAATGCCCGCGATGAACTGGCGCACGCCGGGGAGTTTAAATACAGTATAATTAACAAAGACTTCGACACCGCTCGGCGGGAGCTGGCCGAGATTGTCCGCAGCGAGCGCGTCGCCCGAAACCCGACCCGGAAAAATCATGGCCCGCATCACCGTTGACGATTGCCTGAAGAGAATTCCCAACCGCTTCCAGCTCACGCTGGCGGCCACCTACCGCGCGCGCCAGCTCAGCGCCGGCGCTTCGCCGCTGGTCGAGCCGAACCGCGACAAATCCACGGTGATTGCACTGCGCGAGATTGCGACAGGCAAGGTCGGCACCGAAGTACTGAAGAAGAATCCGACCCCGCCCACATCGGGCTTGTAAGAGAATGGGGTCATTAATTCTGACCCCATGGCTGCCGCAGTCTCGCTGCCGAATCCCGACCGCTTCGGCTACCTGAAACCGAAGGACGTAGCGCGCCTGGCGGAGGCGTACCGCTTCTCGGAGGCGGCGCACGCCGGGCAGACGCGCCAGTCCGGAGAACCGTACATTTCGCACCCCCTTGCCGTCGCCGAGATCCTCGCCGACTGGCATCTCGACGGCCAGACGCTGATGGCGGCGCTGCTGCACGACGTGACTGAGGACACTTCGGTCACCAACGACGAGATCTCGGACACCTTCGGCAAGCCCGTCGCCGAGCTCGTCGACGGCGTCTCCAAGCTCGACCGGATCGAATTCCAGAGCGCCGAGGACGCGCAGGCCGAGAACTTCCGCAAGATGCTGCTTGCCATGGCGCGCGATGTGCGCGTCATCCTGATCAAGCTTGCGGACCGGCTCCACAACATGCGCACGCTCGGCGCGGTGCCGCCCGCCAAGCGCCGCCGCGTCGCGCGCGAGACGATGGAGATCTATGCGCCGATCGCCAACCGGCTCGGGCTGAACAGCCTGTACCACGAGCTGCAGGAGCTCGCCTTCTCGCACATCCATCCGTCGCGCTACAAGGTGCTCGCCAAGGCCACCAAGGCGGCGCGCGGCAACCGGCGCGAGATGATCGGCAGGACGCTGGAAGCGGTCAAGCGCAAGCTTTCAGAAAGCGGCGTCGAGGCCACCGTGCAGGGCCGCGAGAAGCACGTGTACTCGACCTACCGCAAGATGATCGAGAAGCACCTTTCGTTTTCCGAGGTCCACGACATCTTCGGCTGCCGCGTGGTCGTCAAGGACGTGCCGGCCTGCTACCTCGCACTGGGCGCGCTGCATTCGCTCTACAAGCCGATCCCCGGCAAGTTCAAGGACTACATCGCCATTCCCAAGGCGAACGGCTACCAGTCGCTCCACACCGACTTGATCGGCCCCTACGGTGTGCCGCTGGAGGTCCAGGTGCGCACCGAGCAGATGCACCGCATCGCCGAGTCCGGCGTCGCCTCGCACTGGATCTACAAGGACGACACCGACAAGCTCTCCGAGCTGCAGAAGCAGACGCACCGCTGGCTGCAGTCGCTGCTCGAGATCCAGCACCAGTCGGGCGATCCGCAGGAGTTCCTCGAGCATGTCAAGGTGGACCTCTTCCCGGACGAAGTCTATGTATTCACGCCGAAGGGCAAGATCCTCTCGCTGCCGCGCGGCGCGACCGCGGTGGATTTTGCCTACGTCGTGCATACCGACATCGGCAACCGCTGCGTGGCGGCGAAGGTCAACGGCGAGCTGGTGCCGCTGCGGACCGAGCTCAGGAACGGCGATCGCGTCGAGATCATCACCGCGAGCCACGCCAAGCCCAACCCCGGCTGGCTGCAGTACGTGCGCACCGCCAAGGCGCGCTCCAACATCCGCCATTTTCTGAAGACCATGCAATACGAGGAGTCGGCTGGGCTCGGCGAGCGGCTGCTCGACCAGGCGCTCAAGGCGCTGAAGGGCTCGCTCGCCGAGATCGACGACGCGAGCTGGGAGCGCGTCGTGCGCGACGGCGGCGCCCGCTCGCGCGAGGAGCTGCTCGCCGATATCGGCCTCGGCAAGTGCCTGCCGGCGGTGGTGGCGCGGCGGCTGCTCAAGCGCAGCGACGCCACCCGCGATGAAGCGAAGCCGGGGGGCAGCGTCGTGATCCGCGGCACGGAGGGCATGGCGGTGCAACTCGCCACCTGCTGCCGGCCGATCCCCGGCGACGCGATCGCCGGCTCGATCAAGAAGGGCCAGGGGCTGGTAGTGCACGCCTCCGATTGCGGAAGCATCGTGCGCTCGCGCAAGAACGAGCCCGATCAATGGATCGACGTCGAGTGGGATCCGCGCACCACGCGGCTTTTCCAGGCGGCAATCAACGTCATGGTGGAGAACCGCCGCGGTGTGCTCGCCAAGGTCGCGTCCGAAATCGCGGAAGCCGGCTCGAACATCGACTCGATCACCATGGAGGAGGACCGCGCGGTCTTCACCACCATGCACTTCGTGGTCGAGGTTGCCAATCGCCAGCACCTCGCGCGCGTGATGCGCTCGCTGCGGCGCCTGCCCGACGTCAAGAAGATCACGCGGGCAAGGGAATAGCTTCGCCTTCTCTCGCTACTTGATCGGGAATGCCCGTCCGGGCGCTGCTCAGTCGCTCATGACATTCGGAAACACGATGCCGAAGGTCAGAATGCAGACAGCCAGCTTGAGGATGAAAACGACTTTCTGGCCGCGCTTCATCTGCTTGAACGGCACGCCGCGCGTGGAGTTATCCATGAGTATTCCCCTGATCCGGGTAGGCAGTGTATGGCAAGCGGCCTCCCACTCCCTTGCGCCAAGCTGACTGTAAGACACGAAGCCAGCAGCCTTACGATGTCTCGCGCTGCTTCAGCACGCGCCGGATGGTACCGGCGAGCACGTTCTTGCTGTATGGCTTGGTGACGTAGCCGTCGGCGCCCAGCCCGAGCCCCCTGCGGATGTCATCGGGATCGTTCTTCGCCGTGAGCATCACGATCGGAAGCATTGCGTACATCGGGTGGCGGCGCATCTTGGCCAGGATGTCGAAGCCATCGCCGTCCGGCAGCATGACGTCCAGAACGAGAAGATCCGGCGTGCCGTGCTCCAGCAGCGAATGCAGGAGCGCGTTGACCGTGTCCGCGATGCGCACCACGTATCCCGCCATCGTCACTCTGAGATCGGCGAGGGCGAGCTGGTCGGGGTCGTCCTCGACGACCAGCACGACGGTCTCGGCCGGCGGCTTCTCAACCCCGGCGCGGTTCTTCAGACGGTCTTCTGCGATATAGACCCCGGTGCGCGAAAGCTTGCCGCCCGCCTCTATGGATTGCTGGTCCAGACGCACCGTGTCTTCTTCCGCCAGCGGCCGCGTTTTCGCGTCGGCTACGGAAAGATTGAGGTCGTACTCGACCGCGGTTTGCTTCGAGCGCAGGAGATCGAGCTCCTCGAGCTCGCCCAGCCACTCGTCGAGCAATTCATCGGGGTACTCGCGCAAACAGCCGCGTACCACGTCGACGTGCGCCTCGGTCTCGATCAGCCAGAGAATGCGCCGGTATTCGGCCGGGATCGCCACGTCCTGGCTCTCCCAGGCTTTGCGGCCCTCCTCGGTAAGTCGATAGATTTTTCCCTCTTTGACCATCGCGCCTGCTTCTCCCCTCGGGAGTCTACGCTACTACAATTTCGCGGATTTGGAGGCAACCATGGGGCGTTTTCTTCGCCGTGCCGCGTTCCTCGTGACGTGGGTCTGTGCGGCGTCTGCGCAAGCGCAGGACTATCCGGCGCGGCCGATTCGTCTCATCGTGCCGATCGGTGCGGGAGGCGGCACCGATATCCTTGCGCGTCACCTAGCGCAGAAACTGAGCGACCGGTTCCGCCAGGCCGCAATCGTCGAGAACCGGCCCGGCGCGGGCTCGCTCATCGGCACCGAGTACGTCGCCAGAGCGGCACCCGACGGCTACACCTTGCTCGTCGGCGGCATCTTCAACATGGTCATGAACCGCGCGCTGCTCAAGAATCTGCCCTATGAGCCGCTGCGCGACTTCGTGCCGCTTGGCTACATCTCCGCCTATCCATTCGTGCTGGTGGCGCGTGCCGATTTGCCGGGTTCCAGCCTGAAGGAGCTGGTGCAGTACGCGAAGGAAAGGCCCGGCAGGCTTACCTATGGCTCCGCGGGCATCGGCACGCTGCAACACGTCTGGGGAACGATCCTGTTCAAGGGCCTCGGCCTGGACATGGTCCATGTGCCGTTCAAGGGAGCGCCTGCCGCGCACCAGGAAATGCTCGCCGGCCGTCTGGACGTGATGCTGGACAACCTTTCTGCCGCCAAGCATCACGTCCAGGCGGGTCGGCTGAAGGCGTTTGCCGTTTCATCGGCGAGCCGCTCGCCGCATCTCGATGCCGTGCCGACGATCAACGAGACCGGCCTGCTCGACTTCGAGGGGGAAAGCTGGTTCGCGCTGTTCGCGCCGGCGGGCACGCCGGGCCCGGTGGTCGCAACCCTGCGCAGCGCGCTTGGCGAAATCAGCCGCGATCCAGAATTCGCCAGTCGCGTGGAGCGCGACGGCGGGCGCGTGCTGGCGATTGCGCCGGAGCAGCACCTCAGGTTTCTGCAGGAGGAGATCGAGCGCTGGTCGAGGCTGGTCAGCCAATACGGCGTGACGATCGACTAAACCATCTCGTTCGAGCGCAGCAGCAGATCCGGCGGAACGACCAGGTCGAGCGCTTTCACCGCTTTGCGGTTGATGATCAGCTCGAACTTCGTTGGTTGCTCCATTGGCAGTTCGCCGGGCCGCGCGCCCTTGAATATCTTGTCCACGAATGCAGCCGCCCGGTAATACAGATGCGGAGCGCTTACGCCGTACGAAACCAAACCGCCGGCGTCCACGAACAGCCTCGACTCATAGATCGCCGGCAGCCGGTGCTCGGCCGCAAGCCCGGCGACCGCCCGCCGCCGTTCTTCCGTGAGCGGCCCAAGTCTCACGACGAGGGCGTCCGCGCCCTGCGCCTTTGCGGTCTGGAAAGCACGTCCAATTTCAGCCGACCTTCGCACCTCGACAAGCTGCGCTCCAAGACGCATGGACTGGGCCGCCGCATTGATTGCTTTCCACGTCGCGGCCAGCGCCGGGTTGCCCGCGTTCATGATCGCCGCAACACGCTTCGTGCGGGGAGCGAGAGCGCGCAGCAAATCGAGCCGCTTTGCCTCCAGTTCGTTCGCCAGCAGGGCAAGGCCGGTCACGTTGCCGCCCGGCCGCGCGAGGCTGGCGACCAGGCCGGTTTCGACGGGGTCCACGACCGGGGCGGTGACGACCGGAATCTCTGCGTTGGCGCTCCGGGCAGCCAGCGTCGCCGGCGTGCCGCGCGCCACGATGAGGTCGACCTTGCGGCCGGTCAATTCGATGGCGAGCTGCGGATAGCGGCCATTGCGGCCTTCCGCCGAGCGGTACTCGATGAGCAGGTTCTCGCCTTCGACGTAGCCGAGCTCGCGCAGCCCCTTCCTTAACTCATTGATGTTCGCGGCATTGGCGGACAGCGACACCGGGTCCAGCACGCCAACGCGATAAATGCGCCCGGGTTTTTTTTCCTGTGCCGCGAGCGGCGCAGCGATGACTCCGAGCGCTGCGGCGATGAAGGCCCGGCGTGTAGCCATCCGGCAACTATACGCCGCTGATGATGGAAAAAAGCCCAGCGGTTACTGCATGAACCATCCGTGGCTGACTACGAGCGATTGTCCAGTCAGCGCGTTGGTCGGGAAGGACGCGAACCACAGCGCTACCTGCGCCACGTCGGCCGTGGTGGTGAACTCCCCGTCGACCGTTTCCTTGAGCATCACGTTCTTGATCACTTCATTTTCGCTGATGCCCAGCGTCCTGGCCTGCTCGGGGATCTGCTTTTCCACCAGCGGCGTGCGTACGAAGCCGGGGCAGATGACGTTGGCGCGTATGTTGTGCTTGGCGCCTTCCTTGGCAACCGTCTTGGCGAGCCCGATCAAACCGTGCTTGGCGGTGACGTAGGGGGCCTTCAGCACCGACGCCTCCTTCGAATGCACCGATCCCATGTAGATGATGCTGCCGCCTTTTTTGCTGGCGATCATCTGCTTGACGCAGGCGCGCGTCGTCAGAAACGCGCCGTCGAGATGGATCGCGAGCATCTTTTTCCACTCGGCAAAGCTGAATTCCTCGACGGGGTGGACAATCTGGATGCCGGCGTTGCTGATCAGGATGTCGATGGCGCCAAAAGCCTTGACGGTGGCCTGCACCGCCGCATCAACCTGGGCCTCGTCGGTGACATCCACGGCCACGCCGATCGCCTTGCTGCCGGCCTTTTCGATCTCGGCTGCGGCGGCGTCGGCCGCCTGCTGGTTGAGATCGGCGATCGCGATCGCCGCACCTTCGCGCGCGTATTCCCAAGCGATTTCCTTGCCGATGCCGCTGGCCGCGCCGGTAATGAATGCAACCTTGCCTTCGAGTCGTGCCATGAGTTATTTCCTTTCCGGCGAAAGATAGTCGTATACGACTTCGCCCAATTCGAGCGTCAGGTCGGCAATAAAGTGCAGGGCGCGCGGCGAACCATCGACATGCGGAATGATCTTGAGCAGGAAATTGGGCGCGGCGAGCGCAGACAGCACCGCAGCATGATCAGCCTCCCGATGCTACCACGGCCAGGCGCTGAAGGTTTTCGCGCGCCTCCTCGATCGTCTGGCCGTTACCCGATGCTCGCCACGCATGGTAGGAGCGGCACCTTAAGAGCCGCTTAAGAAGAAACACGCGGGGTTCATCGGAGCCGGAAATTTCCCCCTTGTAACTCCCCCACGTCTCCCCGTGACAAATCGCATGGTTACGGCGCCAAATATGGCGCAGCCCGCCTTCCCGCGGTATGCCTGCGTTGCCGTCCTCAGGCCTATAATGATTTTGTACTCAGTGCGTTCCCAGATCGTCCCGGGCGGAGCAGCCCCGATCGGATTCATGTAGGCGGGAGAGCGCATAGATGTTGGACTGGATCAAGAAGGGCGACGGTCATCCGGACCACCCGATGCGCAATCCGGCAGCGGCAGCGAAACTGCTTGCCGAAATGCGCGGAGCCGATCCGCTCACGGCGCTGAACGACCTGAGTGCTTGGCTCGACGCGGTCAAGGGTATTCCCAGCCACGACGAAGGGATCCGCGGCGACATCCTGTCACTGATCCAGGAAGCGAGCGGCGCGCACCTGTCCGCGCTGCTGGCGCAAATTCTGGCGAAACCAACCGGCAAGCAGACCACGCGCGAGTCGATATGGAACACCCTCATCAATTATCTGAAGGGGTTGACGGGCGCGCTGTGCGCATCGGCCAGAGTTCTGCTGAAGGAAGCGGCCGCAAACCCGCCGCTCCATCTTCCGGGGGCGGCAGGCGCGGCAAGGGGTCTTCATGCCTGTCGAATGCTGGCGAAGGTCTGCCTTGTCCATTACGTGAGCGTTCCGCCGAAGCTTTGGCGGCTGGCGTATGCCGTTCATGGCGACGCGGAGAAGGCGGATTGCGCGGCGACGCCCGTTCGCATGCAAGCCGCCCAGAAGACGTCGACGACCGTGACCCAGGAGTTGCTGGGGCTGCTGATGCTGCAGTCAAGCTCGCCGGAGATGATGGCGCCTGAGCAAATCGAGGTAGCCGACCGGGTGATCGAGCAGCTTCGGGAAGGTTTTACGCTGCGCCCGCGTGGTGTCACCGACAATCCCTTCTGCTTCGATCCGACGAGCGAAAGCCCGCCGTACCGGACAGGCGGCCAGCCACCGAACCCGGATAGCGGAATCCGGTGTTTCGGCGCAGGAACGGGATACGACGCCCTGGAGCAACTCTACAAACAGTTGGCGACGACCAGGAGCGCGAATATCAAGGCCTTCGGCAAGGACATTCCCCCTGACGTGCAAATCCCGGCCATTCAGCATCTGCTGGCGTTCTGGAGCGCCACGTGCCCGTACTCGCCACCCGCCCGCTCGCGGGCTACGGGCACTCTGCGGGTCATTCATCGCTATGCACAGATCTGGCAGCACCTATCGCGCGTTCGATCCGCCAAGAGCGAACTGATACTGGCGGAAGACGATGATGGCGCACCGCAGGCCCCGGAAACGTGGGCCCTGCAAGACGCCGGCGGCAACGAACTCGGCGCGGAGATTCCGCAACAATCGAGCGACTGGGCGCGATGCGGCGATGTGGTCGGCGTTTCGACGCACGGCGATGACGAGTCCTGGCTGGGCGTGATCCGCTCCATGCATGCCGAGTGGGGTCGCAGCCTGCACGCGAACATTGCCATCCTGAGCCGCGATCCACAGGCGGTGCAGCTACGCGCGCTCATCGGGGAGGACGAGGAGAACGTCTTCTCGGAGGAAACGGCGCGGCAATTTGCCTTCAACCGCGTGCGCGCCATCATCCTGTCGGACGGTTCCGCAGCGTCGCAAAAGCCGAATTTGCTGCTGCCACCCGAGAGCTGGAAGGAGGGCCGCGTCTACGAAGCAACGGTAGGAGGGTCTGCGCGTTACCTCCGCGGCATGCAGCTCCTGCGGCGCGGAGACGATTACGTGCGCGCGACGTTCGAGTGGGTGTCGATGGCGCAGGCCTGAAGCGTTGGCCGGCCGGATCTGCTTGGCGTCCCCACCGCCAAATCAGCTTCCCTCCGTAGAGTGGTGTCGGGCGGCGAACGCGTGGATTTGCGCTACCACTGCGGCCCCCTCGCCAATGGCGCCGCCCACGCGCTTGACCGACCCGGCGCGCACGTCTCCGATCGCGAAAACGCCGGGCACGCTGGTTTCCAGAGGTAGCCGAGAGCCGTTACCGGTCTTTACGAATCCCTTCTCGTCGACCGCGACGTCGCAATCCTTCAGCCATTCGGTCGTGGGATCTGCTCCCAGGAACAGGAATACGTGGCGGATCGGCCGAGTTTCCTCCTGTTTCGTGTCGCGGTGCCGCCAGGTCACGGATTCGACGCCGGACTGGCGCTCACCGGTCAGCCCGACGATCTCGGTCCGCGTGCGCAGCTCGATGTTGGCGATGCCGGCGATGCGGTCAATCAGATACTTCGACATGCTCGCGGCGAGGCCGGCGCCGCGCACCAGCATCCAGACTTCCGAGGCGTACCCGGCGAGAAACACGGCGGCCTGTCCTGCGGAGTTCCCGCCGCCTACGAGCACCACTTCCTGGCCTGCGCACATCTTCGCTTCGATCGGCGACGCCCAGTACCAGACGCCCCGCCCTTCCATGGCCTTCAAATTGGCGCAGTCCGGACGGCGATAGCGTGCGCCCGTGGCAATGGTGACGGTGCGGCTTCGCATGGCGCGCCCGTCCGCGAGCTGCAACGCGAACGGATCGCCATCGGCCGATCGCGCGCAATCGAGGCGCACGATCTCCGCCGGGATCAGCATGCTTGCGCCGAATTTCTGCGCCTGAGTATATGCGCGTCCCGCCAGTGCCTGGCCCGAGATGCCGGTCGGGAAGCCGAGATAGTTCTCGATCCGCGCGCTCGCACCCGCCTGGCCGCCGAACGAGCGTGCGTCGATCACGAGCACCGACAGTCCCTCCGAAGCCGCATAGACCGCGGTAGCCAGTCCCGCGGGGCCGGCACCCGCGACAGCGACGTCGTACACGCGATCTGCGCCGGCCGCGGCGTCGAGCATGCCGATGCACTTGGCAAGCGCGCTTTCCGTGGGATTGCGCAGCACCGATCCGTCGGGGCAGACCGCGAGCGGCAGATCCTCGGCCCGTGGCGCGTAGCGCTCGATGAAAGCCTGGGCATCCGGGTCGCTGGCGGGATCGAGCAGGAGATGCGGAATGCCGTTGCGGCTCAGGAAATTACGCAGCCTCGCGACATCGCCCGACGATGCTGCGCCGATCAGCACAGGGCCGCCGGTGCCGGTCTCGATCAGCGCTACGCGCCGCAGGATCAGCGCGCGCATGATTTTCTCGCCGAGAGCGGCCTCCGAGATCAGCAAGGCGCGCAGGTGCTCGGAGCTGATGAGCAGCGCCTCCACGTCGCCGACCGCGACGGCGTCCACGAGCGAGCGCCGCCCCGAAAGCTGCCCGAGCTCGCCGGAAAAGGCTCCCGCAACGTGATCGACCACCGGAAAATCGTGCCCGTGCCCGTCGCGGCCGGTGACTCGTATGGTTCCCGAGAGCACGACGAGCAGCCCGGGGGTCGGCTTGCCGGTTTCATAAATCCGCTCGCCCGCGGCATAGCGGCACGGCGTGGCGAAGCGGCGCATGCGCGCGATCTCATCGGGCGCGAGGACCGGGAAAGTCTGCGCGCGGCGCGCCTCGACCGTCGGCGACGCAGGCTCAGCCATCGCCGTTGCGGCGCGAGCCCATCACTTCAGCTCCATCGCCACCTCATCGACGTAGCACCAGCTCCAGCCTTCCCCCGGCTCGAGCGAGGTGATGATCGGATGCTTCGCGGCGTGAAAGTGCTTGGTCGCATGCCTGTTCTTGGATTCGTCGCAGCAGCCGACGTGTCCGCAGGTCCGGCACAGGCGCAGGTGCACCCAGGTGTCGCCCATCTTGAGGCATTCCTCGCAGCCTTCGCTGCGCGGCCGGTCGGTCCTCACCAGATCGAGGTGATTGCACTCCATTTCAGCCGATGTACTTCTTCACGACTTCGGGCGGCCGGACATGCGCCTGGGACGGATCGCCGCCGGTCTCGCGCAACGCCCGCCGCTGCCGCAGGAGGTCCCAGCACTGGTCCAGCTCGACTTGCACGTCAGCCAGGCGCTTGCTCTTGTCCGGAGCGAGCTCGCCCTCTTCGAACAGTCGGTGCTCTTCAGCTACCAGGCGCTGAATATGGGCGATTACGGATAGGTCCTTGCCACGTTCTTCCACGGGATACCTCGCTGGATGCAAAGGGGAGTTTGCGCGATGCCCAACATAGACCCGTTGTGAAGATCCAGCAACCGTTCCTCGCTCGCGGTGGAATGCCTGGATCCCGTATTCGGTTTGGGCGTCCGCTTTCGACCCCGAGTAGCCGTTCGTACCAAGCCCAATTCGCGAAGCGTCATGAAACGATTGACTGGTCTCCACTATCGACGGGCTATGGTCCTCGGCTGCGATGCGGCAAGCCATTCATTCATGCAGGCCACACGCTCCGATTGGTAGGCATGCTCGGCGCAGGCACGCTCAGCGGCAGCGAGCAGTTCCATCGGTGCGCCCCTGCTCTGGAAGAGCGTGACGACGGCCCACAGAATACCGATGGCGATGACGGTGGCCAGGGCCGCGGTGGCGACGGTCAGGGTCGAACTGGGAGAGGCGAAGTTCAGTTTGGCGTTCATGGCAATCTCCTCAAGTTGAATCGGATGGAAAAGCCCGGTGTTGCAGTGCGTAGGTTCTGCTTGCCGGGCCGATTCAGTCCTTTAGGCGGCTGAAGCGTGGCTGAAACCTTCTGAAACGGCAGCCATTGGGGTAGATTTCCGCGGGTCGCCACTTCGAGGAGCGGTTCCCCCGCGCCCTGCCTTGAACACCCCATACCGCTTCGGCCGGTTCGAGCTCAATCCGACCACCCGGCAATTGCTTGCGGACGGGCTACCGGTGGCGCTGGGGGCAAGGGCGTTAGACGTTCTGCTCGCCTTGATCGAGCGGCGCGAGCGGTTGGTCACCAAGGAGGAGTTGCTTGAGCATGCCTGGCCTGGGCTAGTGGTGGAGGAGAACAACCTTCAGGTGCAGATCAGCGCCCTGCGTAAGATCCTCGGACCGCAATCGATTGCCACCATTCCCGGGCGAGGGTATCGGTTCACCGCGGTACTCGGTGCGGACAAAGCGCCGCCCGTGGCAGCGTCCGCAGGGGCCGCTGCCAGCCACGAACCGTCGTCGATCGCCGTGTTGCCATTCCTGAACATGGGAGCCGATCCGGAGCAAGACTACTTCGCCGACGGCATCACGGAGGACATCATCACTGAGCTGTCACGATGGCGGTCGCTGGCGGTGACTTCGCGCAACTCGACCTTCCGGTTCAAGGGGAAGTCCGTCGACGCGCAGCAGGTCGGCCGCGAGCTGCGCGTTCGCTACCTCGTCGAGGGCAGCGTCCGCCGGATGGGGGAACGCATCCGGGTCACCGCACAGCTGATCAATGCCGAAACCGGTAATCATGTCTGGGGCGAGCGGTTCGATCGTCCGCTGGCGGATCTCTTCGCGATGCAGGACGAGCTCGTGCACAAGATCGTCGGAACCTTGGTGGGCCGCGTGCACGCGAGCGGAGCCGATCGCGCTCGCCGCAAACCCCCGTCCAGTCTGGACGCTTACGATCATATGCTGCGCGGCAACGCGCTCCCGTGGGACGACCCTGCATCGGCAGCCGAGGCGAAGCGCGCCTTCGAGCGTGCGATCGAGATCGACCCCGGATACGGACTCCCTCACAGCCTGCTGGCAGTGTTGGTCGGCCGGGAATGGGAGAACGACCCATCGGCAGCACCCGAGACCCTCGATCGCGCATTCGCATTGGCGCAGCGCGCCGTTGAGCTGGCCGAAGACGAAAGCACCTGCCACACGATCCTGGGACAGTTTTGCCTGGAGCGGCGATTGTTCGATCTTGCTTTGCACCACACGGCGCGCGGCGTTGAGATGAACCCTGCCAACCAATGGAATCGGGCCGATTTCGGCATCGTTCTCTCCCACATCGGCCGCGCCGAAGAGGGGCTCGAGATGTTGCGCGACGCGCGGCGCGCGGACCCGTATTTCGGGCCTCCCTGGTACTGGCGCGGTCTCGGCGTCGCCCAATTCGTGTTGCGCCGCTACGCCGATGCCTTGCCGGATTTCGAGCGAGGAGTGACGAACAACTCACTCCGGGCGCTCGCGATGCTGGCGGGGTGCTGCGCGAATCTCGGGCATTCGGAACGCGCGCGGGAAGTGGTGGCGCGGTGCTTGGCGGTTCAGCCTGGTGCCACCGTCGACAAGCTGGTCGCCAAGGTGCCGTTCAAGGATGTCGGCGATAGCCGCCATCTGGCAGAATGCCTGCGCCTGGCCGGAATGCCCGAATGATTGGAATTCGGCGTCTTGCGGTCACGGTCAGACAGAAGAAGAAGCTTAGCTGCTGGCTAAGCCCCTGGGGAGTTTGGTAGGTCGTGGCGGATTCGAACCGCCGACCAACGGATTAAAAGCTGGCGGACTTATCCTTAGCTAGTTGTTTTATGGCCCGCCCTCACTCGCCAAGCCCCGTGGAGACCCGCCAAGGCCCCACGTTCTCCCCACGTTCTCGACCAACGGATTATCAACAAAGCGTGGGCGCCCTATGACACCGGACGCCGCACCACGACGAGATTGCCCACGGAGACCTGCACGGCCTCGCCCTTGCCGTTGCGAGTGGTTGTGCGCACCTTGATGATTCCCTGCGTCGGCCGCGACTTCGACGGCCGAACCTCGAGCACCTCGCCTTCGATGTAGAGCTCGTCGCCTGGGCGCACAGGCAGGGGCCAGCGGAACTCGTCGAAACCGGCGCCGACGATACCGCCGACAGGCTGGAGGTCGCTCTCTATGAGCAGCCGCATGGACACCGCGGCGGTATGCCAGCCGCTCGCGGCGAGCCCGCCGAAGATCGAGCGGCGTACGGCTTCGTCGTCCTGGTGGAAAGGCTGCGGATCGAACTCGGCGGCGAAGGTCTTGATCCGCTCCGCGTCGATCCGGCCGCGCCCGGACCGGTATGTCTGCCCGGGCGCGAAGTCCTCGAGGTATTTGCCGCTCACGGTTGTTTGGTCAGTGCAGCTGCCGGCGCCAGCTGCCGGGCGTTACGCCTTCGAGCCGCGTGAATACCTTGGTGAAGTGGCTCTGGTCGACAAATCCGCACATGGCGGCGACTACCGCGAGCGGGAGCGCGCCTTTAAGCAATTGCTTGGCACGGTCGATCCGGCGCGAAAGCAGCCATTGGTGAGGCGACGTCCCGAAAGACCTGCGGAACATCCGCGCAAAGTGAGTGCGCGAAAGATTCGCCAGCCCTGCCAGATCCGCAATGGAGACCGACCCGTCCAGGTGGGCCTCTACCCATTCGGTCAACCGGCGCATTTGCCAGGGCGCGAAAACTCCGTCCAGGACGGGCGCCCGGGTAATGCCGGCGTACTTCTGCCCGATATGAGCAAAGAAGGCCAGCGCGATCCCGTCGCTGAATAGCGTTTCGGACTCCGGCCCGAAATGGAGCGCCCGGTGAAGCATCGCCTGCGCCAGGTGCCTCAGGACGGGATCGGGCTCGAAAGCCTCGGCGCGCAGGTCGCCAAGCCGCCCGATGCCGTGCTCGAAGGCGAGCTCGTCCATCGTGGCCCGCGAGATCTGGAACCGGGAAAACTCGAAGGGCTCGTGGACCTGGGCGACCGGCTCGGTGCGAAGGTCAAAGACGAAGACGCCGCCAACGGGCACGACTGGCATCCGCCGGTGGCGTCCCTGGATCCAGATGTCGCCGCGGAACAGCGGCGCATGATGGACGTGCAAGGCGAAGGAGTTCTCGACCGGCGGCGCCAGGGTCGGAGCGGGCATCGCCGTACCGCTCGCGACGTGCGAGAAGGTGATCGGATCTTTCGACTGCAGGCAGGCGATGGCGCTAGGTACGGGCGGCCTGTGGAACCGCCTGCCGATGGTCGAAGACAGATCGCTGGGACCCATAAGGACGCCGGTCATTAGTCTGGTCAGGGTGGCCGAGCGCGTCAACTATCGGGTTTCATGGTCCGAATTTACAAATCCGGGCCGGCCGTACAAGACGGGCAGAAGGTCGTCGGGCATAAGGCAAATGCCGTTTCAACCCTTGGAGGTTCCATGAGTGCGCGCTTTCTGACTTTGTTCTTCGCCCTTGGATTTTCGGCCTTGACGATCGCGGCGGATGGCGATGCCACGCGCGTCAGAAATGTGGTCCTGGTCCATGGTGCTTGGGCCGACGGCTCGAGCTGGGCCAAGGTGATCCCGTTACTCGAGAAGGCCGGGCTCAATGTCGTGGCGGTCCAGAACCCGCTCACATCGCTGCGCGATGACGTGGCGACCACCAAGCGGGCTATCGCGCTGCAAGGCGGTCCGGTCATTCTGGTGGGCCATTCCTATGGCGGAATGGTCATCACGGACGCCGGGACCGATCCGAAGGTCGTCGGGCTCGTTTACGTGGCGGCTTTTGCGCCTGACGCCGGGCAGGCGCTGGGCGACCTCGGCAAGGAATTTCCCCCTGCGCCGGGAGGCGCGGAGGTCCGGCCGGACGCGGTGGGCTTCCTCAAGATCACCACCAAAGGCGTCGTCGAAAGCTTCGCACAGGACCTGCCCATGCGGGAGCGCAGAGTGCTGGCCGCGACTCAAGGGCCCACGAACGCCGCCGCGTTCGGCGGCAAGGTGGCGAGCGCTGCGTGGAAGACCAAGCCTACCTGGTACGTCGTCGCGAGCAACGACCGGATGATCCAGCCGGATCTCGAGCGCCAGTTTGCCAAGGCGATGAACGCGAAGACGATCACGCTGCCGACCAGCCATGTGCCGATGCTCTCGCGTCCCGCCGACGTCGCAAAGCTGATCGTCGAAGCGGCCAACAAGTCGGGGACATCGGTCAAGGGCAAATGAGATGACGCCGACGCCGAGCGCACCAGGCAGCGCCTGGAGAGCCTTGGTGCGCAAAAATGGGACTGTGGAGTTCGCCGCGGCGTTTTCCAGGACCGTTTCCCTTGAAGCGTCGGTCATGAACGAACGCTGCATCGGTGTTTACCTCGTCGCCGCCTTCTTCGCCGCCACGACGACGATGTACGACCGGCTGGACTTTACGCACGAGACCGTCGCAGGCCGCAAGACGTTCTTCGAATGGGAAGGTGCGGCCTTCGGCTTCGACATCGCGGGTACGACCGTCGTCACTCGCAACGAAGCCGGCTTGATAGACAGTATTCGGCTCTACCACCGGCCGCTCCACCAGATCGTCAGGTTCTCGACCGAACTGGCTCAGAGGCTGGAGGGCAAGGTCGATCGACGAATGTTCGGGGCATAGGGACATGAGACCAAACCTGTGGACGATCGCTGCCGTCATGCTGGCCGCGGGCTGCACCTCGACCGCTCGCCTGCAAAAAGACGACGGAACCGCCATGTCGCTCGAGCAAACGAAGCAGAGCCTTCTCGGCCAATGGGTCAGCATCGCGCCGGAGATCCGGCCCAGCGCCGCGAAGAACGCCGACGGGAGCCTGCGGCCGTTCTATCTGACTCGCGACTTCAAGTATTTAGGCGAGGACCGCTTCGAGCTGACGATCGTCAACAGCGCCGATCCTTACGGCAAAGCGCCCCTCGCCCGGATCTACCTGCGCGGTCACATGCATTGGCAAGGGGATCATCCGATCGCGAGCGGCGCGCAGAAGGTGGATTTTATTGCCGACGAGGACTACACCGTGACCCCGCTCGCCCAGAGATTCGCCGACCTGCTAAACAAAGTGGCCGGGGCGGGATACGTCACGTGGGAAGTTAATGTCCCGCAGACAGTGTTCGGCAACACCTTTGCGCCCTTCGGCCTCGTCGCGGGACACAACTTCATGGAATACGACTTGGTTTACTTGAACCGCGACATGCTTTTCTGGGGCGCACGCAACATCGACGGGCGCGGATTCGACAAGGAAGAGAACCGGCCGACGAACCTGCAGATCCCGCTCGTCCGCAAGCGATGAATAAGCGGTGCTCCTGGGCGAGCGTGGATGGTCCATTACTGCTCGAATATCACGATCGCGAATGGGGTGTCCCCGTTCACAATGACCGCAAACATTTCGAGGTTCTCTTGCTTTCAGGCGCACAGGCCGGATTGAGCTGGTCGCTCGTGCTGAAAAAGCGGGAAGGTTACCGCCGCGCGTTCGACAAATTCGATCCGGAGAAAGTCGCGCGCTACTCCGAGAGTCGTATCCGGAAACTTACATCTGATCTGGAGATCATTCGCAACCGGATGAAGATCCAAGCCGCAGTGCGCAACGCACGCGCATTCCTCAAAATCCAGGAAGAGTTCGGGGACTTTGACTCCTACTGCTGGCGTTTTGTCGGCGGGCGGCCCAAGCTTAACCAGTGGAAGGCTACGCGGCAAATTCCAGCGACTTCGCCCGAATCCGCCGCATTCAGCAAGGACCTCAAGCACCGGGGATTCAGCTTCGTCGGCCCAACGGTCGTTTATGCGTACATGCAGGCGGTTGGAATGGTAAACGATCACCTCGTCGATTGTTTCCGGTATCGGGAGATCCGGCAGGATTGAATTACGAAGATGTTGATTTGTCTGAGAAGACGCCGACCAACGGATTTTTCGCCCACGTTTTCCTACGTTTTCTCTACGTAGGTCGACGGAAAGAAGTGCGCGAGCGCGCAAGTAATTGAAGAGATTGGTAGGTCGTGGCGGATTCGAACCGCCGACCAACGGATTAAAAGTTGGCGGCCTGTAGCTTAACGCGTTGTTTATTGGCCCGCCCTCACTCGCCAGTACGCGCCAACGCCCGCCCAGAAGTCACGTTTTCGTCACGTTTTGTTTTTCGACCTTTCTTCGGATGCCTCTCGGCTGCGAGGTATAGTGCCCCCCTCCCCGCTTTCCCATTTTCGGGTGTGGCTCTTCGCTGTCGACTGATGTCCCTTTAGGAAGGAGCAACTCGTGAAAACCACCTATAGCAATACTCTAATCGCGGTCGCTATGGCCGCTCTCCCGGGCCAAGCCCTCGCGCAATCGCCGGCCGAGCATCCCACAACGCCGCCGCCTCCGTATGAGCGCCAGGCGCCCGCTGTGGAACGCAACCTCAAGACATTCGACGTGCTCGATTTCGATGTCTTCAGCAACCAGAAGTGGGACAGGCTGCACGAGAGCCATTCCAAGGACATCGTCGTGACCTGGCCTGACGGCCATGAAACCAAGGGAATCGACAAGCACATCGAGGATCTGAAGGCCCTCTTCGTCTTCGCGCCCGACATCACGATCAAGGTTCATCCGATCCGCTTCGGTTCGGGCACCTGGACCGCCGTGACGGGAGTCATGACCGGTACGTTCACGCGTCCGATGCCGACTCCGGACGGCAAGAGCATTGCGCCCACCAGCAAGCGCTTCGCGATCGGCATGGCCACCATCGGCCACTGGAAAGGCAAGACAATGGACCACGAGTGGCTGTTCTGGGATAACCAGGACTTCATGAAACAAATCGGCCTCGCCCAGTAACATTTCGCGAGGACAGCCTTTCTCCCGGTGACCTAAATGGCTGCCATCCAGGAGGCAAAATGACAAACCCGGAACTCGCTGGATACGCCGCGCTGGTTTTGCGTATCGCTCTCGGGGTGATGTTTTATGCGCACGCTTGGCTGAAAATCAAGGTTTATACGCCGGCTGGCGCGGTGAAGTACTTCGAATCACTCGGCGTGCCCGGAGCGATGGCGTACCTGACCATGGCGGCGGAGATCGCCGGAGGCACGCTACTGATCCTTGGCATCGAAACAAGATGGATCGCCCTGCTGCTCATCCCGCTCATCGCGGGAACGATCGTCCTCGTCCACGGCAAGAACGGCTGGCTATTCAGCAATAAAGATGGCGGTTGGGAATACCCTGCATTCTGGATCGTCGGGCTCGTGGTCCAGGCACTGCTTGGAGGCGGTTCCTTCGCTCTCGGTCCAGCGCTCGGCCTCGGCTAAGAGTGGCGCCGCGCCGCGTAAATGTCTCTTCGATCATGACCGATCCAGCGCGTATCGCCCAGCATGGCTCGCAAACATGAAAAGCAGACCTCCCATGAGTTCTATAAGCCCTTGGGAATTTAGTAGGTCGTGGCGGATTCGAACCGCCGACCAACGGATTAAAAGTTGAAGCAGGCTACCTAAGTAATTGACTAACCGGCTCGCCCTCAACCGCTAGCGCCCGCTCGCGTGCTGGCGCTGCGATTCGTGCACCTTCTTGAAGAACGGGTTCTTGGCGCCCTCCTCGGCCGCGATCGTGTCCGGCCTCCTTTGCATTGGACTGCATAAGGTGAAAGGGACAAGATGGCCGCTGGGGGCTTTACCGGGAAGGAGGAGGCATGAGGAAGAGGAAACCCGGCGCCATCGGCCGCACGGCCAAGCTGCTCGCCGCCGCCTGCCTGGTTTCACTGGGCGCGGGGGGCTGGGCGCAGGAGTTCCCTTCGCGCCCGATCACCATCGTCGTTCCTTTCCCGCCGGGCGGGGGCACCGATATGTTCGCGCGCGCCATCGGGCACAAGCTCTCGAGCGCGTTTGCCAAGCCGGTGGTGGTGGAGAACCGCACCGGCGCCACCGGAAACATCGGCGCCGAAGCGGTGGCGCGCTCGACAGCAGACGGGCATACGCTTCTCTACACGTCGGCGTCCATTGCCCTCAGTACCCTAGCCCGTTCGAAGCCCGGCTTCGAGCCCCAACGCGACCTCGCGCCGGTCTCGATGACGGTTTCGATTCCCTATGTGCTGGTGGTCCACCCTTCCGTCCCTGCGCGGCGGATGAGCGACCTGATCGAGCTCGCCAGGGCGAGACCGGGAGCCCTCAATTTCGGCTCCGGCGGGCCCGGCTCGTCGCTGCATCTGGCGATGGAGTTGCTCAAGCTGCAGGCGCAGATCGACCTGTACCACGTCCCGTATCGCGGGGCGGCCCCGGCTCAGACCGCGCTGCTCGCCGGAGAAGTCGACGCGGCGTTTCTGGTGCCGCCGCTGGTCCAGGGCCACGTGAATACGGGAAGTTTGCGCGCCCTGGCAGTGTCTTCCACCGCGCGCTCGCCGATGTTTTCCGAGGTGCCGACGCTCCAGGAAGCCGGAATCACCGGCTACGAGGCGCTGCAATGGCACGGCTTCTTCGTTCCAGCGAGCACGCCGGCGCCAGTCGTCGATCGCCTGTACCGCGAGGTCGCGACGGCGCTCGCGGCGCCGGATATGGCAGAGCGTCTGGCGGCCGAAGGCGCCAGCGTCGTCGGCAGCACGCCGGCGCAGTTCGCCGCCTTCTTCCGCGCCGAGGTCGGCAAGTGGTCCGAAGTCGTGAGGGTTTCCGGCGTGAAGTTCGACTGAGCATCCTGGTCCTCAAGCGCAGCCGGACGACCAGGGCGGCTTATCGGCTCCGGCGCCGTCCAGCCGCGTTGCGCACGACGGCCTCGACCACCTCCCGGGCCGTCTGTCTTACGCCTTCTATGAACTCCTGGACGGTCGGACTGGGGACCTGCCCGGAAAGGCGAAGCACGAAATATTCGATGTCCACGCGAGGATGCAACAGGCGGATGCAAATCGTCGGGTCTTTGATGAAAAGATTGCAGCTGAACGGATCGGAAAGCGTCACGCCCACACCCTGACTGGCGAGCTGGCAGGCGGAAAGCGATCCTGCGGTTTCGCCGCGCACGACTGGACTTATGCCCGTGGCGGCAAACAGCGCGTCCAGGCGGGTGCGGATGGGAGACCCGGGGCGGGTCGCGATGAGCGGCTCCTTCCCGATCTCGGCGATGCCGATGCGCTGCTTGTGCGCCAGCGGATGCCGGCCGGGCAGCACCACGCATAGCGGCGCCTTCACCAGCGGCTCCGCGTCGAGCCTGGGATCATTCAGCGGCTGCGGCGCAAATCCCACGTCGAACTGCCGGTTCGCGATCCAGTAGCTGATGTACTCGCGCTGGCGGATCTCGATGGAGAAGCGAAAACCGGGGTTGCGGGCGCAGAAAGGCCCCAGCGCCAGCGGCAGCAAGCCATGGGCGAAATGCGCCTGCGCAAGGATGCGCAGCGGTACATCGCGCCGCTCGCGGATGTTGCGCGCCGCCGATTCGATTTCGGAGAGGGCGGAAAAGGCGCGCTCGCTTTCGCGGTAAAAGCTCAGGCCCTCCGCCGTAGGCAGGAGCCGCCCGCCCTCGCGCCGGAAGAGCGCAAACCCGACCGCCGATTCGAGCTGCGCGATCAGCCGGCTCACGACCGGCTGCGTGCGGTGCATGCGCTGCGCCGCCGCCGTGACTGTCCCTTCGGTGATCACCGCCCGCAGGGCAACGAGCGCTTTCGGATTGAGGCTCATAAGATCTCCGTTTCCAACCATGCGAATTCTGCATGATCCCAGGCCAACTTTGCATTGGACTGCATAAGGTGAAAGGGACAGGATGGCCGCGGGAGAAAAGCATGACGACGATGCGATCCATTCCGTTCAAAGGCGCCGCAATCGCGGCGGTATTCGCTCTGGCCGCCCTCGGCTTTGTCCTCGGTCTGGCCGCGCAGGCTGTGGCCGGAGAGCCGAAGTTGACGGGCGCCTCAGACGATCAGCTCGTGCTGCACGTCGTCGCGCCGCAGGCGACCGATCCCGCAATCGACCGGGCGCTCGACAATCACTATGCCTGGCTCGACCCCGCTACTCGGTCGAAGCAGAAACTCCTTGTATTTCTGCCCGGCACGGCCACGCCGGCCGGCGCCTACCAGCTTGTGCAGAGGGAGGCCGCACAGCTCGGCTACCACGTCGTCGGCTTGATGTACCCGAACAGCGCGAGGCTTGCGATGGTGTGCCCCCCGACCGCGGACCCGAACGGGTGCTTCGAGAACGCACGTCTCGAGATTCTCGATGGAATCGACCGAACCCCCGTCGTCGACGTCAACCAGGCGAACAGCATCGATAACCGGCTGACGAAGCTGCTGGGGTACCTCGCCGAACGATATCCCGAAGAAGGCTGGTCGCGTTTCCTGGCGCACGGTGAGCCGAAGTGGTCGCGGATCGCGGTCAGCGGGCACTCTCAGGGTGGTGGTGAAGCCGCGATGATCGCGAAGCTGCGGAGGGTCGATCGTGTGGTGCTGTTCTCCGCAGTCCCCGACAACGTCCCGGGCTTGGGGGCTCCGACCTGGGAGATGACACACGTGACCGCGTCGGAGCGCTATTGGGGGCTGGCACATGATCGCGACACCATGGCGTTCATTCCCATCCTGGCGAGCTGGACGGCGCTCGGGATGGACGAGTTTGGCCCGGCCGTCGCCCCTGAAGCGAGCGCGCCTCCGTACGACTTCACGCACATGCTGGTGACCGATGTCATGCCGCGGGGCGGGTTTGTCGGCATGAATGCCCATGGCAGCACGGCCATCGACAACCTTACGCCGTTCGGCGCGGATGGCACGCCCGTCTTGCGGGACGCCTGGCGCTACCTTCTGACCGCGCGTACAGCCGATGAGGACAACAACGACGAGAGCGATGAGGACGAGGGCGAGAACGGCAGGACGTCCATGCCGGCCACCGAGAGACGACACTAATCGGGAAGAACTCAACGCAGACGGTCCAATCCGTCACAAGCGAGCGTCTCTCGTACACCATAACCACCGAGTGAGCTGCTTGCGGCTCAGGATCGATTATGAGAATCGCTAGCACGTCCGCAATACTGCTTCTTAGCGTGCTGAGCGGATAATCGAAGAAACCGCGAATCGCGCAGATGAAGCGAGTCGGCATCTCGGACGCCGACATCGACCTCATGATGCGGAAGAACCCGGCGAAGCTTCTAGGACTGGAGAGCTAGCTCCCGCTACTCATTCGGCGTCACCCCGCCAGATAAGGCGAACGTCAGCTCTTGTCCGGAAGCGGACAATCCTCCTACGTTTCTTCTACGTTGGTCGGCGGACGTCACCGCGGCATCGTGCAAGTGCTTGAGAGGATTGGTAGGTCGTGGCGGATTCGAACCGCCGACCAACGGATTAAAAGTCCGCTGCTCTACCAGCTGAGCTAACGACCCGCGGGAAAGAGCGAAATTTTATCAGCCCTCGCGGGCCATCCGCCAGTATTGGGCCTTCATCGTCGCCGCGGAGCCGACGACGATGAACACGAAGGTGATGATCGAGCCGAGGGCGAGCGTCGAGAAGCCCGAGATCGCCTGGCCGATGGTGCAGCCGAGCGCGCAGATGCCGCCGAAGCCCATCAGGATTCCACCGACGATATGGTTCGCGGTGTCTTCGGCATCGCGGAAGCCTTCCCAGCGGAAAGTGCCCGTGGCGAGCGCATACGCGGCGGAGCCGGCGATCACGCCGGCCGCGGAGGCGATGCCATAGGTGATGATCTTGGATTTATCGGTCCACAGCATCAGGTAGTCGAGCGTGTAGGCCATCGGCGAGACGAACGAAAACGATTCCATGCGCCCGGAGTTGGTCGCGACGAACGCTTCCTGCAGCGTGTTCGGATCTTCCGCGACGTGGCCGATGTGCCCGCTGACATACCAGCCGCCGACCACCACCAGCCCGGTCACCACACCGCCCAGCGTGTAATCGAAGCTCGAGCGGAACTCGCGGCTCGCATAGACGAAAGCAAGCATCGCCCCGCCGACGGCCGCCGCGAGGATCGCCGTCCATGCGGCCTTCGACAAACCCAATCCTGTTGATAAAAGCGACGGCAGATCTTGCCCCGGTGCCAAGGTCAGCGATGCCTTTTCCAGCACGCCGACGCGGAACGCGCCGAGCAGGCCGCGCAGCGTCATGTACGCCGCGATGCCGAGAAACACGTACACGATGACCGACTTGAGGCTTCCCGCGCCGATGCGGATCAGCGTCTTCGAGCCGCAGCCCGAGCCCAGCGTCATGCCGACGCCGAACAGAAAGCCGCCGAGGATGTACGACAGCCAGGTGAAGTTGGGCCCGGGATAGATGGACTTGGAAAGGTCGACCAGGCCGGCGAGCTGCAGCGCGCTCGAGCCAAGCAGCGCCACCGCGACGGCGAGCAGCCACATCCGCATGCGGCCGAGGTCGCCCATGTTCACCCAGTCGGATACCGCGCCCATGGTGCAGAAGCGCGTCTTGTTCCCGACCGCGCCGAAGATGAAAGCGAGAACAAACGCCCCGGCGGTGACTAAGGGGGCGAGTTGCGCAGGAGTAGGGTCGTTCAACGCTTCGGGTAAGCGGACAAGCGCTGCTTCGCGCTCGTCGCGGCACTGCTCGAGGGATGGCGCGCGATCAGGTCTTCGAGGGTTTTCTGCGCGGCGCGGCGGTCGCCCATGGTTTCCTGGGCGCTCGCGATGCTCAGCATTGCGTCAGGCGCCTTCGGGCTGTCTGGCCACGCCGCAAGGAGCTTGCGCTGCGCGGCGATCGCGTTCTTGTAGTCGCGCTGCCCGGAATACGCCATACCGATCCAGTACTGCGCATTGGGCGCGAGCGCACTGCTCGGATACGTCACCAGGAAGCCCTGCATCGCCGAGACGGCCATAGGGTAATTGCCGAGCTTGAACTGGTCGAGCGCCGCCTGGTAGGCCTTCGCCTCGGCAGGAGTGGCCCCTTCGGCATCGCCCGGTGCCGCCGGCGGCTTCTCGGGTGCCGCGGCCTGCTGCTCGCGCGCCTGCTCGAGCTTCCTCAAGCGCGTGTCGATGTCGACGTACAAGTCTTTTTGCCGCTTGTCGGCGGTCTCGATCTGGTTGGCGAGAACCTCGATCTGCCCGCGCATGCGGGCGATCTCCGCCCGCAGCGCCTCGAGCTGTCCGGCGAGATCGAGCAGCGCGCTGCGGTCTCCGCTCGCCGACTCGATCTTGGCGAAGCGATCCTCGAGCGCCTTCTGGTTCGCCTCGACCTGCTGGCGCAGCAGCTCGATGCGGCGCCGCGCCTCGTTGTCGTCGAAAAGCCCCTGCGAGAGCGCCGGCCAGGCCAGCGCGCAGCCGAGCAGGAACGCAGCCGCCTGCCGTGACCCCATCCAGCGCATCAATACTCGCCGCCATAGAGCATGTCGCCGCGGCGGTTCTTCGCCCAGCAGTCCTCCGCATGCTCGGTGCAGACCGGTTTCTCTTCGCCCAGGCTTACCGACTCGATCTGGTTCTCCTTCGCGCCGAGGAGCATCAGCGCCCTCCTGACGCTGTCGGAGCGGCGCTGCCCGAGACCGACGTTGTACTCGCGGCTGCCGCGCTCGTCGGCGTTGCCCTGGATCAGCATCTTCGCGCCCGGGTTTTCACGCAGGTACTTCGCATGCGCCTCGATCAGTGGACGGAACTCGTCCTTCACCTCGAACTTGTCGTAGTCGTAGTAGATCGAGCGCTTCGACAGGATGTTGTTGGGATCCTTGAGCGGGCTTCCCGCCGCAGGCTTGCCGGTGAGGTCGACGCGGGCGATCGGCTTGGTCTCCACAGCTGCCGGCTTGCCTGCCGCGCGATCCTCGACTTTCGCCGGCGACTGCTCCTCCGGCGTGGTGGCGCAACCGGCGACCAGCGCGGCTGCGGTAAGGGTGGCGATGATGACTGCGCGCATGGACTTCCCTCCTTTCATTCGATGAACGGTCCCCAGGCGGGCTCGCGCACGTCGCCCGCCGTCACAGTAAGGCGTTGCTTGACGCGGCCGTCCGAAGATACCGCCGAGAGCACGCCGCGCCCGCCGAGCACCGTGGCAAGCAGGATCATCCGCCCGTTGGGAGCGAAGCTCGGCGACTCGTCGCGATCGCTGTCCGTAATGATCTGCACCTGACGGTTAGAGAGATCGAGCAGCGCCACCTGGAACTTGCCTTCGTTAAGCGTGATATAGGCGAGGGTCTTGCCATCGGGACTCAGGCGCGGCGTCACATTATAGCTTCCCTCGAAGGTGACGCGCTGCGGCTCGCCGCCGGCGGCCGGCATGCGGTAGATCTGCGGGCTGCCGCCGCGGTCGGAGGTGAAGTAGATCCACTGGCCGTCGCTCGAGAAGCGCGGCTCGGTGTCGATCGCCGCCGAGCTGGTGAGGCGGCGCAGGCCGCTGCCGTCGGCGTTGATGAGGAAGATCTGCGAGCCGCCCTCGCGCGACAGCGTGACGGCGAGCTTGCTGCCGTCGGGCGACCAGGCGGGCGCCGAGTTCGATCCCCTGAAGTTGGCCACGACATTCCGCTTGCCGTCGAGCAGGGAATGGACGTAGACCACCGGCTTCTTGTTCTCGAACGAGACATAGGCGAGCTTCCGGCCGTCGGGCGACCAGGCCGGCGAGATGATCGGCTCGAACGAGACGAGCGCGGCTTCCTCGCCGGCGCCGTCGGCGTCGGCGATCTGCAGCTCGAAGCGGTTGCCGCGCTTCACCACGTAGGCGATACGCGTGGAGAACACGCCCTTCTCGCCGGTGAGCTTCTCGTAGACGAAATCGGCGATGCGGTGGGCGGTGGCGCGCACCTGCTCCTTGCTCAAGGTGTAGGCGACGCCGCCGAGCGAGGCCTGCTTCACCACGTCGTAGAGGCGAAACCGCACCTCGTAGCGGCCGTCGGGCCTGACCGCCACCGAGCCGAGCACCAGCGCATCGGCCAGGCGCGAGCGCCATTCCGCATAGTTGACGTTGGACACCTCGGTCGGCGCCGGCGCGAGCGGCGGGATCTCCAGGCCGCGGAACAGCCCGCTCCTCTCGAGGTCGGCGCGCACGATCGAGGTGATGCCGGGGCCGAGGGCAGCTTCGCCGGGGAAAGCTGCGATGGCGATCGGCATGCGCGGGGCGCCGGCGCCGGTGATCTCGATCGAGAGCTGCGCCCTGGCGAGCGGCGCAGCCAGTAAAAGTACGATGCCGAGGAAAGCGCAGAAACGCGGGAGCAAGGCCTGCATCCTCCTGATGTCCTTCGGATAACGGCCGATTATAGGCAATCCGCCGCTTCTATTTGTCCTGCGGCCGGAAGCGAAGTTCCAGCTGCCGCTCGAAGAGATTGGGCTCATCGGGCTTGGGTAGCGGGGAGGACTTGAGGATCGCCCGCTCGACCGCATCGTCGTAGCCCTTGTGCCCGCTCGACTTGCGCAGACGGATCGAGATCACTCCGCCCGTCGGCAGCTGCGCGACATCGAAGATGGCCTCGGGGTTGCCGCTGAGGTTCTCGGGCAGGCGGATGTTGCCCCGAATCTTCGCCCGGATCTTGTCGGTCCACGCCGCGAGCGCCCGGTCGCGCGCTGCGGCCGCCGCGGCCGCCGCTACGGCCTGCTGGCGCGCGGCGGCCTCGCGCCGCTCGGCCTCGCGGCGCTGATCGTCGATCGCGCGCTGCTCCTGCGCCAGCTGCTCGCGCATCCTTTTCTCGAAGTCGTCTTTCCTGGGGGCCGGCTTGGGCTCGGGTTTCCGCTTCGGCGGCGCCTTGATGGCGATCTCGGGCTTCTGCACGGGTGGCGGTTCCGGCTCCACCTTGGGAAGTGGCTTGGGCGCCTCCACTACCGGCGCTGGCGGCGGGGGCGGCGGCGCTTCCCAGAGCTCGACCACCACCGTCTCGGGATGGTGACTCGACCAGCGCACGCCGACGAACATGACCGCGGCGAGAAACAGGTGCACCAGGGCTGCGAGAACGAACGAGGGCAGCAGCGCCGGCTCGCGGCGCGCCCCGAAGGCGAGAGCCTCGGCGCTCACTGCGTGGTCTTCACCTGCAGGCCGACCTTCTGCACGCCCTGGCGATGCAGCTCGTCCATCACCGCGAGCACCGACTCGTAGCGCGCGCTCTTGTCGCCGCCGATCAGCACCGCCAGATCGCCGCCCTTCGCGCGCGCGCCCTTGATGACGCTCGCCAGCTCGGACCGGGTCACATCGCGCTCATCGACGATGCGGCCGTTGGCGTCGCGCTGGCGCACCCTCAGGCCCTGGTCCGACTTGACGAACACCTCGATCGGCACCACGCGCGGCTGGCTCGCCTTGTCGACCGTCGGCAGGTCGATGATGGCCGGCGTCACCAGCGGCGCGGTGACCATGAAGATCACCAGAAGCACCAGCATCACGTCGACGTAGGGCACGATATTGATGTCGTGCATCGGCCCGCGCTTGCGATGAAGGGACGGCATGGCGCTACTTCACCGCCTGGCGGTGAAGGATGTTGGAGAACTCCTCCATGAAGCTCTCGAAGCGGTTGCCGAGGCGCTCGATGTCGTACGAATAGCGGTTATAGGCCACCACCGCCGGGATCGCGGCGAACAGGCCGATCGCCGTCGCGACGAGCGCCTCGGCGATGCCGGGCGCCACCTGGGCGAGCGTCGCCTGCTGCACGTTCGCCAGACTGCGGAACGCGTGCATGATGCCCCACACCGTGCCGAACAGGCCGACGTACGGGCTCACCGAGCCGGTCGAGGCGAGAAACGCCAGATGGCGCTCGAGGAAATCCATCTCGCGCTGGAAGGTGGCGCGCATCGCGCGCCGCGCCCCGTCCACCATGTCGCTCGGGTCGGTGCTGCCGCGCTGCCCGCGCAGCTTCGCGAACTCGCGGAAGCCGGCCTCGAAGATGCGCTCCAGGCTGCCGATCGTGTGGCGGTTGTTGACCGCGCCCTGGTAGAGCGCCGTGAGCTCGTTGCCGCTCCAGAACTCGCGCTCGAACTGCTCGGTCTGGAGGCCCGCGCGCCGGATCGCGAACCACTTCTGGAAGATGAACATCCAGGACATGAAGGACACCGCGATCAGCAGCACCAGCACAACCTTGACGACGAGGCTGGCGTTGACGATCAGCGTCCAGATATCGAGGTCCTGCGTTAAGCTCATTTGAGCGCCTGTTCGAGTTCTTGGGGCATGCGCGCTGGCGGAAGACCAGGCTCGCGCGGCCCATTTTAACCGACGCCGCCGGCGTCGGTGTCCTGGTAGTACACCCGGACCGGAATCCGGAACGGACTCTTCAAGTGTCGGACAGCAGATCGCGCGCCGCCGCCGGCGCGACGATGCCGAAATGGCGGTACGCGGAGAGCGTGGCGATGCGCCCGCGCGGCGTTCTCTGCAGGTAGCCCTGCTGGATGAGGAAGGGCTCGAGAACGTCCTCGATGGTCTCGGCGTCCTCGCCGATGGCGTGGGCGAGATTGTCGAGGCCGACCGGCCCGCCGGAGAACTTCTCGATCACCGCAAGAAGCAGCTTGCGGTCCATGACGTCGAGGCCGAGAACGTCGACGTCGAGCATCTTGAGCGCCGCCTCGGCCACCGCCGCCGAGACGCGGCCGTCGGCCTTCACCTGCGCATAGTCGCGCACGCGGCGCAGCAGCCGGTTGGCAACGCGCGGCGTGCCGCGCGAGCGCCGCGCGATCTCGAGCCCTCCTTCATCGTTCAGAGACACCTGCAGCAGGCGCGCCGAGCGGCGCACGATCGTTGCGAGCTCATCCTGGCTGTAGAACTCGAGCCGCGCGACGATGCCGAAGCGGTCGCGCAGCGGATTGGTGAGCATGCCGGCGCGCGTGGTGGCGCCGGCGAGGGTGAACGGCGGCAGGTCGAGCTTGATCGAGCGCGCCGCCGGGCCCTCGCCGATCATGATGTCGAGCTGGAAGTCTTCGAGCGCCGGGTAAAGGATCTCTTCCACGATCGGCGACAAGCGATGGATCTCGTCGATGAACAATACATCCCTGGGTTCCAAATTCGTCAGGATGGCGGCGAGATCCCCCGGGCGCTCCAGCACCGGTCCCGAGGTCTGCCGCAGGTTCACGCCCATCTCGCGCGCGATGATGTGCGCGAGCGTGGTTTTCCCAAGTCCCGGCGGCCCGAACAGCAGCACGTGGTCGAGCGCCTCGCCGCGCGCGCGCGCCGCCTGGATGAAGATCTCGAGCTGGCCGCGGATCTTCTCCTGGCCGACATACTCCGCGAGCGTCCCCGGCCGCAACGAGCGTTCGAACTGCTCTTCCTGCGGCGTGGTCGGCTTGGCGGAAATCAGCCGGTCGGTTTCGACAGCCACGCCGGCATTCTGCCAGAGTAGACAAAGAGACCGGCGGAACCGACCTTCTCACGCAGCATTAAGCTCAGGGGGAAAGTTACTCCAAAGCTAAGCCTCATTACGCCGCCTTGCCGAGAGCCTATTTCCAACTCCAAAGAAAAAGGGCGGCAGAGCCGCCCTTTTTCCAAAGCGCTATTGGTGGTTACTGAAACCGATAGATCAGGCTGACGCCGAGGACATCAACATCGGATTTCCCTTCGATGCCGGTCGCGTCGTTACGTGCCTTGATGGCACGATACCGCTGCCATTCTCCGCGCACACCGAAGTTGCGAGCGAAGTCGTACTGGACTCCCAGGCCGTAAGTCAAATCAGTCGTGTCCTTTTTTCCGCTACCGGCGCCCGACAGCTTAGTCTCGGCCCTATAGAAGCCGAGCCGCCCGAAAATCGAGAACTGGTTCGCGAGAGGGAAGGCACCGATCGCGGTAAGATCCCAGGCATTAGATTTAATCTCAGCCGAACCGCCGGGACCGCTGGCTTTTACTTTGCCTAGGTCGGTATAACCGAGCTCCGCTGCAAAGTTTCGGTTGACCTGATAGCCACCCAAAATTTTCCAAGCGGTATCTTTGTCATCGCACGAGATCCCCGCGCCTCCTACGCCTGTGCAACCGTCCTTCGCTTTCGATTGGCCAATACCGCCGCCGATGTAAGCCGAGCTTAAGCTCGGCGCGCTCATCTGCGCCAAGGCGACAGCAGGCAGCGCCATGCTCGCCGCGATGGTGGCGGCGAAAACAACCTTCCTCATAAGAAACTCCTTTCTTGGTGCTTTGTAAAAGTTGCGCTACATGCGCGGGAGGAAGCGTACGCGGGTTGGCGGATAAACAACGTGACGAAGCGCAATTCGGCTCGATTTGGGCCGATCTGGCGGCCCACTTGTTGTATCGACGCTACAACCACGGACTCAGAACCGGTACTGCACTCCAACGGAAAGGAAGTCGATCTTCGAGTCGCTGATGCGCTCCCACTCGGCGTGATACGCGCGTTAACTTACCCTCAGCGTCAGGACTTGGCCAACGCCTTCAGCGCTGCGCGGATGCCTTCGGCCACTGCGATGCCGGCGGGCAGCCCCTTGGTCGCCGCAAGCGCTTCCTTTTCGCTGTAGCCGAGGGCGACGAGGGCGTTGATGACATCCGACGCCTTCTGCTGGCTCGCGCCGATGGCAACGTCGGCAAGTTTCCCTTTGAGCTCCAGGAGCAGCCGCTCGGCGGTTTTCTTGCCGATGCCGGGCACCTTGATGAGGCGGCCCGCTTCCTGCATCGCCACTGCCTCGGCCAGGTCGGCGACCGAAAGCCCGGAGAGCACCGAAAGCGCGGTGCGGGCGCCGATGCCGGAGATGCGAATCAGCTGGCGGAACGCGGCGCGCTCCTCGAGCGTCGCGAAGCCGTAGAGCGTGTGCGCGTCCTCGCGCACGACGAGGTGCGTGAACAGGCTCACCGCTTCGCCGGTCGCCGGCAGGTTGTAGAACGTGCTCATCGGCACGTCGAGCTCGTAGGCGACGCCGCCCACGTCCACCAGCACCTGCGGTGGATGCTTCGCGGCGAGGCGCCCGGTGAGACGGCCGATCAGATGAGCCTGCCTTTCCGCACGCGAAAACCTTTCACCGATAGCGCGCCGAGCTTGCCGCCGTGGGCATGGCAGATCGCGCAGGCGAGCGCGTCGGCGGCATCGGGCGCCGGGTTTCCCGGCAGCGCGAGCAGTCGCCTCACCATGTGCTGCACCTGCTCCTTTTTAGCGTGGCCGTTGCCGACCACCGCCTGCTTGACCTGCAGCGCGGTGTACTCCGAAACGGGAAGCCCGGCGAGCACCGCGGCGCAGATCGCGGTGCCGCGCGCCTGCCCGAGCGCGAGCGTCGATTGCGGATTGGCGTTGACGAACACCTTCTCGACCGCCACCTCGCCGGGAGCGTGCGCCGCGATGATGCCGTTCAGCCCCTCGAGGATCGCCTTCAGCCTTGTCGCCAGGTCGCCGGCTCCCGATTTGACGCATCCGCTTGTAACGTAGCGCAGCTGCGCGCCGCTCGACTCGATCACCCCGAAGCCGGTGACCTGCAGCCCGGGATCGATGCCGAGGATTCTCAGTCGATCACCGCGGTGGTGTACACGTCCTGGACGTCGTCCAGATTTTCGAGCGCCTCCAGCAGCCGGCGCAGGCTCGCGGCCTCATCGGGCGCGGGCGAGCTCTCGGCGTTCGGCTTCATCGTGATTTCGGCGAGCTCGGGCTTGAGGCCGGCCTTTTGCAGCGCCGTCTTCACCGTCGCGAAATCGGCGGGCGCGCAGATCAGCTCGACCGAGCCGTCGTCGTTCTTGAGCACGTCCTCGGCGCCCGCGTCGAGCGCTGCCTCCATGACGCGGTCTTCGCTGGTGCCGGGCGCGAACACGAACTGGCCGACCTGACGGAAGAGGTAAGCGACCGAGCCGTCGGAGCCGAGGTTGCCGCCGTTCTTGGTGAAAGCATGGCGCACTTCGGCCACGGTGCGCGTGCGGTTGTCAGTGAGGCAGTGGACCATGATCGCGGCGCCGCCCGGCCCATAGCCCTCATAGCGCGCCTCGTCGTAGGTCACGCCGTCGAGCTGACCCGCGCCGCGCTTTATCGCGTTCTGCACGCTGTCCTTGGCCATGTTGGCCTCGCGCGCCTTGTCCATTGCCAGGCGCAGGCGCGGGTTCGTATCCGGATCGCCGCCGCCGAGCCTCGCCGCGACCGTAATCTCCTTGATGAGTCGCGTGAACACCTTGCCCTTTTTCGCATCCGCGGCGGCCTTGCGGTGCTTGATGTTCGCCCATTTGCTGTGTCCCGACATAGTATGATTTTACGTCCATGGCTCCGCTTCCGCTCATAGCGAAGAACGACAACACCGAGCTCAGCCGCGGCGGCAGACGCCGTTGAGCGAGGCGTCGTATCGGGCGGCGGGAATTGTTTTCGCTTTATGCGGAGTGCTCGCGTTCTCGTTTCGCCCGATCCTCATCAAGCTGTCCTACGCCGCACATCCGGTCACGCCGACCACGCTGCTCTTCCTGCGCATGATGATCGCGCTGCCTTTTTTCGCGGCGATCGCCTGGTGGCTGCGCGGGCAGCAGCCGCGGCTCGGCGCGCGCGACTGGACGGGAGTCGTGGCGCTCGGCTTCATCGGCTACTACGCCGCGAGCTTCCTCGATTTCATCGGCCTGCAGTACGTCGGGGCCGGTGTCGGCCGGCTGATCCTGTTCCTCTATCCGACGCTGGTGCTGCTGCTGTTGTTCCTGTTCCTGGGCAAGCCGGCCAGCCGCCCGGAAGTGCTCGCGCTCGTGCTGAGCTATGCCGGAATTGCCCTCGTGGTGTCGAACCAGATCGACACGACGCCCGAGGGCAGGCTGTTCGTCCTCGGCGTGCTGCTGGTTTTCGCCTCCGCGCTTTGTTACGCGGTCTACCTCGTCGCCGGCAGCCAGATGGTGAGACGGATGGGCTCCATGCGCTTCACCGCGTTTACCATGGTCGTTGCCACCGTGCCGGCCGCAGTGCAGTTCCTCGTGCTTGAGCCGGTTTCCGCCCTCGAGCTGCCCGCCGCGGTATGGTGGTACGCAGCCATCATGGCGACCTTCAGCACGGTGTTGCCGGTGTTCCTCCAGGCAGAGGCGCTGAAGCGCATTGGCGCCAACCGCTTCGCGCTGATCGGCGCCGTCGGGCCGGTCAGCGTCGCGCTCACGAGCGCGCTCGGCCTCGATGAGCCGTTCACGTGGCGGCAGGCGGCAGGCGGGCTGCTCGTCATCGCCGGGGTCCTTCTCGTCACGCTCAGGTCACGCTCATGAACATTTTCAAGCTCTAGGAAAAATCATGGACCTCGGAATCCGCGGCAAGACCGCCATCGTTTGCGCCGCGTCGAAAGGCCTCGGCAAGGGCTGCGCCTTATCGCTCGCGGCGGATGGCGTGAATCTCGTCATCACCGCGCGCGGGCGCGAGGCGCTGGAGGCGACGGCCGCAGAGCTACGCGAGCGCTTCGGCATCAAGGTAACGACTGTGCCGGGCGACATCACCACCGAGGAGGGCCGGCAGGCGGCGCTGCGCGCGTGCGCCTCGCCCGACATCCTCGTCAACAACGCCGGCGGCCCGCCGCCCGGCGACTTCCGCGACTGGGACCGCGAAACCTGGATCAAGGCGCTCGACGCCAACATGATCGCGCCCATCCTGATGATCCGCGCCGTGGTCGACGGCATGATGGCGAAGAAATTCGGCCGCATCGTCAACATCACCTCGGGCGCGGTGAAGTACCCGATCCCCGAGCTCGGGCTGTCGAACGGCGCGCGCACCGGCCTTACCGGCTTCATCGCCGGGCTGTCGCGCAAGACCGTGCGCCACAACGTCACCATCAATAACCTGCTGCCTGGACCTTTCGACACCGACCGGCTGCGCTCTAACCTCCAGTTCAACGCCAAGGCAAGCGGCAAGACCTACGAAGAGCTGCGCAAGACCCGCGCCGATGCGAACCCCTCGGGACGCTTCGGCAGCATCGAGGAGTTCGGCGATGCCTGCGCCTACCTCTGCAGCGCGCAGGCGGGATACATTACCGGCCAGAATCTGCTGATGGACGGCGGCGCTTACCCCGGGACCTTCTGACATGATGAGGATCACCCGCATCGCCGGCGCGCTTGGCGCCGAGTTGAGCGGCGTGAATCTGGCCCACGAATTGTCGAGCCGGACGGTGGCCGAGATCCGGCGTGCGTTCCTCGAGCACCAGGTCATCTTCTTCCATGACCAGGCGCTCACCCCGGCGCAATTCATGGCCTTCGCGCAGCGCGTGGGAAAGCCGGTCGAGTACCCGTTCGTGAAAGGTATCGAAGGCTTTCCGAACATCATCGAGGTGAAGAAGCTGGAGCACGAGCGCCAGAACTTCGGCGGCATCTGGCATTCCGATACCGCCTACCTCGCGGAGCCGCCGATGGGCTCGATGCTGCTCGCGCGCGAGGTGCCGCCTTACGGCGGTGATACCGAGTTCGCCAGCCAGTACCTCGCCTACGAGACGCTGTCCACGGGGATGCAGCGCCTGCTGGAGAGCCTCACTGCCGTCAATGCCTCGTCAAAAGCGGACGTGACTAGGACGCGGGAGGATCGCGTCAAAGAAAAAGGCGGTGACGGCAGGGATTATGTGGCGGAGCATCCGGTCGTCCGGACCCATCCCGAAACAGGCCGCAAGGCGCTCTACGTCAACGTCGCGCACACAGTACGGCTGAGCGGCATGAGCGACGAGGAAAGCGCGCCGCTGCTCGAGTTTCTTTTCCGGCACCAGGTGAAGCCGGAGCTCACCTGCCGTTTCCAGTGGCGCGCCGGATCGCTGGCGTTCTGGGACAACCGCTGCACGCAGCACAACCCGGTGAACGACTACCATGGCCACCGGCGGGTGATGCTGCGCATCACCCTGGCCGGCGACAAACCCCGCTAAGCCTTCAGCAGATTCTGGTCGAAGGGCAGGTCCCGCAGCCGCTTTCCGGTGAGCTTGAACACCGCGTTCGCTACCGCCGGCGCCACTGGAGGCAGGCCGACCTCGCCGATGCCGCCCGGCTTGTTGTCGGTGACGGTCACCCTGGTGGTGATCTTCGGCACCTCGTTCATGCGCAGCACCGGATAGTCGTGGAAGTTCGACTGCTGCGCCACGCCGTCCTTGTAGACCAGTTTCTCGCGCAGCGCGCTCAAGCCGAATACCACCGACGATTCGATCTGCGCGCGGACGTTTCTGGGCTGCAGCGCAACACCGGTGTCGACGGCGCTCCACACCTCGTGCACGTTCACCTTGCCGGTCTTGCGGTCTACCGACACCTCCGCGACCATCGCGCTGTAAGTCTCCCAGATGTCGCTGTAGGCGATGCCGAGCGCGCGTGCGGCGGGACGGGGGCGGCTCCAATCCGACATCGCCATCACTTCGCGGAGCACCGCCTGGCCGCGCGGCTGCTTCGCGAGGAGCTGCATGCGGAAGTCGATTGGATCCTTGCCGGCTGCTGCCGCGACCTCCTCGATGAAGGTCTCGATCGCGAACTTGGTATAGCCGCCGCCTACCGAGCGCCATACCGCGACGTCGACGCCGCGCTCCTCCAACAGCTGCTCGAGCGCGAAGTTCGGATAGTGGTAGGTCGGCTCGTAGGCGCCTTCGCAGAGCGGCAGGTCCTTGCCGCCGCTCGCCTGGAACGCAGGCGGAGCAAAGCGGCGATAGATCGACTCGCCGACGATGCGGTGGTGGAACGAAACGAGGTTGCCCTGCTCGTCGAGCCCGGCCTCGAGCCGCTGCACGGTGAGCGGACGCGGCTTGGTGAACTGGATGTCGTCCTCGCGCGTCCAGATCATCTTCACCGGATAGCCGGGGACCGCCTTGGCGAGGAACCCGACGTCGACCGCGTAGTCGTTCTCCGCGCGCCGGCCGAAGCCGCCGCCGAGCAGCGTTACGTTGATCTTCACGTTCTCGGGCTTGAAGCCGTGCGCTTTCACGGCGGCGAGGAACACGCCGAACGGCGATTGCGTCGGCGCCCAGAACTCGATGCGATCGCCGTCGACCCGCGCCGTGCAGTTCATCGGCTCCATGGTCGCGTGCGTGACGTTCAGCGAGGTGTACTCCGCTGTCACGCGCTTGGCCGCCTTCGCCATCGCTCCCCGCGCGTCGCCGTGCGCCTCGTACACCACGCCGGTGTCAGACAGGTTGCGCACGCGCTGCTGGTATTCGGGGATCAGCTTGTCGGTGTTGTAGGCGCGCGCCTTGGAGCGTTGCGTCCACTCGACCTTCAACGCCTTTTTCGCCTTGAGCGCGGCGGGGTACGTATCGGCGATCACGCCGACGCCATAGGGCATGCGCACGATCTGCCGCACGCCTTCCACCTTGCGCGCCTCGCTGTCGTCGACGCTGAGCGGCGCCTCGCCGTTGACCGGCGCGCGCAATACGGCGCCGTACAGCATGCCCAGCATCCGGACGTCGATGCCGTATTTGGCCTGCCCGTTCACCTTGTCGGGGATCTCGATTCTCGGCATGTCCTTGCCGATGAGGCGAAACTCGCTCGGCCGCTTGAGCTGCTCACGCGTGAACTGCGGCGGGCTGGCCGGGACCGTTGCGAACTCGGCGATTTCGCCGTAACTGAGCTTGCGGCCGGACGCCTTGTGCACGACGGCATTCGGCTCGGTGGCGAGCTCGCTGGCCGGTACATCCCATTTCTGCGCCGCGTTCTGGATCATGATCTGGCGCGCCTGCATGCCGGCGAGCCGCATCACCTCGTAATAGCCGCGCGTGGTACGCGATGCGCCGGCAAGCATGTTGCCGCCGAACAGCGGGTTGCCGAACACCTTGGGATTGTAGGGCGCCTGCTCGACGCGAACGCGGCCCCAGTCGAGGTCCATCTCCTCGGCGATCAGTAGCGGCATGGCGGTCATCACGCCCTGCCCCATTTCGCAGGCCGGCGAGTAGACAGTGACGATATTGTCCGTGCCGACGCGCACCCAGCCGTTGGGGGAAAAGGGTTCAACTTGGGCAAGTATTCTTTTAGAAAAGGAACCAAAAGCGATTGCGACGGCGGCAGCGCCGCTCGAAATCAGAAACGCGCGGCGCGAAATGCTTTGGAAGGCGATGCCTTCGAATTCCGGTTTCATGGCCGCCTCCTTACGCTTCGCTCGCCGCGCGCTGGATCGCGGCGATGATCTGGTTGTACGTGCCGCAGCGGCAGATGTTGCCCGACATGTGCTGCACGATCTGCTCGCGCGTCGGGTTTTTCGTCTTGGCGAGGAGCGCGGCCGCGGCCATGATCTGGCCCGATTGGCAGTAGCCGCACTGCGGCACCTGCTCGGCGATCCACGCCTTCTGCAGCGGGTGATCGCCGTCGGGCGAAAGCCCTTCGATGGTGGTGATTCTCTTTCCCTGAACCGCCGATACCGGAGTGACGCACGATCGCGTCGGCACGCCGTTCACGTGCACCGTGCATGCGCCGCATTGCGCCATGCCGCAGCCGAACTTGGTTCCGGTGAGACCGAGCTCATCGCGGATTACCCACAGCAGCGGAGTATCGGACGGCTGGTCCGACAGGGTTTCCCTCCCGTTGACGGCAAACGTGATCATCTTTTCCTCCTCCGAAGGTGAGGTAACTGTACCACCGCCGAGGAGTAAAATTTCCCCTTTGGAGGCAGCCAATGAATGCTCCCGCGCAAGCCGGCCTGCCGGCGCTCCCTCTCAAGGATCCAAAGCTGTTCCGCGAGCAGTGCTATATCGACGGCCAGTGGGTCAGTGCGGACGCGAAGAAAACACTTGCTGTGGTCAACCCGGCCAACGGACAAGTGCTCGGCACAGTCCCCGACATGGGCGCCGCCGAGACGCGGCGCGCAATCCAGGCCGCCGGTCGCGCCTGGCCGGCGTGGCGCGCGAAGACCGCGAAGGAACGCGCCGTCATCCTGCGCAAATGGTTCGACCTGATGATGGCGAGCCAGGACGACCTGGGACAGCTGCTCACCGCGGAGCAGGGCAAGCCGTTGGCGGAAGCGCGCGGCGAGATCGCCTACGGCGCTTCGTTCATCGAGTGGTTCGCCGAGGAAGGCAAGCGCGCCTACGGCGACACCATCCCTTCGCCGTGGGCCGACAAGCGGATCCTTGTCATCAAGCAGCCGATCGGCGTGTCGGCGCTGATCACGCCGTGGAACTTCCCGAACGCGATGATCACGCGCAAGGCGGGACCGGCGCTTGCCGCCGGCTGCACCGTGGTGCTCAAGCCCGCCGGAAAGACGCCCTACTCGGCGCTCGCCATGGCCGAGCTCGGCGAGCGCGCGGGCATCCCGAAAGGCGTGTTCAACGTGGTCACCGGCAATTCGCGCGCCATCGGCGGCGAGCTGTGCGCCAATCCCACGGTGCGCAAACTGTCCTTCACCGGCTCGACCGAGACCGGGCGCACTCTCATGAAGCAGTCCGCCGACACGATCAAGAAGCTCTCGCTCGAGCTCGGCGGCAACGCGCCGTTCATCGTGTTCGACGACGCCGACCTCGACGCTGCAGTCGAAGGCTCCATCGCTTCCAAATACCGCAACGCCGGCCAGACCTGCGTCTGCGCCAATCGCATCTACGTCCAGGACGGCGTCTATGACGCCTTCGCCGCCAAGCTCGCGGAGGAGGTGAAGGGATTCAAGGTCGGCCCCGGCACCGAGCCTGGCGTGGTGATCGGACCGCTGATCGACCAGCAGGGCCTGGAGAAAGTGGAGAAGCACGTCGCCGATGCGCTCGGCAAAGGCGCAAAGCTGATCGTCGGCGGCAAGCGCCATGAGCGCGGAGGGCTGTTTTTCCAGCCCACCGTGCTGGCGAACGTCACGCCCGACATGCTGGTTTCGCACGAGGAGACCTTCGGCCCCGTGGCGCCTCTCATCCGCTTCAAGACCGAGGACGAGGTGATCCGGCTCGCGAACGACAGCGAGTTCGGGCTCTCGGGCTACTTCTACAGCCGCGACGTCGGCCGCATCTTCCGCGTCGCCGAGGAGATGGAGACCGGCATCGTCGGCGCGAACGTCGGCATCATCTCCACCGAGGTTGCGCCGTTCGGCGGCGTGAAGCAGTCGGGCCTCGGCCGCGAAGGCTCCAAGTACGGGCTCGATGAATTTATGGAAGTGAAATACATCCTGCTCGGCGGCCTGAACAAGTGAGCAGCCCGGAAAATTCGTCGAGCGCGCGCCGGCTTAGGCCTTCTTTTTTTCTTCGTCCCTGAGCTTCAGCCGCATCGCCTGCATGGACGAATTGACGAATCCCAGCTTGCGGTAGAGCTCCTGCGCATTGTCGTTCTGCAGATCGGTGAGCAGCGTGATGCGCAGCACCCCTTCGGCGCGCGCCTGCTGTATGACGTATTCCAGCAGCCGCGTGCCGATTCCCTTGCGGCGATATTCCGGCTGCACGATGAAGTCCTCGAACAAGGCTGCCTTGCCGCCCTCGGCGGTGCTGATGGTGTAGAGCAGGCTCGCCATGCCGACCACCTGGCCGGCCTCGCGCGCGACGAAAATACGCCCGCGCGAGCGATCCTGGAGAATCGCCTCGAGCGCTTCGCTTTGCTTCTCGGCGTTCGGCGAGAACTCGGATTCCTGCGCGAACAGCAGCGCGAGCAGGCCCACCAGCCGGGGAATGTCGGAGGGCGCCGCCGAGCCGAAGGTGGTCTGCAGCATCAGACGTTGAAGCGGAAGTAAATGACGTCGCCGTCGCGCACAGTGTAGTCCTTGCCTTCCAGACGCAGCTTGCCGGACTCCTTCGCGCCCTGCTCGCCGCCGCAAGATACGAAGTCATCGTAAGAGGCGACCTCGGCGCGGATGAAGCCGCGCTCGAAGTCGGTATGGATCGCCGCCGCCGCCTGCGGCGCGGTGGCCCCCGCCGGAATGGTCCAGGCGCGCACCTCCTTCGGACCGGCGGTGAAGTAGGTGTGCAGCCCGAGCAGCTGGTACGCGGCGCGGATTACGCGGTTAAGCCCCGGCTCGTCCATGCCCATGTCCTCGAGAAACAGCTTCTTGTCCTCCTCCGGCATGTCGGCGATCTGCGCTTCGATCGAAGCGCTGACGGGCACCACCGGTGCGCCTTCCTTTGCCGCATGCGCTTCGACCTGCTCGAGGAATTTCCGGGATCCCTGTTCAGCGACGTTGGCGACATACAGCGTCGGTTTCATGGTAAGGAGAAAGAGCGGCCTCAGCACCGCGCGCTCCTCCTTCGAGAGCTCGGCGGTGCGTGCCGGCCGCCCCGCATCGAGAACTTCCCTGACTTTCTTCAAGGCGGAAACGAGGCGTTGCGCCTCCTTGTCGCCGCCAGTCTGCGCCACCTTCTCGTACTTGGCGAGCTGCCTTTCCACCGCATCCAGGTCGGCGAGCGCGAGCTCGGTGTTGATGGTCTCGATGTCCGACACCGGATCGACCTTGCTCGCGACGTGGATCACGTTCGGATCGTCGAAGCAGCGCACCACGTGCGCGATGGCGTCGGTCTCGCGGATGTTGGCGAGGAACTGGTTGCCTAGCCCTTCGCCCTTGGAGGCGCCGGCGACCAAACCTGCGATGTCGACGAACTCGACCACCGCCGGCACCACTTTCTGCGGCTGAGCGATCTCGGCGATGACCTCGAGCCGCAGATCGGGCACCGGCACGATGCCCACGTTGGGCTCGATGGTGCAGAAGGGATAGTTTTCCGCCGCGATGCCCGCCTTGGTGAGCGCATTGAAGAGGGTCGACTTGCCGACGTTCGGCAAGCCGACGATCCCGCATTTCAAGTTCATTTCTTGCCGAACAGGGACTTCAGCGAAGACCTAATGCGGGATTCCTTTTCGGGCTCTTTCTTTTCAGGTTCCTTCTTTGGCGGCTCTTTCTTTTCGGGCTGCTCTTTGTCGGGCTCTTTCTGCGGCTCCGTGTGAAGCCTCTGCATCGCCGTCTGCAGATCGCCGGAAAGACAAAGCGGCAGCACCTCGAGGCCACGCTGGATGGCGCCGTCGATCGCGGCACGCTCCTCGGCCGGGGGTTTTTGCAGCACGTAGTCGGCGCCGTCCGTTCCGGCCGGAGGCTTGCCGACGCCAAGGCGCAGCCGCCAGTACTCGTGCGTCGCCAGGCGTTGCGAGATGTCCTTCAGGCCGTTGTGGCCTGCGATGCCGCCGCCCAGCTTGATCTTGGCGGCGCCCGGCGGGAAGTCGAGCTCGTCGTGCACGACGAGGATTTCCTCGGGCTTGATCTTGAAGAACCCGGCGAGCATCTGCACCGCGCGGCCGCTTGCGTTCATGAAGCTCTGCGGCAGGAGCAGCCACGCCCCGCTCGGCTCGTGCCGCCCGACGAGCGCCTGGAACTTGTTGTCCTTGCGCAGCACGATGCCGTTCGCAGACGCAAAGCGCTCGACGAGCCAGAACCCCGCGTTGTGGCGCGTGCGCTCATACTCCTTGCCCGGGTTGCCCAGGCCGACGACGAGGCGGATCAAGGCAGCTTACTTCTTCTCTTTTTTCTCGGGCTTCTCGGCCTTTTCGGCAGCCTTGTCGGCGCCCTTCTCGGCACCCTTGGCTGCAGCCTTGTCCCCCTCCGCGGGCGCCTCGCCTTCCTTCGGCGGCGCGGCCTGCTCGGTCGTCGGTATCTCGGACGGCGCCACCGCCGCGGCAGCTGCGGCCGCTTCCTCTTCCTCGGTGATCAGCGCCGGCACGATCACGGTCGCGACGACAGGGTTCTCGTTCTTGTGCAGCGCCAGCTCGACGCCCTTGAGCAGCGGGAGGTCGCGCACATGGATCGAATTGCCGACCGCGAGGTTGCCGAGGTCGACCTCGATGTATTCCGGCAGATCATCCGGGAAGCAGATGACGTCGAGCTCGTTCAGCACGTGGCTGACGACGCCGCCCTGCTCCTTCACGCCGGGGGACTTCTCGGCGTTGACGAAGTGCAGCGGCACCTTGACGTGGATCTTCCTGTCCTTCAGCACGCGCTGGAAGTCGACGTGCTGTACCTGCAGCTTGAACGGGTGCATGTTGACGGCGCGCAGCAGCACCTGCTGCTTGGTCCCGGCCAGGTCGAGCATCAGGATCGAGGCGTGGAACTTCTCGTTCTTCAGCTTGATGAACAGGTCCTTGTGGTCGAGCTCGATGTTGACCGGTCCCTGGTCGCCGCCGTACAGAATGCCCGGCACCTTGCCCATGGTGCGCAGGCGGCGGCTCGCACCCGTGCCCTGCGCTTCGCGCTTGCGCGCCGTGATTTCAATTGCCATCGCCTTGCTCCTGGATTAGGAAATCTATTCAATGAAAAGGGAGCTCACCGATTCCTCGGTGTAGATCCGCAAAATCGTTTCAGCGATCAGTCCGGCGACCGACAGCTGCCGGATCTTCGTGCAGGCGCGCGCCTCGTCGCGCAGCGGTATGGTGTCAGTCACCACCAGCTCGTCGAGGTACGAGCCTGCGATCCGCTCCACCGCGCCGCCCGAGAGCACCGGGTGCGTGCAATAAGCGACCACCTTGGTCGCTCCCTCGTCCTTCAGCACCTGCGCCGCCTTCACCAGCGTGCCGGCGGTGTCCACCATGTCGTCCATGATGACGCAGGTGCGGCCGCTCACCTCGCCGATCACGTTCATCACCTCGGCGACGTTCGCCTTCGGCCGCCGCTTGTCGATGATCGCCAGGTCCGATTCCATCCGCTTCGCCAGCGCGCGCGCCCGCACCACACCGCCGACGTCTGGCGACACCACGATCAGGTCCTCGTAGCGCTGCTTCCATACGTCGCCGAGCAGCACCGGCGCGGCGTAGATGTTGTCGACGGGAATATCGAAGAACCCCTGGATCTGGTCGGCATGCAGGTCCATCGTCAGCACCCGCGCCACGCCGGTGGACGCGAGCATGTTGGCCACCACCTTGGCGCTGATCGCCACCCGCGCCGAGCGCGGCCTGCGATCCTGGCGCGCATAGCCGAAGTACGGGATCGCCGCAGTAACGCGCGCTGCCGAGGAGCGCTTCAATGCGTCGACCATCACCAGCAGCTCCATCAGGTTGTCGTTGGTCGGCGCGCACGTCGACTGCAGCACGAACACGTCCTTGCCCCGCACGTTCTCGAGCAGCTCGACCAGCACCTCGCCGTCCGAGAACTTGCCGACGATGGCGCGCCCGATCGGCAGGTTGAGGTGCTTCGCCACTTCCTGCGCGAGGCGCGGGTTGGCGTTGCCCGTAAATACCATCAGGCGGTCTAGGGGCGCGCTGCTCATCCCGGTGGTCATCGCAGTCACTGTATATGGTGTATATGGCTGGGGAGGAAGGATTCGAACCCTCGTATGCCGGAATCAAAATCCGGTGCCTTAACCAGCTTGGCGACTCCCCAGTTGTTCAATTCGCCCAGTCATAGAGCGGGTGACGCTCGAGCCCCTGCGCCACGAACCCGCTCATTCCCGGCGGCAGCTGGGATTGAACCGCGTCCGCCTGCGCTTTCGTTTCGAACTCGGCGAAAACGCACGCCCCGGAGCCCGTCATTCGTGCCTGCGCGCATCGGCTCTTGAGCCACGCAAGCTGCGCCGCAACTTCGGGGTAGCGCACGCGCACGACCGGCTCGAGATCGTTGCGCCCCTGCCCCGAGAAAAAGGGCGGTATTTTGAGTCGTTTCGTATCCGCTGTCAACGCTGAATCGAACATTTCCTTCGTCGAAACCGTGACTTGCGGCGTCAACACGAGATACCAGGCGGCGGGCAGCTCGAGCGCGCGCAGGCGCTCGCCGATGCCCTCGCCGACGGCGTTGTGCCCAAAGACGAAAAAGGGCACGTCGGCGCCAAGCTTTAACGACAATTCCTGAAGCGCGTCACGCTTCAGACGAAGATCCCAAACCTTATTCAAGACCAAAAGCACCGTCGCGGCATCCGAAGAGCCGCCACCGAGACCGCCACCGATGGGAAGCTGCTTTTCCAGCCGTAGATCCGCCCCCTGCCCGGTTTTCGTTTCACGTTGAAGAAGGCGCGCCGCCAGCACGCACAGATTTTCTTCGCCAAATGGCCCTTCGAAGCGCAGCCTCCCGTCCGAGCGGGGTGCGATGCCGATCCGATCTGAACGGTCGATGAGCCGAAACACGGTCTGCAGCTCGTGGTAGCCGTCGGTTCGGCGGCCAAGGATGTGCAGAAACAGGTTCAGCTTCCCCGGCGCCGGATACCAGTTCATTTCCACTGCGTGATGGCGAGGCGCAGCTCGATCCCCGGGTAAACAAGGCGAAGGCGCGAAGGCAATGCGCCGGCGTAGTCCTGGTATACGATTTTCCAGCCGCGTTGCTCGAGGCTCAGAAGGCGGCCGTCGGGGGAATGTTCGGCGCGCGCCGCAGATTCGGGAGAGGGGCGGCCGCGCACCCAGTCGGCGAGCCCGCCGAGCGGCAGGCGAAAGCCCAGCACCTGCTCGGTGAGCGACTCGGCGTCCTCGGCGCGGTACTCGCGCGGCTCGGCGGTGGTGAGGATCACCTTGTCGCCCTCGCGCACGATGCGCGCCACGCCGGCGCCGAGCGGCGAGGTGAGGAGCATCTCGTCGAGATCGCCGGCGTGACGCCAAGCGATATTGCCGGTGAAGGATTCATCGCCGAAACGTGCCGCGATGCGCCCGGCGAGGTCGAATTCGACTTTCTCGGTCGGGCGCGTCTCGAGCTGCGCGCAGCCCGCCAGGGCAATCAGCGCGAGGGCGTACAGGAGCGCCCAGCGCATCGCCATCGTCATTACCGCTTGAAGCGTTTGATCGTCTTTTGCAGCGTCTCGTTGTCGGGCGCCGACTTGAACGATTCCTGCCAGACGCGCTCGGCCTCGTCGCGCCGGCCCATCACCCACAGCACCTCGCCGAGGTGCGCGCCGATCTCCGCGTCGGGCCGCCCGCTGTAGGCGCGGCGCAGCTGCTCGGCCGCGCCCTTGAGATTTCCCTCCCGGTACAGCACCCAGCCCATGCTGTCGATGATGAAGTAATCCTCGGGCGAGAGCTCGAGCGCTTTTTCGATCAGCTTCCGCGCCTCCGGCAGCCGCGTGTTGCGCTCGGCGAACGAGTAGCCGAGCGCGTTATAGGCATGCGCATGGTCGGGCCGCACCTCGATCAGCTTGCGCAGGTTCGATTCCATCTGCTCGTAGCGCTCGAGCTTCTCGGCGGTGAGCGCCATGTCGTACAGCAGCTCGGGCTGCTCGGGATCCTTCTGCAGCGCCTGGCTGAGCAGTTCGAAGGCATCGCGGTTGCGGTTCGCCTCGCGCAGCAGCTGCGCCTCCGCCACGAGCAGCTGCACCTCCTCGTCCGGGTTGTCCTCGGCCACGCGCTTCAGGTAGGCGCGCGCCTCGTCGAGCTTTCCCTGCTTGGCGATCGCGCTCGCGGTGCGCAGGCGCGCCGGCACCACGTGCTCGCCGCTGACGATCTGGTCGTACCACCCGATGGCGCGCGGCCAGGCCTTCTGCTCCTCGGCGATCTGGCCGAGCAGGTAGCGCACGCCGTTGGGGTCGCGATAGCCCAGGCCGAGCAGCCGCTTCATGTTCTCCTCGGCCACCGGATAGTCCTTCAGCTGGTAGGCGAGCAGCCCGACCGCGTAGATCACGTCGGTGTTTCCGGGATTCGCCGCGAGCAGGGCCTCGAACTGCTTGCGCGCCTCGGGGAAACGCTTGTCGAGCACCAGCGCGCGCGCGTAGTTCAGCCTGCCTTCGCGCGAGCCGGGGTTCTTCGCGACGAACGCCTCGAGGCGCTTGGCGGCCGCGGTGGGCGAGCGCTTCTGCAGCACTTGCGCCTCGAGCACCGCGGGCAGCTCCCATTCCGGGCGGATCGCGGCGGCGTTGCGCGCCGCGGCGACGGCCGCATCGTCGTCGCCGGCCACCAATGCCGCCTGCGCGATGGCGAATTGCGCCTGTGCAAGCTTCGGATGCTTTTGCGCAAGCTGCCGCACGACGCGCAGGTTGACCTTCTTGTCCGGGTTGCCGGCGAGCAGGCGATTGAGCTGCATGAAGCCGTTCTCGAGGTTGACGCCGTCGCCGGAGAGCAGCTTCTCGAGGTACGGCTCGGCCTCCTCGACGCGCTTCGCGCCGATGAGCAGCGCCGCCGTCACCTGCAGCGCCTGCGGCGAAGACGGCTCGATGTCCAGCCAGGTCTTCGCCGCCTCGACCGCGACGTCGGGAAGCTGCGCGAGATTGGCCACCTCGACGGCGCGGCGCGCGACGCGCGGATCGCGGGTGCGCTTTGCAAGGTTCAAGTAAGTTTGGGCGGCGAGCGTGAAGTCACCGCGCTGCAAGGCGATCTCGCCGACCAGAAAGTCGTACAGCGTCGGCTCGGTCAGCTCCTCGGGCGTGGGCTGCGCGCTTGCGACACAGCCTGCGAGAAAGAGCAGCGCTGCAAAAATATATTTTGGCATTTGGCTTCGATCCATCTTAGGTATATTTGGTGCCCCGCACAAGCTTCCTTATTTCATGCCGGAACTCCCCGAAGTCGAGGTGACGCGGCGCGGTCTTGCCTCGCAGCTCGCCGGGCGCGTCATCTCCGGTGTCGAAGTGCGCGAGCCGCGCTTGCGCTGGCCGGTGCCGGCCGAGGTGCGCAAGCTCGCCGGGCGCACGGTGAGATCGATTCGCCGGCGCGGAAAGTATCTGCTGATCGACTGCGGCGACGGACACCTTATCCTGCACCTCGGCATGTCGGGAAGCCTGCGCGTGCTGCCGCCCGGCACGCCTGCCGGCAAGCACGATCACTTCGACCTGCTGCTCGGCGACCGCATCCTGCGGCTGCGCGATCCGCGCCGCTTCGGCGCCGTCTTGTGGACCTCAGGACGGCTGGAAGCGCATCCGCTGCTCGCGCATCTCGGGCTCGAGCCGCTGTCGCGCGCGCTGCATCCCGAACGCCTGCACGCGCTCACGCGTGCGCATCGCACGTCGATCAAGCTGTTCCTGATGGACGCAAGGCGCATCGTCGGCGTCGGCAACATCTACGCCAATGAGAGCCTGTTCCGCGCCGGCATCCATCCGCGCACGCGCGCTAGCCGCCTGTCGCGCGAGCGCTGCGTGCTGCTCGCCGCCGCCATCAAGGACACCTTGCGCGCCGCGATCCGCGCCGGCGGCTCCAGCCTGCGCGATTTCGTCGGCGCCGACGGCAACCCCGGCTACTTCCAGCAGCGCTACTGGGTCTACGACCGCGCGGGCCAGCCTTGCAGGCGCTGCGGCAGCGCCATCCGCCGCGTCGCGCAGGGGCAACGCTCTACTTTTTTCTGCCCGCGCTGTCAGCGCTAGCGGCTTTTGCCTTGAGCCGCTTCTCCACCAGCGGATCGACGAATTTCGACACGTCTCCGCCAAACGCCGCGATCTCGCGCACCAGCGTGGCGGAGATGAACATGTGCTGCTCCGAGGGCGTGAGGAAAATGGTTTCGAGGTCGGGATAAAGGCTGCGGTTCATCCCGGCGAGCTGGAACTCGTATTCGAAGTCCGACACCGCGCGCAGCCCGCGCAGCACGACGCGCGCATCCTGCTGCCGGACGAAATCAGTGAGCAGGCCGTCGAAGCCGACCACCTTCAGGTTCCTCACGCCGGCGAGCACCTCGCGCGCCATGTCGATGCGCTCCTGCAGCGAGAAAAAGGTGCCCTTCGCCCTGCTGTCGGCGACGCCGAGGATCACCGCGTCGAACAGCCTGCTCGCGCGGCGCACCAGGTCCTCGTGGCCGCGCGTGAGCGGGTCAAACGTTCCCGGGTAGACGGCCTTGATCATCGCCTCTCCATTCGAGCAGCTGGTAGCTCACCTGTCCGGCGCGCGAGCGCCTGAGCTCCACCCACGGAGCCCGCGGCTCGAGCGCCGCCGCCGCCTCTACATAAACGCGCGCGCCGGTCGCGAGCCGCGCCGGCAGCCGCTCTATCACCGCCGGCAGCGCATTCTGCCTGAACGGCGGATCGAGGAAAACCACGTCGAATTTTTCGCTGCGCCGCGCCAGATAGTCGAAGGCGTCGCCCTGCACGATTTCCACCTGTCTGGCGCCGATCAATGCGCGCATGCGTTCCAGATTGGCAGAGATCGTCCGGTCGTTATCGACCATCACCACGCGCGCTGCGCCGCGCGATGCCGCCTCGAAGCCGAGCGCGCCGCTGCCAGCGAAAAGGTCGAGGCAGGCAAGGCCTTCGAGCCGCTGGCCGAGCCAGTTGAACAGCGTCTCGCGCACGCGGTCGGGGGTTGGGCGAAGACCGGGTCGCGACGGCACGACAATGCGCCTGCCGCGGAATTCGCCCGCGATAATCCGGATGCGCCCTTTGCTAGAATTCACCGATCCATGGTAGCAGCGCTTTCCTGGGCCGCGCGCCTCGAGGCTGGCCTTGCGCGCACGCGGGAGGTGCTCAACACTCCCGTTTCCGAGCTGTTCGCGCGCCGGCGCGTCGACGAGTCGCTCTACGAAGACCTCGAGAGCGCGTTGCTGCAGGCCGACTGCGGCGTGGCCGCGACGCAAGCGATTATTTCTTCTCTTCGAAGGAAAAAGCTCGAAGACGGCGACGCGCTAAAACGTGCGCTGAAGGATGCGATCCTCGAGCTTCTCGCACCCCTTGAAAAACGATTGGACGTCAACCGCGCGAAGCCGTTCGTCATCATGATCGCCGGCGTGAACGGCTCGGGAAAGACGACTTCGATCGGCAAGCTTGCGCACTGGCTGCAGTTGCAAGGGCGCAGCGTGCTGCTCGCCGCGGGCGACACCTTCCGCGCGGCGGCGCGCGAGCAGCTGGCGGCCTGGGGCGAGCGCAATAACGTGCCGGTGATCGGGCAGCAAGCCGGCGATGCGGGCGCGGTGGTGTTCGACGCGCTGGGCGCGGCGCGCGCGCGCGGCACCGACGTCGTCATCGCCGATACCGCGGGCCGGTTGCCGACGCAGTTGCATCTCATGGAAGAGATCCGCAAGGTGAAGCGCGTCGCTACGAAAGCGCAGGCAGGCGCGCCGCACGAAGTGCTGCTCGTGCTCGACGCGAACACCGGGCAGAACGCGCTCGCGCAGGTCAAGGCGTTCGACGATGCGCTCGGCCTCACCGGGCTGGTCGTCACGAAGCTCGATGGCAGCGCGAAGGGCGGCGTGGTTTGCGCCATCGCGCGGGAGCGCCCGATTCCCCTGCTTTTCGTGGGCGTGGGCGAGGACATCGACGATCTGCGGCCCTTCGTCGCGCGCGATTTCGCCGAGGCGCTGGTTGGTTAGCTTTTCCTCGGTCGCGAAGCGCTACCCCGGCGGCCAGGAGGCGCTGAAGGAGGTGAGCTTCGCGATCGGCGAAGGCGAGCTGGTCTTCATCACCGGCCGCTCCGGCGCCGGCAAGTCGACCCTGCTCAAGCTGATCCCGGCCATCGAGCGGCCGACTTCGGGCTCGGTGATCGTCAGGGGCCAGAACATCGGCGCGCTCAAGCGCGCGGCGATTCCTTACCTGCGCCGCAACCTCGGCCTGGTTTTCCAGGACCAGAAGCTGCTTTACGACCGCAGCGTCTACGACAACGTGATGCTTCCGCTCGTCTTCTCGGGCCACGCGCCGAAGGAAGCCGCGCGGCGCGCGCGCGCGGCGCTCGACAAGGTCGGGCTGCTCGGGCGCGAGCGGTCGAATCCGATCCAGCTCTCGGGCGGCGAGCAGCAGCGCCTGGCGATCGCGCGCGCCGTGGTGAACCGCCCCTCGCTCCTCATCGCCGACGAGCCGACCGCCAACCTCGACGCCGAATCGGCCGCGCGCATCCTCGACATCTTCGTCGCCTTCAACCAGGTCGGCGTTACGGTGCTCATCGCAACGCACGACCAGGGCCTCGTCGCGCGCTACGGCAAGCGTGTGCTTCATCTCGACCAGGGCCGCGTCGCATGACGGCCTGGTTGCGGCAGCATCGCCACGCCTTCGGCCAGGCGCTGCGCCGATTCGCGAAGTCCGCTGGATTTGCCAGCGCGCTGGTCATCGGCATCGCGCTGTCGCTGCCCGCAGGCGGCTATGCGGTGCTCGAGAGCCTGCGCGCGCTCGCATCCCGGCTTACCCTCGAACCGCAGATTTCGGTGTTCCTGCAACCCGAGGCGAAGCGCGCCGAGGCCGAGGCGCTCGGCAAGCGGCTGCGCGCGGACCCGCGCGTGGCGAAGCTGCGCTTCGTGCCGCGCGAGGATGCTTTGCGCGAGCTGCAATCGGTGGAGGGATTTGCGGAGGTCATCGCCGCCCTGGGCCGTAATCCCCTGCCCGATGCCTTCGTCCTCAGCACGAGCCAGGCTGCGGTGGATGCGCTCGCCGCCGACCTGGGGAAGCTGCCCGGCGTCGCCCACGTGCAGGCGGATGCCATTTGGGCGCGCCGCCTCGCCGCGCTCGCCGGCATCGGACGGCTGGGCCTGTGGCTGCTTGCCGGCCTGCTGGGCACCGGCCTGGTGGCGGTGACGTTCAACACCATCCGCCTGCAGATCCTCACGCAGCGCGACGAGATCGAGGTGTCGAAGCTGATCGGCGCAACCGACGCGTTCATCCGCCGGCCGTTCTATTACCTCGGCTTGCTGCAGGGCCTCGCCGGAGGCGCCGTCGCCGTTGCCATCGTTTGGGCCGCGCTCGCGCTGCTTAACCGCGAGGTGAGCGTGCTGGCCGAGTCCTATGGCTCGAGCTTTCGCCTCGCCTTTCTGCCCGCGGGCGATGCTCTAGCGGTAGTCCTTTTCGCCGGGCTGCTCGGCTGGCTCGGGGCGCATCTTTCGGTCAACCGGCATCTGCGCAATATCGAGCCTGGGTAGGAAGTTTCTTCATAAAAACGGATTTTTATGTAAGCAATTACTTACTCAAAACCCGCCTGCGATGCGGAACAAAGGGCTCCCCTTAGCACTCTAAGAATCAGAGTGCTAAAATAGCGTTCAGGAGGTAGAGAAATGCAAATGCAAGCGACGATGCCACTCGGTTCGATGCCCGTACCGATGCCCACCGGCAGCCTCGAAGCCTACGTCCAGACGGTCAGCCGGTTTCCGATTCTTTCCGTGGAAGACGAGCGCGCCCTCGCGCGGCGCTTTCGCGATGAAAACGACCTCGAAGCCGCCCGCCAGCTCGTGCTCTCGCACCTGCGGCTGGTGGTTGCGGTCGCGCGCGGTTACCTCGGCTACGGGTTGCCTCACGCCGACCTGATTCAGGAAGGCAACATCGGCCTGATGAAGGCCGTGAAGCGCTTCGACCCGGAGCGCGGCGTGCGCCTCGTATCGTTCGCGATCCATTGGATCAAGGCGGAGATGCACGAGTACATTCTGCGCAACTGGCGCATGGTGAAAGTCGCCACAACCAAGGCGCAAAGGAAGCTGTTCTTCAACCTGCGCTCGATGAAGAGCGGGCTCGCCCCGCTGACGAGCGAGGACATCCGGCGCGTGGCCACCGAGCTGCGCGTCAAGCCCGAGGAAGTGGTCGAGATGGAGAAGCGCCTCTCCGGGCAGGAGATCGCGTTCGAGGCCGACGACGACGACGAGGACAGCTACGCCCCGGCCCAATACCTCGCCGACAACGAGAGCGAGCCGTTCCGCGTGCTCGAAGCCGAAGAGTCCGAGCGCGTGCAGGCCGCCGGCTTGCAGAAGGCGCTGGGCAGCCTCGACGCCCGCAGCCGACGCATCATAGAGGCGCGCTGGCTGCGCGAGAAGAACGCGGCCACGCTGCACGACCTCGCCGCCGAGTTCAAGGTATCGGCCGAGCGCATCCGCCAGATCGAGACCAAGGCGCTCGAAAAGATGCGCAAGGTGATCGGCAACGCGGACGCGCTGCGCGCCCTGCCGGCGCCGGCGGGCACCTAAGCCTTCAGTCCGGTGCTCTAAGCAGCTAGGTTATTTCGGAGCTAGGTCGAGTTGCGCAGCAGAACGCGCAGATCCTCAGCGAGGTCCTCGCGAATGCGATCGTGCCGCACGAGCAGGCGCAGGCGCCCCTGGGGGTCGATGACATACGCCTGCGCGCTGTGGTCGATCGTATAGCTGTCGCCGCTTTTTCGCTTCTCGAAGTAGATCTTGAATTCCTTGGCAGTGCGCTGCGTTGCCACCAAGTCGCCGTAAAGCGCGAGAAAACGCGGATCGAAGGCGCCGACGTAATTTCCGAGATCTTTGGGCGTGTCGCGCTCCGGATCCACGGTGATGAAGAGCACCTGGACTCGGTCGGCGTCCGGACCGAGCTTCTTCAGCGCGTTGGCGATGTCGCCGAGCGTGGTAGGGCAGACGTCAGGGCAATGTGTGAAGCCGAAAAACACCACCACCGCTTTGCCGCGGAAGTCCTCGAGGCGGCGCAGCCTGCCGTTCTGGTCCGTGAGCTCGAGCGTCCGGCCGTACTCGACGCCGGTGATGTCGGTGCTCTTGAACTGCGGGCGGCTGTCGCACCCGGCGAGCAGCGCAAGGCTACAGATAGTGATCGACCAGAAGCGCCGCGAAAAGGAGAGCAAGGTAGAGGATCGAGTAGCGGAAGGTCTTTTGCGCGAGCGCATCGCTGTAGGCCCGGTAGATACGCAGCGCGTAGGCGAGGAAGATCCCGCCCAGGATCAGCGCGGCGAGGAGATACAGGATGCCGCTCATGCGGATCACGTAAGGCAGTAGGCTCGCCGCGAACAGGATGATGGTGTAGAGCAGGACCTGGAGCTGCGTGTAGGGCTTGCCATGCGTCACGGGCAGCATGGGAACGCCCGCCTTCGCGTACTCCTCCGTGCGGTACAGGGCGAGGGACCAGAAGTGCGGCGGCGTCCAGGCGAAGATGATCAGGAAAAGCAGCATCGCCTCGATGCTCACTTCGCCGGTCACCGCGGCCCAGCCCAGCACCGGCGGCATCGCGCCGGAGGCGCCGCCGATCACGATGTTCTGCGGCGTGGCGGGCTTCAGCAGCATGGTGTAGACGATGGCGTAGCCGATGAAGGTCGCGACCGTCAGCCACATGGTCAGCGCGTTGACGAAGTGGACCAGGATCCACAGGCCCAGCCCGCCGAGCGCGCCGGCGAATACCAGCGTCTGCAGGGGCGAAAGCTCGCCGCGCGGCAGCGGGCGCCAGCGCGTGCGCTGCATCACCGCGTCGATCTTCTGCTCGACCAGGCAATTCACCGCCGCGGCCGCGCCGGCAACGAAGGCGATGCCGAGCGTCCCGGCAATCAGCACCTGCGCCGGCACCATGCCCGGCGTGGCGAGGAACATGCCGATCACCGCTGTGAACACGATGAGCGACACCACGCGCGGCTTCGTGAGCGCATAAAAAGCGCGCACGCGCTGGGTCAGGCTGACCGAAAGGACTTGGGTAGTCAAAGACGTAAGCCGCGGAAGGAAAATGAGTTTAGCACGACGATGGCAAGCAGCAGAAGCGCCGCGCCGGCATTGTGCGCGGCCGCGAGGGGCAGTGGCAGGCTGAACGCGACGTTCGCGATTCCGAGCGCAAACTGCAGCAGGAGGAGCCCTGCGATCAGTATTCCAAGCGCCTTCATTACCTTGAATGCACTGAAGGCAGCCCAGCCGACCAGGACGACGACGACGACGGCAAAAACCCGGTGGCTCCAGTGGATTGCCGTCAGTGCCTCCGGCTTGAGCAACTCACCATCGGGGGTCTGACCGAGCTCACGGACTACATGAAAGGCATTCGCGAAATCCATCGCAGGCACTGCCTCGCCGTGGCAGAGCGGCAGGTCGGGACAGGCGAGCGCGGCGTAGTTCGAGCTCACCCAGCCGCCGAGCGCGATCTGCACGACCAGGGCGGCGAGCGCGATCGCCGCCGGCGCGCGAAGCGCTTGCATCCGGGGTAAGGGCGAATGCGAGTATTGCGCGAGCGCGAGCCAGGCGAGTAACGCGAGGATTGCCATGCCGCCGAGCAGGTGCGCGGTGACGATCGCCGGCTTGAGCAGCATCGTCACGGTCCATGCGCCCAGCGTTGCCTGAAAGATCACGAGCGCCAGCATTGCGCTCGCCAGCCATGGATGTTTCCTTGTTCTCCATGCGAGCAATGTAATCATGAGGATCAGGACGCCGAGCGTCCCGGCGAGGTAGCGATGCCCCATCTCCTTCCACGCCTTGGCGAGCGCGTCGCGATCGGCGATGTCGCCGGGAAGCGGCTGGCCGTAGCACAGCGGCCAGTCCGGGCAGCCCAGCCCTGCGTCGGACAGCCTCACGTAGGCGCCGACCACGACCGCCACGAAAGTCAGGGCGAGCGTCGCGAGCACCAGGATGCGGAAGGCCCTCGTCATCCGATCCTCGCATCGGTGACCAGCCGCAAACGCTCGATGCGCAACTGCTCCTTAGCCTGCGCCGTGCGCACCTGGCGCATGAAGTAAAGCGACTGCGCTCATCGGTCTCTCCCGGATGTCTGTCACCGCAGCGCCTTCACGTCGGGAGGCTGGATCACCTGCGGCCCGAGCACCACCTTGGAGCCGTCCCTTGCCGCACAGCTCGACGCACTGGCTGCGGAAGGTCCCGCCGAAGGCGGGCATCCACCGGAATGGATCACGTCCGCGGCGGTGGTGAGAATGCGCACCTTCTTGCCGATCGGAACGCCCTCGCCCTTGATGTAGTCGTAGCCCCATTTCCACTGGTAGCCGGTGACCTTGATCGTGAGGGCCGGGTTGGAGGTGTCCTTCTGCGCGACCACGACGCGGGTCGCTGGCCAGACGATCAGGATCAGGATCAGCGCCGGAATCACCGTCCACAGCATCTCGACCGTGGTGTTCTCGTGGAACTGCTCGGCCTTTTGGCCCTTCGACTTGCGGTGCGCGTACACCGACCAGAACATGAAGCCGAACACGCCGACGAAGATCGCGGTGCACAGGATCATCACGTACTCGTGCAGGTCGTGAATGTCGGCGGCGAGCTTGCTTCCGGCCGGCTGCAGGTTCCACTCCAGCGCCAGCGCCAAGCCCGAAAAGGTCAACCCGAGGAAAACGGCCGCCCAGGTTGCGATGCTGCGTGCCGGCTTGCTTGCCATCTCTGTTTCTTCCCGAATCAGGTCAGCGATCTGTTTCCAGGTACCCGCCCGGTGCGCGGCGCGCGTGGACGAGGAGCGCGAACACCCTAAGCAGCGCCGCCGGGGAAATCGAGCAGTTGCGCTTAAGCAGTATAGCCAAGAACCCGTGCTTCAGTATGGGTTGCGCGCGAGGCAGGCTGACTGGACAATTGCATGCTGTTGCGCCTCTCCGGCAAGCTCATGATTTATGATGGCGCTGCAGGCAGTTTTATCTCAACCGTGTGGAGACCAGTTAAATGAAGCATAACCGTATCAATATCGGCCGTCGCGATTTCCTGAAAGCGGGTTCGCTGGCGGTGGTGTCGGCCGCGATCGCAGGCAGTGCCGGCGAGGCCGCCGCGCAGGCCGCGAAGTTGGACGAGAAAGATGCGCAGGCGCAAAGCCTCGGCTACAAGCACGACGCAACGAAGGTGGACAAGGCCAAATTCGCGAAATACCAGGCCGGAGAGAACTGTGCGAACTGCACGTTCTATCAGGGCAAACCCACCGACGCATGGGGCGGCTGTGCGATCTTCCAGGGCAAGCAGGTGGCCGGCAAGGGCTGGTGTTCGGCGTACGTGAAGAAGGCCTGAGCGCGAGAACAATAATCCGCAGAGAGTCGAACACTCGACGTCGTTCGGGCGGAGCGCCCTTGCCCGTGGCCCGGTGGCAGGCGACGCAGTTGGCGGCATAGACAGTTTAAGGACTCAACCGACGATTGGATGGACCTCACCGTAGGGATACTGCTGGGGACATTTGTCCTCTCGGTCCTGGCCCTTTTCTTCTTCATCTGGTCGATGGCCAAAGGGCTGTTCGGATATGGCGAGTCGGCCGCGACCGTTATCTTCGCAAGCAATGAGTTAGGGATCGTCGAAGATCCGGCAGCAACTGCCCGGCAGCAAGGCGAGCTTCAGCAAGCGATGGATCCGCTGGCGGCCTCGCGCGATTCCATGACCGCCGCACAAATCGAGACAAGGTCCCGAGCCGATCAATCAACCTCGCTCGCGGTCGGCGTGTGCCTCACGCTGGCCGTTGTGTGGCTGGTTCTCGCCTCGTTCGCTGGCCTGATTTCGTCGATCAAGCTGCACGCCCCCGACTGGTGGGTGCGGTACGACTGGCTCACCTTCGGCCGCATCCGCCCCATCCATCTGAGCATGGTCGCTTACGGCTGGTGTTCACTGGGCGGCATCGGCGTGGCGCTCTGGCTGATCCCACGTTTGTTGAAGACCGAACTGGTCGGCGCAAAATATGCGCTGGTGGGTGGTGCGCTGTGGAGCATCGGCGTTTTTGCCGGCACCGTGGCCATCGGCACGGGGCACTCTGACGGGCTTGAGTGGCTTGAGTTTCCGTGGCAGATCGACATCTTGCTGGTGATCGGCGGCGCCCTGGTCGGTTTCCCGCTGTGGCTCACGCTGCTGCAGCGCAAGGTCGAGCACTTGTATGTGTCTGTTTGGTACATCGGAGCCGGCCTCCTTTGGTTCCCGATCCTGTTCCTCATCGCCAACTGGCCAGGTCTGCATTTCGGTGTTCAGCAGGCTACGATGAACTGGTGGTTTGGCCACAACGTGTTGGGGCTGTGGTTCACGCCGCTAGGTCTCGCAGCGGCCTACTACTTCATTCCCAAGGTGATCGGCAAGCCGATTCACTCATACAACCTGTCGCTGCTGGGCTTCTGGTCGCTGGCGTTCTTTTACAGCCAGGTGGGTGGGCATCACCTGATCGGCGGGCCGGTACCGTCGTGGCTCATCACGATCTCGATCGTGCAAAGCATGATGATGGTGATTCCGGTGTTCGCAGTGGCGGTCAATCAGCACATGACGGTGCTCGGTAACTTCAGAGCGTTGATCTACTCCCCGACGCTTCGATTCGTCGTGCTGGGCGCGATGATGTACACGGCGGCCTCGGTACAGGGTTCGCTCGAGGCGCTGCGCTCGGTTAACACCGTCACGCACTTCACGCATTACACGGTAGCGCACGCCCACCTGGGCCTTTACGGCTTCTTCTCGATGGTGATGTTCGGCTCGGTCTACTTCATCATGCCGCGCGTCATGAACTGGGAATGGCCGTTCCCGCGTCTGATCTCGCTCCACTTCTGGCTGGCGCTGGTAGGTTTCTCGATCTACTTCATCTGGCTCAGCATCGGTGGCTGGCTGCAAGGCCTGGCGATGCTCGACGAGAAGACGCCATTCATGCAATCGGTGGCGCTGACCTTGCCCTACCTCCAGGCTCGCTCGATTGGCGGCGGGCTGATGACTTTGGGGCACCTTGTGTTTGCAGCGCACTTCTTCGCCATGGGCTGGAAATTCGGGCCGAAGCGGCTTGGAGCGGCGTTGCTTGAGCCATCGATGCTCCTGCGCTTGACGAGGAAAAAAGTGGCGGCATGAGCGCGGGCAAGAGCTTTTGGGACATGGACGAGCTTAGGCTGGTCATCGGAGCGATGGTGATCCTCAGCGGTGCCACGGGCGTCTTGGTGGTGTTGCCCTATCAGTTGTTGGAGAACGTCAAGCCGCCTGCGGGCCTGAAGCCCTACACCAATGAGCAACTGGTCGGCCGCCAAACTTACATCGCCAATGGCTGCGTGTACTGCCACTCGCAGCAACCGCGCGACATCAAGCAAGCACCTGACTTTGCCCGCGGATGGGGCCGCGCTTCGGTGGCGGGGGATTACGCCTACGACACGCCACACCTGCTGGGCACGATGCGGACCGGGCCCGACTTGTTGAACATCGGGGCTCGCCAGCCCAGCAAAGACTGGCACCTCGGACACTTGTACCAACCTCGGGCTTACACGCCCGGGTCCATCATGCCGCCGTACCCGCACCTGTTCGAAATCAGGAAAGGGCAAGCGCAGGTCGACGACACGGTGGTGAACCTGCCTCCGGCATTTGCCAAGCCCGGCGAGGTGGTGGTTGCCAAGCCTGAAGCGCTGGCTCTCGTGGCGTATCTGTTGGCACTTGACCGCACCTATCCCGCTTTGCCACCCCTGCCCAAAACCGCGAACAGCGCTGAAGCCGCAAAGCAGAAGCGATGAGCCGCCGCGACCCCCCGCAGCCCAGCCGCGCGCTACAGCGAGAACACGCAGACCCCGACGAGGGCAACCGCCCGTTGCCTTGGTTTCTCGTGATGTTCCTGGGTGCCATGGCGATGTGGGGAGCTTTCTACATTTACTCCACTCCCTCTGGTGAAGACTCGGCCTATGGCGATCAGCGAACGATCGCTTCCTTGCGCCCGCCGGAGCAAGTCGCGGGGGGCATTGCGAAAGTTGACGGCAAGCAAATCTTCGGGGCCAAGTGTGCGGCGTGTCACCAGGCCACCGGGCTTGGCGTGGCGGGTGT
>DATNMK010000088.1:0-2110 GCA_035602335.1 Burkholderiales bacterium
CCCAACTGGAGACATTCGGCAGCGACGCGAAAATATCCCGAAAGCAGTCACCCGCCAGCGGGTGTGAAGCCTCGGCGGGAGGCGTAGTATGGTCGGCCCATCTATCGCCGACGAGGAGATTCAGTGATCGACCGGCGCGGCTTCGTTCGTGGCGTTGCCGCCGGCCTCTTTGTCGCGCCACTCGTCACGCGAGCGCAAACACCGAAGACCGTTCGCCGCATCGGCGTCTTGTCGTACTCCACCCGGCCAACTCCTGCCGAGCTCCAGGAGGCGAACGCGCCATTGCGCGAGCTTGGTTGGGTCGAGGGCCAAAATCTGATCGTCGAACGCCGCTATGCAAACGGTACAGTCGAACTGGTGCAGCCTTTCGCGGAAGAGCTCGTTCGGCTCAAGGTAGAGATCATCGTAACGAACGGCACGATCGCCACGGTTGCGGCAAAGAACGCCACGACCAGCATTCCCATCGTGATGTCTTCCTCGGGCGATCCCGTGCGCGCCGGTCTGGTCGCAAGTCTCGCCCGGCCCGGCGGTAATGTCACCGGATTTGCCCTTATGCTCCCAGAGCTCGACGCCAAGCTGTTGGCGTTATTACACGAGCTGCTGCCGAATGCGCAGCGCGTCGGCGTGCTGGTCAATCGGACCAACCCTGTTTCCAGCGTCCGACTCAAGGAAACCGAGCACGTCTACGCCTCGCTCGGCCTGCAGCCCATCTTCATCGACGTCGCGTCCCCCGATGAGCTGGCGAATGCAGTTGCGGAGGTCGCTCGGCGGCGGGGACAAGTCCTCGTTGTGCTCAAAGATAGCCTGCTCCTATCCTACAAGGACCCGATCATGCGCGCCGCGCTGAGTTACGCGCTCCCCGTCCTAGTGGAGGGAAGAGAACTGCTGGAGGCTGGTGGACTGCTTTCCTATGACGTCAGCGAACGCGAGCGTACCCGGCGAGTTGCCGCTTCGATCGATAAAATTCTGCGTGGCGCCAAACCCGCCGATTTGCCCATTGAGCAGCCGACTAAATTCGAGCTGGTGATCAACATGAAGACCGCGAAGGCGCTCGGGCTCACGATTCCGCAATCGGTGCTGTTGCGCGCGGATGAGGTGATTCAGTGATGGATCGTTCCGGGATGGTCGCGCCTATAGCACCAATCTGCGGCGTCGCTGGGTAACTTGATTCGTTGAACGGCTGCTCTTGAGAAGTGCGACCGGCTGTTGTGGGTCGATTTCGGCCCTACGCACGTCCTTTCGCCTCTCAGGCGGTTCCAGGGCCTATTGGACGCTACGCGTATCTGCTCCAGGTACACGCAATGAATACTACCGCTTGCTAGCGGTCTTCTTGGCTGGCGCGCGCTTGGGCTTGCGGGCCGGAGCCTTTTTCTTCTTCGCCGCCTTCGGCGCTGCCAGCTTCGCTACCGCCTGACCGGACACGGGGTCGGTGACGCCAACACCGCCGCCGAGGTCTTCGAGCATGTCGCGAAATCCGTCCAAGAACGCGATCATCTGGGGACGTGCAGTCGCGATGTTTTGGAAAGTCCGCCACTCGCCGACAAAGCAAAAGGTCTGGTCCCCTGTCTTGATCAGGTTTCCGCCGAGAAAGCCCTTGAACGCGGGTCGCAACTTACGATGCGCGTCGACGAACTGCTGCTCGTTCCCAGGTTTCACTTTGAAACGCACCACGTTGAATGCCGTCATGTCACCCCTCCGTTCGTTATCCCAAGCTCTACCTCGAACCCGTTACTGCGCTTGCAGCCATCTCGCCTACGGGCGTTATTCTACGCGGCCCCAATGTACCAGCCGGGCACACCTCCGCCGCCCAGATACGTGGGCTAGGACACCACAGGAGATGCCTACGCGCGTCCGAGCGAGGCACCACTCGCAACACGGTGGCCGCCACGGCTGAAGCGTCGTTGCCCTTGTCGGGCCGAGTTCGGCCAACTCCGGCCGGTCACGCACTGCAAAATTCACGTCGGCAATGACTGGTCTCAAGGCGGAGCAGCCGTAGCTCGCGCTCGTAGGCGCGGCGATGGAATCTCCATAGCGGACCGTCAAGGATCAGCGACGCCAGCCAACATTAAGAGTTGCTAGAACGGCCGCTGGCTAGCGAATCGAATCGACG
>DATNMK010000089.1:0-40000 GCA_035602335.1 Burkholderiales bacterium
CCGCAAGTGCGTTTCCGCTTCCTGCGTCTCGCGCCCGATTCCGGCGAGCCGGTGCCGACGGAGCGGCAGCTGCTCGATTTCAAGCGCGCCCGCGCGCCCGCCGACGTGGCGCGGCAGCTCGAGCTGCGGAGCGGCGATCCCGCGGTGATGCTCAAGCGCCTGCTTCTTTTCGGCGGCGACCCGGCGATCCTGGAGGAAACCTGGCTGCCCGGAAATCTTTTCAAGGGCCTCACCGCCGCCGCCATCAGCGAGCACAAGGGCGCGCTCTATAACCTGTTTGAAACGCAGTTCGGCACCCGCGTCGTGCGCGCCGAGGAGAAGCTGAAGGCGGTCGCCGCCGATGCTGAAAGCGCCGAATTGCTCAGGGTCGAGGCCGGACATGCGCTCCTGCAGGTCGAGCGACTGACGTTCAGCTACGGCAGCAAGCGAGTCGAATGGCGACGCAGCGTCTATAAGACGGATCGCTATTTCTACCGCAGCGACCTCGGGTAAGTTATTGCACTGCAGCGTTATAATTGAAAAAGTCCAATGGCCAATGCGGCACTCAAGAGACGACGTCCGAAATACCTGAGTCTTACCGCGCTGCTCTTCGAGATCCGCCTGCCGCTGCCGGGCTGGGTCTCGATCCTTCACCGCATCTCGGGCGCCCTGCTGGTGTTTCCGCTCACCGCGTGGCTGCTCTACCTCCTCGACCAGAGTCTCGTCTCAGAGGAAGGTTTCAACCACATCAAGGACCACTATCTGCAGATGCCCGTCGCGAAAGCGGGGCTGCTGGTCTTCATCTGGGCTTTTTGCCATCACTTCTGCGCCGGGATCCGCTTTCTTCTCCTGGATATCAACAAGGGTATCGAGCTGCCCGCCGCGCGCGCGAGCGCCGTGCTGGTGCTGGGGGTGAGCCTCGCGCTCACGGCGTACTTCGGGTATCGCATATGGTGAACCGCGTCGTCGTCGGCGCGCACTACGGCATGGGGAGCTGGCTGGCGCAGCGCATTACCGCGCTCATCATGGCGGTGTACACGGTGATCGTCGCGATCGTGGTGATCGACGAGGCGCCGTTCGACTACGCCGAATGGAGAGAGCTGTTCGCCGAGGGCTGGATGCGCGTCGCAACGCTGCTCTTCGCCGCGAGCCTCGGGTGGCACGCCTGGGTGGGCGCGCGCGACATCTGGATGGATTACGTCAAGCCCGACGGGCTGCGTCTCGCCCTGCAGGTGTCGACGATCCTTCTCGTCGCCTGCTACCTCGGCTGGACCGTGCAGATTCTCTGGCGATGATTCCGGTCAGGAAATTCGACGCGATCGTGGTCGGAGCCGGCGGCTCCGGCATGCGCGCGGCGCTCGAGCTCGCGCGCGCCGAGTTCAAGGTCGCGGTGCTCTCCAAGGTGTTCCCGACGCGCTCGCACACCGTGGCGGCGCAGGGCGGAATCGCCGCGCCGCTCGCCAATTCGACCGAGGACCATTGGCACTGGCACATGTACGACACGGTCAAGGGCGCCGACTACCTCGGCGACCAGGACGCGATCGAATACATGTGCCGCCGCGCCGTCGAGGTGGTGGTCGAGCTCGAGCACATGGGAATGCCTTTCGACCGCCTCGAGAACGGCAAGATCTATCAGCGCCCGTTCGGCGGCCACACGCAGCACTACGGCAGCCCGAAGATGGCGATGCGCGCGTGCGCCGCGGCCGACCGCACGGGCCACGCCATGCTGCATACGCTCTATCAGCAGAACGTGCGCGCCAACACGCAGTTCTTCGTCGAATGGATGGCGCTCGACCTGGTGCGCGATTCGCAGGACGGCGCGGTGATCGGCGTCACGGCCCTCGAGATGGAAACCGGCGAGCTGTATTTGCTGCAGGCCAAGGCCACGCTCCTGGCGACCGGCGGCGCAGGCCGCATCTATTGGGCGACGACCAACGCGTTCATCAACACCGGCGACGGCCTCGGCATGGTGGCGCGCGCAGGCCTTCCGCTCGAGGACATGGAGTTCTGGCAGTTCCATCCCACCGGCGTCGCGGGCGCTGGCGTGCTGATCACCGAAGGCGTGCGCGGCGAGGGCGGTTATCTGCTCAACAAGAACGGCGAGCGCTTCATGGAGCGCTATGCGCCCAACGCGAAGGACCTGGCGAGCCGCGACGTGGTGTCGCGCGCCATGACTACCGAGATCAAGGAAGGCCGCGGCTGCGGCCCCTATGCCGATCACCTGCTGCTCAAGCTGGATCACCTCGGGCCCGAGGTGATCAACCTGCGCCTGCCCGGCATCCGCGAGATTTCGATGAAGTTCGCCAATGCCGACCCGATCCGCGATCCGATTCCCGTGGTGCCGACGGTGCATTATCAGATGGGCGGCATTCCGACGAATTACATGGGGCAGGTGGTGGCGCCCGAAGGCTCGAGCAAGGAAGCCATCGTCCCGGGCCTGTTCGCGGCCGGCGAATGCTCCTGCGTATCGGTGCACGGCGCCAATCGCCTGGGCACCAACTCGCTGCTCGACCTGGTGGTGTTCGGCAAGTCCTCAGGCGAGCAGATGATCAAGGACATCCATGCGCAGCCGAGGCCGCACCGCAACCTGCCGAAGGACGCCGGCGAGGTCACGCGCGCGCGGGTCGCGCGGCTCGAGGCGGCGGGCTCAGGCGAGCGCGTCGCCGACGTGCTGAACGACCTGCGCCGCTCGATGCAGGCGCATTGCGGCGTGTTCCGTTTTCCGGAGGACCTGGTGGAGGGGGTAAAAAGGGTCAAGCAAATTGCCTCGCGTGCCGAGCGCGTTTTCATCCAGGACAAATCGAAGGTCTTCAACACCGCCCGAGTCGAAGCGATGGAACTGGAAAACCTCGTCGAGACCGCCATGGCGACGGCGGTGTCGGCAGAAGCGCGCAAGGAGAGCCGCGGCGCGCACGCGAGAAGCGATTTCCCGGAGCGCGACGACAAGAACTGGATGAAGCACACGCTCTGGTACAAGGAAGGCGACCGGCTCGACTACAAGCCGGTACACCTCAGGCCGCTGTCGGTTGAAACGATGGAACCCAAGGTAAGGACGTATTAATGAAACTCTCGATCTATCGCTACGACCCGGACAAGGACGCCAAGCCCTACATGAAGGATTACGAGGTCGCGCTCGATTCGCACGACCGCATGCTGCTCGACGCGATGGTTAAGGTGAAGGCGCAGGACGACTCACTGTCGTTCCGGCGCTCGTGCCGCGAAGGGGTGTGCGGCTCGGATGCGATGAACATCAACGGCAAGAACGGGCTCGCGTGCATCACCAAGATCGCCGAGCTGCCGGAGCACGTCACGCTGCGCCCGCTGCCCGGCCTGCCGGTGATCCGCGACCTGATCGTCGACATGACGCAGTTCTTCAAGCAGTACCACTCGATCAAGCCCTACGTCATCAACAACGATCCGCCGCCCGAGCGCGAGCGGCTGCAGTCGCCGCAGGAGCGCGAGGAGCTGAACGGGCTCTACGAGTGCATCCTGTGCGCGTGCTGCTCGACCGCGTGCCCGTCGTTCTGGTGGAACCCCGACAAGTTCGTCGGCCCTGCCGGGCTATTGCAAGCCTATCGGTTCATCGCGGACACCCGCGACCAGGCGACCTCCGAGCGCCTCGACAACCTCGAGGACCCGTACCGCCTGTACCGCTGCCACACTATCATGAACTGCGTCGACGCCTGCCCGAAGAACTTGAACCCGACGCGCGCCATCAACAAGATCAAGGAGCTGCTCGTCAAGCGCGCCGTGTGATGAACGCCGTCGAAAGAAATCGATTGAAGTGGAAGTGCAGACGGGGTTTGCTCGAGCTCGACCTGGTTCTCGAGAGATTTTTGAAAAACAATCCAGACGATGAGGGGCTTTCCGAGCTGCTCGAGCTGCCGGACAACGACCTGTGGGACATCGTCTGCGGCCGCAGCGACCAGTATGATTTTCATCTGCGCGAGACCGTGGCGCGGTTGCGCGCCGCCTAGAGGCTAACGACCATGGAAAAGATCACCACCGTCAAGCTGCCCGATGGCCGCACTCTGGAATTCCCGGTGCTGTCCGGCACCATGGGCCCCGAGGTGATCGACATCCGCACGCTGTACGCAAGATCCGGAATGTTCACCTACGACCCGGGATACCTGTCGACGGCGAGCTGCAGCTCGGCCATCACCTTCATCGACGGCGATGTCGGCATGCTGCTGTACCGCGGCTACCCGATCGAGCAGCTGGCGCAGCACTGCGACTTCCTCGAGGTGTGCTACCTGCTGCTCAACGGCGAGCTGCCCAACCGCAAGCAGAAGGACGAGTTCGTCAGCTTGGTCACGCATCACACCATGGTGCACGAGCAGCTGGCGCGCCTGTACCAGGGGTTCCGGCGCGACGCGCACCCTATGGCGGTGATGGTCGGGGTCGTAGGCGCGCTGTCGGCGTTCTACCACGACGCGCTCGACATCAACGACCCTCACCACCGCACCATCTCGGCGTTCCGGCTGATCGCCAAGATGCCGACCATCGTCGCGATGTCGTACAAGTATTCGGTCGGCCAGCCGTTCATCTACCCGCGCAACAACCTGTCGTACACCGCGAACTTCATGCGCATGATGTTCGGCGTGCCGCCGGAGGACTACCAGGTCAACGACGTGCTGGTGCGCGCGATGGACCGCATCTTCCTCCTGCACGCGGATCACGAGCAGAATGCCTCGACCTCGACGGTGCGGCTTTGCGGATCCTCGGGCGCGAACCCGTATGCCTGCATTGCCGCCGGCATCGCCTCGCTGTGGGGGCCGGCGCACGGCGGTGCGAACGAGGCCTGCCTGCAGATGCTCGAGGAGATCGGCGACGTCTCGAAGGTCCCCGAGTTCATCCGCAAGGTGAAGGACAAGCACTCCGGCGTGCGCCTGATGGGCTTCGGCCACCGCGTGTACAAGAACTACGACCCGCGCGCCAAGCTGATGCGCGAGACCTGCCACGAGGTGCTGAACGAGCTCGGGCTGCACAACGACCCGCTGTTCAAGCTGGCGCTCGAGCTGGAGAAAATCGCGCTCGAGGACGATTACTTCGTGAGCCGCAAGCTCTACCCGAACGTCGACTTCTACTCGGGCATCGTGCAGCGCGCGCTCGGCATCCCGGTCGCCATGTTCACCTGCATCTTCTCGCTCGCACGCACCGTAGGCTGGGTCGCGCAGTGGCAGGAAATGATCTCGGATCCCGAGTACAAGATCGGCCGTCCGCGCCAGCTCTACAAGGGCCCCACCAAGCGCGACGTCAAGCCTATAGACAAGAGATAGCGCAATGGCCACCACGACGATGCGCCCGTTCCTCGACACCTCGTACCTCTACGGCGCCAATGCGTCGTTCATCGAGGATCTCTACGAGAAGTACCTGGCCAATCCGCAGTCGGTGCCCGAGGAATGGCGCGATTACTTCGACAAGATGCAGGTGCTGCCGGGGAATAGCACCAAGGACGTGGCCCATGCTCCGGTCGTGGAATCCTTCGTGCAGCGCGCGAAGGCCGGCCAGCTTGGGGGGCAGACAAGAACTCTCCCGGTAGAACCGGTGACCCCGGAGCGGCTGCAGGTGGCGGCGCTGCTTCTGGTGACCGCGTACCGCATCGCCGGCTCGCGCTGGGCGACGGTCGATCCGCTCAAGCGCATGCCGCGGCCGAACATCCCGGAGCTCGAGCCCGGCTTCTACGATCTGAGCGAGGCGGACCTCGACCAGACCGTGAACGCCGGGTCGTTCGTAGGCCTGGACAGGACTTCGTTGAGAAACCTGCTTCAAGCGCTACGCGACACTTATTGCCGCAACATCGGCTTCGAATACATGTTCATCAGCGAGCGCTTGCAGCGGCAGTGGATCCAGGAGCGCATCGAGCCGGTGCGCGCCACGGCCAAGCTCGCGCCGGACCAGCAAAGGCGCCTGCTGCAGAAGCTCACCGAGGCCGAGCACCTCGAGCGCTATCTGCACACCCGGTACGTCGGCCAGAAGCGCTTCTCTCTCGAAGGCGGCGAAAGCCTGATCCCCTCGATCGACGAGCTGATCCAGCGTGCCGGCGGCAACGGTGTGCAGGAGATGGTGATCGGCATGGCGCACCGCGGGCGGCTCAACGTGCTCGTCAACGTCCTCGGCAAGATGCCGAAGGACCTGTTCCTCGAGTTCGAAGGCAAGGCCCCGGCCGAGCTGCCTTCCGGCGACGTCAAGTACCACAACGGTTTCTCCTCCGACATCTCGACGGCCGGCGGCCCGGTGCATCTGTCGCTCGCCTTCAATCCCTCGCATCTGGAGATCGTCGACCCGGTGGTGGAGGGCTCAGTACGAGCGCGCCAGCGCCGGCGCGACGACAAGACCGGCGACCAGGTGATGCCGATTCTCGTGCACGGCGACGCCGCATTCGCGGCGCAGGGCGTGGTGATGGAGACGCTGAACCTGTCCGGCACGCGCGGCTACGGCACCGGCGGCACCGTTCACCTGATCGTCAATAACCAGATCGGCTTCACTACCTCCGATCCGCGCGACACGCGCTCGACGATCTATTGCACCGACGTGGCGAAGATGGTCGAGGCGCCGATCTTCCACGTCAACGGCGACGATCCGGAAGCGGTGCTGTTCGTCACGCAGCTCGCGCTCGATTTCCGCCAGAAGTTCCACAAGGACGTGGTGATCGACATCGTCTGCTTCCGCAAGCTCGGCCACAACGAGCAGGACGAGCCGTCCATGACGCAGCCGTTGATGTACAAGAAGATCATGCAGCATCCTGGCACGCGCAAGCTCTACGCCGACAAGCTGATCGCGCAGGGCGTGGTCACGGCCGAGGAGGCCGAGGCGATGATCAAGCAGTACCGCGCCATGCTCGATGCCGGGCAGCAGACGGTGAGCCCGGTGCTCTCCAACTTCAAAAGCAAGTTCGCGGTCGACTGGGCGCCGTTCCTCAATTCGAGGTGGACCGACGCCGCCGACACCCAGGTGCCGCTCGCCGCGCTGCAGCGCCTTGCCGAGCGGGTCACATTCGTACCGGAAGGTTTCAAGGTGCATCCGACGGTGACTCGGGTCATCGAGGCTCGCAAGCAGATGGCCGAAGGCAAGCTGCAGGTCGACTGGGGCATGGCCGAAACGCTCGCCTATGCGTCGCTGCTCGCGAACGGCTACGACGTGCGGCTTTCCGGCCAGGATTCGGGACGCGGCACCTTCGCTCACCGCCATGCCGTGCTGCACGACCAGGAGCGCGAGCGGTGGGACGAAGGCACCTACATCCCGCTGCAGAACATCTCGAAGGACCAGGGCGACTTCGTGGTCATCGACTCAGTGTTATCGGAAGAAGCGGTACTGGGGTTCGAATACGGGTTCTCGACCGCAGAACCGAACGCGCTGGTGATCTGGGAAGCGCAGTTCGGCGACTTCGCCAACGGCGCCCAGGTGGTGATGGACCAGTTCATCAGCTCGGGCGAGACCAAGTGGGGCCGGGTTTGCGGCCTGACCCAATACCTGCCGCACGGCTACGAAGGACAAGGACCCGAACACAGTTCGGCGCGGCTTGAGCGCTACCTGCAGCTGTGCGCCGAGCACAACATGCAGGTCTGCGTACCCACCACCGCGGCGCAGATCTTCCACCTGATCAGGCGCCAGATGCTGCGGCCGTTCAGGAAGCCGCTGGTGGTGATGACGCCGAAGTCGCTGTTGCGCAAGAAGGAGGCGTCTGCGTCGATTCAGGAGCTCGCCAACGGCTCGTTCCAGACGGTGATCCCCGAGGTCGACCCGCTCGAGGCGAAAGACCTGAAGCGCGTCATCGCCTGCTGCGGAAAGATCTACTATGAGCTCGTCGCGAAGCGAAAAGAACTTCAGAAAATGGATGTTGCAGTCATTCGCCTGGAGCAGCTCTACCCGTTTCCCCACAAGCAATTCGAGGCGGAGATGAAGCGCTATCCGAACGCAGCCGAAGTGGTGTGGTGCCAGGAGGAGCCGCAGAACCAGGGCGCGTGGTACCAGATCGGCCACTACCTGCGCGAGAACATGCGCGAGGAGCAGAAGCTCTGTTACGCCGGCCGGCCGCCGTCGGCGTCGCCGGCAGACGGCTACATGGCGCGCCACAACGAGCGCCAGAAGACGCTGGTGGAACAAGCCTTCAATCGCTTTAAATAGCAGGCATATCCCGGCGAGTTACTCGCTGGTTTTTCGCCAACCCGGGGGATGCTCAGCGGAACCCGGGGAAAAACTGAACGGGAGCAGTCATGATCATCGAAGTGAAGGTGCCGCAGCTGTCGGAGTCGGTCGCCGAGGCGACGCTGCTCGATTGGCACAAGAAGGAAGGCGAGCCGGTCGCTCGCGATGAGAACCTGATCGACATCGAGACCGACAAAGTGGTGCTCGAGCTGCCGGCGCCCGCCGACGGCGTCCTCGTCAAGATCCTGAAGAACAACCGCGACCCGGTGACCTCGGGCGACGTCATCGCGCAGATCGATACCGAGGCGAAGGCCGGAGCAGCCCCGTCTCCCGAGAGAAAATCTCCTCCCGAAAAAACCAAGACCGCCCCTCCGGTGATGCCTGCCGCCCAGAAGATCGCGGCGGAGCAGGGCATCGATACTTCGAAAGTCCTCGGCACCGGCCGCGACGGACGGGTCACCAAGGGGGACGTGCTCGAGCAGGCGGCAAAAGCTCCCGCCGCAAAACCGGTTCTTCAACAACCCCCGCCGCCCATCAATATCGAAGAGTTGCTCTCGGGACGCCCGGAGCAGCGCGTGCCGATGTCGCGCCTGCGCCAGCGGGTCGCCGAACGCCTGGTGCAGTCGCAGCATACCGCCGCGATCCTCACCACGTTCAACGAAGTCAACATGGCGCCGGTGATCGAGCTGCGCAAGAAGTACCAGGAGCGCTTCGAGAAAGAGCACGGCGTGCGCCTCGGCTTCATGTCCTTTTTCGTGAAAGCCGCGGTGCACGCGCTGAAGCGCTTCCCGGTGGTCAACGCCTCCATCGACGGCACCGACATCGTGTACCACGGCTACTTCGACATGGGCATCGCGGTCGGCAGCCCGCGCGGCCTGGTAGTGCCGATCCTGCGCGACGCCGACCGCATGAGCTTCGCCGAGATCGAAAAGAAGATCGCCGACTTCGGCAAACGCGCCCAGGAGGGCAAGCTGACTATCGAGGAGCTCACCGGCGGCACCTTCTCGATCTCCAACGGCGGCATCTTCGGCTCGATGCTCTCCACGCCGATCATCAACCCGCCGCAGTCGGCGATCCTCGGCGTGCACGCGACCAAGGACCGCGCGGTGGTCGAGAACGGTCAGATCGTAGTGCGGCCGATGAACTATCTCGCGCTGTCCTACGACCACCGCATCATCGACGGCCGCGAAGCGGTTTTATTTTTAGTAAGTATTAAAGAAGCACTCGAAGATCCTGCGCGCCTGATCCTCGAGATATGAAGTCCTTCGACGTGGTGGTGATCGGAGCCGGCCCGGCCGGCTACATCGCGGCCATCCGCGCTGCGCAGCTCGGCTTCTCGACCGCCTGCGTGGAGGAATGGAAGACCCCGCAAGGCGAATACGCGCTCGGCGGCACCTGCCTCAACATAGGCTGCATTCCCTCGAAAGCGCTGCTCGAGTCCTCCGAGAACTACGAGCGCGTGCTGCACCAGTTCAAGGCGCACGGCATCACGGCGAGCGGCGTGAAGTTCGACCTGAAGACCATGCTCGATCGCAAGGACCGGATCGTCGGCAAGATGACGAGCGGCATTGCGGGATTGTTCAAGAAGAACAAGATCACGTGGCTGCAAGGCCATGGCAAGCTCGTGTCGGGCGGCACCAGCTGGAAGGTCGAAGCGGGGGGAGAAGTGGTGGAGGGAAAAAACATAATCATCGCCACCGGCTCCAAGGCGCGGCATCTACCCGGCGTCCCGGTCGACAACAAGATTATTTGCGACAACGAAGGCGCGCTCGCTTTCGACTCCGTGCCCGAGCGTCTCGGCGTGATCGGTGCCGGCGTGGTCGGTCTGGAGCTTGGCAGCGTGTGGCGCCGGCTCGGCGCGAAAGTGAAGGTGCTGGAGGCGCTGCCGGCGTTTCTCGGCGCTGCGGACGAATCGGTCGCCCAGGAAGCCTGGAAGCTGTTCACCAAGCAGGCCCTGGACATCGAGTTGGGGATATCGATCTCCAAGGTTTCTCAAGGAAAGAAAAGTGTCCATATTCAATATACTGCATCGAATAGTTCATCCAAAAGCTTGGAATGCGATCGACTGATCGTGTCGGTCGGCCGCGTGCCGAATACCGACCACCTCGGCGCTGAGAACGTCGGTCTCAAGCTCGACGCCAAGGGCTTCGTCGAGGTCGACAAGAACTGCCGCACCAGCTTGCCGCGCATGTACGCGGTTGGCGACGTAGTGCGCGGGCCGATGCTCGCGCACAAGGGCGAGGACGAAGGCGTGATGGTGGCCGAGATCATCGCCGGCCAGCATGGCCATGTGAACTACGACGCCATCCCATGGGTGATCTACACCGCGCCCGAGATCGCCTGGGTCGGCAAGACCGAGCAGCAGCTCAAGTCCGACGGCGTCGCCTACAGAGCCGGGCGCTTCCCGTTCGCCTACAACGGCCGCGCTCTCGGCCGCGAGGAGCCCGAAGGCTTCGTCAAGATCCTGGCCGACGCCAGGACTGACCGCATCCTCGGCGTGCACTCGATCGGCAGCCTGGCGAGCGAGCTGATCGCCGAGGCCGTGGTGGCGATCGAGTTTGGCGCCTCGTCCGAGGACATAGCGCGCATCTGCCATGCGCACCCGTCGATGTCGGAAGTGACGCGCGAGGCGGCTCTCGCCGTCGACAAGAGGTCGCTGAACGGCTGATGCAGGATGTCATCGCGCTCTACGAGCAGAACCTGGCGCGCCGCGGGTTCGTCTCCGATTCCTCGCAATGGCGTGCCGTCGAGCGGCTGCAGCAGCTCCATGAGGAGTGGACCGCCTACAAGGCGAGGCGCAACAACAAGCTGAAGCGCCTGCTGGTCCGGCCGGCGCTGCCGAAGGGCGTCTACCTGTGGGGAGCCGTCGGACGCGGGAAGAGCTTCCTGATGGACAGCTTCTATCTCTGCGTGCCGCTGGTGCGCAAGCGCCGCGTCCACTTCCATCACTTCATGCGCGAAATCCATCGCGAGCTCGACGAGCTGAGGGGCACCGAGGATCCGATCGCCCAGGTTGCCGCCCGCACCGCCCGGCGCTGCCGGCTGATCTGCTTCGATGAATTTCACGTCGCCGACATCGCCGACGCCATGATCCTGCGCCGCTACCTCGAGCAGGTGATGGAGCGCGGCGTGGTGTTTTGCATGACCAGCAACTATCGCCCCGACCAGCTGTATGCGAACGGCTTGCAGCGCGAGCGCTTTCTCCCGGCGATCGAGCTGATCAAGCAGCGGCTCGACGTCGTCGAGGTCGACAGCGGAGTCGATTACCGCCGCCGCAAGATGGAGCGCCTCAAGGTCTATCACGTCGGGGCCGGCAGCGAGGCGGAGCTGGAGCGCATTTTTTCCGATTTGAGAGACGTCGAAGAGGAAAAACACCCGCTGGACGTCGAGGGACGCGCTATCGCGTACCGCAGGCGCGCCGGCGGCCTGGTGTGGTTCGACTTCGAGGTGCTGTGCGGCGGGCCGCGTTCCTACTCCGACTATGTCGACCTGGCCAAGCGCTTCCATACGGTGATCCTGTCGGGCGTGGCGAAAATGTCCTCGCGCAATGCCGACGCCGCGCGGCGCTTCACCTGGCTGATCGATGTGTTCTACGATGAGCGGGTCAAGCTCATCGTGTCGGCCGAGGCGCAGCCCGAGGAGCTCTACCCCGAGGGGGTCAACAGCGCGGAGTTCGCGCGCGCGGCGAGCCGCCTCCACGAAATGCAGTCGGCCGATTACCTACAGAGCGAGCGCAGGAGGTCGAGTGGACAAGTTCAAGGCATACAAGCTCACTGAAACCCCGGACAGGAAGATCCGCGCCGAGTTCGTCGACTGCACGCTCGATGACCTCGACCCGGGCGAGGTGGTGGTGCGGGTGGCGTACTCCGACGTGAACTACAAGGACGCGCTCGCCGCGACCGGCAAGGGCAAGATCCTGCGCCGCCCCTCGTGCATCGGCGGCATCGATTTTTCCGGCACCGTGATCTCCTCGGGCGACTCGCGCTTCATGAAGGGGGACGCTGTCCTCGCCGTGGGCTACGACCTGGGTGTCGCGCACCACGGCGGCTATTCGCAGTACGCCCGCGTTCCCGCAGGGTGGCTCACCAAGCTTCCGCAAGGCATGTCGCTCTGGGACGCGATGGCGTTCGGCACCGCGGGCTTCACCGCCGGCATCGGCATCGTGCGCATGGAGCACAATGGCCTGAAGCCCGCCAACGGACCGGTGGTCGTCGACGGCGCCACCGGCGGCGTCGGCTCGATCGCCATTGCCGCGCTGGCGAAACTGGGCTATCACGTCGTCGCGCTCACCGGAAAGGAAAGCGAGTCCGACTGGTTGAAGAGGCTGGGCGCCAAGGAAATTCTTTTGAGAAAGAACTTGAATCTCGAAAAGATCAAGCCTCTGGACAAGGCCACCTGGGCTGGCGCGGTCGACAACCTGGGCGGTGAGGTGCTCGCCTGGATGGCGAGCACGATGAACATCAACGGCGTCATCGCGTCGATCGGGCTTGCCGCGAGCCCCAACCTCAACACTACCGTGATGCCGTTCATCCTGCGCGGCGTGAGCCTCCTCGGCATCAACTCGACCGACAGTCCGTCGCCCGAGCTGCGGCGCGAGGTCTGGCGCCGGCTGGCCGGCGACATGCGGCCGCCGCTGCTCAAGGAGATGTGCCGCACAGTGCCCTTCGGCGAGCTGCCCAAGGTGTTCGACGATTTCATCAATGCCAGGGCGAATCGCAGGATCGTCGTCGACCTGTCGGAATAGCGGGGAGACGCCGACGAGCGACCTACCCGAACGGCGAGTGCTGATCGTCGATGACTCGAAGTTCGTCCGCAAGACTTTCAGCAGCATCCTGAGCGCATCGTTCGCGGTGCGCGAGGAAGCCGACGGCGAGGCGGCCTGGCAGGTAATCCAGAGCGATCCGTCGATCGTCATGGTGTTCACGGACCTCGACATGCCGAAGCTCGACGGCTTCGCGCTGCTCGGGCGCATCCGCAACTCGCAGGATCCCCGCATCCGCGAGCTGCCGGTAGTGGTGATCTCCGGCAACCGGGAGGAGACGAACAAGAAGCGCGCAGCCGAGTCGGGCGCTAACGACTTCATCGCCAAGTCGGCCGAGGGTCCCGAGGTCCTGTCGCGCATCCAGAACCTGCTGCGGCTGGTCAGGACCAGCAGGGAGCTGCAGGCGAGCCAGGAGGCGCTGGCGCAATCCGCCACGCACGATCCGGTGACCGGCACGCTCACGCCGCATTATCTGGTTACCGAGGGCCGCAAGCATTTTTCGCACGCGCGCCGCCACGGCGGACAACTCTCGGTCATGGCGTTCCGCATCGACAGCCACGGCGGGCTTGCGCAGCAGCTCGGCAAGGAGGTCGCCGAAGAGCTGCTGGCGCGCATCGCGAAGATGGTCATGGGATCGCTGCGCGCGGAGGATTCCATCAGCCGCACGGCCGAGGCGACCTTCGTCGTCGTCTCGGCGGGAACCGGCGCGCCGCAGATGCTCGCTTTCGCGCGGCGCCTGCGCGGGCACCTCGAAGGCGCGCAGGTGAACTATCTCGGACAGCCGCTGAAGGTCGCCAGCAGCTTCGGGGTGGCTTCGCTGACCATCGACACGGTGAATTCGATCGAGGAGCTGATGCGGGTCGCGCTGCAGCGTCTGCAGGCTGCCAGCCGCCAGCCCGAGCCGATCGTCGCGCAGGACCAGGTCAAGCCGGTCAGCCCTGTGCGCTTGCCCGGCGACATCGAGCGAGCGCTGCTTCTGCTGGAGCAAGTCAACCCGCAACCGCTGGGCGACCTGACCGACGGCGTAGTGCAACGCCTGCTGGGGATCGTCAATAGGCTCAAGGGGAAAAGGCAGTAGGAGGCCGGGCCAAGGCTTTACGCTACTATTGCCGCAAGGAGAGAGGATGGCGACTTACCGCGAATTCCACCGCCGCTCGATCCAGGACCGCGAGGGTTTCTGGGCCGAGCAGGCGAAGCTGATCCACTGGCAAAAGCCGTTCGACAAGGTCCTCGATTACTCGCGCCCGCCGTTCGCGCGCTGGTTCGTCGGCGGCGAGACCAACCTCTGTTACAACGCGGTGGACCGGCATCTCGCCGCCCGCGCCGCGCAGAAGGCTCTGGTCTGGATTTCTACAGAAGTAAATCAAAACCAGACCTTCACGTACCGTCAGCTGCATTTCGAGGTGAACCGCGTGGCCGCGATGCTCCAGTCGCTGGGGGTGAAAAAAGGCGACCGGGTCATTATCTACATGCCGATGATTCCGGAGGCTTGCTTCGCAATCCTCGCGTGCGCGCGGCTCGGCGCGGTGCATTCAGTGGTATTCGGCGGTTTTGCCGCGGCCAGCCTGGCGGCCCGCATCGACGACGCAAGACCCACGCTGATGATCACCGCCGACGGCGGCAGCCGCATGGGCAAGACGGTGCTCTACAAGTCGCTGGTCGACGAATCGCTCAAGCTCGCCGCGCACGCGCCGAAAAAGGTCTTGATCTTCAAGCGCGGGTTGGACTACGCGATGCCCGTGGTGCAGGGGCGCGATGTGGACTGGAAAGCGCTGCAAAAGGACTTCCAGAACCCCGACGTTCCTTGTGCCTGGCTGGAATCGAACGAGCCCTCGTACATCCTGTACACCTCGGGCACCACCGGAGAGCCGAAGGGCGTGCAGCGCGACGTCGGCGGCTACGCGGTGGCGCTCGCCTCGTCGATGAAGACCATCTACTGCGGCGAGGCCGGCGAGACGATGTTCACCACCTCGGACATCGGCTGGGTGGTCGGGCACTCGTACATCATCTATGCGCCGCTCATCGCCGGCATGACCACCATCATGTACGAGGGCGTGCCGATCCGCCCGAACGCCGGCATCTGGTGGAAGATCGTGCAGGACCACAAGGTCGACGTGATGTTCTCCGCGCCGACCGCGATCCGCGTGCTGAAGAAGCACGATCCGGCCTATCTGAAGAAGTACGATGTCTCATCGCTCAAGCACCTGTTCCTCGCCGGCGAGCCGCTTGACGAGCCGACGCACGTCTGGATCACCGAGTCGCTCGGCCGCCCCGTGATCGATCATTACTGGCAGACCGAGACCGGCTGGCCGCTGCTCTCCGCGCACCCCGGCGTCGAAAAAACGCGCCTGAAGATGGGCTCGCCCAGCTTCCCCGTCTACGGCTACGATGTGCGGCTGCTGCACGAGGCGACGGGCAAGCCGGTGGCCGACGGCGAGAAGGGCGTGGTGACGATCGCGCCGCCGCTGCCGCCGGGCTGCATGAGCACGCTGTGGGGCGACGACGAGCGCTTCGTGGAGACCTACTTCGAGGACTTCAAGGATCAGCTGATCTACTCCACCTTCGACTGGGGAATCCGGGACAAGGATGGCTACTACTTCATCCTTGGCCGCACCGACGACGTGATCAACGTCGCCGGCCACCGTCTCGGCACGCGCGAGATCGAGGAGGCGGTCAGCATGCATCCCAATATTGCGGAATGCGCGGTGGTCGGGGTGGCCGACTCTCTCAAGGGGCAAATGCCCCTCGCCTTCGCGGTTGCCAAGGATGTTTCAAAATTGAGCTCCCCCGATGGCAAGAAGCGCCTCGAAAAGGAAGTGATGGACACGGTCGACAAACACCTCGGCGCGATCGCGCGGCCGAAGGCCGTGCATTTCGTGACCCTGCTGCCGAAGACGCGCTCCGGCAAGACGCTGCGCCGCTCGATACAGGCCCTCGCCGAGGGCCGCGATCCAGGCGATCTCACCACCATCGAAGATCCCAACGCGCTTGAACAGATCAGACAGGCCCTGCACGCATGAAAACACGACCGATGCTCACGCTGGATGACTGCCGCAGGATCTCCGCGGCGGCGGAAGCCGAGGCGAAAAAGAACAACTGGAACGTCTGCATCGCCATCCTCGACGATGGCGGGCACCTGCTGCACCTCGTCCGCATGGACGGCGCAAGCCCGGCCAACGCGCGCATCGCGCTGGGGAAGGGCCGGACGGCGGCCGAATCGCGCCGCTCGAGCGGCGTCTGGGAAGAGCGCATCAAGACCGGCCGCAACTCGATGCTGGGCATGCCCGGCATCACTCCGGTGCAGGGCGGGCTGCCGATCGTCGCCGAAGGTGTGTGCCTAGGCGGGGTGGGGGTCTCCGGCGTACAGTCGCATGAAGACGAGCAAATCGCTGCTGCAGGGATCAAGGCTCTCGGCTGAATCCGCAGTTCAACCCACAGGGGAGGAGATGATGAAATCGCAGCTTCGCATAGCGGCAGGAAGCATATTGGCGTGCCTGGCACTGGCCGCCGGGGCGCAGCAGCCCAATCCGATGGACGTGGTGCCGGAGAAGATGCCGAACGATCTGCCCTACGGCACGCCGATCTCGCTCGAGCGCGCACAGGCGGCGATCGCTGCGGCGGTAAGCGAGTCCAAGCGGCGCGATTGGAAGTTGAATGTCGCAGTCGTCGATTCGGGCGGGCGGCTCGTCGCCTTTGCGCGCATGGACGGGGCGCAGCTCGGCTCCATCGCAATCTCGGAGCACAAGGCGCGGGCGGCAGCCATGTACCGGCGTGAAACCAAGGCATTCGAGGCTGGGGTGCAGGCCGGCAACCATTACCTCCTGACCCTCGACGATGTCATCGCGTCGCGCGGCGGCATCCCGATCCTCGACGGCGGCAGGCTGATCGGTGCAATCGGGTGCTCGGGCGGCACGGGCTCGCAGGACGAGGTGGTGTGCAGGGCGGGCGTCGACGCTCTAAAGCGATAGGGAGTAGTCCCAGATCCGCGGCCCGAACAGGCCGCGGGTCGCTGGCTCACGTCCTGCGGTAGTAGAAGAAATGATGCGGCCACACGTTTTGGTTGCAGGAGGCGGGATCGGCGGGCTGACGGCGGCGCTGGCGCTGCTCAAAAGCGGCTGCGACGTCGACGTGTACGAGCAGGCGTCGGAGCTGAAGGAAGTGGGCGCCGGACTGCAACTCGCGGCGAACGGAACGCGCGCGCTCCATGTCCTTGGCATTGGCGAGGAGCTCAAGGCGCTGTCGTGCGAGGCCACCGGCAAGGAAGTGAGGCTCTGGGACAGCGGCCAGAGCTGGAAGCTGTTCGATCTCGGCGCGGTCTCGATCGAGCGCTACGGCTATCCCTATCTCACCGTGTATCGACCGGATTTGCTCGCCGTATTGGCGAATGCGGTGAGGCGGGAGAAGCCCGCCGCCATCCACCTCGGATCGAAGTGCGCCGGGTTTACGCAGGACGGTAAAGGTGTGAGGCTGCGGCTCGACGACGGGCCGGAGGCGCGGGGCCATGCGCTCATCGGCGCCGATGGAGTCCATTCGCGGATCCGCCAGGCGCTTTTCGGGCCCGACAAACCGTCTTTTACCGGAATCATTGCGTGGCGCGGCATCATCCCCATGGAGCGGCTACCTGCCCGCATGTCGCGCAGGGTCGGCACCAACTGGATCGGCCCCGGCGGCCATGTGGTTCATTACCCGTTGCGCGCCGGCAGGCTGATGAACTTCGTGGGAGCGCTCGAGCGTGCCGACTGGCAGGTCGAATCGTGGAGCGCGCGCGGCACCACCGAGGAGATGGCCGCCGACTTCGCGGGCTGGAACGAGGATGTGCAGACGATGATCCGGAACATCGAAACGCCGTACAAGTGGGCGCTGATGGTGCGGCCGCCGATGGATCGCTGGACAGTCGGGCGGGCGACCCTGCTGGGCGATGCCTGCCACTCGATGGTGCCGCTTCTCGCCCAAGGGGCAAACATGGCGATCGAAGACGGCTTTGTTCTTGCGAGGTGCTTGAAAGAATACCGCGATGACATCCCCGCAGCGCTGATGCGTTACGAGAATGCGCGCCACGACCGGACGCGTCGCGCGGTGGAGGGGTCGGCCGCCAACATCCAGCGCTTCCATAACCCGAACTTGTCCGATCCCGTCGAAGCCAGGAAATACGTGGACCGCGAATGGGCCGAGGAGCGCGTCGCCGAGCGCTACGAATGGCTGTTCCGCTACGACGTGACCACGGTTGCGATCTGAAGTGACGCTGGCATAATCGCCGGCACAAGGAGGGAGTCCGAATGACTAACGTCAGCGCAACAACGACCTACAACCCGATCATTCCCCTGGTGGGACGCATTCTCATCGGCCTGATATTCCTCGTCGCCGGCGTCCGGAAGGTGGCAGTCGGGATGGGATTCGCCGGCACCGTGGCCTACCTCACCAAGCTGGGATTCCCGGCCCCCGAGGCCATGGCGGTGCTCGCGATCGTCATCGAGATCGGCGGCTCGATCCTGCTCATCGTCGGCTGGCGCACTCGCTGGGCGGCGTGGCTGCTGGCATTGTTCGTGGTCGTTGCGGCATTCGCGGCGCACCGGTTCTGGGAGTTCACCGATCCAGGGCAGTTCAACAACCAGTTGAACCACTTCCTCAAGAACCTTTCGATCATCGGTGGGCTGCTGTACGTCGCCACCTTTGGCCCCGGCTCGGCTTCGGTTGACAAGACTTGATGCTTCTCTGATCCCAGGCGCTGGGGTGCAGGACTGCAAGATGAAATAAAAAGGGCCCCGCTCGGGGCCCTTTTTTCTTGTCACCTGTTCGCGCTACATGCCGGAGACGCCGGCCTTTGCGCACTGCTCGTCCTGGTCTCCGGTCACGCCGCTGACGCCTACACCGCCCATGACTTTCCCGCCGACCATGATCGGCAATCCGCCGGGCGAGGCGATGACGCCAGGCAGCGTCATGATTGCCGGACCGCTCTTGGCGATCGCGTCCACGAAAGCACGGGTTGGACGCCGGTACATCGCCGCGGCCTTGGCCTTGTCGACCGCAATCTGCGAGCTTGCGGTCTGCGTGTCATCGATCATATCGAAGTGAACGAGAAAGCCGTGGTTGTCCACGACGGCCGCAGCGACCCGCCAGTTGTTCTTTTGGCATTCCGCGAGAACGGCGGCGACGATCTTCTTGGCGGTGCTCGCGTTGACGGCCGTGCCGTACGGGGGCCGATCCTGCGCCGAAGCAAGGCCCGCGGACAGCGCAAGCGCAAGACCCAGCATGATTTTCGCGGAAGTCATGGTTCCTCTCCTCTGGTGGTGGTGGGGAAGGCGACTATACCTTTGGCCTGCAGGTCGCGGATCTGCTCGGGCGAACAACCGAGCTCGGCCAACAATTCCCGCCCGTGCTCGCCGACCTCGGGAGGATCGGCGCGTTTGGCCAGGCGCTTTCCACCCAGCTCCAACGGAAGCGCGGGCACGCGGATGGTCTTTCCCGAAACGCGCGTCTCAAGCAGGCCGCCCGAGGCATTGAGGTGCGGGTCATCGAGCAGGTCCCAGGGCTTGGCGATCGGCGCAAAAGGCAGCCCCACCGCCTCGAGCTTGCGCGTGAGCTCGTCTTGCGTGAAGCGCTTGAACGTCTCACCGAGCCGGGGGATCAGCCAGCCGCGCTGCGTTACGCGCGCGCCGTTGGTCTTCAATCGAACGTCATTCTTCAATTCATCCTCGCCGAACTCGCGGCAAAAGGTTTCCCACTGCGTGTCGGTCACCACGCCGACGAAAAGCCGGCCGCCGCCGCCGGTTTCGAAGATGTCGTAGACGCCCCAGGCGGGACGTTTGACCGACATCGGCGGCGGCGCCTCACCGGTGAGCTCGTACTGCGCCATGTGCTGCGCGACCAGATAGGCGGTACTCTCGAAAAGCGAGCTGGTGACGCGTGTGCCGGTCCCGGTGGTCTCGCGCTCGCGCAGCGCGGCGAGGATGCCGACTGCCGCAAAAGTGCCGCCCATGATGTCGATCACCGAGGAGCCGGCGCGCAGCGGCCGGTCCGGCAGCCCGGTCATGTAGGCGAGGCCGCCCATCATCTGCGTCACCTCATCGAGCGCCAGGCGATGCTCGTACGGCCCCTTCAGGAATCCCTTCAACGAGCAGTAGATCAGCCTGGGATTTTCTTTCGAAAGGTTCTCATAGGAGAAACCCAGCTTGTCGAGCGCGCCCGGCCGGAAGTTTTCAGTCAGTACATCGGCCTTGCTCAGCAGCCGATGCACCAGCTTCCTGCCTTCTTCCTGTTGCAGGTCGATAGCGAGGCTTTTCTTGTTGCGGTTGAAGACCGGAAAGAAGCCCGCGCCGGCGTGCTCGAGCCGGCGCGTATTGTCGCCGCGCAGGGGCTCCACCTTGATGACCTCGGCGCCGAGGTCGGCCAGCACCAGTCCGCAGGAGGGGCCCATCACCATGTGCGCGAATTCGACTACGCGCACCCCTTCAAGCGGAAGCACGGAATCCTTTAGGCAGGCCGGCGAGCGGAGTGTGTCCGTAGATCGGCTCTTCGGGAATCGCCTCGACGAGCAGCCCTCGAGCCTTCAGCAGCGTATCGAAGTCGATGCCGGTCGACACGCCCATGCTCTCGAACATGAACACCAGGTCCTCGGTGATGACGTTGCCGCTGGCGCCGGGAGCGAAGGGGCAGCCGCCGAGGCCGCCCATCGAGCTGTCGAAGTGGCGCACGCCTTCCCCGTACGCGGCGAGCGCATTGGCGAGGCCCAGCCCGCGCGTATTGTGGAAATGCGCGCCTTCGAGCTTGTCGCCGATTTCTTTCCTGACGAGAGAAAACAGCCTCCTGACCTGGGCCGGGTTCGCATAGCCCACCGTGTCCGCGAGCGCCACCGAATCGCAGAACTGCGCAAGCGCAACGGCGAGCCGCACGACCTCCTTCTCCGGCACCTCACCCTGCAAGGTGCAGCCGAAGGCGGTAGCGACAGTCCCTTCGATCGGCGCACCGCCGAGCTCGGCGCATTTCCTGACCTCCGCGACCATCTGGTCGGGGGTCATGCGCACGTTGGACTCGCTGTGCGCGCGGCTGGCCGACACCGGAAATGTGACCTTGTGAGCTCCTGCCTGTACGGCACGCTGATATCCCTTCAGGTTGGGCGCCAGCGCCACGACCGTCAGTCCCGGGATTGCCCGTGCGTGCGCGACGATCTCGGCGGTATCCGCCATTGCCGGGATGAGCTTCGGCGGCACGAAAGAGCCGACCTCGATCTCCTTCAATCCCGCCGCCGCCAAAGCGGAGATCCAGGCCTTCTTCGCCGCGGTAGGCATCATGTGCTTGGCGTTCTGCAGTCCGTCGCGCGGGCCGACTTCGCAAATGTGGACTTTGGGCATGGCTCGATTCTTCACGCTGCCGTGACAGGTATTTTCAGCTCAACGATCTTCTTCGACCACTCAGCGGGGCCGGTGTCGTGCAGCGATATCCCGTTCGAATCCACGGCGACGGTGACCGGCATGTCGTGGACCTCGAACTCGTAGATCGCCTCCATGCCGAGATCCTCGAACGCCAGCACCTTCGACTTGCGGATCGCCTTCGCTACGAGGTAGGCCGCGCCGCCGATCGCGATAAGGTATGCCGCCTTGTGCTTGCGGATCGCCTCGACCGCTGCCGGGCCGCGCTCGCCCTTGCCGACCATGCCGATCAGGCCGGTCCGCGAGAGCATCATCTCGGTGAACTTGTCCATGCGCGTGGCCGTGGTCGGACCCGCGGGCCCAACGACCTCGTTGCCTACCGGATCGACCGGACCGACGTAGTAGATGACTCGGTTCCTGAAGTCGACCGGTAACGCCTTTCCCTGTTCGAGGAATTCCTTGATTCGCTTGTGCGCGGCATCGCGTCCCGTCAGCAGCTTGCCGGAAAGCAGCAGACGCTGACCAGGTTTCCAGGAAGCGACTTCCTCACGCGTCAAATGATTCAAATCTATTCTTTTCGACCTGGCGTCGGGGGTCCAGGTGATCGCCGGCCAATCGGAGAGCTTCGGCGCTTCGAACTCGGCGGGGCCGGAGCCGTCCAGCACGAAATGAGCATGGCGCGTCGCCGCGCAGTTCGGAATCATCGCGACTGGCTGATTGGCCGCGTGGGTCGGATAAGTGTTGACCTTCACGTCGAGCACGGTAGACAGGCCGCCGAGCCCCTGCGCGCCGATGCCGAGCGCATTGACCTTGTCATAGAGCTCGATGCGCAGCTCCTCGACCTTGGTCTTCGGCCCGCGCGCCTTGAGCTCGGCCATGTCGATCGGCTCCATCAGCGCTTCCTTCGCCATCAGCATCGCCTTTTCGGCGGTGCCGCCGATGCCGATGCCGAGCATGCCCGGGGGGCACCAGCCGGCGCCCATCGTCGGCACCGTCTTCAGCACCCAGTCGACGATGGAGTCGGAGGGATTGAGCATGACGAACTTCGACTTCGCCTCGGAGCCGCCGCCTTTCGCGGCAACGTCGACCTCGAACGTGTCGCCCGGGACGAGCTGCATGTGGATCACCGCCGGCGTGTTGTCCTTGGTGTTTTTTCTTGACCCGACGGGATCGGCAAGTATCGAGGCACGCAGCTTGTTGTCGGGATCGAGATAGGCCTGACGCACGCCTTCATTTACGACGTCTTCGAGGGAAGTATCGAAATCGAACCGCACTCGCATCCCGATCTTCAGGAACACGTTGACGATGCCGGTGTCCTGGCACATTGGCCGATGACCCTCCGCGCACATGCGGGAGTTGGTGAGGATCTGGGCAATGGCGTCCTTCGCCGCGGCGGATTGCTCGCGCTCGTAGGCGCGCGAGAGCGCGCGGATGTAGTCCGCGGGGTGGTAGTAGGAGATGAATTGCAGAGCGTCGGCGATGCTCTGCACGAGGTGGTCCCGCTGGATGACGCTCATTGGAGTATTCTATTCGTAAGGCCGGCGTAAGACCGCTGCCCGAGAATGTCTTGATTCCCAAGCACTCATCGCGGAGGAGCGATGTCATCGATGATTGAATCGGTACTGCAGGAGAAGCGGGTGTTTCCGCCGTCCCCGCAGTTCGTCAAGCAGGCCAATATTTCCGGCATGGATGCCTACCGCAAGCTGGTCGCCGAGTTCGAGCGCGAGTTCGAAGGCACCTGGGGGCGCCTCGCGCGCGAAAACCTGCTCTGGCACAAGCCGTTCACCAAGGTGCTCGACGAGTCGAACGCGCCGTTCTACAAGTGGTTCTACGACGGCGAGCTCAACGCTTCGTACAACTGCCTCGACCGGCACCTGCAAACCCAGCCCGACAAGATCGCAATCATCTTCGAGGCCGATGACGGAAGCGTGACGAAGATCACCTACAAGCAGCTCTACCACGAGGTTTGCAAGCTCGCGAACGCGTTGAAGGCGCGCGGCATCAAGAGGGGCGACCGCGTCCTCATCTATATGCCCATGTCGATCCAGGCGGTGGTCGCGATGCAGGCCTGCGCGCGCATCGGCGCGACGCACTCGGTGGTGTTCGGCGGCTTCTCGGCCAAGAGCGTGCAGGAGCGGATCATCGACGCCGGCGCGGTGGCGGTGGTGACCGCCGACGGGCAGTTCCGCGGCGGCAAGGAGATTGCACTCAAGCCGGTGGTCGACGAGGCCCTGGCCATGGGCGGCTGCGAGGCCATCAAGACGGTCATCGTCTACAAGCGATCGGGCAGCAACGTGCCGATGAAAGCCGGCCGCGACCTGTGGTGGGACGATGCGGTGAAAGGCCAGCCCGATACCTGCGAGCCGACCTGGGTGAACGCCGAGCATCCGCTGTTCATCCTGTATACCTCGGGCTCGACCGGCAAACCCAAGGGCGTGCAGCATTCGACGGCCGGCTACCTGCTCTGGTGCGTTCTCACCATGAAGTGGGTGTTCGACTACAAACCGAGCGACGTGTTCTGGTGCACCGCGGACGTCGGCTGGGTAACCGGGCACAGCTACATCACCTACGGTCCGCTCGCGGTCGGGGCCACCGAAGTGATGTTCGAAGGCGTCCCGACCTATCCTGACGCGGGCCGCTTCTGGAAGATCATCCAGGACCACAAGGTCAATGTTTTCTATACGGCTCCCACGGCGATCCGCTCTCTCATCAAGGCGGGCGCGGACCTGCCGAAGAAATACGACCTGTCGTCGCTGCGCATCCTCGGCACGGTCGGCGAGCCGATCAACCCCGAGGCCTGGATGTGGTATCACGAAACCGTCGGGCGCGGGCGCTGCCCGATCGTCGATACCTGGTGGCAGACCGAGACCGGCGGCCACATGATTTCGCCGCTGCCGGGCGCGATACCGACCAAGCCCGGATCGGCGACGCTGCCGCTGCCCGGAATCATCGCCGACATCGTCGACGAAACCGGCCACCCGGTCGGCAGGGGCAAGGGCGGCATCCTGGTGATCAAGCGCCCGTGGCCCGCCATGATCCGCACCATCTGGGGCGATGCGGAGCGTTACAAGAAGAGCTACTACCCGGAGGACTTCAAGGGCAAGTACTACCTTGCGGGAGACGGCGCGAGCACCGACGAGGACGGCTATTTCCGCATCATGGGGCGCATCGACGACGTGCTGAACGTCTCCGGACACCGGCTCGGCACGATGGAGATCGAGTCTGCGCTGGTGGCGAACTCGAAGCTGGTCGCCGAAGCCGCGGTCGTGGGACGGCCCGACGAGCTGACCGGCGAGGCGGTGTGCGCGTTCGTGGTGCTGAAGGGCGCGCGCCCGAGCGGCGAGGAGGCAAAGAAGATCGCCAAGGAGCTGCGTGACTGGGTCGGCAAGGAGATCGGCGCTATCGCCAAGCCCAAGGACATCCGCTTCGGCGACAACCTGCCCAAGACGCGCTCGGGCAAGATCATGCGGCGGCTGCTGCGCTCGATCGCGAAGGGCGAGGAGATCAAGCAGGACGTCTCGACGCTGGAGAACCCCGCGATCCTCGATCAGCTGAAGCAATCGATGTGATGCGGTAGGGTGGCTCTCAGCCTGTGAAGCTGGCTCTGTTTGCCGACATTCACAGCAACCTGGAAGCGCTTACCGCCTGCCTCGAGCACGCGAAGGCGCTCGGCGCCGAGCGCTTCGCGTTTCTCGGCGATCTCGTCGGCTATGGCGCGGATCCCGTTGCGGTGCTGGAACTGGTCGAGCAGCACGCCGCTCAAGGCGCCGTGGTGGTGCTCGGCAACCACGACGCTGCCGCGATCGGCCGCCCGGTCAAGGGCCTCAATTCCACCGCGCAGGCGGCGATCACCTGGACGCAGCCGCGCCTCGGCAAGCGGCAGCGCGCCTTCCTCACCGGGCTGCCGCTCACGGTGCGGGAGGAAGACATCCTGTTCGTTCATGCCAGCGCCGCCTCGCCGGAGCGCTGGCCTTACGTGACCGGCCCGCGCCAGGCGGACCAGAGCATGAAGGCGACGAACGCGGCGTTCACTTTTTGCGGGCACGTGCACGAACCGAAGCTCTATTACCGGGGCGCCGGCGGCTATCCGCTGCCCTTCCGGCCGGTGTGGGGCACTCCGATTCCGACCGGCAGGCACCGGCAATGGCTTGCCATCGTCGGCTCCGCCGGCCAGCCGCGCGATCGCAACAATGCCGCGTGTTATGCGCTCGCCGATCTCGGACGCGCCAGGGTCACCTTCTTTCGAGTTCCTTACGACTACGGCTCGGCCGCGGAAAAAATCCGCGCCGCCGGTCTTCCGGAACGGCTCGCGCGGCGTCTGGAACGAGGCACTTGAATGCTGGCGCCGAAGCCGGGCACCGAGCTCGACGGTTTTCGCCTCGGCGAGAAAATACACGTCGGCACGATGGCGTGGATCTTTCGCTTGATGGGCCCCGAAGGCCCGCTGCCTCTGATCATGAAAATCCCGAAAGTCGGCCTCGACGAGCGGCCGGCCAACGTCGTCAGCTTCGAAGTCGAGCGCACGGTGCTCGGCGCGCTCGCCCAGGGCACCCACCACCCGACGCTGGTGGCGTACGGGGACGTCGAAACCACGCCGTACCTGGTGATGGAGCACATCGAAGGCACGAGGCTGCAAGACTGGATCCAGCGCGCACCGCTCCCGCCGGAGGAAACTGCGCGGCTCGGTCACGCGTTTGCGCTGGCGCTGCACGATATCCACCGCCAGGACGTGATCCATCTCGATCTTAAATCCACCAATGTGCTGTATCGCGCGAGCGGTGAAGCGGCGCTGATCGATTTCGGGCTGTCCAACCACCGCCATTACCCCGACCTGCTGGCCGAGGAATTCCGTTTCCCGGTGGGCAACTGGTCCTATATGTCCCCCGAACAGGTGCTGGGCGTACGCTGCGATCCGCGAAGCGACGTGTTTGCGCTCGGCGCGCTCCTTTATGAGCTCGCCACCGGAAAGCAGCCCTTCGGTCTGCCAAAGACCGTCGCCCAACTCCGTCAGCGCCTGTATCGCGACCCGGTGCCGCCTCGCGCGATCGTCGCCGCGACGCCGGATTGGCTGCAGGAAATCATCCTGCATTGCCTGGAGGTCGACGGCCGCGACCGCTACGCCTCGGCTGCCCAGGTCGCATTCGACCTGGCGAATCCCGACCAGGTCGAGCTCACACAGCGCGGCGAACGGCGGCGCCGGGCCGGCTGGGCAAGCCTCGCCCGCCGCTGGATGCGTGCGAAAAACTTCGAGCCCGCACCGTGTCCGCCGCCGTCCACGACCATCACTCCTGCGCCAATCGTGCTGGTGGCGATCCCGTCGATGCAGACAGACGAGGCCTTGTTCGAGGCCTTGCGTGATGCGGTGCGGCGGCAAATCGCAGCGCACGAGCGCTGCCGGGTCGCCTGCATCACGGTCGTGCCGCCGGCGGCTGCGCTGAGCGACGATACGCCCACCGGCCGCCATATCAAGCACCTGGTAAACCTGCGGCGCTGGGCGAAACCGCTGGGATTGCCCGAAGAGCGCCTGACCTACCACGTGCTAGAGTCGGAAAAGCCGGCGGTAGCGCTGATCGACTTCGCCAGCATGAACGACGTCGATCAGATATTGATCGGCGCGCCGCGGAGCGCTGTGCACACCCGCTGGTCTGCAGGGGTGCCGGCGCAGGTCGTGGCCGGAGCGCCATGCAGCGTGACGGCGGTGCGGCCCCGATCGGATATCTGAGGGGGCGGTTATGAGCGATGAAACCAGGGGACAACGCTTCGTCGCGCTGTGCATGCTCGGCATGCTCCTGTTCAACTACCCGATCCTCGCACTGTTCAACGTGTCGGGCACCCTGTTCGGCGTGCCGATCCTGTACGCCTATATCTTTATCGCCTGGGCGGCGCTGATCGCGTTGATGGCGCTGGTCACCCTCAGGGACCGCTAGCGCGGCGCTCGCCCGATGCTGCACGGCACAGTCATCATCCTCATCTCGTTTGCCTATCTCGGCCTGCTGTTCGCGATCGCCTACGTCGCCGATCAGCGCGCCGATGCCGGCCGCCCGATCCTAGCGAGAGGCTACATCTACAGCCTGTCGCTGGCGGTGTATGCGACGGCCTGGACGTTTTACGGCAGCGTGGGCCGCGCGGCGAGCGACGGCGTGGGTTTTCTCCCGATCTACATCGGACCGACGCTGATGATCGCGCTGTGGTGGATCGTGATGCGCAAGATCCTGCGCATCTCTAAACAGAACCGCATCACGTCGCTCGCCGATTTCATCGCATCGCGCTACGGCAAGAGCGCGCTGCTGGGCGGCATCGTGACGGTCATCGCCGTGATCGGCATCCTTCCTTACATCTCGCTGCAACTCAAAGCGGTCTCCACCAGCTATTCCATTCTCGTACAGTACCCGGAAATCGTCATGCCCTCCCAGCTCGGCGCGGAGCCGATCCGCCAAGACACAGCCCTCTGGGTGGCGCTGATCCTCGCCGCCTTCACCATCGCGTTCGGCACGCGCCATCTGGACGCCGCCGAGCACCACCAGGGGATGGTCGCCGCGATCGCGTTCGAGTCGCTGGTCAAGCTGCTCGCGTTTCTCGCCGTCGGCGTGTTCGTGACCTTCGGCATGTACCACGGCTTCGGCGATCTTTTCGCGCGCGCCGCAGCCGAGCCGAAGCTGCGCGCCATGATGACGCCGCTGGAAGGCGTCGCCGGCAGCTACGCGAGCTGGGTCTGGCTGACCATCCTGTCGATGATGGCCATCATGTTCCTGCCGCGCCAGTTCCAGGTCGCGGTCATCGAAAACCTCGACGAGAAGCACCTCAACAAGGCGATCTGGCTGTTTCCGGTGTACATGCTGGCGATCAACATCTTCGTGCTGCCGATCGCCTTCGGCGGGCGGCTGCGCTTTCCCGCGGGCGGGGTCGATGCCGACACGTTCGTGCTCACCCTGCCGATGGCGGAGAAGCAAGAGCTGCTCGCGCTGCTGGTGTTCATCGGCGGGCTGTCCGCGGCGACCGGCATGGTGATCGTCGAGACGATCGCGCTCTCCACGATGGTGTGCAACGACCTGGTGATGCCGGTGCTGCTCAGGCTGCGCAGGCTGCGCCTCAACGAGCGCAAGGACCTCACCGGGCTGCTGCTCGGCATACGGCGCGGCGCGATCGTGCTGATCCTGCTGCTGGGTTACCTCTACTTCAAGCTTGCCGGCGAGGCCTACGCGCTGGTCTCGATCGGGTTGATCTCCTTCGCCGCAGTCGCGCAGTTCGCGCCGGTGGCCCTGGGCGGCATCTTCTGGAAAGGCGGCACGCGCCGGGGCGCGCTGTGCGGTCTCCTCGCCGGCTTCGCGGTCTGGTTCTACACCCTGTTGCTGCCAGCGCTCGCGCGTTCGGGCTGGCTGCCGATTGGGCTGCTCGAGCACGGTCCTTTCGGTATCGAGCTGCTGAAACCGCTGCAGCTCTTCGGCCTGTCGGGTCTCGATCAGATCACCCACGCGATGATCTGGAGCATGGTCGCCAATATCGGCGCCTATGTCGGGGTTTCGCTTTCGGCTGCGCCGAGCGTTGACGAGCACCGCCAGGCAAGCCTGTTCGTCGACGTTTTCCGGCATACCGGCGAGGCCGGCGGCGCGCGCTTCTGGCGCGGCACCGCGTCGGTGCCGGACCTGTACAACCTGCTTGCGCGATTTCTGGGCGCCGGCTCGGCGGAGGACGCCTTCCACCAGTACGCCGCGGCCAGGGGTATGCGGTGGCCTGATGACCCGATGATCGCCGACGCGGAGCTGGTCCATTACGTGGAGGTCCAGCTCGCGGGTGCCATCGGCGCGGCCTCCGCGCGCGTCATGGTCGCCTCAGTGGTCACGGAGGAAGCCTTGACCATGGAAGAGGTGCGGGAAATTCTCGACGAGGCATCGCAGGTGGTGGTGTACAGCCACCGGCTGGAACAGAAATCGCGCGAGCTGGAGGCAGCCACCGCGGAGCTGCGCGAGGCGAACGAACGGCTGCAGGAGCTCGACCGGCTGAAGGACGACTTCGTCTCCACGGTGACGCACGAGCTGCGTACGCCGCTCACTTCGATCCGGGCTTTTACGCAGATCCTGCTCGAGGACCCGGAAATGGAGCTCGAGCAACGCAAGAGATTCCTCGGCATCATCACCAAGGAGACGGAGCGGCTGACGCGGCTGATCAACCAGGTGCTCGACCTGTCCAAGATCGAATCCGGCAAGGCCGAATGGCAGCAGTCGCGCTTCGACATCAAGGACGTGATCGCCGATGCGGTCACCGGCATGAGCCAGGTGTTCGAGGAACGCAACATCCGGGTCGACATGCGCGTTCCGGACAAGCCGATCGCCGTCTCGGCGGACGTCGATCGCATCATCCAGGTGCTGCTCAATCTGCTGTCGAACGCGGCCAAGTTCTGCGATCCCCGCCAGGGGCGCGTCGAGGTCGCCCTGTCCGAGAATGACGGCATGCTGCGCGTCGACGTGCGCGACAACGGCCCGGGCATCGCTCCGGCCGATCAGGGCGTGGTGTTCGACAAGTTCCGCCAGGTCGGCGATACGCTTACCGCCAAGCCGCATGGCAGCGGCCTCGGCTTGCATATCAGTCGCCAGATCGTCGAGCATTTCGGCGGCAGGATGTGGGTCGAAAGCAGCCTGGGACGCGGCGCCTGCTTTTCATTCACACTGCCGGCGGGAGCGCGCCGGTGAGCAAAAAAATCCTGGTCGCCGATGACGAGCCGAACATCGTCGTCGCGCTGGAGTACCTTCTGCGGCGCAGCGGATACGAAGTGCAGGTGGCGCGGAACGGCGAGGAGGCTCTGAAGATGGTCGAGGCGTCGGCTCCGGACTTGGTGCTGCTCGACGTCATGATGCCGCTGCGCAGCGGTTACGAGGTCTGCAGGCTGCTGCGCGAGCGCCCCGAGTGGCGCCACATCAAGATCGTCATGCTTTCGGCGAAAGGACGCGACGCCGAAGTGGCGAAAGGGCTGGCGCTGGGCGCCGACCTCTATGTCACCAAACCTTTCTCGACCAGCGAGCTGATGGGCAAGATCAAGCAACTGCTGGCGTGATGCGCTGCAACAACACTCCGTAAGGTCTGAGTAAGCCGGATTTAGGATATTTCGCAAGGTATTATCCGGCAGGGCCGCACTTGACCGGCTCTTAACCGGGTTCAGACGGGGGACGACAGATGGCTGATCATGCCAAGGCAAAGAGAGGCTTGTTCGAAGAAGAATCGGTACAAAGCTTTAAGACGGAGGAGAGACGAGTCATCTTCGCCTCCTCGCTGGGCACGGTATTCGAGTGGTATGACTTTTACCTTTACGCGACGCTTGCGCCGTTCTTCGCCGCGCTGTTCTTCCCCTCGGGTAACGAAACCGCCGCGCTGCTGTCGGCGTTCGCGACCTACGCCGCAGGCTTCCTGGTGCGCCCCTTCGGCGCCATCGTGTTCGGCCGCATCGGCGACCTGGTCGGGCGCAAGTACACCTTCCTCGTCACCATTGTTTTCATGGGCGGCGCCACGTTCCTTGTGGGCTTGCTGCCGACCTTTCAGACCATCGGCTGGGCGGCGCCGGTCCTGCTGGTGACGCTGCGGCTGGTGCAGGGTCTCGCGCTCGGCGGCGAGTACGGCGGGGCGGCGACCTACGTCGCCGAGCACGCGCCGCACGAGCGACGCGGCTACGACACGGCCTGGATCCAGACCACGGCGACGCTCGGCTTCTTCCTCGCGCTGGCGATTATCGGCGCGTGCCGGGTGTGGATGGACGCCAAGGTGTTCGCCGATTGGGGCTGGAGGATTCCGTTCTGGCTGTCGCTGATCCTGCTCGTGTTCTCGATCTACATCCGGCTCAAGCTGCACGAGTCGCCGGTGTTCCAGCAGATGAAAGCCGAAGGCAAGGGCTCCAAATCGCCGCTTACCGACAGCTTTCTCAAGTACCCGAACAACAAGTACGTGCTGCTAGCGCTGCTCGGCGCGACTGCAGGGCAGGGCGTGGTCTGGTATACGGGGCAGTTCTATGCCCTGTTCTTCCTGATCATCACGCTGAAGCTCGACTATGTGTCGGCTTACATGCTGATCGGATTGTCGCTGCTGATCGGCACGCCGTTCTTCATCTTCTTTGGCTGGATCTCGGACCGCATCGGGCGGCTAAAGATCATCCTGGCGGGCTGCCTGATCGCTGCGGTCACGTACTTCCCGCTGTTCCACGGGCTCACGCACTACGTCAACCCGGCGCTCGAGGAATACTCGCAAAAGAACCCGATCACGGTCGCCGCCAATTCCGCCGACTGCCAGTTCCACATCTTCGTCGGCCCGTGGAGCAAGTTCTCCGATTGCGACCGAGTGAAGGACTTTCTCACCAAGCAGGGCCTTTCGTTCAAGTCGGTGCCGGCGGAAGGCAAGACGGTGACTACCACCATCGGCACGGTGAAGATCGAGGGCTGGGACCAGAAGAAGCTCACCGAGACGCTGAAGCAAACCGGCGCCCCCGCGGGTGCCGACAAGAGCAAGGTGAACTGGGTAATGGCCGAGCTGATCCTCGTGATCATGGTGATCTACGTAACGATGGTCTACGGCCCGATCGCCGCCTTCCTGGTAGAACTGTTCCCGACCGAGATCCGCTACACCTCGATGTCGCTGCCGTATCATATCGGCAACGGCTGGTTCGGCGGCATGCTTCCGCTCACCGCCACGGCCATGGTGGCAGCGACCGGCGATATCTACTACGGCCTGTGGTATCCGATCGTCGTCTCGATCATGACGGTGATCGTCGGCGCGATTTTCCTCACCGAGACGCGCACGCGCGACATCAGGACCTACCAGCACCAGGCGACCTAAGCGCCGCACCGGCAACCACCAAGCCCGTCCTCGAGGCGGGCTTTTTTCTTGAAATAGGGGGAGAACGACTATGGCTGCTGCAATCCCGAAGGACTTCCGGCGTGTGATCGTCGCCGCGGCAGTGGGAAACGTTATCGAGTGGTATGACTTCTATATCTTCGGGAGCTTGGCCGCGATCTTGGCGGTCAAGTTCTTCGACAAGACCCACCCGGTTGCGGCCCTGCTGAGCACGATTGCGCTGTTCACTGCCGGATTCCTGATCCGCCCGCTGGGGGCGTTCCTCTTCGGATGGCTGGGTGACCGGGTGGGCCGCAAGTACACGTTCCTCATCACCCTGACCGGAATGGGGCTGGGCACGGGGGTGATTGGATTGATCCCCAGCTACCAGTCGATCGGTCTCTCCGCCGCGGTCCTCCTCTTCTCGCTGCGGATCATCCAAGGCCTGTGCCTTGGCGGCGAATATGGAGGCGCCATCACCTACGTCGCCGAGCACGTGTCGGACGAACGCCGCGGCTACTACACCGGTTGGCTGCAAACCTCTCCGACTCTTGGGATCGTGGTGTCGATGGCCGTGATCGTCGGTACGCGGGCGTACGTCGGCACCGAGGCGTTCAACGACTGGGGCTGGCGCATCCCGTTCCTGGCTTCTTTCCTGCTGGTGGGAATTGCGATCTACATCCGCCTGCAACTGCAGGAGACACCGATCTTCCAGGAGCTCAAAGCCAAAGGTCAGATGACCAAGAACCCCTGGAAGGAAGCCTTCCTCACCTCGAATATCAAGTTCGTGATCATCGCCAGCATCGTGGTGATCGGGCAGGGATGCGTGTGGTACAGCGGGCAATTCTGGGCGTTGTACTACCTGCAGCAAGTATCCAAGGTGGACGTCGTGACCTCGAGCCTAATCGTGGGAATCGCGCTGCTCATCGCAACGCCGACCTTGATCCTGTTTGGCTGGTTGTCCGACCATATCGGCCGCAAGCCAGTGATCCTGGGAGGCATGTTGCTCGCGGCGCTCACCTACTATCCCCTGTATTCATGGCTCGGTACGGTTACCCAGCCGGGCAATATCAACTATCCCGTCGCGATTTTCATTATCTGCATCCTCGTGTCTTACGTAGGGATGACCTATGGACCGATCGGAGCATTCCTGGCGGAATACTTCCCCGGCAGGATCCGCTACACATCGGTGTCGGTGCCCTATCACATCGGCAACGGGTGGGGTGGCGGATTGGTGCCGTTCATCACCTCGGCAGCCTTTCAGTCCACGGGCAGCCTTGGCTACGCGCTGATCTATCCGATCACTGTTCCCGCGGTGTGCTTCGTGCTCGCCCTCTTCCTTATGCCGGAAACCCGCAAAATCAGTATCTGGCAACCGGAGAAAGCCCGGGTGTAGCGCTCGGCACCGAATCTCCGCACTGAGCCCGCCCTTGAGGCGGGCTTTTTTTTGCCCTGGAAGCTAGAATCTCCCACCTCGCGGAGAGATGGCCGAGCGGCTTAAGGCGCACGCTTGGAAAGCGTGTATACGTTAATAGCGTATCGTGGGTTCGAATCCCACTCTCTCCGCCACCTTTACTCGACCTTGCCCAGCTTTCCTTCCTTGATCATCCACGAAAGGATGCCGAAGGCGAGCGCCACACCGAAAAGAAAAGTCCAGAACCAGGCGTAGCCGAGCGACAGCTCGCGCTCGGTCTGATCGGTCAGGGTGGTCAGACCCGAAAATCCGTTGTACGCGAACCCCAGGCAAACCAGGCCGAACGCGACGCAAAGCCACATCCCGACGAGGGCGGAAATTTTCATGGGGCAATATTACAAAAGAAAACGCCCGGCTCGCTTTCGCTTGCAGGGCGTTTAAACCATCGCGAGTGAATCGACGCGATGGAGGAGGATCCGATTGGAGAAAAGCATAGCGCTCCCCTCGGTCAAAGTCCTGACTGCACACTGACATCGGGCTTACTTCGGGCGTTGTTTCGCAAGCCAATGACTTACAATGGGGGTGGCGGGCCTCCCCGCATTGCAGTCTGGTGAACCTGGTCAGGTCCGGAAGGAAGCAGCCACAGCCGGCCACTGCAAGTGCCGGGGGTCAGGCTCGCCACCAATTTATTAACCGATGAGCTATCAAGTACTTGCCCGCAAATGGCGGCCGCGGGACTTCGGCAGCCTGGTGGGGCAAGAGCACGTCGTTCGGGCTTTGCGGCACGCTCTGGAGCACCAGCGGCTGCATCACGCCTATCTGTTCACGGGCACACGTGGCGTCGGCAAGACCACGCTCGCCCGCATCCTGGCGAAATGCCTGAATTGCGAAACTGGCGTGACGCCGCAGCCCTGCGGCATATGCACGGCGTGCGTGGAGATCGACGCCGGCCGCTTCATCGACCTGCTTGAGGTCGACGCAGCGACCAATACCAGGGTCGACGAGATGCGCCAGCTGCTCGATACCGCGCAATACGCGCCGAGCCGCGGGCGCTACAAGGTCTACGTGATCGACGAGGTGCACCAGCTCTCCGGGCACGCCTTCAACGCCATGCTGAAAACGCTCGAAGAGCCGCCGGAGCATCTGAAATTCATCCTCGCGACAACCGATCCGCAGAAAATTCCGGTGACGGTGCTGAGCCGCTGTCTGCAGTTCAATCTCAAGCAGATGCCGCCTGCTGCGATCGCCGCTCATCTGGGCAAAGTGCTCGAGAACGAAAAAATCGACTTCGACCGCGAAGCGCTTGCGCTGATTTCCCGCGCTGCAGCCGGCAGCATGCGCGACGCGCTGTCCTTGCTCGACCAGGCGATCGCACACGGCGGCGGCCGGGTGGCGGCGGCGAGCGTGAGCGAGATGCTCGGGGCGATCGACCAGACCCATCTGCTGCGGCTGCTGGCGGCAGTGGCCGCGGACGATGCGCGGGCCATGTTATCGGTGGCGGACGAGATGCAGGCGCGCAGCCTGTCTTTCGATGCCGCGCTCGCCGATCTTGCCAGCCTGCTGCTACGCATCGCAATGGCCCAGACAGTGCCCGATGCGCTCGCCGACGATCTGCCCGAGCGCGCCGCCATCGTCGAGCTTGCCGCCCGCCTCGATGCGGAGTCGGTGCAGCTCTATTACGAGATCGCGCTGCAGGGCAGAGAAGACCTGCCGCTCGCGCCCGACGAGCACGCGGGCTTCGTCATGACCCTGCTGCGCATGCTCGCGTTCCGGCCCGAGGGGGGAAATCGCGAGCGCGTCGCACCGATGAAGGCAAAGGCGGGGACCCCGGCCGCCGACAAGAGCTGGCCCGAGCTTGCGCAGCAGCTTGCGCTCACCGGTGCGGCGCGTGAGCTGGCGCGCAACGCCGAACTTCGTCGCCGCGAGGGCAGCGTCTTCGAGCTCGTCGTGCCGAAGGAGAAGGCCTATCTGGCCGATCGCAATTACCAGGAGAAGCTGAAGACCGCCCTCGAGCAGCATCTAGGCGGCGGCGTCTCGGTGAAAGTCTCGCTGGGCGAGGCCTCGGGCGACAGCGCGGCGGCCATCGAGGCCGGAGAGCGCGAAGCGCGGCGCGCCGAAGCGGCGCGCGCGGTGCGCTCCGACGGCTTCGTGCAGGATCTCGTCGACCTGTTCGACGGCAAGGTCGTCGATTCCACCATCGCCAGTAATGAGCGGGGTACGCAGAAATGAAAGGCAACATCGGCCAGCTGATGAAGCAGGCGCAGCAGATGCAGGAGAACATGCGCCGCATGCAGGAGCAGCTCGCGACCCTCGAGGTCGAAGGTCAGTCGGGCGCCGGCATGGTGAAGGTGCAGATGAACTGCAAGTACGAGGTAAAGCGGGTCACGATCGATCCCTCGCTGGTCGGCGACGACCGCGAAATGCTCGAGGATCTGGTCGCCGCCGCGTTCAACGATGCCTCGCATCGGGTAGAGGCGACGATCGCCGAGAAGATGAGCGGTATGACCGCGGGGCTGGGCTTGCCCGCCGGATTCAAGCTGCCGTTCTGAGTGGCCAAGGATTCGCTTCCCGCCTCCAAGGGGCTGGAGCGCCTTATCGAGGCCCTGCGCGTGCTCCCTGGCGTCGGGCCGCGCTCCGCGCAGCGCATGGCCTATCACCTGCTGCAGCACGACCGTGCCGGCGCCGATCAGCTGGCGCAGGCTCTGGCCGGCGCGCTGGCCACGGTGCGCCGCTGCGCCCGCTGCCACAACTTCACCGAAGAGGAAGTGTGCGCGCTATGCCGCTCGCCGCGGCGCGATCCAGCGCTGCTTTGCGTGGTGGAAACGCCCGCTGACCTGGCGATGGTCGAACAGACGCTGAGCTACTCCGGGATGTACTTCGTGCTGATGGGACGGCTGTCGCCGCTCGACGGCGTCGGCGCGCGCGACATCGGCCTCGACCAGCTGCTCGCGCGCGCGACCGACGGTGAGGTGCAGGAGGTGATCCTCGCCACCAATTTCACCAATGAGGGCGAGGCGACCGCGCATTACATCGCGGAGATGCTGCGCACGCGCGACGTCAAGGTGAGCCGCATCGCGCGCGGCGTGCCGCTCGGCGGCGAGCTGGAATACGTCGATGCCGGCACGATCTCCCAGGCGCTCCTGGACCGCCGTAACATCTGAGGAGGAGGGTTTTTCGTGAAAACAAGTTACCGGTATCTGGCGACGAGCGTTTTGCTCGGCGCCGCCTTGCACGTTCATGCTCAGATCGAAAAGCGCGACGTCCACATCGCCGTCGGTGGTAAAACCGCGCTTTATTACCTGCCGCTGACCATCACCGAGCGGCTCGGATACTTCAAGGACGAGGGACTCAACGTCCGCATCAGCGATTTCCCGGGCGGTACGCGTTCGCTGGAGGCGGTGGTCGGCGGCAGCGCCGACGTCGTCTCGGGCGCTTACGAGCACACCATCAACATGCAGGCGCGCAAGCAGAACTTCCAGGCTTTCGTGCTGTCTGGCGCGGCGCCGCAGATCAGCGTCGGCATCGCCGGTTCGCGCGCGGCGGGCTACAAGTCGCCCAAGGATCTCAAGGGGCTCAAGGTCGGCGTGAGCGCGCCGGGCTCGAGCACCAACATGGTCATCAACTATGTGCTTGCGCAGGGCGGGTTGAAGCCGACCGACGTCGCGATCATCGGCGTCGGCCAGGGCGCGACGGTGATCGCCGCGCTGGAGCAGGGCCGCGTCGACGTGCTCTCGCAGACCGACCCGGTGATGACGATCCTCGAGAAGGAAGGCAAGATCAAGCTGATCGCGGAGACGCGCACGCCGGAGGGCACAGAGAAGCTGTTCGGCGGACCGATGCCGGCGGCAAGCCTCTACGCGCCGGTCGAATTCGTGAAAAAGAACCCGCACACCGTGCAGGCGCTCACCAATGCCACGGTGCGCGCGCTGCTCTGGATGCAGGACGCGTCGCCGCAGCAGATCCTCGCCGCCGTGCCCGAAGAGTACCTGCTCGGCAACAAGGCGATGTACCTGTTCGCATTCAACAACGTGCGGCCGGCGTATTCCAGGGACGGGTATTTCAGCGAGGCAGGAGCCAAGACGACGCTCAAGGCGCTGGCGTCGTTCAACCCCGCGGTCAAGCCCGAAAGCATCAATCTCGCCGAGACGTACACCAACGAGTTCGTCAAGAAAGCGCACGCCAAGTACGGCAAGAAGAAGTAGCGCGGCCGTGGTCGCGGCGCTCGCGCTCGAGGACATCACCGTCACTTTCGTTTCCCAGGATGGGGCGCGATACACGGCCATCAAGGAGACGACGCTTGACGTGGCGCCCGGCGAATTCGTGTCCGTGGTCGGACCGACGGGTTGCGGCAAGTCGACGCTGCTCAACGTCGCGGTCGGACTGCTGCAGCCGTCGGCAGGCCGCATCCGGGTGTTCGGCGAGCCGCTGGCGGGACTCAATCGGAAGGCGGGCTACCTGTTCCAGACCGAGGCCCTGATGCCGTGGCGCACCGCGCTGCAGAACGTCACCGCCGGACTTGAGTTTAGAAAGACCGATGCCTCACAAGCGGTGCGGCAGGCGGAGAGCTGGCTACAGCGCGTCGGCCTCGCCGGATTCGGCGCGCGCTATCCGCACCAGCTTTCCGGCGGCATGCGAAAGCGCGTCGCGCTGGCGCAGACCCTGATCCTCGATCCCGAGATCATCCTGATGGACGAGCCCTTTTCCGCGCTCGACATCCAGACCCGGCAGTTGATGGAAAACGAGCTGCTCGAGCTGTGGTCGGCGAACCGCAAGTCGGTGGTGTTCATCACCCATGACCTCGAGGAAGCGATCTCGCTCTCGGACCGAGTGGTGGTGCTCTCGGCCGGCCCGGAGTCGCACCCGATCGGGGAGTACCAGATCGACCTGCCGCGTCCGCGCGACGTAGCCGAGATCCGCCTCACGCCGCGCTTCATCGAGCTGCACACCCTCATCTGGCGCGCGATGAAAGAGGAGGTCCTGAAGAGCTATGCGCAGCAGCAGCGGCAGTAAGGCGGCGTTGCGCTTCTGGCAGGTGGCGATGTTCGTCGCTTTCCTCGCGTTCTGGCACGTCGCCACCAGCCCGACCCTGCTGCCGCCGCTTTATTTCGATAATCCGCACAAGGCGGCATTTTTCTTCGGCGAACCGCTCAAGGTGCTGGCGCGCACCTGGGAGTGGTTCTCCTCCGGCACGATTTACCCGCATCTCTGGGTGACGCTGCTCGAGACGCTGCTCGCCTTTGTCATCGGCACCGTGCTCGGGCTCGGCATGGGATTGTGGCTCGCGCTCAGCCCGCTCGCCGCGGCGCTGCTCGACCCGTATATCAAGGCGCTGAACTCCATGCCGCGCGTGATTCTCGCGCCGATCTTCGCGGTCTGGTTCGGCCTCGACATCGCCTCCAAGGTCGCGCTCGGCGTGACGCTGGTGTTCTTCATCGTCTTCTTCAACGTGTACCAGGGCGTTCGCGAAGTGAGCTACACGGTGCTCGCCAATGCACGCATCCTCGGCGCGAGCGACCGGCAGCTCCTGCGCCATGTGTATGTGCCGAGCGCGATGAGCTGGGTCTTCGCGAGCCTGCACAATTCCGTCGGCCTTGCCTTCGTCGGCGCGGTGGTCGGCGAATACCTCGGCTCTTCGCGCGGCGTCGGCTATCTGATCCTGCAGGCGGAGGGCACCTTCGACATCAACGCGGTATTCGCGGGCATCCTGGTGCTGACCGTGTTTGCCCTGCTGCTCGACTGGGCGGTGTCGCTCGCCGAGCGGCGGCTCCTGGTCTGGCAGCCGCGCGGCGGGGAGACCGAGAAGATCTGATGCGCTAGATCGAGAGCAGCTTTTCGTAGTCCTCGCGGGTGTTGTAGATCTGTCCCGAAATGCGCGCCCACAGCGCTTCGCCCAGCGCCATGATGGCGACGACAATGCGCTGCTTCGCCAGGATGTCCGACTGCAGACGCCTGGCAGTCTCGCGGGTCGGCGGCCCGTAGTCCTGCAGGCGCGGCGGCAGCCGTATCGCGATCATCGAGCCGTGCATTGCCGCCGGCGCATCGATGGGCGTCTGCCACGCAGCCGCAATGCTGGATGCGGCCGTGACAACGAGCTCGTGGTTGTAGGCGTGGACACGTTCCGCTCCGAGCTCTGCGACAAAACGCAACGCGTCGACGACGGCGAGCCAGGCCGAGAAATCGCGCGTGCCGGTCCAGTCGAACTCCGCCGTGAATCCCCGCCCATAGTCGTGGGAGATGGCAAGCGGGTGCAGCGGCCGCTTTGCCTCGTCCCGCGACCAGAGGAACCCGCAACCGCGCGGCGCGAACAACCACTTGTGGCAGTTGCCGACGTACCAGTCGGCGCCGAGTGCCGGCACGTCGAGATCGAGCTGACCCGGGCCGTGTGCGCCATCGATCAGCACTTGCGCGCCCTGGGCGCGCGCCAGAGCTGCCAGCTCGGCGACCGGGAAAATCAGTCCGGTCGGCGACGAGATGTGGTCGAGGACGACAAGCCGCGTGCGGCTGCTAGCGCACGCTCTG
>DATNMK010000089.1:42500-83941 GCA_035602335.1 Burkholderiales bacterium
CCGCCCCCTGCAGGGGCCATAGCTCAGCTGGGAGAGCGCCTGCTTTGCAAGCAGGAGGTCACCGGTTCGATCCCGGTTGGCTCCACCAGTTTTTCCAGGAACCTACCGCCGAGCGCGTTGCGTCAGCGCGCTGCGCCGTACGTTTCAGTGTTTCGGCTGCTCTTTAACAATTCGGAAGAAGTGAAGCGAATCCGGTTTTCTCAGACCGGGTTCGTCTGGGTATGAGATTGCATTAGTAGTACGAGCGCTGAGGCTTTGTCTGCCTCAGTACTCCCAAGCGCACCTATGATTTCTTTGCATGGCGCCGCGCATCACAGCCGGCTATTGCTCAGGGTTATAGGGTCAAGTGAACAAGTGCATGTGGTGGATGCCTTGGCGACAACAGGCGATGAAGGACGTTGCAGCCTGCGATAAGCCCCGGGGAGCTGGCAAGCGAGCTTTGATCCGGGGATGTCCGAATGGGGAAACCCGGCCCGCAAGGGTCATCCTCACCTGAATTCATAGGGTGAGCGAAGCGAACCTCCTGAACTGAAACATCTCAGTAGGGAGAGGAACAGAAATCAACCGAGATTCCGAGAGTAGTGGCGAGCGAAATCGGATCAGCCACCGCGTTTTAGCCATGTCTCTAGCAGAACGGTCTGGAAAGTCCGGCCACAGCGGGTGATAGCCCCGTATGCGAAAGAGGCGTGGTGGAACTAGGCGCGGAACAAGTAGGGCGGGACACGTGAAATCCTGTCCGAAGATGGGGGGACCATCCTCCAAGGCTAAATACTCGTTGTCGACCGATAGTGAACCAGTACCGTGAGGGAAAGGCGAAAAGAACCCCGGGAGGGGAGTGAAATAGATCCTGAATCCGCATGCATACAGACAGTGGGAGCCCGCAAGGGTGACCGCGTACCTTTTGTATAATGGGTCAGCGACTTACGTTCAGTAGCAAGCTTAACCGTTTAGGGAAGGCGCAGCGAAAGCGAGTCCGAACAGGGCGATTCAGTTGCTGGACGTAGACCCGAAACCAGATGATCTACCCATGGCCAGGCTGAAGGTTGGGTAACACCAGCTGGAGGGCCGAACGAACCACTGTTGCAAAAGTGCGTCGATGAGCCGTGGGTAGGGGTGAAAGGCCAAACAAATCTGGAAATAGCTGGTTCTCCCCGAAAACTATTGAGGTAGTGCCTCGTGATACACCGTCGGGGGTAGAGCACTGTTATGGCTAGGGGGGCATGGCGCCTTACCAAACCATGGCAAACTCCGAATACCGACGAGTGAATTTCACGGGAGACAGTGCACCGGGTGCTAACGTCCGGACACGAGAGGGAAACAACCCAGACCGCCAGCTAAGGCCCCCAAGCGATAGCTAAGTGGGAAACGAGGTGGGAAGGCATAAACAGTCAGGAGGTTGGCTTAGAAGCAGCCACCCTTTAAAGAAAGCGTAATAGCTCACTGATCGAGTCGTCCTGCGCGGAAGATGTAACGGGGCTCAAGCTATCTGCCGAAGCTGCGGATCCGTGCGCAAGCACGTGATGGTAGGGGAGCGTTCCGTACGCCTGCGAAGCGGAATCGTAAGGTTCCGTGGAGGTATCGGAAGTGCGACTGCTGACATGAGTAGCGTTAATGCGGGTGAAAAGCCCGCACGCCGTAAGCCCAAGGTTTCCTGCGCCACGTTCATCGGCGCAGGGTGAGTCGGCCCCTAAGGCGAGGCCGAAAGGCGTAGCTGATGGAAAACAGGTCAATATTCCTGTACCTCGCCATGATGCGATGTGGGGACGGAGAAAGTTATGCAGGCCGGGTGTTGGTTGTCCCGGTTTAAGCGAGTAGGCGTGCCGCGTTGGCAAATCCGCGTGGCTTAGCCGAGACGCGACGACGACTGCCCTTCGGGGCGGGAAGCTGCAGATACTCTGCTTCCAGGAAAAGCCACTAAGCTCCAGTCATGGCGGGACCGTACCGCAAACCGACACTGGTGGGCGAGATGAATATTCTCAGGCGCTTGAGAGAACTCGGGAGAAGGAACTCGGCAAATTGACACCGTAACTTCGGAAGAAGGTGTGCCCCTAGTAGGTGAAGGCGTACAGCCGGAGCCCAATGGGGTCGCAGAGAATCGGTGGCTGCGACTGTTTATTAAAAACACAGCACTCTGCCAACACGAAAGTGGATGTATAGGGTGTGACGCCTGCCCGGTGCCGGAAGGTTAAATGATGGGGTGCAAGCTCCTGATTGAAGCCCCGGTAAACGGCGGCCGTAACTATAACGGTCCTAAGGTAGCGAAATTCCTTGTCGGGTAAGTTCCGACCTGCACGAATGGCGTAACGCTGGCCACACTGTCTCCTCCCGAGACTCAGCGAAGTTGAAATGGTTGTGATGATGCAATCTACCCGCGGCTAGACGGAAAGACCCCGTGCACCTTTACTGTAACTTTGCATTGGACTGTGAACCGATCTGTGTAGGATAGCTGGGAGGCTTTGAAGCGGTGGCGCTAGCCATCGTGGAGCCGTCGTTGAAATACCAGCCTGATCTGTTCGCGGCTCTAACCTAGGCTCGTAATCCGGGCCGGGAACCGTGCATGGTAGGCAGTTTGACTGGGGCGGTCTCCTCCCAAAGAGTAACGGAGGAGTACGAAGGTACGCTTAGCACGGTCGGAAATCGTGCCTCAATGTGCATTGGCACAAGCGTGCTTGACTGCGAGACTGACAGGTCGAGCAGGTGCGAAAGCAGGTCAAAGTGATCCGGTGGTTCTGTATGGAAGGGCCATCGCTCAACGGATAAAAGGTACGCCGGGGATAACAGGCTGATCTCCCCCAAGAGTTCATATCGACGGGGAGGTTTGGCACCTCGATGTCGGCTCATCACATCCTGGGGCTGTAGCCGGTCCCAAGGGTATGGCTGTTCGCCATTTAAAGTGGTACGTGAGCTGGGTTTAAAACGTCGTGAGACAGTTTGGTCCCTATCTACCGTGGGCGCTGGAAGTTTGAGAGGGGCTACTCCTAGTACGAGAGGACCGGAGTGGACGCACCCCTGGTGTACCGGTTGTCACGCCAGTGGCATCGCCGGGTAGCTATGTGCGGAAGAGATAACCGCTGAAAGCATCTAAGCGGGAAACTTGCCTCGAGATGAGACTTCCCGGGGGCTTGACCCCCCTGAAGGGTCGTCCTAGACCAGGACGTTGATAGGCGGGATGTGCAAGGGCCGTAAGGCCTTGAGCTAACCCGTACTAATTGCCCGTGCGGCTTGACCCTATAACCGTGAGCATCAACGGTTAGGCAACGCGCTTGGCGCGATCTCTGCCCAGAGTTGGTTTTTCAAATTCAATTCTTCACTTCTTCAATCTTCTATCTGGCGGCCACAGCAGCCTGGACCCACGCCTTCCCATCTCGAACAGGACCGTGAAACGGGTTTGCGCCGATGATAGTGTGCCGTTTGCGCACGCGAAAGTAGGTTACCGCCAGGCCATCTTCAAATGAAAAAGCCCGGCCTCGAAAGAGGACCGGGCTTTTTTGTTGGTGTAAGGACTACTGCCAGGCGCGGTTGTCGACCGTGTTCTCGTAAGTGGCGCCGGACGCAACCAGCCCCCATGCCAGCGTCCACTCATACGTGTGCTCGAACCGATCGCGGGTGTAGGGCTCGGGCGGCGCGTTCAGGATGCGCGACAGCTTGAGATCCTTGAGCTCGAGCAACCCGCCGGCCTCGTCGACTAGATAGTGCGCGTAGCGCTCGGGGCTCTTCTCGATCGCCTTGGCGGCCTCCGCTTCGGCGCGGAACATTTTCGCCAGCGTCGGCCCGTCGAGCTCGTCGCCGGCGGCCTCGCTGCGCGTCGAATGCGATTCCATCAGGACGCGAAATCCGCGCTTTTCGGCGATGCTGATCCAGGGCTCCATCAGGCTGACCGCCGCAACTTCGCCGCGGCTCAGCCCTTCGATGCGCTCCTTCATCGTGCCAGCGAAGGTGGCGCGGATCTGCTCGCGCTTGAGGAACCCCTCGAGCAGCTTCAAGGTGGTGAAATGCGATCCGTTGAAGGGACTCACGCCGATGGGCTTGTCCTTCAACTGTTCCGGTTCGTAGATGCCAGACTTGGGATCGGTCACGATCGCGAATGACGACATCGCCGAGCCCAGGGCCACGATCTTCGCCGGGCGGTGCCCAGCCGTAACGCTGGATTCCACCGCGCGCTTCATGACGCCCCACTCGCACATCCGGAACTGGTCGCAGGCGCCCTGGTCGTAAAGGGCCTCCATGGTGCGGTCGAAAACGTTGGCGCGCAGCGCCTGGTGGTCCGAATCGCGCTGGCCTGAACCCGGCGTTCTGATGATCTCCACGTCGAGGCCCTCGTCCCTGAAGAAGCCCTCGTCGCGGGCCACCAGCAGGGGCAGGTCGTGGATGGCGTTCATCACCGAGGCCTTCACTTTCTTCAACGACGCGGTCATGGCGCGCCTCCAAGTACAGCGATTTTGTATGATTTTCTCTTACAGCGCATGCCGAGGTAACCGACGGCGAGAACAAGCACGGCGAGGAGGGCGATCGTCGCGACGCGCGAGGACTGGGCGAGAAAATGCAGCGTGCCGCTCTCGAGCCCGACGAACGCGAGGCCGAGCACGGGAATCACCGGGGCCCCGCAGCCCATGACGCTGCACGCGCCGGTGGAGATCCCGAATACCGTCGCCACGGCACCCGCGAGACCTCCCCGGCGCAGTGCCCGGGCCGCGCCGCCGAGGGCGAGATCGCGATAGCGGCGCCAGAGGGCGAAGTACAGCCCGAACAGCGCCGAAACGAGGAGGATGCGCCCGACGTCGGTCACGTCCACGGCGAAACCCCATTCGGCGCCGCCGTAGGTGCCGTTCGCCGAGAACCAAAAAAGCGCAAGGTCGGGAAGCTTCGCGAGCTTTTCCCCAAGCGTCGCTTCGTCGGAGGCGAGGTATTCGGGCAGGCGTGTCAGCCACGGATTGAAGGTGAAGAAGTCGAGCGGTTTGCGCACCGCCGACAGGATCGCGACCGGCGCCAGAATGTTGAGCGCGGCGACGGCCAGCGTCACCGACGCGAAGACGCCGGGATGCGCGGCCAATGCCGTCCATGCCCCCCGCAGTGCCTCGCCCACCCACCGCATGTGTTCATTTTACGGTTTCAACTATGGGGTGCGCGAGAATCCACAGGCTGAGCATCGTGTAGCCGACCATAAGCGCGGCGAGCGGATATTGGCTGCGGCGGGCGATTCGCGGCCCGGAAAAGCGCTCGAGCGCCAGGCGGTGCGCGACGTACATGGCGAGCACATGGCCGAGCACGATGACGATGACCGACGTGTACCAGGCGAATCGCGCGCCGACTATGCCTACGGCGATCTTGTAGTGCGCGGTGCCGAACAGGTCCCAGCCGCGGCCGAACGGGTCCGAGGCGAGGGGAATCACCACTTGGCCCGCCACCAGGAGATACGAGAGGTAATGCGCGACATGGTAGGCGAATGCGATCGGCAGGAGGGTCGGCACGAACAGGCGCGCCAGCTCGCCCGCCGAGGCGGGTCGCGCGTCCCCGCGCGTGAGCCATGCCATCCAGGCGCACGCGCCGAGGATCGCCAGCGCGAAGAGGCACGGAAGCGCGAGCAGCCCTGCCGTCGCCGCCGCTGCCCAGAGCGAGTCGCTGACCGCCCAGAGCGGCGTCTCGCGCAGGCCGTCGAAGGTCACGGTGGCGAGCATGATGATCACGAAGAACGCGGCCGACGTTGAGACGGGCCGCGGATCGAGCAGTCCGGCCGCGGGCGGGCGCAGGTTCCACTCGCAAGCGGCTGCATTGCTCGCTCGCACTTCGCTGGGTGCGAGCCGCGCGAGCCACCCGAAGTACACCGTGAAGACTTCGCCGCTGCTCAGCCACGCCTCACGGCCGAAAACGAACATGCCGGTCCAGGTGAGGAGCGAATAGCCGAGCGCGAGCACTGCGATATTGGCCGGAACCGCGTTGCCCTCCCAGACGATCTCGATCCAGCCGAAGGCGAGAAGCAGCGCCGCGGCCGGCCACACGCCGACGCCCTCCGGAAGGCTGCGGCGCAGCCCGAAACGGCCTGCGGGACGCATTCTGCGCGCGATCGCTTCCGCCCAGACGTAGAGCGCCTTCCAGGGATTGAGTAGCGCCCAGAGGTCGCCCGCAGTGGCGCTGAGATAGGTGAACCCGATCCACCAGGCGATCCAGACGAAGGTGGGCACGAGGTTGCGGAAAGGCTCCTGCGTGCCGAAGAGCCCCGCCGCGATGAGAACGACGAACACGAACACCGACACGGCGCGCAGCGCGTGAAGGGCGAGCCGCGCGAGCGCTCGCGCGGCGGGCAGGCGCAGGAGATCGAGCCGCGGGTAGGAAGCGCTCCCGCCGCGGCGCAGCGCGAGAGCGAAGACCACGAAGGACAGAGCGATGGTCAGCCCCGCTGCCGCGAGCCACAGAGAAAGCGGCAGCGGCAGGTCGTAACGCGCGGCGAAGGCGTGCGCCGCAGCCTTGGCGGGCGCGAGCGCGATGACAGCCACGGCCATCCTTGCTGTCAGCACTGTGCGATCGTAGCATGAGGCTTGCTGATGAGACACGTCATGCTCGGAGCGGGGCTCGCGGTCTTTAGCGTCGCCCACGCCGGCCACGAGTTTCCGTTTTACCCGTCGTTCTATCCGCAGGAGATCACGGTCGAAGCGCTCGATGCGCGCTCGGCCGCGCAACGGCTCGCCAAGGGGACGCTGCACGCTTACGCGGGAGGCGAAATCGCCGCGCAAGCGAATCCAGCGAAGCTCGGCAGCGTGATCTCGCTGGGCGGCTATGTCGTCGCGACATTCGACCGCCGCGCGCCTGAGTTCGCGGACCGTTCAGCACGCTGCGCGAGCGCGCGGGGCCTGAAGGACGCGCTCGGCGCGGATACTGTCTGGCACCCGTACCCCGTCACCCCCTTTCACGCCGACTACCTGCACCATGCCGATCGCGCCGAGGCTGCGCGCGGCGCGGCTGAGAAGAGGACTGGGGCGCCCGCTAGGCTCGAGATCGTGGATGCGGACGCACTGATGGCCAAAGCGAGCGCGCGCTATAACGGCTGGGTCGGACCACCATGGTTGCGGCAAGGCTGGTTTCACGCCTACCTCTTGCTCGCGTCCAAGGTGGCTGACGTGCGCATCGAGAATGCAGCGCGGCGTCTCATGCACGGCGACTATCGAAGTCTCGAAGAGCGTATCAATCTCGAGCGAAATCTGGTCGGGCTCCTGCAAGCCCGCTGCGAGCGCGTCGTGCTCGGCTACACGGTGCGGCGCGAGCACTATGGCGCGGACTATTCGCAAGGGGTTGAGAATGTCGGCTACGACGCGCTCGAGGGTCTTGCGTCGGCGATTTTTCCGCGCACCGTCAAGCTGCGGGACTTTCCGTGGAACGGCTGGCTCAACACGGCGGCACCGGCACCGCCTTCGAGCGCATGGAATCCCGTCGTCGGCGGTTTCGGCGACGCTTTCGGCCGCCTCGTGTGGTCGGCGCTCTCCGATCCCGCGTTCCTCCCTTCGCCGCACGGCGGCGGTTGGATCGAGAACCGCGTCAGTGCCTCCGTCGAGAAGAGCCAAAAGCCGCTTGCGGTGCCCGAGGACGCACTTTTCACTGCGGGGCGCGGCAAGACGGCCACATTACGGATCGTCTACCGCGTACGCAACTCAGCCTTCCACGACGGCACGTCAATGAGCGTCGCTGACTTGTTTTATGCATACGCCTTCGCCGCGAATCCAGGCGTCGCGCAAGCCACTACGCTTGCCCGAGAGCAGCTAAGAGGCGTACGCCTGCTGCGCGTGGAAACCGAGATCCTTGCATTCGGTGAAGACAAGCTGAGTTACGAAGTGCCGGTGATGGAGGTCTACCTCGACGGCGCGTCGGACGGCGATGCGGCGACGGTGGCCCCGCCGTGGTCGACGCTGCCGTGGCACCTGCTTGCGCTGCTGGAGGAGGGGGCGCGCCGCGGGTATTTCACGCTTTCGGCGGTGGATCCGGTTCGCGACGCGGCGGTCGTGCGCCGGCTCGGCGAACTTGCGCGCGAGCTCGAGGAGCGCGCGTACGTTCCGCCCGCGCTCGCGCCGTACGCCGGCGCCGAGGAAGCCCGCGCCCGCTACCACCGGCTGCGCGATTTCCAAGCGGCGCACGGCCATTGGCTTGTCACCAACGGCCCCTATGTGCTCGACCGCTGGGACGGGGCGAAGGCGGTGCTCGGCGTGTTCCGCGATCCGACCTACCCGAAGGGAGTCGGCAGCTACAACGCCTACGCCGTGCCGCTTAAGGCCTATGTGCCGCGGATCGAGCCGCGCGGCTACGGCGCGGAGGCGCACACCGAGATCGAGTGGCTCGAGCGCCTCGGGCGCGACGTGCGCGTCGTGCGTGGCACGTTCGCGGCGAAGCTGGCCGAGCGGCTCACCGGCGCGGGCGCGCTGCCGGCGCCGGTATGCCACTACCTGCTCGTCGGTCCGGACGGCGCGGTCGCCGCCGCGGGCGCCGTGCGCGCCGAAGCCACGGGCGTCTGCCGTCTCGAATTCAAGCCCCCTAAGGGCCGGCGCGGCTCCAAGCTCGTGGTCGCTGCGGTGCTCGAAGGCAACGCCGCCAACGCGCCGATCAGGATTGTTCCGTGGGAGTATTGATCGCGGTAGACTGTCGTCGTCGTGCGACAAGGAAGTACTGACAGAGGAGGAGTTATGGACAAGGAAATGCTGCAGGAGCGCCGCGGTTTTCTGAAGCAATTCGGCGCGACGGTGGGCGCGGCAGGCCTCGGCCTTGCCGGAGCCGGGACTGCGAACGCCGCGGTGAAACCCAAGGGCAACGTCCCCGACAGACCGCTCAAGGTCGGTCACACCACGTTTCTTACCGGCCCGGCGGAGCTTCTGGGCGGCCCGGGCCAGCACGGACATGTCCTCGCCCAGGAGGAGATCAATGCGCAGGGCGGTCTGCTCGGCAAGCGCAAGATCGAGACGATTTTCGCCGACGAGGCCGCCGGGACCGATGGCAACGTGAAGGAACTGCGGCGCATGAGGCTGTCGGAGAAGATCGAGCTCTACACGGGGGTCATCTCGAGCGGCAACACCCCCGCCCTCGGGCCGGTGGCGGAGGAGCTGAGGTTGCTCACGCTGTTCAACGACGGCTGCACCGACTTCCTGTTCGACAAGGCGGTGCCGAACCCGAAGTACACCTTCCGGGTGACCAACATCCAGTCTGCGGACGGCGTCACTGCTGCCATCGGCGCCGCGACGCACTGGCCCAAGGTGCGGCGCATCGCCTCGCTGCAGCCCGATTACAGCTACGGGCGCAATGTTTTCGAGCACTTCGTGCTCGCGCTGGGCAAGCTGCTGCCCGGAATAGAGGTCGTCTCCGAATCCTGGCCGAAGCTCGGCACCACGGATTTCACCTCGCACATCACGAAGATCCTCTCGACCAAGCCCGATTTGCTGGTTGCCGGCGTGTGGGGCGGCGATTACGTCGCGTTCTACAAGCAAGCGCTTCGCTACGGGTTGTTCGACAAGATGAAGGTCGCCACCACGCTCGCCTTCGGCGGCTACCCGCACGCGATCGGCAAGGATCACCCCGAAGGCGTGCTGGCCGGCGTGCATGCGAACTATCACTTCCTCTATCCTTCCGCGGAGCGCTGGCCGATCAACAAGGGCTTCGTCGAGCGCTACCACAAGCGCTGGAACGAATATCCGAGCTTCGAGGCCGACGGCGCCTACACCGCGCTCTACCTGTACAAGGCGGCAGTGGAAAAGGCGAACCAGCTCGTCGGCGGCTGGCCCGACGACGATGCGATCATCGCGATGCTCGAGGGCACGGGAATCGATGCGCCGGCGGGCTACCTCTATATCCGCGCCGACAATCACCAGGGCTACAAGGACACGGTGACGGGTCTGAGCAAGAACCTGCCGGGATACGATTTCCCGGTCTGGGACCCGGCGAGCGTCGTCTCGATTCCGATCCGCAGCATCACCGCGCCGCCCAACTGGCCGAAACCCGGCCAGGGACATAACGAGTCCACGGCCGCGGCCGACTGGATCAAGAAGACCTGGCCGGCAGCAGCGAAGGTGTGACGCACTAGCCCTCGACGGGGCACCGGGGCGGGCCTGGCAGAGGAAGCGCCAGGCCGCTCCGGCGGTGCGGGCGCAAGAAGAAAAAAGCCGTGGAAATCGTCGCACTCCAGGTTCTGAATTCGCTGTTTTACGCCGCGGTGCTGTTCCTCATCGCCGCCGGGCTCAGCCTGATCTTCGGGGTGATGGGGATCGTCAACATGGCGCACGGCAGCTTCTATGCGCTCGGCGCCTACGTTACCGCCTGGTCGGTGGGCGCGGCAGCGGCCGCGCTCCCGCCCGCCGCCCTGTTCGTCTTCCTGCTCCTCGGGGCGATCTCGGCCGCGGTGATCGGGCTGGCGATCGAGCCCACGCTGATCCGGCCGTTCTACCGGCGGCAGGAGGAGTATCAGCTGCTCGTGACCTTCGGCCTGCTGCTAGTTCTCGAGGATGTCATCCGGCTGGTGTGGGGCGGGACGCCGCTGACCGCGAGCGGGCTCGTGGACTCCCTCGGACTGGTTCGTATCGGGGGGCTGCCCTATCCCGTCTACAACCTGCTGATGATCGGAGTCGGAGCCGTCGCGGCGCTCGCTCTGTGGGCTTTCGTGTACCGCACCAAGTTCGGCGTGTTGCTGCGGGCGACCGCGCAGGACCGGCGCATGGCCGCGGCGCTCGGGATCGACGTCGGGCGGATCTACGTCCTCGCCTTCGGCCTGGGCTGCTTCATGGCGGGGCTCGGCGGCGCCATCGTCGTTCCGAGCCAGGCCGCGGTGCTCGGCATGGGAGTGGAAGTGCTGGTCATCGCGTTCGTCGTGGTCGTAATCGGCGGCCTGGGCAGCCTCGAAGGCGCCCTGGTCGGCGCGCTGATCGTGAGCGCCCTGAGAACCATCACCATCCAGTTCTGGGAGGAATTCGAGCTTGCTGCTCTGTACCTGATCGCCGCGATCGTGCTCCTCATCCGTCCGACGGGCCTGTTCGGGAGGAAAGCGTGAACCGCCGCCAAGCGGCGGCGGCCGCGGCCGTCCTCGTCGTTCTTGCCCTCGTGCCGGCCTTCGCGGGGACGTATCAGACGCAGCTCCTCACCTACGGCCTCACCCTGGCGATCGCCGCGCTCGGGTTCAATCTCCTGCTCGGCTACACCGGGCTGCTCTCGTTCGGACATTCCGCCTACTTCGGCGCGGGCGCCTACGGCGTGGCGCTCATCATGCGCTATCTCGGCGTCTCGTCGATGGAGCTGTTCATCGTGGGCGGGATCATATGCTCGGCCGCGCTCGCGGCGCTGTTCGGAGTGGTGTGCGTGCGCCATACCAGGATCTTCTTCGCCATCCTGACGCTCGCGCTTTCGCAGGTGCTGTGGACGCTCGCCTACAAGTTTTTCTGGATCACCGGCGGCACCGACGGGCTGCGCGTGCCGTTCTCGAAGCTCACCCTGCTCGGCGGCCTGATCGATTTCCCGGGCGCCGACGCATTCGCGAGGTTCATCACCTTCTACTATTACTACGTGCTCGTCGTGTTCTGCGTGTGCACAGCGCTCATGTGGCTGATCGTCCACTCCCCGTTCGGCAAGACGCTGCAGGCGATCCGCGACAACGAGACCCGGGCGCGCTTTCTCGGCGTGCGGATCTGGCGCTACCGCTGGCTCGCGTTCCTCGTGTCGGGGATTTTCACCGGCCTGGCGGGCACCCTCTGGGTGCCGCTCAACGGGCTCACCACGCCCGACGTCTTGTACTGGCCGCAGTCCGGCAAGATCGTGTTCTTCGCCGTGCTTGGAGGCTTCCGCAATTTCACGGGCCCGATCGTGGGCGCAGTGATCTTCAACTACCTCGAGGTCTACGCTATCGCGGTCACCGAATACTGGCAGATCACGCTCGGGGCGATCCTGATCGTCCTGGTGACCTTCCTGCCGTCGGGAATCGTCGGCACAGCGCAACGCCTGTCGGCGAAGTTAAAATGAATCTTTTGCGGACAGAGGGCCTGAAGAAGCACTTCGGCGAAACGCGCGCCGTGGATGGAGTAGATTTCACCGTCAACGAAGGCGAGTTCCTCTCGCTCGTCGGCACCAACGGCGCGGGCAAGACCACGCTGGTCAACCTGATCAGCGCGTTCCTGCTCCCCGACAGCGGCAGGATCTTCATCGGGGACCGCGACATCACCCATGCGTCGGTGGATGAGCGGATCCGGGCGGGCATCGCGAGGAGCTTCCAGCTCGTGAACCTGTTCGACGATCTGTCGGTGCTCGACAACGTGGCGCTCGCGATCTTCGCGCGCGAAGGCAAGACCAAGCGGATCTTCGCGCTCGCGGAGCGCGATGCCGCGGTGACCCGCGAAGCGTCGGATCTGCTCGGCGAGTTCGGCCTCGGCGGCAAGTCCGAGGCGCGCGCGGGAGGGATCGCGCAGGGCGAGCGCAAGCTCCTCGACGTGGCGGTCGCCTACGCACTGCGCCCCAAGCTGCTGTTCCTCGACGAGCCTACCAGCGGTGTCAGCACGCGCGACAAGGCGCAGATCATGGACACCGTGTCTGCGGTGGTGCGCGGCGGCGGGATCACGGCTGTCGTCATCGAGCACGACATGGACGTGGTGTTCAAGTACTCAGACCGCGTCGTCGTGATGCACGAAGGCAGGTTCCTCGCCGACGGGCCTCCCGAGGAGATCCGCCGAAACAGCGATGTGGCCAAGTACTTGCTCGGGATTGACGTTTGATCATGCTGGAAGTGAAAAACATCGACGCTTTCCGCGGCCCGGCGCACGTGCTGCATGGCGTCTCCTTGAGCGTTCGCGAACACGAAGTGGTGTGCCTAGTCGGGCGCAACGGCGCCGGCAAGACCACCACCATGGAAAGCATCATGGGCTTTCTGCCGGTCAGGTCCGGCCAGATCCTGTTTCACGGTGAAGAGGTGACCTCGTTGCCGGTGCACCAGCGAGCGCTGCGCGGCATGGGCTACGCGCCCGAGGGATGCGGCATCTTCCCCGAGCTCACGGTAGCGGAGAACATGATGATCAGCCGCTGGATGTCGGCGAAGGCGCGCCGCAGGCTGGAAGCGCTTGCCGACGGGAACATCGAGGAGCGGGTGTTCGCGGTGTTCCCCGAGGTGCGCGAGCTGCTGCGCCGCCAGGGGATGAACCTGAGCGGCGGCCAGCGCAAGATGGTCGCCATCGCGCGCGGGATGGCGCTCGCCCCGACGCTGCTGCTTCTGGACGAGGCGTTCGAGGGACTCGCCCCGGTGGTCGTCAAGCGGTTCCGCGAGGCGGTGCTCAAGATCGAGGATCTGGGTATCTCGCTCCTGATCGCCGAGTCGAACCTCGTCAACGCGGCGCGCATCGCGGACCGGCTCTACGCGATCGACCGCGGCGAGATCATCTTCGAGGGCAAGCCGCAGCAGGCGCTCGAAGACGAAAACGTCATGAAGGCGCTTCGCGGTTAAGCCTCAAGACCAGTGCCGCATCAGGGTGCGCGCGTACGCCGGCGCCGTGGGTTCGTGCATGAAATACACGTAGATCTCGCGCCACGCCGTTCCCGCGAGCCTGCCTGCCCACAGTTCGAGATCGGCGTCCGAGTAGGTTTCGAGTCGAAGCCGGACGTAGCCCCAGGGAGCCGTCTGCACCAGCGGCGGCGGCGCGTTGTCTTCGCGCTCGGAGAGGCACAGCGCCGCTCCGGCCCCCTTGAGCGCATCGTAGACATCGTCTGCAAACCAGCTGTCGTTACGGAATTCGAATGCCGCGCCATGTCCGTCGGGAAGCAATTGGAGAAATTCGGTCAGGCGTGGCAGGTCCTTCTTTAAGAACGGCGGGAGCTGGAAAAGCACCGGGCCGCGCTTGGCGCCGAGTGCCGCAAGGTTCCTGTACAGAAAAGCGACCGAATCGGCCGCCGTTTCCGGTTTGAGCCGCGCCATATGGGTGATGCGGCGCGAAGCCTTGATCGCGAATCGGAAGCTTTCCGGCGTCGACCTCGCCCAGTTTTCGAGCACGCTCGCCTTGGGCATTCGGTAGAAGGTGTTGTTGATCTCGACGGTCGGCAGCCGTTCGGCATACCAGGCCAGCATGGCATCTGGTTTGATGTCCGCTGGATAGAAATCTCCTTTCCACTCCTTGTAGGAGTAGCCGCTCGCACCAGCCAACAGCCGCATGGCCTTTCTCCTAGAATTTCCCCATGGCCAAAGACAAGCTCGGCGAATATTCCGCCAAGCGCAAATTCGAAGCTACACCGGAGCCGGGACCCGTGCCAGTCGAGGGGCGGCGCGGGCCGCTCATGTTCGTCATTCAGCAGCATTCGGCTACCCGCCTGCACTACGACCTGCGCCTGGAGTGTGACGGAGTACTGATGTCATGGGCAGTGCCGAAGGGGCCTTCGCTCGACCCTGCGGAGAAGCGCCTCGCGGTCCGAACCGAAAACCACCCGTTCGACTATGGCTCGTTCGAAGGCGTGATTCCCCCGGGGCAGTACGGCGCAGGCGAGGTCATCGTCTGGGATTGCGGCGTCTATTCGCCCGACGAGGACCAGGAATACTGGTTTCACGACCGGGAAGAGGCCGAGCGGCGCGTCCGCGAAGGAATGGAGAAGGGAAAGCTCGGCATCCTGCTGCGGGGCGAGAAGGTCAAGGGATCCTTCGCGCTGGTGCGCACCAAGGACGCCAAGAACTGGCTCCTCATCAAGCATAAGGACCGCTTCGCGGCCAAGGTGGACCTGACCGCGCAGAACCGATCGGTGCTCTCCGGCGTAACGGTTGAGGACCTGACCTCGGTCCCGGTGCAGCGCCTGCCGGCGGCGTTGCTGACGGCTTCCGGCGACAAGCGACCTTTCCCCGACAAGCTCTCGCCAATGCACGCGGAGCTGGGCGACAAGGTTTTCAACAGCGCCGACTGGATGTGGGAGCCGAAGCTCGACGGCTACCGCGCACTCGCCTTGATCGACGAGCACGGCGTCAAGCTCCGCTCGCGGCGCGGGCTGGAGTTGGGCGGGGACTTCCCGCGACTGGCCGACGAGCTCGGCAAGCAGCTCATAGAAAGCATGGTGCTCGACGGCGAGATTGTGGCGTTCGATGCGAGCGGCAAGCCCTCCTTCGGCGCCATGCAGAACCGCGGCAGCACGACCGAGCGCGCGGTGTTCTACTGCTTCGATCTCCTTTATTTCGCCGGAGTCGACCTGCGCGGGGCACGCTACACCGACCGCCGCCGTTATCTGGCGCAATGCCTGCTGCCTTCGCCCCGGGTACAGCTTGTGCATGCCGTGGAAGACGGCGTGGCGCTGCACGAGGCCGCGATGGCAACCGGGCTGGAAGGAGTCGTGGGCAAACGCAAGAACAGCATCTATGAGCCAGGCAAGCGCTCCACCGCGTGGCTCAAGGTCAAGGCCACGAACAGCGCGGACTTCGTAATCGGCGGGTACACGAAGGGCAAGGGTGCGCGCGCGCCGCTCGGCGCGCTGCTCCTCGGATATTGGCAGGGAAACAAGCTGCGGTACGCCTCGCACGTCGGCTCGGGCTTCGACGACCGGTCGATCAAGCGGACGAAGGCGTTGCTCGAACCGCTGCAGCGGAAGACCAATCCTTTCGCCGAGGAGCCGGAGTTGAACGCGCCAACGAGCTGGGTCGAGCCCAAGCTGGTGGCTGAAGTGAAGTTCCAGGGCTGGACCGACGACCATCATTTGCGCGCGCCTGTGTTTCTGCGCTTGCGGGACGACATCGACGCGAAGGAAGTGCGGCACAAGGTAGAAAAGGAAAAAGCATCCCGGTCGTTAAGCGAGGTCGAACAGATCCTGGATCAGCTGAAGACCGACAAGGCGGCGCTTACGCTTGCCGTTGGCGCACACCAGGTCCGGCTCACGCACCTCGACCGGGTGTACTGGCCCGCCGACCCGGCGCTCAAGCAGCCGGCGCTGACCAAGCGGGATCTGCTGCGCTATTTCGCGCAGGTGTCGCCCTTCATCCTGCCGCATCTCGCCGACCGCCCGCTCACCATGATCCGCATGCCCGACGGCATCGGCGGCCAGCGCTTTTTCCAGAAGCACTGGGAGCAGGAGCGGCCCGACTTCGTCCAGACGATCACCGTTTTTTCGGCGCACAAGGATGAGCAGCACGCCTATCTGCTGTGCAACAACCTGCCGACGCTGCTGTGGCTCGCGCAATCCGGGACGCTCGAGTTCCATGTCTGGCATTCGCGCGCCAAGCCCGGCCCGGACACCGCCGGCAAGGGCACCGATTACGCGAGCTCGCTGGCCGCGCTGGAAAGCTCGGTGCTGAACTATCCCGACTACGTCGTTTTCGATATCGATCCTTACATCTACTCCGGCAAGGAGGCGGCGGGCGCCGAGCCCGAGCTCAACACCGTCGCTTTCGAGAAGGGCAAGGAGGTGGCGTTCTGGCTGCGCGAGCTGCTGCGGTCGATGGCGCTCGAGCCGATCGTGAAAACGTCGGGCAAGACCGGGCTGCACGTCTTCGTGCCGATCCGTCGCACGATCGACTTCGACGCTGCTCGCCAGGTGAGCGAACTGGTGGGACGGCACCTGGTGCGCAAGCACCCGAAGGACGTCACGGTCGAGTGGAGCGTGCCCAAGCGGACGGGAAAGATATTCATGGACTACAACATGAACGTGCGCGGCAAGACCCTCAATGTCGCTTACTCGCCGCGAGGTGCCCCCGGCGCGCCGGTATCGATGCCGGTCACCTGGGAGGAGCTCGCGAATGCCCACCCCCTCGATTTCAGACTTGCAAACGCGGCCGAGCGCCTTGCTCGCACGGGCGATCGATGGGGCGACGTGCTTAAGCGCAAGCAGAACCTGGAGAAGGCTCTTGAACGCGCCAAGGCATAATGGAGTATGCTTTGAACCCTTCGCTCGAAGTATTCTGGTTAAGCTATTGATTTAATGAGGTGAGGCATGGCTGCACGATCGATTGCGTCGTTGACGATCTCCTTCGGCATGGTGTCCATCCCGGTGAAGCTCTATTCGGCCACCGAGGCGAGTAAGGCGATCTCGTTCAACCTTCTGCACAAGGCATGCGGATCGCGCCTCAAGCAGCAATACCTCTGCTTGAAGGAGGAAGTGATCGTGCCTCGCGAAGACATGGTCAAGGGCTATGAATTCGCCAAGGACCAGTACGTGATGTTCTCGCCCGAGGAGCTGAAGGCGATGGAGGAGGTCGGCACGCACACCGCCGAGATCACGGAGTTTGTGCCCCTCAAGACGGTCGACCCGGTGTATTTCGACAAGGCTTACTACCTCGGTCCGGACAAGGGCGGCGCGAAGCCCTATGCGCTGCTCGCGCGCGCGCTGCGCGAGTCGGGACGCTGCGCGCTCGGCCGCTGGGCCGCTCGCGGCAAGCAGTACATCGTGATGATCCGCCCGGTCGAGGACCTGGTCGAAGGGCTGGTGATGCAGCAACTGCTGTACGCCGGCGAAGTGCGTTCGCTGAGGGACGTCGACATTCCCAAGACCGAGGTCAAGCCGGCCGAGCTGAAGCTCGCGCAACAGCTGATCGAGCAGCAGTCGAGCGAGAAATTCGATCCCGCCGCGTACAAGGACGAGGTGCGGGAGCGCATCGAGGCCGCAGTGCAGAAGAAAGTCGAGGGCCAGGAGATCACCCTGGCCGAGGCGCCCGAGGCCGGCGCTCAGGTCATCGATCTCATGGAAGCGCTGCGCGCGAGCCTTGAGAAGAAGCCAAAAGCTGAAACGCGCAAGCCACCTAAGCGCGCCCAGCAGGCCGAACCCGCGGCGCGCAAGGCCGGCAAGAAATAGCGCCGGCAAGCGAAGCCGCGGGCGCCATGCACCAATACGGCGTGCGCGACGTCGAGAAGCTGCTTCGCCTGCCGCGCAGCACGATCCGCGCGCTGATCGAAGCCGGGTTCGTATCGCCGGCGCGCGGGCCGCGCAACACGTGGCTGTTTTCGTTCCAGGATCTGATCGTCCTGCGCACCGCGCAGGCGCTCGCCGCGGCCAAGGTACCGCGCAAACGGATCACGCGGTCCGTGAAGGAACTGCGCCGCCATCTGCCGCAATCGATGCCCCTCTCCGGACTGAGCATCTGCGCCGTGGCCGACCGTGTCGTCGTAAAAGAGGGTGGCGGCCGCTGGCAGGCAGAGTCCGGACAGTACCTGCTCGCATTCGAGGGCGATCCTGCCGACGGCTCATTGAGCGTGTTCGAGCGCAAGGAGGTCGAGCCCGGGGTGAGCGCGCGGGACTGGTTCGATCGGGCCGTCGCCCTGGAGAGCGAGGATGCCGAAGCTGCGCTGCAGGCCTACGAGCAGGCCGTGGCGGCTGACCCCACGCTCCTCGATGCCCATATCAATCTGGGATCGCTTCTGCACGAAGCCGGGGATACCACGAGAGCCGAGCGCGTCTACCGCGACGCGATCAAGACGTGCGGCAGCGACCCCGTGCTGCTCTACAACCTCGGCGTACTTCTCGAGGACATGGGCCGCAAGACCGAAGCGGTGGAAGCGTACCAAGCAGCGCTGCGCGGCAATGCCGCCCTCGCGGATTGCCACTACAACCTGGCGCTGTTATGCGAGGAGCTCAAGAAGCCGAAGGAAGCGATCAGGCACATGGCGCAGTATCGGAGGCTGATCGGAACCCGATCGAAGTAAGTGATCCAATGTCACACGGTCGCGTGGGCGGAACCGGGTTCAGGCGTCAGCGCGTCCTCCGCGGCCTCGTGGAATGGCACGCCGTGCGGCAGGATGATCGAAACCGAGCGCACCCGCTGGTGGGCCGCCTCCACGCCCGGAGGCGCGATTCCCTTGTCTAGATCCTGCGCCGCCTTCATCAGCCGGCGGCGCGCCATGATGATTCCCTGATCGGTCGGCACCAGGTTCTCCCGGGTGCGGTCCTGGATCGGGCCCATGCTCTCCTGCACCGAAGCGTCCTGCATCGCGAAGCCGTCGACGCCGGAGAAGCTGAGCCCATCCTTCTGCGCGCGGCGATCCATCAGGTAGTCGTTGTCCTTGTTGGCGACCGGGCGGAAAGTGCCGGGAATCAGGGGCACATGGATGCCCTTTCCGGCCTCGAGCGCCGAGCGCTCCTCGTCCTTGAGCGGACGCGTCGCATGATGGTTGGTGCTCCAGGCCCAACAGTTCTCGTCATCGATTGGCACCCACGAATGTCCGCCAATCGGGTGATCGCCGCGCGGCGGGATCAGGGTAAAGCTCGGCATGATCCACTGGGTGATGCGCCAGTAGTACTCGCCGTCGCCGGCGTTGCGTCGCGCGCCGATATAGAGCCCGCCCGGCGATTCCACCACCTCGAAGTGCGGGCGCAGGTCCTTGAGGTTGTACTCGTTGCCTTTCGCTCCCTTGAACAGGGGATCGACGCTCATGGTGTGCCGGTGCAGGAAGGAGACGTGGCTGGAATCGATGCCGCCCTCCATGGCCTGCAGATAGTTGCATTCCTGCTCGCGCTTGGACACGAAGCGATGACTCTCCGGGACCACCGCCCATTCGTGCTCGGGCAGGGCAGGCTGGTGCTGCGGCGGGCCCATGTAGGTCCAGAGCACCCGGCCGCGCTCCACCAGCGGATAGGACTTGAGCTTCATTCGCTGGCACAGCCGGGGATTGTCCGGCTCCGACGGAATTTCGACGCATTGACCCGTGACGTCGTACTTCCAGCCGTGATAGGAGCAGCGGAGCCCGCTTTCTTCGTTGCGGCCGAACCAAAGCGAAACGCCGCGATGGGCGCAGAACTCGTCGATCAGGCCCAGGCGGTTTTGCGTGTCGCGGAAGGCGATCAGCCGCTCGGAAAGCAGCTTTACCCGCACCGGCGGGCAATCGCGCTCCGGCAGCTCGGAAGAAAGCAGCGCCGGCAGCCAGTAGCGCCGAAAAAGCTCGCCCATCGGCGTGCCGGGGCCGGTGCGCGTAAGGAAAGCGTTCTGATCTGCACGCATGAATCGGCTCTCAAGTTTAGAGTATTCAGGTGTTGCGACAAAGTGCACGCCGAAGAGCCGTCATCAACAGGCGTTGATGCGACCGCGCCACAAAGCAACTATGGTGCAGCGCAACCGAGACATAGTTCCTCAAACGCGCCGGTTTTTTCGGCGCATTGCGCCTCCCTGATCTATCTTGATCGGATGTACGAAGGGAGGGTCCCATGACTGGCTCGCAATTCTGGATGATCTGGCCGGACAACGCCGCGTTGTCCATCCTGTCCCTGGCGCTGCTTGCCATGGGTTTCCTCTACGCCGCGCGCAGGCCGGTGCACAGGCTGGTCGGCTCGATCGGCTTCTTGATCAGCGGTCCGCTGCGTATAGGCGCGCGCTGGTTGCAGACCGCCGCCAACGAGATGCACCAGCGCAATAAGGCGGTGTTGCTCGCGCACGGGCGCCAGGAAGTGGAGCAGCGCATCGAGCGCGAATTCGACCGCCTCGGCGCCATGGTCACGCGCGACTTGCAGGGTTATCCTGCCCTGCAGCGCAAGCTTCTCGACGAGATCACGCGCGTGGAGGAGGACTACAAGAAGTGCGGGGAAGTGCCGCCGCCGCCGCCGGAGTGGGTGGAGGCTGTTACCGCGATGGCCAACGTCAAATCGAGCGGCAACGAAATGGTGCAGAGGGTCCTCGACGAAATCAACCGCTCGGTCAACAGCATCCATGACAAGGCGCTTGCCGACTATCGCCGCTCGTACGAAACGCGGCACAAGATCCTCGAGGGATTCATGCCGTTCTGGCGCTCGCTCGACAAGACCATGGCGCAGGTCGACAAGAAGCTGACCGGGCTGCAGAACAGCACCGCCGCCGTCGACGCGCAGATGGCAAAATACGAGCAGATCAGCGCCAAGACGGACAAGGCGGAGCACGCCCTGACGGTCTCCGCTTTCACGCAGTTCGCCATCGCGTTCCTCGTCATGGCCGTGGCGGCGGGCGGCGCTTTCATCAACTTCAAGCTGATTGCGCTGCCGATGTCAGAGATGGTCGGCGCAGGCGACTACATCACCAGCTCCCTGCGCACCTCCGAAGTCGCGGCGCTGGTGATCATCTTCGTCGAGGCGTCGATGGGACTGTTCCTGATGGAGGCGCTGCGTATCACGCACCTGTTCCCGCGCATCGCGAGCCTGAACGAGCAAATGCGCCGGCGCATGATGTGGATCGCGCTGGTGCTCCTCGTCACGCTGGCGGGGATCGAGGCCGCCCTTGCGTTGATGCGCGACATGCTCATCGCGGACAAGCAGGCGCTGCTGCAATCCCTGGCGACCGCGCAGCAGGTTGCGGCGACGGACGGTTGGGTCGCGAAAATCCCGACGGCCGGCCAGATGCTGCTCGGCTTCATCCTGCCGTTCGCGCTCGCTTTCGTCGCGATTCCGCTTGAATCGCTGATCTATTCATCGCGTACCGTCGGCGGCGTGCTGCTGACCTCGCTCGTCAGGGCCCTCGCGCTCGTGCTGCGCGTCCTTGGCAATGTGGTACGGCACATGAGCCGCGTGCTCGTCAATCTGTACGACGTCGTAATCGTGCTGCCGCTGCTTGTGGAGCGCCTGGTAAAGACGGCGCCGCGCGCCCGCGCACCAGGCAAATCGAGGTCAAGGTCGGGCGTAATAGATGCCGATGAGCTGAGGGAAGAGTCCCGTTGACCAAGGAGAGATCATGATCAAGCGACTGTTCCTAGCTTCACTCTTGGTGGTCGGGGTGGCCGCTACGGGCTGCAGTGATTCCCGCAGCCACGCCCATGCCGTTTACATGCTGGTGGATACGTCGGGTACCTACGCCCAGGAGGCAGGCAAAGCCCAGGTCATCATCAACTATCTGCTGGGAACGCTGCAAGCCGGGGATTCGCTCGCCGTCGCCAAGGTCACGAGCCGCAGCTTCAGCGAAAAGGACATCGTCGCCAAAGCCACCTTCGACTCGCGGCCGTCCCAGGCCAATGCCCAGAAGCGCGCTTTCCGCGACCAGGTCGACGGCTACCTCAAGACCGTACAGGGAACCCGTTACACCGACATCACCGGCGGCCTGATCCAGGGCGCAGGATTCCTCAACGAGACCGGGGCAGGGACCAAGACCATCGTCATCTTCTCCGACATGCAGGAGGAGCTCGACAAGGTCACGATCCGCGATTTCCCCATCAGCCTCAAGAACATCCGCATCATCGCGGTGAATGTCATCAAGCTCAAGACCGACAACATCGATCCGCGGCGCTACCTCGGGCGGCTCGACGCCTGGCAGAAGCGGGTCGAAGGCGCCGGCGCATCCGAGTGGCGGGTGATCAACGACCTCGAGCGTCTCGACGCAATCTTTTCAAAAAGCTAGCGCGAAGGCAAAATCAAGCTAGCAAAGGCCCGGCCTCGAAACGGAGGTGCGGGCCTTTTTCTTTTTCAACTTGCGGCGGATGAAGGCTGTGCCAAACTCTCCATCCGATGCGTAAGACCCTTGCCTTGCTCCTAGCAGCGCTGGTATCCGCCGGGTCTGCGTTCGCCCAGTCCTATCCGCAAAAACCCATCCGCATCATCGTGCCCTTCGCGGCCGGCGGCATCGCGGATACTTTTGCCCGCTCGATCGGCCAGAAGCTGAATGAAACCTGGTCGCAGCCGGTGGTGGTGGAGAATCGAACGGGAGCCGGAGGCAACATCGGTGCGGAGGTCGTTGCGAAGTCCCCGCCCGACGGCTACACGCTCGTCATGGGGAACATCGGCACGCATGCGCTCAACGTGAGCCTGTTCCAGCAACTTCCCTTCGACCCGGTGCGGGACTTCGTCCCGGTGGCGCTGGTCCTGGAAGCCGACGGCCTGCTGGTCGTGCATCCATCGATACCCGTAGCCAGCGTCGAGGAGCTGATCCTGCTTGCGCGCAGCAAGCCCGGATCGTTGGCTTATGGATCGGCGGGCATCGGAACTACCAGCCACCTGGCAGGTGAACTTTTCAAGTACATGGCAAGGGTGGAGATCACCCACGTCCCCTATAAAGGCAACGTGCCGGCGATCACCGATCTGCTCGGCGGACAGATCCAGATGATTTTCGCCACCATGCCGACCGTCCTGCCGCACGTCAAGGCGGGCAAGCTCAAGGCGCTCGCCTCGATACGATCTTCCAGGACCAAGGCCCTGCCGGAGCTCCCCACCGTTTCAGAAACGCTGCGCGGCTTCGACGCGAACAACTGGATCGGCCTGTTCGCGCCGGCCGGTACGCCGAGCCATGTCGTTCAGCTTCTCAACGCCGAGGTTGTGAAGGCCATGAATACGCCGGAGATGCGCAAACGCGTCGAGACCGAGGGCGCGACCTTCTCTCCGATGAACGCCGAGCAATTCGCCGATTTCGTGCGCAAGGAAGTCGTCGAATGGGGAAAAATCATCCGCGCCGCCGGAATTACGGCGCAGTAGTACCACCACCCTGGGAGAAAATCCGATGAGACCCGCCCGCACCGCTGCAATCGCCGCCGTCTGCGCCGCCGCCGCTTCCTTTGCCGCATCGCCGGCGCTCGCGCAAAGCGGCGATCACCTGGAGATCATCCACCACCCGAACTACGACAAAAGCGTCTTCATGCCGTTCTCGCCGGCGATCAAGATCAAGAGCGGAAAGATCCTCTGGCTGGCGGGTGGCACGGCGCTGCCGGTCTATCACGATCATCCGCACAAGCGCGAGCAGATCCTGAAGCACCTGCCCAACGACCTGGAGGCGCAGGCCCGTCAGACCATGGACGGGATCATGGAAACGCTCAAGGCGGCAGGCGCTTCGCCGAAGGACGTGGTGCACGTGTTCATCTTCCGCGCGCGGCCGCGCATGGGCGACATCGGCAAGGCAAGCGCGGTGGTCAACTCGTATTTCGCTCCTCACAATCACAAGCCGGCGACGACGAACATGGCCGTGCTCGAGCTCGGCGAGCCTGAACAGTTGATCGAGATCCAGGTGGTGGCCGTAGTCGACTGATCTGTCAAACCAAAGCCGCTTTCACTCGCGCTGGGGTAAAAGGCAGAGACCGAAGGCGCACACCCGTGGCGTTGGCGATGGCATTGGCGATCGCGGCCGCCGCCGGACCCTGTGATCCCTCGCCGACCCCGAGGAAGCGCTCGTTCGGTTGATTGAGCACGACCACTTCAACCTGCGGCACTTCCTCGAAGCGCAGGATCGGGTAGTCGGCCCAGGAGCGCGTAGTGACCCGCGTGCGGTCGAAGCGCACCGATTCCTTCAGCGTCCAGCTTGCCGACTGGATCAAGCCGCCTTCGATCTGGTTAACAACGCCGTCCGGGTTCACTATCTGGCCGGCATCGACTGCCGCGACCGCCCGGGTCACGCGAACCTTGCCGCTCTTGCGATCCACCACGACCTCCGCCGCGATGGCGCAGTAGCAGGCCAGGTTCTTGTACTTCGAGAAGGCAAACCCCCGGCCGCGCGCGCCGTCGCCGCGCGCCTTGGGCGTCCAGCCGGCGCGCTGCGCAGCCGCCTCGATCACCGCGCGGGCGCGCGGATCCTTCATATGGCGCAAGCGAAATTCCACCGGATCGGCCTGCGCCGCGGCAGCGAGCTCGTCCATGAAGGACTCCAGCGCGAATACATTGGCGTAGCCCCCCAGCGTGCGTAGCGCCGAGGTGCGCAGGGGCGCGTCCTGGATGTAGTGCTTTACCACTCTGACGTTCGGGAATTCGTAGAGCGGGATGGCGTTGCGGTCGGAGCCGCCTGCGGGCTGCGGCACGTCCGCCGGCAGCTGTCGCAGCAACGGGTTCGCCAGGTATTGCGCGGCGAGCAGATTCACGCCGGCCGAGGCCCCGGGGCGGGTGCTATGCGGATGGCTCCACAGCTCATGCGACCAGCTGACGATGTTGCCCTGCGAGTCGAGGCCGCCGCCGAGCTTCATCACCATCGCCGAGCCGTAGGGCTCCCACATGAACTCGTCGTCGCGCATCCATTGCAGCTTCACCGGCCGGCCGCCGGTCGCGCGGGCGAGCAGCGCCGCATCGAGCGCCACGTCGTCCGCCCCATTATGGCCGTAGCAGCCTGCGCCCTCCACGTGCGTGCAGCGCACTGCACCCGGCTCGACGCCTAACGCCTTCGCCAGGTCGGCGCGCAAAGGGAACACGCCTTGGCTATGCGTCCACATGGCGAGCTTGCCTTCCTGCCACTGCGCCACGGCGCACGACGGGCCGATGGAGCCGTGGGCCTGGTACGGGCGCGTATAGCGCGCCTCGAGCGTTTTCACGGCCGGAGCTGCCACCGCGGAAGTCTTCTCGGTCACCGTTTGTCCAGCGATCGGCAGGGCCATCATGTGCTCGTAGAGGGCATCGCCGGCGGGTGGCAGCGAGGCGCTTTCTTTCCAGACCGCCGCCTTCTTCAACGCCTCGCGCGCACGGATCGCCTGTTCCTCGCGCTCGGCCGCCACGGCGAGGAAGCTGCCGTCGCGCACCAACGCCACCACGCCGGGCATGCCGCGCACCGGCGCTTCGTCAAGTGATACGAGCTCGGCGCCCGGCGACGGCGGCCGCACGACGCGCCCGAACACCATGCCGGGCAGGCGCACGTCCTGTACGTACGCCGCGCCGCCGGTGAACTTCTTTGGAATATCGCGGCGCGCGATGCTCTTGCCGACCCAGCGGTGCTCCGCCGGCGGCTTGGGCTTCGCTTGCGCGGTAGCCTCGCGATTAAGCGACGCCTCGCCGGCGAGCTGCCAGTAGGTGAGGTTTGCGCCGCCGGGGGCCGTGATCGTGCCATCGGTGACTTTCAGCTCGCCCGGCGAGCTGCCGAGCTTCGCTGCCGCCGCGGACAGCAGAATTTCCCGCGCCTCGGCGCAGGCGAAGCGCAGCGCGGTGCCGCTGTGCTCCACCGACAGGCTGCCGGCAGTCTGTCCCTCGTTCGGCGTCAGTGCCGTGTCGCCGTGGACCACGGCGATGCGTTTCAGATCGACGTCGAGCTCGTCGGCGGCGATTTGCGACAGTGCGGTGCCAATTCCCTGGCCGAGCTCGATCTTGCCGCTGAAGATGGTCACGCTGCCGTTCGGGTCGATGCGCAGCCACGCATCCAGCATGCGGTTGTTATTGAGGCTGCCGGGCAGGCGGGCAGGCGAGGCCTGTGCGAGCGCGAGTTCCGGCGCGAGGCTGAAGCCGATGACCAGCGCGCTGCTCGACTTGAGGAATTGCCGGCGCGAAGTCATGACTGCATCTCCTTCGCCGCGCGCTGCACGGCGCGCACGATGCGATTGTGCGAAGCACAGCGGCACAGGTGGCCGTTCAGCGCTTGCCTCACCTCGCTCGCAGTCGGGGCAGGATTGCGGTCGAGCAGCGCCTTGGCCGACATCACCATGCCGTTGCCGCAATAGCCGCACTGGCAGGCCTGCTCCTCGATGAACGCACGCTGCAGCGGGTGCAGCTTGTCGAGCGTGCCGAGGCCTTCGATGGTAGTGACCGGACCCTTGACCGCCGACATCGGGGTTACGCACGAGCGTACGGGCTTGCCGCCGACCAGCACGGTGCAGGCGCCGCATTGCGCAAGCCCGCAACCGAATTTGGGCCCATTGAGCCCGACGTCGTTGCGCAGAACGTATAGCAGCGGAGTGTCAGCTTCTACCGAAACGGTCTGCGGCTCGCCGTTCACCCGCAAAGTGAATTTGGCCATGGCGCTCCTCCTTGAAAATCATCATAGCCCCCCTTGCCAGCGGCAGTAATACTGTATAAAAATACAGCATTCATGGCAGCCCTCGAAGACATCCTCCAGCGCCATCCCGTCTGGCGCGGCGGAGCATCTTTTCCCAGCGCCCCGGCCGTCCCGAGCGGGTTTTCGGTCCTGGACGGCGAGTTGCCGGGAGGCGGCTGGCCGACCGGCGCGCTCACCGAGATCCTCGGCCTCCAGCAGGGGATCGGCGAGCTGCAGCTGCTGCTGCCCGTGCTCGCCGCCCTGACCACCGCCGGCAAGCGCGTCGTCTGGATCGCGCCGCCGCACCTGCCTTATGCACCCGCGCTCGCCGCCGCCGGCGTCGATCTCATCCGTCTGGCGGTGGTGCGGGCGCCCGGACGCCGCGACAGCTTGTGGGCCGCCGAGCAGGCGCTGCGCTCAGGCGCCTGTCATGCGCTGCTGGCGTGGTTTTGCAACGCCCGCTACGCTGAGCTGCGGCGTCTTGCGCTCGCCGCCGAAGCGAGCCGCGCCTTCGTCGCCCTGTTCCGTCCCCGCGAAGCGGCACAGGAGTCTTCGCCCGCCTGCCTGCGCATCGCGCTAGAGCCGGTCGAGGGCGAGCTCGCCGTCCGCATTCTCAAGCGCCACGGCGCGCCGGCAGCCGCGCCGCTGATCCTGCCCCTGAAAAATCCTATCCATGCTTTGGGTCGCTCTCCATTTTCCCTGCCTGCCTTGCGGGACGCTCGAGCACGTCGCAGCCTGGGCCTGCCAGTTCACGCCTAAGGTTTCGCTCGAGCCGCCGCAGGGCTTGCTTCTCGAGGTGGAGGGCAGCCTGCGGCTATTCGGCGGGCTCGAGCGCCTCATCGAGCATCTGCGCGAAGGGCTCGACGCCATGGAGCTCACCGCGCAGCTCGCAGTTGCTCCCGTAGCCCGCGCAGCGCTCTGGCGGGCACGAGGGGATGGCCAGGCTGTCGAAGATTTGCCGATCGACGTTACGGGTAACGCCGAGTCATTTGAATTCCTGAAAAGCATCGGCATTTCCACCCTCGGAGAACTGCTGAAGCTGCCGCGCGACGGGCTGGGACGGCGTTGCGGCCGGGCGCTGCTCGACGATCTCGACCGCGCTCTCGGCACGGCGCCCGAAGCACGCGAATTCTTCACGCCGCCGCCGCGCTTCGCCGCCATGCTCGAGCTGCCGGCAGAGGTGATCCACGCCGAAGACCTGCTATTTGCTGCGCGGCGGTTGCTGGTTCAGCTTGAAGGCCTGCTTGCGGCGCGCCATGCCGGGGTCCGCGCCTTTACGGTTTTCTTGTTCCACCCAAAAGGGAAATCTACTGCGATAGAAATCGGCCTGGCATCGCCGGCGCGCGAAGCCGCGCGCTTGGGGCAATTGCTGCGCGAGAAGCTTGCGGCGTTGTCGCTGGCGTGTCCGGTGGAAGCGATTCGGCTCGAAGCCGACGATTTTTCGCTGCTGCAGGCGCGTACCGCGGGAATGTTCGGCGACGCGCTCGCCGAGGACGAAGGCTGGGCGCGTCTTGCCGAGCGGTTGCAGGCGCGCCTCGGACACGACGCGGTCTATGGAGTAGCGACTTATCCCGATCATCGTCCAGAGTACAGCTGGCGGCGCGTCGAGGCCGGCGAATGGGAGCCGCGGGAGTTCAGGCATCCCGGCCCACGCCCGCTCTGGCTGCTCGAGGCGCCGCGCCCGATGTGCGAAGACGATTTCTTGCTGCTTGCCGGCCCCGAGCGTATCGAATGCGGCTGGTGGGACGGCGACGAGGCGCGGCGCGACTATTTCATCGCCCGTTTTTCCGATTCTTCCCTGGGCTGGGTTTACCGCGAAGCCGGCGAATGGTTCCTGCATGGTCTGTTTGCCTGACTACGCCGAGCTGCACTGCCTGTCGAATTTCAGCTTCCTGCGCGGCGCTTCGCACGCCGAGGAGCTGGTGGAACGCGCCGCGGCGCTCGGCTACTCGGCGCTCGCCATCACCGACCAATGCTCGCTCGCCGGGGCCGTGCGGGCACATCAAGCCGCGAAAGAGCAAAAAGGCTTGAAGCTCATCCTGGGAACCGAGATTCGTCTGCAGGAAGGCCTGAAATTGGTGCTCCTCGCCACGGACCGCCATTCCTACGGCGCAATTTCCTCGCTGATCACCACCGGGCGGCGCCGAAGCAAGAAGGGCTCTTACTCGTTATCGCGCACGGATGTGGCGGCATTAAGCGGCAAAGCGGTGTTGGTGTTATGGGTTCCAGAAGATTTCAGTCATGCTGAATGGCTTGCCAAAGCCTTTCCTGGTAATGCGTGGATCGCAGTTGAGCTGCATTGCGGACCGAACGATCGGGCCAAGCTCAATTGCCTGAAGGAGCTCTCGCGGCGCTCGGGTCTGCCGCTGGTCGCGGCGGGCGACGTGCACATGCATCTGCGCTCGCGCAGGCGGCTGCAGGACGTGCTCACCGCGATCCGGCTGCGGCGCCCGGTAGACCAATGCGGGCACGATCTCTACCCGAACGCCGAGCGGCATCTGCGGCTGCGCATGCGCCTGGCGCAACTCTATCCGCCCGAGCTGCTCGCCGAGACGCTGGCGATTGCCGAGCGCTGCGACTTTTCGCTCGATTCATTGAGATATGAATACCCGGAAGAACTGGTCCCTGCAGGAGAAACGCCGGCGAGCTGGCTGCACAAACTCACCGCGGACGGGCTGCGCTGGCGCTTGCCTGCGGGCGTGCCGGCGAAGGTGGCCGAGCTGGTCGCTCACGAGCTCGCCCTGATCGCCGAGCTGCGCTACGAGCCGTTCTTCCTCACGGTGCACGACGTGGTGCACTATGCGCGGCAGCGGGGCATTCTTTGCCAGGGCAGGGGATCGGCGGCCAATTCGGTGGTGTGCTATGCGCTCGGCATCACCGAGGTCGATCCGGCGAGGATGAACATGCTGTTCGAGCGCTTCGTCTCGAAGGAGCGCAACGAGCCGCCGGACATCGACGTCGACTTCGAGCACCAGCGGCGCGAGGAAGTGATCCAGTACGTGTACGCCAAGTACACCCGCAGCCGCGCTGCGCTCGCGGCCACGGTGATCTGCTATCGGGCGAAGAGCGCCGTGCGCGACGTAGGCAAGGCCCTCGGTTTCCCGCCCGAGGAGATCGACCGCGTGGCGAAGAGCTTTGCCTTCCGGGATCACCCGATCGAGCCGACAAGCCAGTGGTTCGAGCTGGCGCAGATGCTGCGGGGTTTCCCCCGTCACCTTTCGCAGCATGTGGGGGGCTTCGTCATCTCGCGCGGAGCGCTCGCCGAGCTGGTGCCGATGGAGAACGCTGCCATGCCCGAGCGCACCGTGATCCAGTGGGACAAGGACGACCTCGAGGCGCTCGGGCTGCTCAAGGTCGATGTTCTCGCCCTGGGAATGCTGTCCGCAATCCGCAGGGCGCTGGAATTTGTTTCTACAGAGAAAAATCATCCTTTCACCATGGCTGATATTCCCTCCGAGGATCCGGCTGTTTACGCGATGATCCAGAAGGCCGACACCGTCGGGGTGTTCCAGATCGAGTCGCGCGCGCAGATGAGCATGCTGCCGCGCCTGCGGCCGGAGAACTTCTACGACCTGGTGATCGAGGTGGCGATCGTGCGGCCCGGCCCGATTCAGGGCGGCATGGTGCATCCTTACCTGCGGCGCCGGCGCGGCCTCGAGCCGACCACCTATCCCAGCGAGGCAGTGAAGCAGGTGCTCAGCCGCACGCTCGGGGTGCCGATCTTCCAGGAGCAGGTGATGCAGCTGGCGATGGTCGCCGCGGATTTCACCCCCGGCGAGGCCGACCGCCTGCGCCGCTCGATGGCGGCGTGGCGGCGCTCAGGCAGCCTGCAGCAGTTCGAGGACAAGCTGAAGAGCGGAATGACGCGCAACGGCTATAGCCTGGAGTTCGCCGACGCGATCTACCGCCAGATCCTCGGCTTCGGCGAATACGGCTTCCCGGAATCCCACTCGGCGAGCTTTGCGCTGCTGGTGTATGTCTCGTCGTGGCTGAAGTGCCACTGGCCGGCGGCGTTCTGCGCCGCGCTGCTCAACAGCCAGCCGATGGGTTTCTATTCGCCTTCCCAGCTCGTGCAGGACGCGCGGCGGCACGCTGTAGAGGTACGTTCCCCGGACGTCACCGCAAGCGATTGGAACTGCACGCTCGAGCAGGGCGCGGTGCGCCTGGGGTTGCGCATGGTGAGCGGGCTTTCCGAGGCGGCGGGACGGCGTATTTTTTCAAGCAGACCTTATTCGAGCGTGGCGGATCTCGCCCACCGCGCGGAGCTGAACCGCAAGGACCTGCGCTGTCTGGCGGCGGCGGGGGCGCTCGAGCCGCTGGCCGGACACCGGCGCCTCGCGCACTGGAGCGCAGCCGGCGCCGAGCGCCGCCCGCCGCTCGATGCGCCGGCGAGCGAACGCATGCCGGTGCTGGAGCCGCCGCGCGAAGGCGAGGACATCGTCGCCGACTACGCCAGCCTCGGGCTGACTCTCGGCCGCCATCCGCTCGCGCTGCTGCGAAGCCGATTGAACAAGCTTCAACTGCTCACGGCAGAAGAGCTCCGGCTGCGCTCCCACGGCAGCACGGCGCGCGTTGCCGGCCTGGTCACTTGCCGGCAGCGCCCCGACACCGCGAGCGGCGTCATCTTCGTCACCCTCGAGGACGAAACCGGGTGCGTCAACGTCGTGGTGTGGAATCGCCTCGCCGAACGGCAGCGAAGCGAGCTGCTCGGCGCGCGGCTCCTCGGCGTACAGGGCGTGATCGAACGCGACGGCGAGGTCGTGCATCTGGTCGCGCGGCACCTGTTCGATCATAGTGCGCTGCTTGGACCCCTGGCGGCTGCATCACGCGATTTTCATTGAGATGCTAGTATCGACTCCCGACGATGGCGACCCGCGTCGACATCCTTGGCCTGATCGCTGACCGCCGCGCCCGGCGGCCGGCGCGGGCATTGCCGGCGCTGGATGCGCTCTTCAGGCGGCTTGCCGCCTGCGCTCAGCCCGACGAGGCGCTGCGCACCGAGGACCGCATCTGGGACGCGTGGATGCACCATCCGCACCGCGCCGCCGCCGCGGCGCTCGACCTGGCCACGCGCGACATTGCCGCGAAGCGCTACGACATCGCGGAAACCCGCCTCACCGCCCTGCTGCGCAGCGCGCCGGACTTCGCCGAGGCCTGGCACAAGCGCGCCACGCTCTACTACCTGCTCGGGCGCGACGACGAATGCCTGCGCGACATCCGCCGCACCCTCGAGCTCGAGCCGCGTCATTTTGCCGCCATGCTTCACTTCGCCGAGATCCTGCTGGGCAGCGGGGCTGCGGACGAAGCGCGCTTCGCATTTCATGCGGCGTTGTCCGTGCATCCGCATCTGCCGCGCGCGCGCGAGGCGTTGTCTGACAAACCCTGACAGTGGGCGGGCAGGGAAAAACACCTGCCGCCTATAATGAATGCATGAACGATGAAGCCTACAAGGTCAAGGTCGCGAAGGACCTCGAGGACCTGATTCCGGCCTTCATGCGCAATCGGAAGAAAGAGCTGGAGACCCTCAAAGTGGCGCTGGCCGCGGCCGATTTCGAGCAGCTGCGCCAGCTCGGCCATCGCATGAAGGGCGTGGGCAACTCCTACGGCTTCGCCCAGGTTTCGGCCATCGGGCAGGAGATCGAGGACGGTGCGCGCAGCGGCAACCGGGCGTCGCTCGAGGCGCACATCGCGCAGTACGGTGAATACCTCTCGAAGGTGCAGATCGCGTTTGAGTGACCGATGCGCATCCTGATCATCGACGACGACGAGGATCTGCGCAATCTGCTGGCGCGTTACATCATGCAGCAGTGGCCCGACGGCCAGGTCGACCAGTACGACCCGCTCGACCGCGACATACCCGACGCCTCGTTTCCGCTCGGCAGCTACGACGCCATGATCCTCGATTACATGCTGGGGCGCGGCGACGGCCTGCAATGGCTGCAGGAGCTGAAGCGCCGCGCCGACTGCCCGCCGGTGCTGTTCCTCACCGGGGCGGGCAACGAGATCATCGCGGTGCGTGCCATGAAGGCCGGCGCGGACGACTACCAGCGCAAGCAAGAGCTGACGCGGGAGAGGCTGATCACCTCGATCCGGGACCTTACCTCCAATACCAGCGAAAAGACGCTTTCGCCCGAGCTCGCCGCGCGGATGGAAGGCCAGGCGCTGGGCGCCCGGATGCAGATTCCCGGCATCAAGGTGCTGCACCTGATCGGCGAGGGCGGCATGTCGCGCGTGTACCTCGCCTCGCGGGAAGGCGACGACGAGCCCCTGGTGGTGAAGATCCTGCGCTCCGAGGTGACCTCGGACCGCAATGCGCTGGCACGCTTCATGGAAGAGTACGCGCTGGTCGAGCGCATCCACAGCCGGCACGTGGCGCGCATCTACAGCCACGGCGCCTCCGAGGGCCATGCCTACCTGGTGATGGAGTTCTTCGACGGGGGCGACCTCAACAAGCGTCTGAGCGGCAAGGCGCTGGCGGTGGACGAAGCGCTGCGCCTGTTCCGCGACCTCATGTTCGCGCTCGGCGACATTCACGAGAAGGGCATCCTGCACCGCGACCTCAAGCCGCAGAACCTGATGTTCCGCCGCGACGGCAGCCTGGCGGTGGTCGATTTCGGCATCGCCAAGCACATCGATGCGGCGGACCGAACCGGTCACGGCGAGATCCTCGGCACGCCGCGTTACATGAGCCCCGAGCAGGTGCAGGGGCGAGCGCTCGACCTACGCACGGACATCTACAGCGCCGGGGTGCTGCTCTTCCAGATGCTGACCGGCCGGCACCTGTTCGACGGGGCGACTGCGGTCGAGGTGGCCTTGCACCATCTGAATACGCAGCCGCCGTCCTTGCCGGAGGGTCTCGCCGAGTATCAGCGGCTGCTCGACAAGTTGGTGGAAAAGGACCGCGACGCGCGCTTTCGCAACGCCGACGAGGTGATCGGCTTCCTGTCGCGCCGGTATTTCCAGGCCGCGCCGCCAGTCGCGCCCGACAAGACTCAGAAGTTACATTAAGGAAGCTTAGCCCAGATCGCGCGCAGCTGATCGGGTAGATCCCTGGGCGAGAACGGCTTGGAAATCGCCCCGGCGGCGCCCATCGCTATCAGCTCGTCCAGATCGCGCTGCGAAGCCTTTGCGGTGATGAAGACGACCGGCAGCGCCTTGGTCTCGGGCCTTAGCTGCATCTGGCGGAACAGCGTCGGCCCGTCCATCGCCGGCATCATCCAGTCGAGCATCACCATGTCGGGACGGAACGCGGTCATCGCCTCGATCGCCATGGTCGGATCGCCGACGATCTCGACCGTCATCTTGCCGACTCGCTCGAGCGACATGCGCACGATGCGCTGGATATCCTCGTCGTCCTCGACGTAGCAGATGCGGGTCAGCGGGCGTGCAGGCATCGCGGCTCCTTGTTATGCGTGTTTGGGCAGCTCGAACCAGAAGGTAGTACCGGCGCCGGCCCGGTCCTCGAAGCCGATGCGGCCCTGCATCATCTCGATCAGCCGCTTGCAGATGGCGAGGCCCAGGCCGGTGCCGCCCTTCTGGCGCGAAGGGGTCGAATCGGCCTGCGCGAAGCGGCTGAAGATGCGGCTGCGGAAATTGTCCGGGATACCGGGCCCCCGGTCGTGGACGCCGACACGGACATTTGCGCCGCGCTCTTCGAGCGTGATGTCCACCGTGCCCCACTCGGGAGAAAACTTGGCGGCGTTGGAGAGCAGGTTGGTCATCACCTGCAGCAGCCGCTTGCGGTCGGCGCTGACCTGGCGGCCCGGCAGCTCGCCGCTGGCCTGGAAGCGCACCTTGAAGCGCTCGCCGAAGGCCTGGTTGAGCACGATTGCCTCGCGCACCACGTCGTCGATAGTCAGCACTTCGGGCGTCATGGTCAGCCTGCCGGACTCGATCTTCTCGATGTCTAGGATGTCGTTGATGATGTCGAGCAGGCGCTGGCCGTTGCGCTCGGCCACCAGAGTGAGCTCGCTCACATCCGGCGCCAGCTCGCCGACGACCCCGGAATTGAGAAGCTGCAGCGAGCCGATGATCGAAGTGAGCGGCGTGCGCAGCTCGTGGCTGAGGGTCGAGGTGAAATCCTTCTGCATGCGCTCGGCTTCGATCTGCCGCGTGACGTCCTTGCCCTGGGCGATGACGCAGACGATGCTGCCCTCGGGATTCACCAGCGGCGTGACCGCCCATTCACACACCAACGCGATGCCGTCGCGGCGCGGGTTGCGGATCTTGATGCCGGCAAGAGGCTCGCGGGTCTCGGTCAGCTGCTTCCAGTTGTTGTCGAAATCGGCGTGGAACTCGGGCAGCACCAGGCGCTTGACGTGCCCGCCGATCAGCTCGGCCGCCGCATATCCGAAGAGCAGCTCGGCGGCGTGATTGACCGCGGTGACGATGCCCTGCGCATCGATCTCCAGGACCGCGATCGGCGCCCGCTCGGCAAACAGCGCCAGCTTGCGCCCGCTCGCCTCGACCTGGCGCCGCGCTTCTTCGAGCTCGACCAGCTGGTGTTCCAGCCGCTGGTTCAGGACGCTGTAGTCCTCGGTCAGCTTGCCGTACGCGTGGCGCAGGCGGTAGCCCGAGTGGAACACCCGGTTCAGGCGATAGGCGATGGCGACGCTGATGCCGTAGAAGAGCGGTACCAGCAGGGCAATTTCCGCAAACAGGCGGTTGCCGAAAGTGGCGAGCACGTAGGTGAAAGGAATCGCAATGCCCGCGGCATAGGCGGCGAATATCGGCCAGGACGCGGCGTATAACGGGATGCCGCCCGACATGACGCCTGACAGCAGGAAGGCGAGAAATACCTGGCGCTCGTCGGCGTGCGAGGGAAAGAACACGGAAGCGCCGAACCCCCACGTGACGCCCGCGGCGAGCGCGCCGATGCCCAGCCAGCGCAGCCACTGCTCGCCTTCTTCCACCTTGCGGGCGCTGCGCCAATACGCGAAATACAGCGCAGCGTGCAGTGCGCTCACCATTAGCAGCAAGCTGCCCCAGAAATACACCAGCTCGATGATCCGCCCTTCGCGCAGCTCGAGCGCGGCGATCAGGCCGATCACGACGGTAGCGGCGATGCCCAGCGGCAGCTGGCTGTAGAGCTGCTCGACGCGGTTGGCGAGCACCAGGTGTGGATCCGAGCGGTCCGCGACCGCGGCTGCAGCGCTGCGAAGCGCCGGCTCGGTGCCGCTGGCGGTAGTGGAGTGATTCATGCGCAGGCAAAGCCTGCGTCATTTTTACATATTCTTGTCGTTGCGAATTACGCCGACCGCAATGCCTTCGATGGTCAGCGCTTCGCGCCGCAGGTCGACTTCGATGGGCTGGAATTCCGGGTTCTCGGGCAGCAGCTGCACGGCGTGCCCACGGCGGCGCAGGCGTTTCACGGTGACCTCGTCGGCGAGCCGGGCCACGACGATCTGGCCGCTGCGCGCGTCCTGCGTGCGGTGCACGGCGAGCAGGTCTCCCTCGAGGATTCCCGCGTCGCGCATCGACATGCCGCGCACGCGCAGCAGGTAATCGGCGCGCGGCGTAAAGAGGTTCGGATCGACCTGGTAGCGGCCCTGCAGGTGCTCTTCGGCGAGGATCGGGCTGCCCGCGGCGACCCGGCCGACCACCGGCAGCTCGAGCAGGCGCCCGAGCCGGTTCGCCGGCCGCGAATCGCGCACGCGGATGCCGCGCGAGGCGCCCGAGGAAATCTCGATCGCCCCCTTCTTCTCGAGGGCGCGCAGGTGCTGCTCGGCGGCGTTCACGGAGCGAAACCCCATCCTCTCCGCGATCTCGGCGCGCGTCGGCGGATAGCCCGCCACTTCGGTCAGCTCGCGCACCAGGCGCAGGATCTCGGTCTGTCGTGCGGTCAGCTGCTCCATACTGGGTCTCCTTCCACTGGAAGTATATCCAGTATGAGGGAACTGATCAAACGGGCTCGATCAGGCGCGCATCCTCATTCGCGGCGTTGCTCACCGCCTTGCTCACCGGGTAGGCGCGCATTAGATGCGCCGGATACGGACGGATGAATTGCTCTGCATTGTGGTTGGCGGGGTCCAGCCAAGCATCGTAGGCCTGCAGCGGCACGATGACGGGCATGCGGTCGTGGATGCCCTTCATCAGCTCGTTCGGTGCGGTCGTGATTAGGCACACCGTGTGCAGTCCGTTCCACAGCTCGGTGATGCCTGCCAACGCGAATAGCTCGTCGCCCGCGGGCCGAATGTAGTAAGGCTGTTTGCCGGAGCGGGTCGTCTGCCACTCATAGAACCCGCTCGCGGGAACGAGACAGCGCCACTGCCTGAACGCAGCCTTGAAGGCGGGCCTTTCCGCGATGGTTTCTCCGCGCGCGTTCGCGAGCCGGTTGCCGATGCTCGGGTCCCTGGCCCAGTTCGGCACCAGTCCCCAGCGATAGTGGTTCCACCGCCGGCGCTTCGCATCCTGGCGCACGATCAGGATGTCCATCGACGGGCAGGTGTTGTAGCGCGGCGTGAATTCGGGCAGCGAGTCGAGCTTGAATTGCAGGGCAACGACCTCGGGGTGGCTATGGAGCGCGTAACGGCCGCACATGCGCCTAAGGTTACAATGCGCTACGCATGATCATCCAGTCGTTGCTGGACACCGACCTGTACAAGTTCACCATGATGCAGGTCGTGCTGCACCACTTTCCCGGCGCGCAGGTCGAGTACAGGTTCAGGTGCCGCACCGAGGGCGTCAACCTGCGTCCTTACCTCGATGAGATCCGCCAGGAGGTCGCGGCGCTCTACGAGATGAGGTTCCGCGAAGAAGAGCTGCTCTATCTGCGCAACCTGCGCTTCATGAAATCGGACTTCGTCGATTTCCTCGGCCTGTTCCAGTTCAACGAGAAGTACCTGCGCATCGGCGCGGGCGAGGGCCCGGGTGAGATCGACATCAGCATCCGCGGCCCGTGGCTGCACACCATCCTGTACGAGATCCCGGTGCTCGCCATCGTCTCCGAGGTGTACTTTCGCCGCACGCAGCCGCAGCCGGACCTCGACGAGGGCAGGCGCCGGCTGCAGGCCAAGATCGACCTGGTGCGCACCGTCGAGCCCGAGCTCGACTTCAGGATTTCGGATTTCGGCACGCGGCGGCGCTTCTCGGCCGCATGGCACGAGGAGGTGCTGCAAACGCTCAAGCGCGAGATGCCCGAGTACTTCGCCGGCACCTCCAATGTCTGGTTCGCGATGCGCAACAATCTGACCCCGCTCGGCACCCTGGGCCACGAGTACATGCAGGCCTGCCAGGCGCTCGGGCCCCGGCTGCGGGACTCGCAGACCTTTGCCTTCGACAAATGGGCGCAGGAATACCGCGGCGACCTCGGCATCGCCATCTCGGACACCTACGGCGTGGAGGCGTTCCTGCGCGACTTCGACATGTACTTCTGCAAGCTGTTCGACGGCGCGCGCCACGACTCCGGCGATCCTTTCGACTGGGGCGAGAAGATGATCGCGCACTACCGCAGGAACCGCGTCGACCCGCGTACTAAGACGCTGATCTTCTCCGACCAGCTGTCGTTTCCCCTCGCTATCGGCATCGCGCGCCGCTTTCACGGCCGCGCCAAGACCGCCTTCGGCATCGGCACCAACCTCACCAATGACCTTGGCTACGAGCCGATCAACATCGTCATCAAGATGACCGAATGCAACGGCCAGCCGGTCGCGAAGGTGTCCGATGCGCCGGGCAAGACGATCAGCAAGGACGCCGGCTATCTGCGGTATCTGCGCCAGGTATTCGGGCTGGAACCGGTGGAAAAAGCCTAACCGTAGCAGATAGCCCGCAGGCGGCGCTCGCGCTCGCGCAGGCTGCAACCGCGCAGGTCGGCGGCGCCGCGCTCGGTGACGATGACCCCGGCTTCGCTGCGCGGCGTCGCCACCGGCCCCGAGAGCCGTTCCACCACGCGGTACGCGGGCAACACGGTAATGGCCACGCCGCCCGCGGACTGGTTCGCGGCGCGCACGAAGTCGAGCGCGCCGCCGACCGCGCCGACGTAGCTGCCGCGCGCTACTTCGGCATTGACTTGGCCGGTGAGATCCACCTCCACCGCCGAATTGATGGCGACGAAGCGCTCAATGCCGGCCAGCACGCGCGGATCGTGGGTGTACTCCGAGGAGCGCAGCCGGATGGACGGGTTGTCGCGCGCGAAGTCGAAAAGCTTGCGCGTGCCGATCAGCATGGCGCAATCCGTTGCGGTGACGACGCCCGCTCGCATCAACTCGACAATGCCGTCGCCCACGGTGCCCGAATGCACCACAAGCCGTGCATGGCGACCCAGCTCGCGGCACACCGCATCGGGCAGGGCGCCAATGCCGAACTCCAGCGTCGCGCCATCGGGGATGAATGGCGCCGCATGGCGCGCGATGGCCGGTTCGACTTCCCCGTTTTTCGCTGGCGGGGGCGCAGCCGGCGGGCGCGAGCTTTCGACGAGGAGGACAAAATCTTCGCGCCGCAGCCGCTTCTCGGTATGCGTCCAGGGAACCTGCGCATTCACCTCGGCGACCACCACGCGTGCCGTTTGCAATGCGGGGATCACGTAATCGGCCGCGAGGCCCAGGCTGTACTCGCCGCGCGCGTTCGGCGGACTCACCTGCAGCATCACGACATCAGCACGGATCTTCCCCGAGCGGATCATCGTCCCGATCTGGGAATAAGGGATCGGTTGGATATCCAGGGCGCCGGCATCGGCTAGGGCGCGGTTATGGCCGATGCCGCAGTACGCGGACAGGCGCAGATGGTCCGCGTGCGCGGGCTTCAGGATGCCGGCGTAGTTGACGCCCAGAAAGACGCCTGCGCCGGAAAACGCCGCGCGTTGCGCGACCAGCGCCTCCACCAGCGTCTGCGGCTCGGCACAGGCCTGGCCGAAGATGACCCCGTCGCCGGGTCGAATTACACTAGCTAGATCGATCATCGGGACGATTATGACTGACGAGAAATGTCTGGACGTGATTCTGCGCAAGGCGCGTACCCACAATGTCTTCACCGACAAGCCGGTGAGCGACGACACCCTGAGGCAGGTCCACGAGCTGATGAAGTGGGGGCCGACCAGCGCGAATTCGCAGCCCGCCCGCTTCGTTTTCGTGCGCTCGGGCGAAGCCAAGGAAAGGCTGCGGCCGGCGCTGAGCGACACCAACCGCGACAAGACGATGAAGGCGCCGGTCACGGCGATCGTCGCCTACGACACCCGGTTCTACGAGTTCCTGCCGCGCATGTTCCACAACCCCGATGCCATCAACTGGTTCCGCGGCGAGGACAAGAAGGCGCTCGCCGAAATCACCGCCTTCCGCAACGGCACGCTGCAGGGCGCCTACTTCATCATCGCGGCGCGCGCGCTCGGCCTCGATTGCGGGCCGATGTCGGGCTTCGACAACGCGAAGGTGGATGCGGCGTTTTTTCCCGACGGCCGGTGGAAGTCGAACTTCCTGATCAACCTCGGCTACGGCGATCCTGCCAAGCTCTTTCCGCGCAATCCCCGGCTCGGCTTCGAGGAGCAGTGCCGCGTGATCTAGTCGAAGCGGACGTTCTTGACGACCTGATCGCGTACCGGCCCCGAGATCCTCAGCTTCACGGCCCATTCGCCGTGCATCTCGAGGTCGAGCCGAGCCTCGTATTCGCCCGGCTTCTTTCCGGGGCGGGCTTTTACCGGCTTGATGTTGTGCGCCATCGGCATGGAAGGCATGTCGGCGCCGACGCTGACCTGCGCCCCCGCTAGCGGCTCGCCGCCGCGGTACAGACGGATGACGCAATCGTAGATGAAGTCCTTCCCGGCGTGCTTGCAGTCGAGATCTGCCTGTATTTTCTGTGCGAGTACCGGGGCTGCGAAAAATGCCAGAAAGCAAAGAAAGAATCTCATAGTTTCGACTTTAGCCAATGCACGGCCTGCTCGTCGAGCAGCCCGCGTGGCCTGAAGACGAGCAGCACCGCCACCAGCCCGCCGAAGGCGATCATGCGGTATTCCTGCAGCGGCCGGATGGCCTCGAGCACGCCGATGTCGAGCATCACGCCGAGCAGCGGCCCGAACACCGTGCCGAGGCCGCCGATGAGGCCATAAGCGAGACTGTGCACGCCGAGCATGATGTCGAAGTTGCGCGGCTCGATGTAGGTGTTGTGGTGCGCGAACAGCGCGCCGCCCAGCGCGGCAAGCGCTCCGCCGGCGGCCACCACGCCGAGCTTCAGCCGATCGACGTCGATTCCCGCCGAGCGGGCGAGATCCGGATCATGGCCGAGCGCGCGGATAGTCACCCCCAACCTCGAGTTTTCAATTAGTACAAGAATTACCACCATGCCGGCGAGAAGCATCCATACCAGCGCAAGAAAATCCAGCGGCTCGAAGCCGCGCTCGAACATCCAGCGGATGCCGCGAAAGCCCTGCGTGCCGTCCGGGCCGACCTTCTCGGCGCCCACCGCGATCTGCCAATGGAACAACTCGAACAGGATGCGCAGCATCTCCGCCGCGGCGAGGGTCGCCATCGCGAAATACAGGCCGCGCAGGCGCAGCGTCGGCAGGCCCACCAGGGCCGCGGCCGCCGCGCCGAGCGCCATCGCCGCGAGCACGGCGAGCGGCAGCGGCCAGCCCAGCATCGCGGTGCAGATTCCGGCGGCGTAGGCGCCGACACCGAAGAACGCCTGTTGACCGAACGACAGCTCGCCGGCCACGAGCACCAGCCAGGCCGACAGCGCGACGAACGAGAACAGGCCGACGTTCGTCAGAACGCCGATCGCGTATTCATCCATGGCGGGCGGATGGCAAGCAGGATGAAGAGCAGCAGATAGGCGACAAAGTCGCGGAACTGCGGACCGAGATACCACTGGCTGTGCGCCTCGATCAGGCCGAGCACCACACCGCCGGCGACCGCGCCCGGCAGGGAGCCGAGACCGCCCAGCATCATCGCCAGCATGCCCTTCAGGG
>DATNMK010000090.1:0-107907 GCA_035602335.1 Burkholderiales bacterium
CCCGCCGAGATCGACGGCATGCTCGTGACCCACGAGCATGGCGACCACGCCTGCGGCGTGTTCGACTTCGCCGCCGCGCATTGCATCACCGTTTACCTCACTTACGGCACGCTGACCGCGCTGCAGGCGGAGGGCAAGGTCGTCGACGGGGTGCGAATCAGCGTCCTCAACGGCAAGGAAATTCGTCCGGTGAAAGGCATGGAAGTGCGCCCGTTCACCGTGCCGCACGATGCGCGCGAGCCGGTGCAGTTCGTTTTGTCGGACGGCGCCTCGCGCCTTGGCGTGCTCACCGACATCGGCTCGCCCACCGTGCACGTGGAAGAGACGCTCTCGCGCTGCGACGCCCTGGTCCTCGAGTGCAACTACGACCTCGGGATGCTATGGAGCGGCGCTTACCCGAAGTGGCTGAAGGAGCGCATCGCCGGGCCTTTCGGTCATCTGGACAACCGGCAGTCCGAGCGGCTGCTCGGCGCGCTCGATTGCTCGCGGCTGAAGCACGTCATCTGCGCCCATCTCTCGCAGCAGAACAACCGCCCGGAGCTGGCGCGCGCCGCGCTCGCGCGGGCGATGGGATGCGAGGAAAGCTGGATCGGCATCGCCACCCAGGAAGACGGCTTCGGGTGGCGGGAAGCATAAGCGCTTCTACAGTCCGATGGTCGTGCTGGAGACGGCCGGAAACGAGGCTGCCCAGATCTCCATGAAGCGCCCGCGCATTGCCAGCCCCTCGGTCTCGTCGCCGAAAGAGAGCGCGCCGCGAAAGAACTGCGCCACCGGCCGGCGCACGAAGTGCATCGAATCGAGCACGAGAAACGCGTCCTGCAGCTCGCGGATCTCCTCGTGCGTGCGGTTGATCTGCATGGCGTGCGAATAGCGCGCGAGCAGGCTCATCATGCGCGGGCACTGGCGCGTCAGGTGCTCGGTGTTGTGGACCACCAGGTAGATGCGCCGCGTGCGGCTCGACATGAGAAAGCGCTCGAGGCGCACGAGGCGCACCGGGTCGTTCAACCGCAGCGCCGCGCCGTCGGGATCGAAAATGCGCAGCTCCCGGCCGGGCTGCATCAGCAGCCGGTCGACCGCGGTCTGGAAATCAGCGTTGGTCTCGAAGCGCTCGTAAACGTTGTCGGTCATGTCGCCGCCTTCAGCCGCAGGTAGCCCGCCCGATGCCAATCGTAGACCAGATCCGCAAGCGGCGCCCGCGCCAGCCGCCCGCCCGGCAGGCTGCGCCGATCGGCGAGATCCTTCAGCAGCGCGCTGTCTTTTTTCCTTAACGTGAAACATTCGCCGTTGAGATAAAAGCGGTTGCCCGAGTAGAGCAGCTGGGTCTTCGGATCGAGCTGCACTTCGGCGCGCGCGAGCGGGCGACGTCCGCGCCCCGGTCTGAACACCACGTGCGGCTTCGGCGTGGTGAGGTACTGGCCGAGGATGGCGGACGCGTCCGTGCGCGAGCCCTTGACTCTCGCCATTATGGTTCGCGCAAAGCGAATCATCTCGCGCGGAATCTGCGCCGGACGGGAGGTGGGGGCCAGGCGCGGGTCCCGGTAGGCGGCATCCGGCAGGCCGCGCTCGTGCAGCCAGTCGAGAAGCGCGGCACCGAGCTCCGCGCCGCGCGGCGCCCGGAAGCCGATCGAATAGGTGAAGCAGGGCTCGAGGGCCACGCCGTCATGGCGCCAGCCGGGAGGCAGATAAAGCAGATCGCCAAGCTCCGCCCGATATTCGGAAACATTTCCATTTGCACCCCAGACTCGCCAGCGCCGGCGCCCGGGCCCCTGCAGGAGAAACACGTCGTACGAATCAACGTGGGGTCCGACACCGCCACCCGGCGTGGCAAAGCTCACCATCACGTCGTCGAGCCGCGCCTGCGGCAGGAAGTCGAAACGGCGCAGCAGCCGGTCGGCGGCCTCGACGTGAAGATTCACGCCGCTCACGAGCAGGGAGGAATTTGTCTTTTTGAGGGAAATTTTCTTGAATGGCCCTTGCGCGGTATTCCACCGCCTGCCGGAGCGTTCCACCATCCGGGATTCGACGTCGTCGCGCGATGCGAGCGCGGTGAGCGCGCGCTCATCGACCACGTTGCGCAATCCTGGCAGCGCATCGCGCACGAAAAGCGGGCGCTTCTGCCAATGCCGCCGCAGGAAAGTGCGCGGCGTCAAGCCGCCCAGCAAACGTAGCGTCATCGAAGAATTATAGGAGTCAAGTCCTGTAGCGATTGTGCGACAGCTGCGCGGCCGGCACTTGTCAAATGAAAAATGATTTGGAATAGAATCGGCGCACATGCTGCAACCGGGACAACCCGCGCCGTCGTTCGCGCTTCCCGACGCCGACATGCAGACGGTGAGCCTGCAGGCGTTCCGGGGCAAGAAGCATGTCGTGATTTATTTCTACCCGCGCGATGGCACGCCCGGCTGCACCATCGTCACAACCGATTTCTCCGACCACGAGGACCAGTTCGGCAAGGTCGACTGCGTGGTGCTCGGCGTCTCGCGCGACGATTGCCTCACCCACGCCGATTTCCGCGACAAGCACGGCGTGACGATCGCGCTGCTCTCCGACCCCGAAGGCGAAGTCTGCAGGAAATACGGCGTGCTGCAGGAAAAGCAGACGGAGGACGGCGCGCGGCGCGAATGCCTGATTCGCTCCACCTTCGTCATCGACAAGAAGGGCGTCATCCGCCATGCCGCCTACGACGTCAAGCCGCGCGGCCATGCCGCCGAGGTCTACGACCTGGTGAAGCGCCTGCGCGTGTAAGCCAGAGCCGGCGCATTTGACCGTCCCTGTCGGCCCGGACACCGTCGTTTCCCTGAAGATCGAGATGTACGACGCGCAAGGGGCGCTGCTGCAGGCGAGCCCTGAGCTGGTGACCTATCTCCACGGCGGCTACGGCGGCCTGCTCGAGGCGCTCGAGGCGGCGCTCGAAGGCAAGCGTGCGGGCGAATCGATCAAAGTACAACTCGAGCCTGAGCAGGCGTTCGGCGAATACGACGCCGGGCTGCTGCGCGTCGAGCCGCTGGCGCGCTACGGCGCAGGGCTCGAGATCGGCATGGAGGTCGAGGACGCGTTCGAAGGCGACGAGCCGCGCCTGTACACCGTCACCGACTTCGCCGGCGACACGGTGGTGCTCGACGGCAACCATCCGCTCGCGGGAATGGCCTTGCGGTTTCTTTGTACCATTACAGCGGTCCGGCAGGCCACGAAAGAGGAGCTGAACCGCGGAGTATCATTGCCCTAGGGAGGAGGCATGCTCAAGGATATCCTGTCGTACGCATCGGTCGCGTGAAGCGGCTTCTCGGCCTTACTGTTGTCCTCCTTTTCGCTCCTGTAGGCTTTGCGCTCACTCCGGATGCTCAGGAATTCATCAGCATCACGAAACAACTCGAGCCTTTGCAGTGCGAGAAGCGCAAGCTGCGCCGCGAGATCGCGCTTGCCGAGGCGGAGCGCAGGGACACGAAAGATCTGCGGGCCCGCTTCGCCGCGCTCGATCGCGATCCGAAGACCTCCAAGCTGGAAAAGCGGCTGGGTGAGCTCGAGCGCCGGATCTCCAACGGCAAGGGCGGCACGATCGACCCCGACGATCTGCAGGCGATCAGCCGCCAGCAGGTGGAGACGTTCTACCGCTGCGAACAACGAGAATGAGTCTTACAACATCAATACGACGCGATTTAGGATAGAAGCGATACGTAATCATGCCATCGCCGCGCCATCAGGAGCACCGTAAGAGCGCTACGCACGCCGGGCTTCGCTACGTAACCGACGGCGTGAGCGGCATCCAGCGCCGGCGCGTTGGCAGCGGTTGGGCCTACTACGCGCCCGACGGCGCGCGCATCAATGATGCCGGAACGAGAAGGCGGCTGAATGCGCTCGCGATCCCGCCGGGGTGGACCGACGTGTGGATCTGCCCGGATCCCGACGGCCACATCCAGGCAACCGCGCGCGACGCGCGCGGGCGCAAGCAGTACCGCTACCACCCTTCGTACCGCGACGCGCGTGACCAGTCGAAATTCCGCCGCATGCTGGAATTCAGCGAAGTGCTGCCAACTTTGCGCGAGGGGCTCGAGCGCGACCTGCGCGCCGCGGCGTTGAGCCGGCGGCAGATCCTCGCCACGGTCGTCACGCTGCTCGACAAGACGCTGATTCGCGTCGGCAACGACGAGTACGCGCGACACAACCGCTCGTACGGTCTTACCACGCTGCGCCGGCGGCACGTCCAGGTCGAGGGCGCGACGCTGCGCTTCAGCTTCCGCGGCAAGAGCGGCGTCGAGCACACCGTGTCGCTTGCCGAGCGGCGCCTTGCGCACATCATCCATCGCTGCCGCGACCTGCCCGGCGAGGAACTGTTCCAGTACCTCGATGCCGCCGGCAAGCGCCAGTCGATAACCTCCGATGATGTCAATGCGTATCTGCGCGAGCTCACCGGGCGCGACGTCAGCGCGAAGGACTTCCGCACATGGGGCGGGACCATGCTCGCCGCGGTCGAATTGCGACACATGGGCGTCGCCACGAGCCGCCGCGAAGCCGACCGCAACATCATCCAAGCCATCGACGCCGTGGCGACGCGCCTTGGCAACACACGCGCGGTGTGCAGGAAATATTACATACATCCTGTCCTGCTCGACGCCTATATGATGGGCGACACGGTGCCGATGCCGCCGCCGGTGCGCCGCGGCACGCGCCGCACGCATCCCGGCGCCGCCTTGCGGCGCGACGAGGTCGCGGTGCTCGAATTTCTGGAACGGAGAACACAATGAAAGCTCGCAAAGTCGCGCTCCTCGCAGGACTGCTCGCTGCGGCGCCCGCCTGGGCGCAGACCATCAACCGCATCCAGAACCTCGCTCAGCAGGAGTTCCGCCTCCTCTCCGAAGATCTCGGCGGCGCGCTCAGTTATCACCCGCAGACGCCGACCACGCCGCTCGGCGTCACGGGCTTCGATCTGGGCGTTTCGCTCACCGCCGCCAGGCTGCACAACACCACCGTGCTCGAGCGAGCGAGCTCGGACACCGTGCACTCCACGCTCCCCATCCCGACGCTGCGCGCGCACAAGGGTCTGCCGGCGGGATTCGACGTCGGGGTCATGTATGCCTCGGTCCCGAGCAGCAACATCCGGTACTACGGCGGAGAGCTGCGCTACGCCATCATCGGGGGCGACGCGGTGGCGCCGGCGGTCGGCGTGCGTGGCAGCTTTACCAAGCTGAGCGGCGTCGACCAGCTGGCGCTCGATACGCGCGGGCTCGATCTCTCGATCTCGAAAGGCTTCGCCTTCATCACGCCCTACGCCGGAATCGGCAGGGTATGGGTCAACAGCGACCCGCGAGGCATCCCTTTGCTGCATGACGAGAAGTTCGCGCTCAACAAGGGTTTCTTCGGCGTCGGCACCAAGTTTCTGCTGATGAACATCAACCTCGAAGCCGACAGGACCGGCGACGTCACCGCGTACAGCCTCAAGCTCGGCATCCGCTTCTGACGGTGAGCTCCGCCGGCGCTAGCGCGGGTCATTTCGCAATAGCCTTGGGTATCCACTGAATATGGCAAATGCCGGTCAAACCCCATTGCTTATGGACCTCTCCTACGATGATGCTGCGTTTCGCGCCCGCCGCGCCGCGAGGGTACTCGTCGCGTTTCCAGATGCCTCGCGAAGGGTCCATTGACCACTCGACGACGTAAGAGCGACGGGTTCGCGTGTCCTGGATGACGTCGCCCGCCCGCTGCAAGGAGCCGTTAAAACTCTGCGCCCAGGTCGATTTGGTGTCCAACACGTACAAGGCGCTGTCGATGTAATGGCAGCCCTCGATGCGGCGGAACTCGGGGCTTAACCTCTTTTCCTCGACCCGGAATCTCTCGCCGAAATTCATGCGGACCAGCACGTCGGGGGCTCCATCATCGTCGAGGTCTGCCTCAAGTCTCTGCATCCGAACACGTCCCGCGCGGCGTGCCCCAGCCGTGTCTGCAAGCCACTCCGCCCACAATTGCTTGGCCTGCGCCGGCGATCTTTCCTCCCAGTCCCGCTTGATGAGTTTCTCGGCGGTGGCCATGTCCAGCGGCACGTCTTGCCAGGCAGGGCGAACGAAGCGGGAGCCGTCACTCGGCAGCTGGATCGAACATGAATCAAAATCGATTTCGCGATAGCGACTCAGAAATGCGGTGAAGTCGCGGCACACGGCGGCGCGGCTTCGGACCAGAACATATTCTCCCAGCGCCGCGGATCCGGAGGGCTGCGATTGGACCTCCGCAGCAGTGCAAAAACCTGCGATCGCTACGAAACAGCGCACAATTACTAATCTTGTAGCCACGTATTCCACAGCCTGCGAGCCGGTTCGATCAGCTCGCTCGCCGTAAGTCCCACCGGTCCTATACCGCCGCACACGAGCTCATCGGCGGCGGCGCCGTGCAGGTGCACGCCGAGCACCAGCGCCGATTCTCCGCTGTAGCGCTGCGCGAGCAGCGAGCCGAGCAGGCCCGCGAGCACGTCGCCCATCCCGGCGCTCGCCATGCCGGGATTGCCGGTGGTGTTGATGAACCAGTGGCCGTCGCGCGCCACGATCACGCTGCCGTTGCCTTTCAGCACCACGTGCGCGTTGAACTCTTCCGCGAGGCGCCGCGCGGCGGCGATGCGGTCCGATTGGATCTCCGACGTCGTCGATTTCAAGAGCCGCGCGGCCTCTGCGGGATGCGGCGTCAGCAAGGTGTCGGCATGGCGCCTTGCGCAGGCATTGCGCAGGTCCGCGTTCTCCGCCATCAGGTTCAGCGCGTCGGCGTCGAGCAAGCACGGGATATCGCTGGCGAGCGCCGCGCCGACCAGGGTTTCCGCGCGCTCGCTGGCGCCGATGCCGGGGCCGGCGACCATTGCGTCGAGCTCCTGCCCAAGCGCATCGTCGGGATGGCGCAGCATCAATTCGGGCGCGCCGTCGTCGATCGCTGGCGCGTCGTGGTCGAGCAGGCCGACATACACGCGGCCGGCGCCGAGCTTGAGCGCGGCGCGACCGGCGAGCAGCGCCGCGCCGCTCATGCCGGCCCCGCCGCCAAGGATCGCCAGCGAGCCGGCCATGCCCTTATGGAAGTTGCGCGGCCTCGGCTTGAGCACGCCGCGGAAGAGCTCCGGGCTCGCCACCCAGGCCGAAGGCCGCAGCAGGCGCGTGGTCTCCAGCCCGAGCTCCGCGACGCTGATCTCGCCACAGTGATCGGGACCGTCGAGGGTGAGCAGCCCCGGCTTGAGGGCGATGAAGGTCACGGTGTGCGTTGCGCGCACCGCATGCCCGAGCGCGCGCCCGGTGTCGGAATCGATCCCGCTCGCGATGTCGAGCGCGAGCACCGGGCAGTGCTGCCGGTTGGCGTAATCGACCAGCCGCGCGAATTCTCCTTCGATGGCGCGTTGCAGCCCGATGCCGAACAAGCCGTCGATCACCAGCGCCCAGCGCCTGTCGCCGGGCAGCGTCGCTGCGTCCGCGGCATGCGCCACGGTGACGCGGAAAAACCGCTCGCGCAGGCGTTCGGCGCAGATCTTCGCGTCGCCGCCGTTGTTGCCGGGCCCCGCCAGGACGAGGATGTCCTTGCTGGTATCCGGCGCAAGACGTGCTGCTAAGTCGGCGGCTGCGGCGCCGGCGCGCTCCATCAGCGTCGGCGTGGCGTCTGCCGCGGCTTCCTCGATGCGGCGGATGTCGGCAGTAAGGTAGATCGGCGCAGGCACGGCGCCATTGTAAGCACAGCTGTCACTTCTTCGTCACGCCGATCAGCGTGTCGGGGAGCCAGGTGGCGAGCTCGGGAAACAGCGTGATCAGCGCGATGCAAAGCACCATCATGAAGAAGAAAGGAAGCGAAGCGAGCGCGACGTAGTTACTGTCGCGGCCGGTCATCGTCTGCAGCACGAAGATGTTGAAGCCGAGCGGCGGCGTGAGCTCGGCGATCTCCACCAGCAGCACGATGAAGATGCCGAACCACACCAGGTCGAAGCCCGCCTTCTCGACCATCGGGATGACGATCGAGGTCGTCAGCACGATCATCGAGATGCCGTCGAGCGCGGTGCCGAGCAGGATGTAGATCCCGGCCAGGATCGCGATCAGCGTGTACTTGTTAGGCTCGAGCGACGCCACCCACTCGGCCAGAGCCCGCGGGATCCCGGTGAACGCCATGCACGAGGAGAGGAAGCTCGCCCCGGCCAGGATGAACATGATCATGCAGGACAGGCGCGTCGTGCCCATCAGGCTCGCCCAGAAGGTCTCCCGGTTGAGCCCGCCCGACCACCAGGCGATGGCGAGCGCGCCCAGCACGCTGTAGGCAGCGGCCTCGGTGGCGGTGGCCCAGCCGATCACCATCACCCAGACGATGAACACGATCAGTACAAGGCACGGTATGAGGTGCCGCGCCCGATAGAGTTTCTCGGAAAAATTCATCTTCACTTCATCGCGCGGCGTTTTGCCCGGGTTCATCAGGGCCCAGACGACGATGTAGCCGGAGAACAGCGCCGTGAGCACGAAGCCGGGAATGAAACCGGCGAGGAACACCTTGATGATCGAAACCTCGGCGGCGACGGCGTACACCACCATGATGATCGAGGGCGGCAGCAGGATGCCGAGCGTGCCGGCCGCGGCGAGCGAGCCGAGGCAGGTCTTCTCGTCGTAGCCGCGGCGCTTGAGCTCGGGCAGCGCCACCTTGGCGATGGTGGCGCAGGTCGCGGCCGAGGAGCCCGACACCGTGCCGAAGATCGCGCAGCCGAGGATGTTCACATGCATCAATCGTCCAGGAAGCCAGCCGAGCCACGGCGAAAGCCCCTCGAACATCTCGTCCGACAGCTTGGTGCGGTACAGGATCTCGCCCATCCACACGAACAGCGGCAGCGCGGCGAGCGTCCACGAGGCGCTCGAGCCCCAGAACGACTGGAACAGGTTCACGTCGGGCGGCGTGCTGGTAAAGAATTGCAGTCCGAACCACGCTACCGCGGCGAGAGCGATGGCGATCCACACGCCGCCGCTCAATAGGATCAGGAGCAACGCGAAGAGCACCAACCCGGCCATGAGGGGCGTCATCAGACGGTTTCGGAGAAATCACCGGCGGCGCGGCGGACTTCTTCAGCCACCTGGTAGGTGGGTTTCTGTTTGTTCAAGACCAGAAGAAGTTCGTCCACGACAGCGATGAAAAAGATCACCACTCCCAGCAGGAAGCTGAGCTGCGGGATCCAGATCGGAATGCGGATCAGGCCCTGCGCCACCTCCTTGAACTGCCAGCTGTCGTAGACGAAGCGCGACACCGCCCAGAGCATGTAGGCGACGAAGATGGTGGTGAAGCCGAGGGAAAACAGCTCGGCCATCCGGCGTCCGCGCGCGCCGAGCATGTCGAGCCACAGGCCGACGCGCACCAGCTCGCCGTGGCGGAAGGTGTGGCCAAGGGCGAAGAAGGCGGAGGCGGCGCACAGCCAGGCAACGATGTCGTCCGCGCCGCGGATCAGGATGCCCGCCTCGCGCCCGAAAGACTGCGCGAGCATCACTACGAAGATCGCGGCAATGCAGAGCGCTGCGAACGCACCGCTCGCGTAGTAAAGACGGTCGAGAAACCGCCTCAAACCGCTGCTTTCCGCCTCATTTACCTCGATATGCCTTGAGGATCGTGTCGCCTTCGGCGCCGGCGGTCTTCTGCCATTCGACCGCCATCTGCGCGCCGACCTTGGTGAACGCGGCCTTCATCGCCGCATCCGGCTCGCGCACCGTCATGCCGTTCTTGGCGAGAGTCTCGTTGCCTTCCAGCTCGCGCACCTTTGACATCGCCCAGCCGCGCGTCTCGGCCCTCGAGGCGGCGTCGGTCAGCGCCTTTTTCTGCACCGCCGGCAGCCGCTCGAAGCTGCGCGCGTTCGCCGCCACCACGTTCTTCGGATGCATGGCGTTGGTGGTGTAGTAGTTCTTGACGAACTCCCAGGCCTTGGTCGAGGTGCCGGTGGCGGAGGAAGTGATCATCGCCTGGATCGCGCCGGTGGCGAACATCTGCGGCACGTCGGTCACCTGCACCACCGTCGGGCTCGCGCCGAGCAGCTCGGCGAGCCGCGCGGTCTGCGGGCTGTAGGTGCGGAACTTGGTGCCCTTGAGGTCGGCGACACTCTTCAGCGGCTCCTTGGTATAGATGCCCTGGCCCGGCCAGGCGACCGAGTAGAGCAGTTTCAGGCCGCGGCCCTGCAGCTTCTTCTCGAGCAGCGGCTTCTGTGCCCGGTAGAGCTTCATCGCATTGTCGTAGCCCGCGGCCAGGAAGGGCAGATTGTCGACCGCGAACACCGGGTCCTCATTGCCGAACTGGCCGAGCAGGAACTCGGCGATGTTCACCTGTCCGGTCGACACCGCGCGCAGCATGTCCGGGTGCTTGATGAGCGACTGGTTCGAATGCACCACGATATTCAGCGCGCCGTTGGTCGCCTTTCTCACGTCGTCGACGAACAGCACCACGTTGCGCGTGTGGAACTCGCCGTCGGAATACGGCGTCGGCATGTCCCACTTGGTTTGCGCCTGCGCACTGCCGAATACCGCGAGCGCCGCCGCGGTCATCAAGCTTTTGGTGAGCATCACCCCTCCTTGAATAAGTTCGATCTTAGCCTAGTTCCTCGACGACAGCCTCGGCAAGGGCGAGCGACGCCGTGAGGCCGGGCGACTCGATGCCGAACAGATGCACCAGCCCGCGCACGCCGTGCTCGCGCGGTCCGTGGATGCGGAAATCGCTCGCCGCTTTGTCGGGACCCGCGGTCTTCGGCCGGATGCCCGAGTAGCCCGGCAGCAGCGCGCCGTCGGGCAGCGCCGGCCAGTAGCGCCGGATCGCGGCGTAGAAGCGCCCGGCGCGACGGGGATCGACGTCGTAGCCGATGCGCTCGACCCATTCCACGTCCGGGCCGAAGCGCGCCTGTCCGGCCAGGTCTAGCGTCACGTGCACGCCGAGGCCGCCGGGCTCGGGCACCGGGTAGATCAGGCGCGAGAACGGCGCGCGGCGCGCGAGCGAGTAGTAGTTACCCTTGGCGTAGAACTCCCCCGGCGCGAGCTCGCGCGGATAGCCTTCGATGCTTTTCGCCACGGTCGGGGCTTTCAGCCCCGCGCTGTTGACCAGCCACCTGGTTTTTATCTCTTCGCTCCCCACCCGCAAAACGATTCCCTCGGAAACAACTTCGGCTTTTTCCAAGGGACTCTTCAGGGCGAGCATGGCTCCGTGCGCTTCGGCATCGCCGAGATACGCGAGCATCAGCGCGTGGCTGTCGATGATGCCGGTCGAGGGCGAGTAGAGCGCGGCAACGCAGCGCAGCTCGGGCTCGAGCGCGAGCGCCTGCTCGCGGCTCATCCACACCACATCGGTTACGCCGTTGGCGTGCGCTTTTTTCTGGATTTCCTGCAGTTCCGGGAGCTGCTTTTCTTCGGTGGCGACGATCAGCTTGCCGCTGCGCTGGTGCGGCACGCCGTGCTCGACGCAGTACTCATAGAGGAGTTGTTTGCCTTGAACGCAGCTCTTCGCCTTGAGGCTGCCCTTCGGGTAATAGATCCCGGCATGGATCACTTCCGAATTGCGCGAGCTGGTGTGCGTGCCGATCGCATCCTCGGCTTCGAGGACGATCACCTCGCGGCCCGCCATGGCGAGGGCGCGCGCCACGGCGAGGCCGACCACGCCCGCGCCGATGACGACCGACTCTACGCTTTCCATGCGAGCATCGGAGGGTAGAGGAGCCCCTGGTGATTCAAGTTAGGATGCGATTGTAATGGTTGAGTCACGCAAGTCCGCGCGCTGGCAGTTCTGGATCGACCGCGGCGGCACCTTTACCGACATCGTCGCGCGTCGCCCGGACGGCTCGATCGCCACGCACAAGCTGCTCTCCGAAAACCCCGGGTGCTACGCCGACGCGGCGCTCGCCGGTATCCGAAGGATTTTTAATTTGAATGAAGGTCAACCCATACCAGTGGGTGAGATCGAAGCGGTGAAGATGGGCACCACCGTGGCGACCAACGCCCTGCTCGAGAGAAAGGGCGAGCGCACCGTGCTGTTCATCACGCGCGGCTTCCGCGATGCGTTGCGCATCGCCTACCAGAACCGGCCGCGGCTCTTCGACCGGCACATCGTGCTGCCGGAGATGCTGTATTCGAGGGTGTTCGAGGTTGAGGAAAGAGTCGGGGCGAGGGGGGAAGTGCTGCTGCCTCTCGATCTTCAGCCGACTCAAAAGGATCTGGAAAGCGCGTACGGCGAAGGGTTTCGCTCGATCGCCATCGTTTTCATGCACGGCTACCGCTTCCCGGAGCATGAAAGACAGGTCGCCGAGCTGGCGCGCAGGACCGGGTTCACGCAGATCTCGGTGTCGCACCGCGTCAGCCCGCTGATGAAGCTGGTCGGCCGCGGCGACACGACGGTGGTCGATGCCTATCTGTCGCCGCTCCTCAGGCGCTACGTCGACCAGGTCGCCGCCGAGCTCGATGGCGTGCGGCTGCTGTTCATGCAGTCGAACGGCGGCCTCACCGATGCGCGGCGCTTCCAGGGCAAGGACGCGATCCTGTCGGGCCCGGCGGGCGGCATCGTCGGCGCGGTGCGCACTTCGCTCGCCGCGGGGTTCGACCGCATCATCGGCTTCGACATGGGCGGCACCTCCACCGACGTGTCGCACTACGCCGGGGAGTTCGAGCGCGAATTCGAGACCCGCGTCGCCGGCGTGCGGATGCGCGCCCCCATGATGAGCATCCACACCGTCGCCGCCGGGGGCGGCTCGATCCTGCACTTCGACGGCGCGCGCTATCGTGTGGGCCCGGATTCGGCGGGTGCGAATCCGGGCCCTGCTTGCTATCGACGCGGCGGCCCGCTCACCGTCACCGACGCCAACGTGATGCTCGGCAAGATCCGGCCGAAGTATTTTCCGCGGGTTTTTGGAAACGATGGCAATGAGGAACTCGATGCAGAGGCGGTAAAGGAAAAATTCTCGATTCTCACGCGGGAAATCGGCGACGGCCGCGCTGCCGAGCAGGTAGCCGAAGGGTTCATCCAGATCGCGGTCGGCAACATGGCCAACGCGATCAAGCACATCTCGGTGCAGCGCGGCCACGACGTCACCGGCTACACGCTATGCTGCTTCGGGGGCGCGGCAGGCCAGCACGCCTGCCTGGTTGCCGATGCGCTTGCCATGACGCGGGTCTTCATTCATCCGTACGCTGGCGTGCTCTCCGCGTACGGCATGGGGCTCGCCGACCAGACCGCCATGCGCGAGCAGGCGCTCGAACTGAAGCTGCAGGATGTATGCGCTTTGGAAGAAACCGCCGAGAAGCTGGCGCTGGATGCGCGCAACGACCTGATCGCCCAAGGCGTTTCAGCGGAAAAGGTGCGTGTGGTGCGGCGCGCCCATCTCAAATACGAAGGCACCGACACCGCGCTCATCGTGGCGCTCGGCCCCATGGCGGACATGGTGGCGCAGTTCGAGGCCGCCTACCGCAAGCAATTCAGCTTCCTGATGCCCGGCAAGCCGCTGATTGTCGAGGCGGTGTCGGTCGAAGCGATCGCCGCCGGGGAGGCGATCGACGAAAAAACCCATCGCGAAAAGCGAGAGGCGCATCCTGCTCAGAAGATCCAAATGTTCACGGGCGGCAAGTGGTACGAGGCGCCCCTCTACCGGCGCGCGGACCTGGGTCCCGGGCAGAGGATCGAGGGACCCGCGATCATCGCCGAGGCGAATGCGACCACCGTGGTCGAGCCCGAATGGCGGGCGCGCGTAACTGCCCTAAATCACCTCTTGCTGGAAAGGACGAAGGCGAGAAAAAAGAGGGTCGCTATCGGGACCGAGGTCGATCCCGTGATGCTCGAGATCTTCAACAACCTCTACATGTCGATCGCCGAGCAGATGGGGCTGCGGCTGCAGAACACCGCCTACTCGGTGAACATCAAGGAGCGGCTCGACTTCTCCTGCGCGCTGTTCGATGCCGAAGGCAATCTGATCGCCAACGCGCCGCACATGCCGGTGCACCTCGGATCGATGGGCGAATCGATCAAGACGGTGATCCGCCTCAACGCCGGCAGGATGAAGCCCGGCAACGTCTATGTCCTGAATGCGCCCTATAACGGCGGCACGCATCTTCCCGACGTCACCGTGATAACACCGGTCTTCGGTGCTGGAAAGGAGATCCTGTTCTACGTGGGATCCAGGGGCCATCATGCGGACATCGGCGGCATCACCCCCGGCTCGATGCCGCCAGGCTCGAAAGTGGTCGAGGAAGAGGGCGTCCTGATCGACAACTTCCTCCTGGTCGAGGAGGGCCGCTTCCGCGAGAAGGAAACTGTCGCGCTGCTGACTTCCGGCAAATACCCGGTGCGCAATGTCCAGCAGAACATCGCCGACCTGCGGGCGCAGGTCGCCGCCAACGAGAAGGGCGTGCAGGAGCTGCGGCGCATGGTCGAGCACTACGGGCTCGAGGTGGTGCGCGCGTACATGCGCCACGTGCAGAACAACGCGGAGGAATCGGTGCGCCGCGTTATCGGGGTGTTGAAGGATGGAGAGTTTGACTTGCCTCTCGACAACGGCGCACATATCCGCGCCCGTATTCATATCGGAGGGGACCGTCGCAGCGCGCGCATAGATTTCACCGGCACGTCGGCGCAGCTTCCTAATAACTTCAACGCACCGGCCTCGGTGTGCATGGCGGCGGTGCTGTACGTATTCCGCACGCTCGTCGAAGACGATATCCCGCTCAACGCGGGATGCCTGAAACCCCTCGAGGTGTTGATCCCCGAGGGCTGCATGCTGCGGCCGCGCTATCCCGCCGCGGTCGTCGCCGGGAACGTGGAAACCTCGCAATGCATCACCGATGCGCTCTACGGCGCGCTCGGCGTGCTGGCCGCCTCGCAGGGCACGATGAACAACTTCACCTTCGGCAACGCGCGCTACCAATACTACGAGACGGTTGCCGGCGGCTCCGGCGCCGGCCCGGGCTTCGACGGCGCCGACGTCGTGCAGACGCACATGACCAATTCGCGGCTCACCGATCCCGAAGTACTAGAGTGGCGCTTCCCGGTGCTGCTCGAGAGCTTCGAGATCCGCGATGGCTCGGGTGGACGGGGGCGCTGGCGCGGCGGCCACGGCGCGGTGCGCCGCATCCGGTTTCTCGAGCCGATGACCGCGGCGATCCTCTCGGGCCGTCGCCTGGTGCGCCCGCACGGTCTCGCGGGCGGCGAGCCCGGTATGCCCGGGCGCAATTATGTGATCCGAGCCCGCGGCCGCCGCGATGAGCTCGGACCTTTCGACCAGACCGACATGGCGGCCGGCGACGTTTTCGTGATCGAGACCCCGGGAGGCGGCGGCTATGGACCCCCCGCCTAATATAATAGAAGCCAAATAATGAATCCGACCGCGATCTACTCGAAATCCGGAAAGGGAGTTCAGGAAGCTTCCGGCAAGACCAATCTGCTCAAGCGCGAGCATCGCTCCGTGCTTGCGGCAATCGATGGCCGGGCGACGCTCGGCGATGTCGCGCAAAAATGCGGCAGGCCGTTCGACAACGAGTTTCAACGGCTGATCGTCCAGCTCGACAAGGACGGGTTCATCCGCGAGGTGTCGGCAGGCGGCGCGGCCAGCGCCGCGCCCGCCAGGGCCGGGGCAAAGCCGGCCGCCAAGCCCGACACGGCGATCGATCTCGATTTCAGCTCACTCGCGTCGTCACAGAAGGCGAACACCGCGCCGAAGGCGACAGCGCCTCCTGCGCCACCCCCGCCGCCCAAAGTCCCGGCAGTCGATCTGGCTGCCAAGGCCGCGGCCGACCGCCGCGCGAAGGAGCAGGAGTCTGCGCTGCACCGCGCGCGGCAGGAAGCCGAGGAGAAGGCGCAGGCCGAGCGCGAGCGCCAGAAGGCCGAAGCCGAGGCCAAGGTGCGCGCCGAGACCGAAGCCAAGCTGCGCGTCGAGGCGGAGAAAAAGCTGCGTGAAGAGGCGGCGCACCAGGTGCGCGCGGACGCTGTGGCCAAGGCGCAAGCCGGCGCGGAAGCGCGCGTCAAGGCGGCGCGCGAAGCCGCAGCGCGCATCGCCGCCGAGGCGAAGGCGAAGGCCGAGGCCGAGATGCGGGCCAAGCTCGACGCCGAGCTTAAGGCGCGCGAAGAAGCCGAGCGGCGCGCCAAGGAGGACGCCGAGCGCGCCCGCCGCGAGGCCGAGGAGAAGGCGCGGCGCGAGCACGAAGAGCTGCGCAGGCGGCTCGAGGAAGAGCGCAAAGCCCGCGAGGAGATCGAGCGCAAGGCGCGCGAGGAAGCCGAGCGCATGCGCCGGGAAGCAGAGGAGCACGCGCGGCGCGAGGCCGAGGTGCTGCTCCAGCAGATCGAGGAAGCGCGCAGGGCGCGCGAAGAGGCCGAGCGCAGGGCGAGGGAAGAGATGGCGCGCGCGCGGCGCGAAGCCGAAGAGCGCAAATCCAGGAAGCCCGAGCCCGAGGCGCCGCCTCCACGCGCGCCCATCATACCGGCGGCAACTCCCGGCTCGGGTGACAAGTTTGCCGATTCCCTGTTCGCCGATCTCGATTCCTTCAACAAGCGCGAGGAAGAGAACCGCAAGGCGGACGAGGAAGCCGAGCGTGCGAAGAAAGAGGAACGCTTGCGCTTGGCGCGCGAGATGGAAGAGCTCCGGGCCAGGGAGAATGAGGAGCTGCGCAAGGCGGAGGAAAAGGAACGCTCGCGCGAGGAGGAAGCGCTCAGGGCCAAGGAGGAGGAGGAGCGCGTCGCGCGCGAGAACGCGGAGAACGAACGCAAATTCCGCGAAGAGGAAGACAAGCGCGCGCGCGAGTCCGAGGAGCGCTCGCGCAAGGCGAGGGAAGAAGCGGTGCTGGCGGCCAAGACCCGCGGCGACATGGCTTCGAACGACGCTTCGCTGCAGGACAGGCGAGCGAAGGCATTGAAGAAGGGGCCAGGGGTCGCGGCCGCCTACCGGCGCCAGGAAAGGAATTGGGGCAAGCCGGTAGCGATCACGCTCCTTGTGATCCTCGGCGTGGCGCTTGGCGCGCTGCACGTCGTGCCGATCTCGACCGCCGACTACGAGAAGGCGGCGCGCGAGGCGCTGGGCCAGCCGGTCAAGATAGCTTCCGGCCGCATCTCGCTGCTGGGCGGGGTGCACTACGACTTCAAAGACGTGCGCATCGGCGAGCGCGTAAGAATCGCCGAGGCGCGCGCCTTCCCGGAGCTCGCCGCGCTGTTCGACGAGAAAAAGATCTTCAAGCGCATCGAGCTGGAAGGTGCCAGCGTGCCGCAGGAGGCGCTCGGCGAAGCGCTGTTTGCCAAGGCGAAGGGAGAGAACTTCACGGTCGGCCGCGTCGTGGCAAAGCAGCTGAAGCTGGAGGGTCCGCTGCCGCTGCCGGCGCTCGATGTCGACGCCGCGCTCGACGACGAAGGCGCGCTGCGCCTGGCCAATCTAAGCGGGCCCGACAACCTCGTGGCGCGGCTCGCCTCCAAGGGGTCCGAGCTCGAGTTCGAGATGAGCGCGACGATCTTTGCGCCACCCATCGCGCCCGAGCTGTCGCTCCACCAGTTCGGCATGAAGGGCACCGCCACGCGCCGCGGCATGAACATCTCGGCTTGGGACGGCGCGGCGCTGAACGGCAACGTCTCCGGAACTGCCCAGGTGCGCTGGGGCGGCACCTGGAACGTGGACGGCGTGGTCACCGCGCGCGGCATCAACGCCGCGGTGTTCGCGCCGGCGCTGCTCTCGGAAGGCCGCGGCGAGGGGACCGGCAGGTTCTCGATGACCGGCAGCGAGCCGGCAAAGCTCGCCTCGACCGGCCGGCTGGAAGGCAACTTTACCGTCAACAAGGGCGTGCTCGGCAGCTTCGACCTGTCGCGCGCGATCCAGACCGGCGGCAGACAGGTGACCGGCAGGACGCAGTTCACCGAAATGAACGGGCAGGCGACCTACAACGGCGGCGCGGTGGCGCTGCGCAATGTCAACATCGGCGCCGGGGCACTTAACGCCGGCGCCAGCGCCGACATCACGCAGAGCGGCGCGCTTTCCGGGCGCATCATCGTCGATGTCAGAACCTCGACGCAGGCGCTGCGCGCGATCCTGATCCTCGGCGGCACTGTGAGGGAGCCGCAGGTAAAGAACTAGTGCCCCAAATCCTCCGTCTCCGAGGACCGCGCGCGGTATCGGAGTTCCGCCTCGCCAAGCTGCTCGCTTCCCTGAAGAAACTCGATCCCGGCGTACGCGCGCTCGCTGCCGGCTTCTGGCATTTCGTCGAGCTGGAGGGCGCGCTCGGCGAAGGTGAGACGAACGTGCTCGAGCGGCTGCTCGAATACGGCCCCGTGCCGGAGCCGGCGAGCGGCACGCTGTTTCTTGTCGTTCCCCGGCTCGGCACCATCTCGCCGTGGTCCTCGAAGGCGACCGACATCGCGCGCAACTGCGGGCTGTCGCGCGTGCGGCGCATCGAGCGGGGGACCGCTTATCACGTCGAATCCGGCCGGACCGAGATCGGTCCGGAGATCGCCGCGCGGCTGCACGACCGCATGATCGAAACGGTGCTCGCGTCGTTCGACGACGCTGCGCGCCTGTTCGAGCATGTCGCCCCCCGTCCGATGCAGATCATTCCGCTGCCGCAGCTCGCCGCAGCCAATGTGCGGCTCGGGCTCGCCTTGAGCGACGACGAGGTGGAGTACCTCGAGCAGGCCTACCGCCGCCTCAAGCGCGACCCGACGGACGCCGAGCTCACCATGTTCGCGCAGGCGAACTCCGAGCACTGCCGGCACAAGATCTTCAACGCCGACTGGATCGTCGACGGCAAGAAGCAGCCGCATTCGCTCTTCGCGATGATCAAGCACACGCACGCCGCAAACCCGCGCGGCACGGTGGTGGCGTACACCGACAATGCGGCAATTATGGAAGGCCGCAACGCGGGTCGCTTTTACCCAGGTGAAGACTTCGTCTATGGGGTGAAACACGAGCTCACGCATACGGTGATGAAGTGCGAGACGCACAATCACCCGACCGCGATCTCGCCGTTTCCCGGTGCGGCGACCGGCGCCGGCGGCGAAATCCGCGACGAAGGCGCGACCGGTCGCGGAGCGAAGCCGAAGGCGGGCCTGGTCGGCTACTCGGTGTCGCATCTGCGCATCCCGGGCGCGCCGCAGCCCTGGGAGCAGAAGGACCCGGGCAAGCCGGACCGCATCGCCTCCGCGCTCGACATCATGATCGAGGGTCCGATCGGCGCGGCATCGTTCAACAACGAGTTCGGCCGGCCGAACCTGTGCGGCTACTTCCGCACTTTCGAGGCCGAAGCCGGCGGCGTCGTGCGCGGCTACCACAAGCCGATCATGCTCGCGGGCGGCCTCGGCAGCATCCGCGCCGAGCACTCCGCCAAGACGCCGCTGCCGCCGGGAACGCTGCTGCTGCAGCTCGGTGGCCCCGGCATGCTGATCGGCATGGGAGGCGGCGCGGCTTCGTCGATGGGCGCGGGCGCGAACATCGCGAGCCTTGATTTCGATTCGGTGCAGCGCGGCAATGCCGAGATGCAGCGCCGCGCGCAGCAGGTGATCGACCGCTGCTGGCAGCTCGGCGCAGCCAACCCGATTCTCTCGATCCACGACGTCGGCGCGGGCGGCCTGTCCAACGCGGTGCCCGAGATGGTGCACGCGGCCGGAAGAGGCGCGCACGTGTCCTTGCGGGACATCCCTGTGGAAGACAGCGGCATGTCGCCGCGCGAGATCTGGTGCAACGAGGCTCAGGAGCGGTATGTTTTTGCCGTTTCACCTCGCGCTCTTCCAGGGTTCAAAGGAATCTGTGAAAGAGAGCGCTGCCCCTTCGCTGTCATCGGCACTGCGACCGCAGACGGCAAGCTGCTCATCGACGATTCCTACTTCAAGAACTGCCCGGTCGGTATCGACCTCTCGATAATCCTCGGCAAGCCGCCGAGGATGCTGCGCGACGTCAAGCACGCGGCGGCCGCGACCCCGCCATTTTCTCTCGACAAAATCTCGCTGCACGGCGCCGCGCACCGGGTGATGCGCCACCCCGCGGTCGCCGACAAGACGTTTCTGGTGGCGATCGGCGACCGCACGGTCGGCGGGCTTTGCGCGCGCGATCCCTGCGTCGGTCCCTGGCAGGTGCCGGTCGCCGACTGCGCCGTCACGCTGCTCGACTACGAGGGCTACGCGGGAGAGGGCTTCGCCATCGGCGAGCGCGCGCCGCTCGCGCTGCTCGACGGCCCGGCCTCCGGGCGCATGGCGGTCGGCGAGGCGATCACCAATCTTGCCGCCGCGCGCATCGCCTCGCTCGGCAAGGTCAAGCTGTCGGCGAACTGGATGGCCGCCGCCGGCTACCCCGGCGAAGATGCCGCGCTCTACGACACCGTGCGCGCGGTGGCGCTCGAGCTTTGCCCGGCGCTCGGCATCTCCATCCCGGTCGGCAAGGATTCGCTGTCGATGCGCACCGCGTGGGACGCAAGGGAAGTGGTTGCGCCCCTATCGCTCATCGTTTCGGCCTTCGCCCCGGTCGAGGACGCGCGCGGCACGCTCACGCCGCAGCTGCGCAGCGACGCCGGCGATACCGAGCTGGTCCTCGTCGACCTCGGCCGCGGGCAGAACCGTCTCGGCGGCTCGATCCTCGCGCAGGTCCATGCCGCGCTCGGCGAGACCTGCCCGGACCTCGACGATCCGGCGCTGCTCAGAAATTTCTTCGCGGCGATCCAGCAGCTCGCGCCGCTGATCCTCGCCTATCACGACCGCTCCGACGGCGGGCTGTTCGCCACCGTCTGCGAGATGTCCTTTGGCGGCCATTGCGGCGTCACGCTCAACATGGACGCGATCAGCTTCGATCCGATGGCGGACGACGTCGATGCTTTCAAGCGCAGCGACGACGAGCAGCTCGCGGGCCGCGCCAAGGACCGGGTGCTGGCAGCCCTGTTTTCCGAGGAGCTGGGAGCGGTGCTGCAGATCCGCGCCGCGGACCGCATGCGCGCGATGCAGACCTTGCGCGACGCCGGGCTCGGAGACTGCTCGCACATTATCGGCCAGCTCAACGCGCGCGACGAGATCCGCATCCTGCGCAACGGCAAAGAGCTCTACTCGAACAAGCGCGACCATGTGCAGCGCGTCTGGAGCGAGACCACATGGCGCATGCAGACGCTGCGCGACCATCCGGAATGCGCGCGCGAGGAGTTCGATCGCATCATCGACGCCAAGGATCCCGGGCTTTCGGTGCACTTGACGTTCCAAGAAAAGAACTTCTCTGTAACAACGAAAATCCGTCCCCGCATCGCCATCCTGCGAGAACAAGGCGTGAACGGCCATGTCGAGATGGCGGCGGCGTTCGACCGCGCCGGCTTCGAGGCACTGGACGTCCACATGACCGACCTCGTCGCCGGCCGCATCTCTCTCGCCGGCTGCAAGGGCTTCGCGGCGGGCGGCGGGTTCTCCTACGGCGATGTGCTGGGCGCTGGCCGCGGCTGGGCCAGCACGATCCTGTTCAATTCCAGGCTCAGGACCGAGTTCGAGCAATTCTTCGCGCGCCGCGATACCTTCGCGCTCGGCGTCTGCAACGGCTGCCAGATGATGGCGGCGCTGAAAGAGTTGATCCCGGGCGCCGAGCACTGGCCGGCGTTCCTGCGCAACCGCTCCGAGCAGTTCGAGGCGCGCCTCGTGATGGTCGAGATCACGCACAGCCCTTCGCTGTTCTTTGACGGCATGGCAGGAAGCCGCATTCCTATAGCCACCGCGCACGGTGAAGGCAGGGCTGAGTTTTCAGGAAATTCTCTTCAAACAGCGCTGGTGGCCATGCGCTATACCGACAACCGTGGCCAGGTCACCGAAGCCTACCCTTACAACCCGAGCGGCTCGCCGCAGGGGATCACCGGCCTCACCACGCCCGACGGCCGCTTCACCATCGTGATGCCGCATCCGGAGCGGGTGTTCCGCAACGTGCAGCTCTCGTGGTCTCCCGACCGGAGCACGGAGGATTCGCCCTGGATGCGCATTTTCCGCAATGCGCGAAAATGGGTGCAATGAGAAATCTTTTCATTCAAAGAGATTGACCACGCCGTCCAGGCCGGACCAGTTGAGAGCGCAGCTCGCCTGCTCGCGAACCACCGGCTTGGCGTGGAACGCGATCGAGACGCCGGCCTCGGCCATCATCTTCAGGTCGTTCGCGCCGTCGCCGATGGCGACGGTCTGCTCCTTGCGGGCCTTCAGCTCTCTGGCGACGGTGCGGAACTTCGCCGCCTTCGCTTCGGCTTCGACGATGTCGCCGACCACGCGCCCGGTGAGGCGGCCGCGCTCGATGCCGAGCACGTTGGAAACCGTGTAGTCGATATCCAGGCGTGCCTTCAGCCGCTCGGTGAAGAAGGTGAAGCCGCCCGACACTAGAAGCAGCTGCACGCGGTGCTTCTTGCAGGCCGCGAGCAGCCGGTCGGCGCCGGGCGTCAGGCGCAGCCGCTCGTCGTAGACGCGGCCGAGCGCCGATTCCTCGAGCCCCTGGAGCAGCGCCACGCGCCGGCGCAGGCTCTCCGAGTAGTCGATCTCGCCGCGCATCGCCTGCGCGGTGATCGCCGCGACCTCGCGCTTCTTCCCGGCCAGCTCGCCCAGCTCGTCGATGCATTCGATGGTGATCAGGGTCGAGTCCATGTCCATGGCGAGGAGCTTGAGCTCTGCGAAGCGCCGGCCTTCGGGCACGAACGCATGGTCGATCTCATGCGTCTCGCAGAACGCGGCGATCGAGTCGTTCGCTGCGGCATCGCGCAACCGCCAGACGCGCTCGGCGATCTTCTCGACGCGCGTCGTTCCGGCCAGGCGCGCCACCGCCGGGACCAGTCCCTCCTCAAGCGAGGGGCTCTGCAGAACCAGGTTCACGCGGCGAGCTGGTGCAGGATATCCTTCACCGCCTGCGCGCGCTCGGGCCACGCCGGCAGCTTGGCCTCGACGCGGATGCGCTCCGGACCGGCGAGGCGCGCGTTGCGCCGCGCGCGCACGAACTCGATCACCTTGGCGCCGTCGAGCGGCGGGTTCTTGACGAACTGCAGCTGCACGGCCTCGTGGGTCGCGTCGACGCGCGAAACACCGAGCGGCCGCGCGGCGATGCGTACCTGGTGGCATTCAAGCAGCGCACGCGCGGGCTCGGGCAGCTCGCCGAAGCGATCGACCAGCTCCTCGCGCAGCGCCTCGAGCTGTTCAGCCGTTTGGGCGTCGGCGAGACGCTTGTAGAGCGAGAGCCGCTCCTGCACGTCGCTGCAGTAGGCTGCGGGCAACAACGCCGGCACGTGGAGATTTACTTCCGTATTAAGATCAAAATCTTTTTCGAGCGCTGGCGCGCGCCCCGACTTCAACGCGCGCACCGCGCGCTCCAGCATGCGCGCGTAAAGCGAGAAGCCCACTTCCTGGATCTCGCCCGACTGCGATTCGCCGAGGACCTCGCCGGCGCCGCGGATCTCGAGGTCGTGCATCGCGAGGTAAAAACCGGAGCCGAGCTCTTCCATCATCTGGATCGCCTCGAGGCGCTTCTTCGCCTGCGCGCCGAGAGCATCCTCGGGCGGCGTCAGGAGATAGGCGTAGGCCTGGTGGTGCGAACGTCCGACGCGGCCGCGCAGCTGGTGCAGCTGCGCCAGGCCGAACTTGTCGGCGCGGTGGATGACCATGGTGTTGGCGGTCGGGATATCGATCCCGGTCTCGATGATCGTCGAGCACAGCAGCAGATTGGACCGCTGCGCGTTGAATTCGCGCATCACGCGCTCGAGCTCGCGCTCGCGCATCTGGCCGTGCGCCACGGCGATGCGCGCCTCGGGCAGCAGCCGGGCGAGGCGCTCGCGCATGCGCTCGATGCTGTCGACTTCGTTGTGCAGGAAGTAGACCTGGCCGCCGCGCTTGAGCTCGCGCAGCACCGCCTCGCGAATCAGGCCCTCCGACCAGGAAGCGACGAAGGTCTTGATCGCGAGCCGCTTCTCGGGCGCGGTGGCGATCACCGAGAAATCGCGAATGCCTTCCAGCGACATCGCGAGCGTGCGCGGGATCGGCGTCGCGGTAAGGGTGAGGACGTCGACCTCGGCGCGCAGGCGCTTCAGCGCCTCCTTCTGACGCACGCCGAAGCGGTGTTCCTCGTCGATGATCACGAGCCCGAGACCCGAGAACTTCATGTCCTTGGCGAGCAGCTTGTGCGTGCCGATGACGATGTCCACCTCTCCCGAGGCGAGCTGCTGGATGATCTGATTCGCTTCCTTGGAGCTTCTGAAACGCGACAGCTCCGCGATGCGCACCGGCCAGTCGGCAAAGCGATCGGAAAAAGTCTGCAAATGCTGCTCGGCGAGCAGCGTCGTCGGGCAGAGCACGGCAACCTGCTTGCCGTCGGCGATGGCGACGAACGCCGCCCTCAAGGCAACCTCGGTCTTGCCGAAGCCCACGTCGCCGCACACCAGCCGATCCATCGGCTTGCCGGAGGCCATGTCGGCGATCACCGCCTCGATCGCCGCCGCCTGGTCGGGCGTCTCCTCGAAGCCGAAGCCCTCCGCGAAGGCCTCGAGGTCGTGCTGCTTGATGCCGAAGGCGTGGCCATGCCGCGCGGCGCGCCGCGCGTACAGGGCGAGCAGCTCGGCGGCGGTGTCGCGCACCTGCTTCGCGGCGCGCGCCTTGGCCTTGTCCCATTCGCCGCTTCCGAGCTTGTGCAGCGGCGCCTCCTCGGGCTGCGCGCCGCTGTAGCGGCCGATCATGCCGAGCTGCGACACCGGCACATAGAGCTTGTCGCCGCCTTGGTACTCCAGGAGAAGGAATTCGCCCTGGCCGTCCTCCAGCTCGAGATTGAGCAATCCGTGGTAGCGGCCGATGCCGTGCTGCTCATGCACGACCGGGTCGCCGACCTTCAGCTCCGACAGGTCGCGCAGCATTCCCTCGATCGAAGTGCGCGTCTCGGCCTTTCGCGCGCGGCGGCGTACCACTCCCGCATAAAGCTCGGCCTCGGTGACGATCGCCCACCCTTCGGCACGCACCATGAAGCCGCTGGCCAACGGGGAAACACAGAGCACAAAAGATCTGTCTCCCGACTGGAATTCCTGAAAGTCCCTGCACAAGCCCGGCTTAAGGCCGTACTCGGCGAAATAGGTCGCCATCGTCTCGCGCCGGCCCGGCGACTCGGCGGCCACCATCACTCGCAAACTCGACGAGTCGAGGAAACGCTTAAGCCCCGCGAGCGGGTCTTGCGCGCGGCGGTCGACGGCGAGGCTCGGCAACGGCAGCGCGACCACGCCGCCGTCGTCCGTGTCATCCTCCTTGCCATGGAAATCGATGCGCGGGTGCTCGCGCAGCCGCTGGTAGAACTCTTCCGCCGGAACGAAAAGCTGCGGCGGCGGCAGCAGCGGCCGGTCAGGGTCGCCGCCCTGCAGCTTGAAGCGCGAGCTCGCCTCGCGCCAGAAATCCTGGATCGCGCCCGAAACATCCTGATGCAACGCGACGCTGCAGCCTTGCGGCAGATAATCGAACAACGTGGCCGCCGCTTCGAAGAACAGCGGCAGGTAATACTCGATGCCGGCGGCCGGCACGCCGTTCGAGACGTCCCTGTAGAGGGATTTCTTCGACGGATCGCCTTCGAAGAGCTCGCGCCAGCGGCTGCGGAAGCGCGCGCGGCCCGCCTCGTCGAGCGGAAACTCGCGCGCTGGCAGCAGCCGGATCTCCTTCACCGAGTAGAGCGTGCGCTGCGTGTCGACGTCGAAGGTCTTGATCGCCTCGATGACCTCGTCGTCGAGGTCGATGCGGTAGGGCAGCGCACTGCCCATCGCAAAGAGATCGATCAGCCCGCCGCGGAAGCAGAACTCGCCTGGCGCCACCACTTGCGTCACGTGCTGGTAGCCGGCGGTGCCGAGTTGTTCCTTCAATTGCTCGAGATCAAGCCGCGTCCCCGTCTGGAGAAAGAAGGTATGCCCCGCTATATAGGCGGGCGGACAAAGCCGCACCAGCGCGGTCGGCGTCGGCACCACCGCGACATCGAACTCACCGCGCTGGATGCGATACAGCGTCGCGAGCCGCTCCGACACCAGGTCCTGGTGCGGCGAGAACTGGTCGTAAGGCAGCGTCTCCCAGTCGGGCAGCAGGCAGACCCGCAGTCCGGGCGCGAACCAGCCGATCTCATTCGCGAGGCGCTGCGCGTCGAGCGCGGTGGCGGTAATCACCGCCAGCGGCTTTTCCGCCGCCGCCAGCCGTGCGAGGGCGAGCGCGTCCGAAGAGCCGGAGAGCCGGGTGTAGCGCCTGCGGGCGGGAAGTGAATCGCGATGCATCGGCGGAAAAACCGTGTAATTATATCGTCCTGAATTTACAAGAACTTTGACTTGCCTCTGTTTGCCTTGATCCCGGCCGCCGGTAGCGGCACGCGCCTCGCCGGCGAGCGCCCGAAGCAGTACGCCGCGCTGGCCGGCAAGCCGATGCTCTGGCACGCGGTGCGCGCAATCTGCGTGCCACCGGTCGAGCATGTCTTCGTGGTGCTCGCGCCGCAGGACGAGGCATTCTCCCGCCATGACTGGAGCGCCTTCGCGGGCAAGCTCGAACCGCTTTACTGTGGAGGCGGGACACGGCGCGACTCGGTGTACAACGGCCTTGTCGCCTCGAGAGGTGTGGTCGATGCCGACGACTGGGTGCTGGTGCACGATGCCGCGCGGCCTTGCCTGCCGAGGAAAGATCTCGAGAACCTGATCCAGGAAACGGAGGCCGACGAGGTGGGAGGCATCCTGGCGCTGCCGGTGGCGGAAACCGTGAAAGCGGTCTCGAAAGACGAAGGCGGTACACAGCGCATCGAGCGCACCGAAGATCGCGCGCAGCTCTGGCTCGCGCAGACGCCGCAGATGTTCCGGGTCGGGTTGCTTGCTCAGGCACTCCAACGAGCAAGAGGTCCGGTGACGGATGAGGCAAGCGCAGTCGAGCAAATGGGTCTCAAGCCGCGCCTGGTCGCCGGCAGCCGGGAGAACCTGAAAGTGACCTACCCGGAAGACCTGGCCATCGCCGAGGCGATCCTAAATCGGCGCGAGGCGATCCTGGCGAGGCGGCGATGAGAATCGGGCAGGGCTTCGACGTGCATCCGTTCGCCGCCGGGCGCAAGCTCGTCATCGGCGGGGTCGAGATTCCATACCACAAGGGTTTGCAAGGACATTCCGACGCCGATGTGCTGCTTCACGCGATCTGCGACGCGCTCCTCGGCGCCGCCGGCCTGGGCGACATCGGGCGGCATTACCCGGACAGCGATGCCAGCTACGCGGGGATCGACAGCCGGACGCTGCTGCGTGATGTGGGGAACAAGATCCATTCGTTGAACCTCAAACTCGTCAATGTCGACGCCACGATCATCGCCCAGGAGCCGCGCATGGCCCCGCACATGCCGCGCATGATCGCCAACATCGCCGCGGACCTGGGCGTGCCGCCCGCGGCGATCAACATCAAGGCCACCACCACCGAGGAGCTCGGCTTCATCGGTCGCGGCGAAGGCATCGCGGCGCAGGCGGTGGCGCTCATCGACTGACATGTACTCGCCGCCTTACAACCGGGTCGAGGACCGGGCCGAGCTGCTCGCCTTCATGCAGGCGAACGGCTTTGCCCTTCTCGTTACGAACCCGCTGCACGCCTCGCATCTGCCGGTAATGGCTCGACAAAACGGAGAACAGCTGATCCTCGACATGCACATGGCGAGGGCCAACCCGCAATGGCAGGATTTCTTCGACGACGAAGTGCTGGTCGTGTTCTCGGGCCCGCATGCCTACGTCTCGCCGAGATGGTACGAGGAGACGGAGCGCGTGCCGACCTGGAACTACGCCGCGGTGCATGCATACGGCATTCCCAGAGTTATCGACGATCGAAATGCCAAGCATGCGTCGCAGCGCCGGCTGGTAGCGGCGCTCGATCCGCAGTGGCTGCCGACATTCGATGCGCTGCGCGCGGAATACGTCGCGATGATGCTGGATGGCATCGTCAATTTCGAGATCAGCGTGACTCGGCTCGAGACGCGCTGGAAACTGTCGCAGAACCGCGGGCGGCGCGAGCAGGAGCTGATTGCCGCCGAGCTGCAGAAGTCAGCGGATTCAGCCGAGCGTGCGCTTGCCGCATTGATGCGCAAGCACTTCGCCTAGGACTAATGCGCCTTTTCTTCGCCCTCTGGCCGCCGCCCGAGACAGCGCGCGCCTTGGCTGCCTGGGCGCGCGAGGCGGCGCGGGAGTCGGGCGGCCGGGCGGCCGCCGAGGACAAGATCCATCTGACGCTCGCCTTTCTCGGCGAAGCGAAGCCGGAAAAGGCCATCGCCGGTGCGCGCCGGGTACGCGGGCAGGTGCACGAGCTTCCGGTTCAAAAGGCAGTCTATTGGAAGCACAACAGCATCATCTGGGCGGGGCCGCAAGACACGCCGCCTGAAATGCTGAAGCTCGCCGAAAACCTGCAGATGCAGCTTTATCTGCAGGAATTCATCCTGGAGCGGCAGCCGTTTGCCGCACACATCACGCTGGTGCGCAAGGCGCGCGAGCCCAAGCAGCTGCCCGAGCTGCCGCGCGTCGAGTGGCCGGTGAATGAGTTTTTGCTGGTGCGCTCGAACGCTGCTCGTTACGAGCCGCTCGAGCGCTTTCCTATGGCGTAGCGGTGCGTATTCCCGCCGGCCCGGCGCGCAGGCCGATGCGCTGGCCGGTATCACGCACGCCGGCCGAGGTCACCTCGTACACGCCGATGTTCTATAGCGAGCGTCAGCCTGGCGAGAAGCCCTCCGCCTTCGCGCGGCAATAGCTGCAGCGTGCCGGCGTGCGCCCGCGCCACGCGCTCGACGATGGCGAGCCCCAGTCCGGCGCGGCCGGGGCCAGCGCGCGAGTCGTCAAGCCGCGTGAACGGGCGTTTCAGGCGCTCGGCTTCGCCTTCCGGGATGCCGGGGCCGCGGTCCAGGACTTCGATGCAGATCCTGCCGTCGGCACTGAAGGTGCGAATCTCGACCGGCTCTCCCGCATAGCGCAGCGCGTTGTCGACCAGGTTGGCGACCGCGCGGCGCACCGCCATCCGCGCGAAGGGAAACGTTGGAATTGCCTGGTGCCTGAAAGACACCCTCTTTCCCAGGCGGGCGTAGTGCCCGGCGAGATCGTCGAGCAGCTCGTTCAGGTCGTGGTCCGACTTCTCCTCGGTTTCGCCGCGCGCGAAATCGAGGAACTGGCCGATCACGGCGTCGATCTCGTCGATGTCGGTGATCATCGCTTCGGAGGCGGCGCTCTCGGCACCGCTCATCTCGAGCATCAGCCTCAGGCGCGACAGCGGCGTGCGCAGGTCGTGCGAGATGCCGGCGAGCACCATCGCGCGCTCGCGCTCCATGCTGGCGAGGTCGCTCGCCATGCGATTGAAGGCGGCGGCGAGGGCGAGCAGCTCACGCGCGCCTTCCTCGGCCAGCGGCTCGTGCGCCTCGCCGCGGCCGAGGCGCCCGGCGGCGCGCGTCAGGGCGGCAAGCGGCCGGGCGATGCCGAAGGCGATCAGCCAGGCGCCGGCGAGCGCGAGGGCGAGCAGCCCCAGTCCCCAGCCCAGCCACTCCAGGCCGAAGGGCGGCGCGAAGCGCTCGCGCGGCAGCATCACCCAGAACTCGTCGCTGTCGATGAAGAAGCTGACCCAGAAGCCTTCCTCGCCGTCGCGCGCATAAGCGAAGCGGGTGTTTTCGCCGAGCGCGGCGCGCACGCGCTGCGCTACGCGGGTGAGCAGCGGATCCTCGGGCAGCGGCTCGAGCCGCTCGCTCGAAGTCACCGGGTAGACGCGCAAGCCCTCGCTCTCGTTGAGGTCGATCAGCAGCTGGCGGCGGCGGAACGGGTCTGCGCTGACCAGCGCCGCGCGTGTGAGGTTGATGACGCTTACCGTCTGCTGCGCCAGCTCGCGCGAGCGCGGCTCGCGCTCGTAGATGAGGTAGATCTGGAAGGAGGCGAGTACCGCGGTGACGATCAGCAGCGCGATCAGCAGGAACGACCGGGCGAACAGCGTCACTTAGTTTCGTTGTCCGGAACGAAAACGTAGCCGAAGCCCCACACCGTCTGGATATGCTTCGGATGCGACGGATCGTCCTCGACGATTTTCCTCAGGCGCGAGATCTGCACGTCGATCGAGCGGTCGAACACCTCGTACTCGCGGCCCCGGGCGAGCTCCATCAGCTTGTCGCGCGACAGCGGCTGGCGCGGGTGCTGCACCAGGACCTTGAGCACCGAGAATTCGCCGGTGGTGAGCGGCAGCGCCTTGCCCTCGCGCGTCAGGGTGCGCGTAGCGAGGCTGAGCTCAAAGCGGCCGAAGCGGTGCGTTTCGGTGCCCGAGGACGGCGCGCCGGGCGGTCCCGAGGGAGCCCGCCGCCGCAGCACCGCATTGATGCGGGCGAGCAGCTCGCGCGGGTTGAACGGCTTGGGCACATAGTCGTCGGCGCCCATCTCCAGGCCGACGATGCGGTCGACGTCGTCGCCTTTGGCGGTGAGCATGATGATCGCCGGGGCGTTGTTCTGGGCGCGCAGCCGCCGGCAGATGGCGAGCCCGTCCTCGCCGGGCAGCATCAAGTCGAGCACCACCAGGTCATAGCGCTCGCGCGCAAGCTGCTTGTCCATGCCGCCGGCGTCCGAGACGGCCTTGACCTCGTAGCCCTCGCCGCCGAGGTAGCGCACCAGCAGGTCGCGCAGGCGCTGGTCGTCGTCGACGACGAGGATCCGGGTCTTGAGCTCGGGCATGGGCAATACATTGTTACAAATTTCGGCAACTGCGACACGCCTTCGAAAGCCAACCCGCGTAACATTCCCGCAGCCATGAAAAGCCTCCTCCTTGCGCTCATGCTTTCGCTCGCCGCGGGGGGCGCGGCTGCGCAACAGGGCAAGAAGCCCGACGGCAAATTCAAGGGGCAGAACATGAGCCGCGATGAGCGCCAGCGCATGCGCGAGGACATGCGCAACGTGTATCGGGAAAGAGGCGGCGATCGCGGGCGGCCGGATAAGGGGCGGCAGATGTCGCCCGAGGAACGCGAAAAGCTGCGGCGCGACATCCAGGACGCGAACCGCGACCTGCGCCGTTAGCTACGCAGCGCTGGGGTTGGTGCGCTCGTTAGAGGGTTCGCCCGCCGGCGCCTCGGCGTAGAACCGGTAAGCGTTCTTGCCGGCCTGCTTCGCCACATACATCGCCATGTCGGCGTGCTTCATGAGGGTTTGGGCGTCGCCGGCATCGTCCGGGAAAACGCTCACGCCGAGGCTCGCAGTGATCTTCGCGCGCCTGCCGCCGGCGAGCTCGTAGGGCTCGAGCAGCTCGGCGAGGAGCTTGCGGGAGATGCCGTCCACCGCCGGCACATCGTGCACGTCCTCGATCACCACGAAGAACTCGTCGCCGCCGAGCCGCGCCACGAAGTCGCTCGCGCGCAGGATCACGCGCAGGCGCCGCGCGACGTCGATCAGCAGCCCGTCGCCGATATCGTGACCGTGGGCGTCGTTGACCTGCTTAAAGCCGTCGAGGTCGATGAACACGCCGGCCAGCTTGGCGCCGCGCCGGCGCGCTCGCTCGACCGCCTGCTCCAGCGTCGGAGACAGGCTGGTGCGATTCGCCAGCCCGGTCAGCGGATCGCTGTAGGCGAGCGAGGCGATGCGCTCGCGCGCCAGCGCGATCTCGGTGATATCGCGGCCGACGCCGCGATATCCGAGGAAAGCGCCGTCCGAGGCAAAGCTCGGCTCCCCGCTCACCGAGAAATAGCGGATGCTGCCGTCCGGCCAGGGGCGGCCGAACTCGAAATCGCGGAACGGCAGGCGTGCCTGGAACATGCCGCGCAGCTCGCCCCAGCCGGCCTCGCCGGCGCCCGCGACGGTATCGACGTAGTTCGGCTCGTGCACCATCTCCGTGAAGCGGTCCTGCGCATCGGTTTGCCAGAAGAAGTCCGACGACATCTGCACCAAGCTGCGGAAGCGCAGCTCGCTTTCGCGCAGCGATTCCTCGGCCTGCTTGCGCTTGAGGAACTGGCCGACCTGGCTGCCGATGACGCGCGCAGCCTGCGCCAGGCGCTGGTCGGGTTCGCGCACCGCCTGGCTCGAGAACGTGAGCACACCGATGACACCGCCTTCGGCGACGACGGCGAAGGCGAAACCACCGTGCAGGCCGGTGCCTTGCCACAACGCCTTGTACTGCACCCGCGGGTCGTGCACCGTGTCCTGCGACCAGATCGGCTCGCCGCTCTGCAGCACCTTGCCCGACAGGCCTTCGCCGGGGCGGAAGGTCAGCGCCCGCGAGCGCTCGACGAACTGCTGCACCACCGGATCGGCCATGCACCACGCATCCTGGAAGCGCAACAGACCGCTCGCCTCGTCGAGCCTGAAATAGCGGCCGCAGGCCCAGCCCTCGACTTCGCAGACCGCGCGGATCACCGCGCGCATGACTTCGTTCGGGTCACGCTCGCCGGACAGCGCATGCGCGACCTGGTGCTCCAGCCGCAGCATCTGCTCGGCGCGCTTTTGCGCCGTGACGTCGCGGCCGACGCCGCGGTAGCCGGTGAAGCGGCCGTCGGCGGCGAAGAGCGGCTCGCCGTTCACCATGACGTAACGCAGGCTGCCGTCGGGCATCGGCCGCCACATGAGCACGTTGTGGAAGGTCTCGCGCGCGGCAAGCCGGGCGCGATGCGCGTCCCAGCCGCCTTCGACCTGTTGGTTGGTTTCCCAGCGGCACCTGCCCACCATCTGCTCGCGCAGCGCCTTGTCGCCGCCGGCGACCTGCCGACCTTCGAGGCGGGTGAAGCGGAACTCGGCGTCCTGCTCCCAGTACCAGTCGGAGGACAGCGCGGTCAGGCTGCGAAAGCGCGCTTCGCTCTCGCGCATCGCCTGCTCGGCCTGCGCGCGCTGCAGAAATTGCCCCATCTGGGCGGCGATGACGTTGAGCGCCTGCAGCAGGCGCTCATCGGGCGCGCGAATGGTGCGGCAGGTAAACGCCAGCACCGCGACGGCGCGTGGCCCGGAACGGATCGGAACCAGCAGTGCCGCGCGCAGGCCGGTTTCTTCCGAAAGCTCCTTGCGCATGGCGCGCGGGTCCTGCCGCGAGTCGGCGATCCAGAGCGGCTCGCCCGACTGCCATACCGAGCCGACGAGGCCGACACCGGGGCCGAACGCCATGTCGCGGGAGCGCTCGACGAAGCGCTCGGCTTCCGGCACGCCTGGCGTGGCCCAGTGCACCAACCGGCGCATAGCGCCGGCGGCTTCGTCGAGCTTCCAGAACTCTGCGCAGTCCCAGCCTTCGGTCTCGCAGATTGCGCGCAGCGCATCGCGCAGCGCGTGCGGCGGGCTGATCGCTTCGGCGAGGCTGCGGGTGACGCTGTGCTCGAGCCGCAGCAGCTGCTCGCTGCGCTTCTGCGCCGTGATGTCGCGGCCGACGCCGCGATAGCCCTTCAAGCGGCCACGGCCGTCGAACACCGGCTCGCCGCTCAGCGACAGCCAGACGCTGTGCCCGTCGGCGGCGGCGCGCTGGATCTCGAAGTCGCGAAACGGCTGGTGGCGCTCGAGCTGGACGCGGTGGCGCTCCCAGTCGGCCTCGGTCAGGTTGAGCGCGGGCTGCTCCCAGCGCTTGCGGCCGAGGTAGGCGGAGGCGTCGAGCCCGCTCTTGTCGTCGACATAGCTCGACATGTAGGTGAGCCGGAACTGGTCGTCCTGCTCCCAGTACCAGTCCGAGGATAGTTGCGTCAGGCTGCGGAAGCGCGCCGCGCTTTCGCGCAGCACGTTTTCGGCCTTGTGCGCGCGCGCCACGCCGCGGGCAGCTTTGGCTCTGCCACGTGCGACGACTTTGCTGGCGCTCGCTGCGCGCCTGCGGCGTGTTGCCATAGCTCCCCCGGGGCTTCCCCCGCAGAGAATCTACTGGAGCCCTATTCCCCAGTCCAGCCCCGCAGGTCGCAGAATGTCAAAGAAGGTGAGCGATAGAATTCGCGTAGTAGCGAAGCAGCGGCAGCTCTTCGGCGCTGGCCGTGAAATATCCCTCGTTTTCGCTGACGATGTGGCGCAGCCGCAGCATGCGCAGGCCAACACTGAGCGCATAGTCGAGGTCGCGGCGCGGCACGTAGACATGCGCGCCGGCGGCCTCGAGCCGCCGCAGCACGTGCGCCACCTCGCCCTTGAGCTCGAGCTCCGTGAGCGCGCGCTCTGGCTGCTGCACAAAGATCGTGGCCATCAGGGCGACGGGCACCACCGGCACGATCCCGCCCACCGCCTGCATCAACTCGGCGCCGAGCCGCGCCATCGCCTGCTTTCTGTCCGTACCCGAAAGCTTCTGGAAATCGACGCCCCGCGCGCGGCAATACTCCCGCATCGACAGCGGCGCGCCGAAATTGACGCAGGCGTACCCGAAGCGGTGCCATTCGCTGCGCAGCATCAGGACCAGGTTGTGCAGAGCGAAGCGCGCCGTCGTCCATAGCGTGGCCGCAACGCCCGCGCTTTTTCCTTCGGCCGACAGCAGCAGGCTGCGATCCTCCAGCACGCGGTCATAGTTGATGCCCAGCGGCACGAAAACCAGGTCACGCTCGCCATCGGGCCGGAAGCCGCGCAGCATATAGTCCAAAACTCCGAGCCGGGGCTCGCGGATGCGGCCGTCGCGGCTGAGGCCGCCTTCCGGAAAAACCGCCTGCGGCACGCCGGCTTCGGTGGCCATCGCGATGTAGCGCTCGAGCACCCGGCGGTACAACTCGTCGCGCGAATTGCGGCGCACGAAATATGCACCCATGGCGCGGATCAGCGCCGACAGCGGCCAGATGCGCGCCCACTCGCCGACGGCGTAGGAGAGCGCCGCCTGGTCGGCCGCGAGATATCCGGCCAGCACGTAGTCCATGTTCGAGCGGTGGTTCATCACCAGCACCACCGTCGCGTCCGGGTCGATCTTCGCCAGGCCCTGCGCATCGACATAGCCGATGCGCACGCGGTAGAGCGAGCGAGCGACCCAGCGGCCGATCCAGTAGGCGACGCGGAAATAGAGATAGGCATTGAAGGCCGGCACGATCTCGCGCGCGTAGCGCTCCACACGCTGCAGCGCTTTCATCAAAGGCAGATTGTTCTTCGCGGCGAAATGCTCGGCGGCCTGCTGGATCTTCGGGTCCGCCAGCAGGCGATGGATCAGCGCGTGGCGGCGGGTGCGCTGAAACGGGCGAATCGAGATGTGCAGCCGCGTCGACAGTTCGTCGATCACCTGGTTGGCCGGATGAGTGACTGCCCAGCGCAGTGCCGGGACGACGACGTGCTCATAGAGTGCCCAGGCGGCGAGCAGCGCCGCCGGCAGGGCGAGCCAGAGCGGGACGGAAAGCGTCTCGCTCATCGCCGGGCGCGCTCGCGGGCGAACAGGTACAGGCCGCAGGCGACGACGATGGCGGCGCCGATCCACACAGCGCCAGACGGCACGTCGCCGAACACCACGTAGCCGACGATCGCCATGTAGATCACCTGCTGATACAGGAAGGGCGCCAGCACTGTCGCGGGTGCGTAGCGGTGCGCGAGTGCGAGCAGATAGTGGCCGAGCCCGCCCAGCACACCGAGCAGGCATGCGACGATCCATTCGAGCCAGCCTGCGGGGGATTCCCAGGCAGCAAGCGCGAACGGTGCAAGCAGAATTGCCGCGCCGACCGCCGGCAAGTACTGGATCGTCTCGGGCGGGTCATAGGCCGCGAGGCGGCGCGTCATCAGCATGAAGAGCGCGTACAGCACCGCGTTGACCAGCGAAGCGAGCATCGCCGGATGAAACTCCGCGCTGCCCGGACGCACGATCACCAGCACGCCGACGAAGCCGATGAGGATCGCCGCCCAGCGGCCGCGGTCGAGCTTCTCGCCGAGCAGCGGCGCGCCGAGGACCGCGATGATGAGCGGCACCGTGAAGAAGATCGACGCGGTCACGGTGAGCTGCAGGTATTGCAGCGCCCAGACATTGATGCCGGTCATGGCCATGAACATGACCGCGCGCAGCACGTGCCAGCGCAGATGGTTGGTTTTTACTAGAGAAAGACCTCTCAGCGGGAAAAGAACCACACCCGAGAAGACAACGTGCGTCGCGAAGCGCAGCCATACCACCACGATCACGGGGACGCTGCCGACCAGCCACTTCGCGCTGCCGTCGAGCAGCGAGAACAGCAGGTAGGTGAGCGAAACCAGCCCGATGCCGATCAGGCGGTTGCGGGCGCTGTCCGAGTGGAGATGTGTTTGCACAACGCCGCGGTAAAGGCTTTAGTGCCGGGCGGGCCGCCGAGATCGACCTCGTGGATTTCGAAGCGCAGCCCGAGCGACAGGCTTCAAGCCGCCTTTTTTGAAGCGCCGCGCACTGCGTCGGCGACGGCGGCGCCGACTTCGGAGGTGCTTGCCTTGCCCTTCATGTCGGGCGTGTGAGGGCCTTCGAGGATGACGCGCTCGATCGCGCGCACGATGTCGGCCGCGGCTTGCGGATGCCCAAGATGCTCGAGCATCAGCGCGCCCGACCAGATAGTGGCGATGGGATTGGCGATCTTCCTGCCGGCGATGTCGGGCGCCGAGCCGTGCACCGGCTCGAAGATGGAAGGCGCGGTGCGCTCGGGGTTGATGTTTCCGGAGGCGGCTATGCCGATCGTGCCGGCGGTCGCCGGACCGAGATCCGAAAGGATGTCGCCGAACAGGTTGGAGGCGACGATGACGTCGAAGCGCTCCGGGTTGAGCACCATCTGGATGGTGAGGCCGTCGACGTGATACTGGTCGGTGCGCACCTCCGGGTACTGCTTGCCCATCGCGGCGAAGCGCTCGTCCCAGTACGGCATGGTGATCGAGATGCCGTTCGATTTGGTGCACGAGGTGAGGTGTTTCTTCCGCGTGCGCGACAGCTCGAAGGCGTACTTCACGATCCGGTCGACGCCTTTGCGCGAGAAGATGGTCTGCTGCATCACCACCTCGCGCTCGGTGCCTTCATATATGCGCCCGCCGACGTTGCCGTACTCGCCTTCGGTGTTCTCGCGGATCACGACATAGTCGATGTCGCCGGGCTTGCGGCCGGCGAGCGGGCAGGGCAGCCCCTCGAACAGGCGCACCGGACGCAGGTTGACGTAGAGATCGAACAAGCGCCTGAAGTCGATGAGCAAACCCCAGACTGCGATGTGATCGGGAACCAGCGACGGATTGCCGACCGCGCCGAAATACACCGCGTCGAATTTGCGCAGGATGTCCGGCGCATCCTGCGGGCACATCCTGCCGTGGGCCTTGTACCAGTCACAGCTCCATGGAAACTCCTGCCACTTGAAGCGGATGCCATGCTTCGCGCCGACGGCTTCGAGTACGCGAACGCCTTCCGGGATCACTTCGCGACCGATGCCATCTCCTGGGATGACTGCGATCAGGTGTTCTTTCATGAGCAAAATTCTATCAGGCATAGAATCGCGAGATGCGTTTCGCGGCAATCGAAACGTCGACCGAATGGTGTTCCGTGGCCTTGTGGACCGACGGCGAGATCGCGGCGATCGAGCGTCGTGCCGGCATGCGCCATTCCGAGCTCGCGCTGCCGATGCTGGAGCGGCTGCTCGCCACGGCAGGGGTCATCGCGGCGCAGCTCGACGCTGTGGCGTTTGGCGCCGGGCCCGGCTCGTTCACGGGCCTGCGGATTGCTTGCGGTTTGGCGCAGGGCCTTGCTTTCGCGCGCGGTTTGCCGGTCCTGGGCATCTCGACCCTCGAGGCGCTGGCCGAAGAATCGGGCGCCACGCGCGTCGTGGCCTGCCTCGATGCCCGGATGCGCGAAGTGTATTATGCGGCGCTTGAGAAACGCGGCGCGCGCTGGGAAGAAGCGATTGCGGCGATGTGCGTCGCGCCCCGCTCGGCGCCGAAGCCTGCCGGCGAGGGCTGGGTGGGTTGCGGCAACGGATTTTCTGTTTACGGCGATTTGGGTTTCAAACACGTGCTTCCGGAAATTCATCCGACCGCCGTGGCGGTTGCAAGGCTCGCTGCCCCCCGCCTTCAGGCAGGCGAAGGCGTCGACGCCGCGGCTGCCGCGCCGGTGTACATGCGCGACAAGGTCGCCCTGACGACGCACGAGCAGCCAGGATGAGCGCGGTACTCAAGGACGTTCCCCAGCTCGCACCGATGCGCGAGCAGGATCTCGCCGAGGTGATGGCGATCGAGAGCGCCATCTACAGCCACCCCTGGTCGCGCGGCAACTTCGCCGATTCGCTGCGCGCCGGATACGAATGCCGCAGCTTGCGGCTGCAGGGCGAGCTCGTCGGCTACTTCATCCTCATGGTCGCCGCGGGCGAGGCGCACCTGCTCAATCTGTCGATCGCCGAAGCTCATCAGCGCAACGGTCGCGGCAGCGCGCTGCTGCACGAGGCCGCCGGCCTCGCGCGCTCGCTCGGCGCCCGCAACCTGTTCCTGGAAGTGCGCCCGAGCAACCTCGGCGCGCAGGCGCTGTACACGCGCGTCGGCTTCCGCAAGATCGGTGTTCGGCGCGGCTATTATCCGGCGCAGTCGGGACGCGAAGACGCGCTCGTGCTGACCATACCGCTGCAATGAGCCGGCGCGACGCAGTTCTCGCCGAGATGGGCCTCACGCCCATCTGGAGATTGAGGAATGGAAAGCAGGATCCCACCGCGCAGGGGTGGATCGAGTTGAAGCAAGCCGTTCCTGCCTGCATTGCCTGCGGACTTCACAAGACACGCACTCAAACGGTATTGGGCGTTGGCGACGAGCATGCCGACTGGCTGCTCATCGGCGAGGCGCCCGGCGCCGAGGAAGACCGGCTGGGCGAGCCCTTCGTCGGGCAGGCCGGGCGGCTGCTCGACAACATGCTCGCCGCGATCGGGTTGAAGCGCGGCGAGAACGTGTACATCGCCAACGTCCTGAAGTGCCGCCCGCCTGGCAATCGCAACCCCGAGCCGGAAGAAGTCGCGAAGTGCGCTCCGCATCTGATGCGCCAGATCGAGCTGATTCAGCCGAAGCTGATCGTCGCGATGGGACGCTTCGCTGCGCAGACGCTGCTCAACAGCGATGCCAGCATCGCCAGCCTGCGCGGCCGGCTGCACGGCTATGCGGGCGTGCCGCTGATCGTCACCTACCACCCCGCATATCTGCTGCGCAATCTCCCGGACAAGGCGAAGGCCTGGGCCGACCTGGTGTTCGCCAGGAAAACCATGGCCGGGCTCTAGAAGCCGCGGCCCTACGCTTTTCGCTCGGGGTGCGGGTCCTCGGCGCGCGCAAAGGCGAGCAGCCGGTCGACTTCCTCGCGGTGCACCCGGTGGTTGCGCTGGTACCAAAGCATCACCATCGCCATGGTGGCGGACACGAACAGCCCGAACACCAGGATCACCGCGTAGATCGAATAGCCCACGCCCAGCAGCAGCGAGTAGAGCGCGATCATCACCAGGATCGAGCTGTTCTCGTTGAAGTTTTGCACCGCAATGGAGCGGCCGGCGCCTACCAGGTGGTGGCCGCGGTGCTGCAGCAAGGCGTTCATCGGCACGACGAAGAACCCGGCCATCGCGCCGATCAATACCATGATCACGATCGCCACCCAGATCTGGTTCACGAAGATCATCGCGATCACGGCGAAGCCCATGCCGATGCCCAGCGGAATCACTTGTACTGAGCGGTCGAGCGCCACCCAGAGCGAGGCGAGCACCGCGCCGATGGCGATGCCGAACGCGGTCACGCCCTGCAGGATCGCCGCCTTGGACAGGTCGAAGCCGAGCGCGGTGCGCGCCCACTCGATGACGATGAACTGCAGCGTCGCGCCGGCGCCCCAGAAAAGCGTCGTGGTGGCAAGCGAGATCTGGCCCAGCGGGTCGCGCCACAGGTGCCGGGCGCAGCGCGCGAAGTCCCTCAGCGTCTCGAACGGATGGGACGGCAGCGTCCTCAGCGCAACACCGGTGCGCGGCACGTGCAGGTTGAAAAGCGCCGCGATGATGTAGACGATGACGATCACCGATATCGCCGCTTCGGCGGGCGTGTCGATTCCCGTGTCGATCATCGGGAAGTCGAAGTGCAGCAGCACGCCCGAGACGCGCGCGTTGATCAGCACGCCGCCCAAGACGGTGCCGAGAAGGATCGAGGCCACGGTGAGGCCTTCGATCCAGCCGTTGGCGACCACCAGCTTGCGATGCGGCAGGTACTCGGTGAGGATGCCGTACTTCGCCGGCGAATAGGCCGCGGCGCCCAGGCCGACCACCGCATAGGACAGCAGCGGGTCGGTGCCCCAGAGCATCAGCACGCAGCCGAAGATCTTGATGGTGTTGGCGATGAACATCACGTGCCCCTTGGGCAGCCGGTCGGCAAAGGCGCCGACATAGGGAGCCAGCAGCACGTAGGACACTACGAAGAAGAACTTGAGGTACGGCGTGAGCCACGACGGCGCGTCCGCCTGCATCAGCAGCGCGATGGCCGCCACCAGCAACGCATTGTCGGCGAGCGAGGAGAAAAACTGCGCCGCCATGATGATGTAGAAGCCGGAGCTCACAAAACCTTTGTCATTTTGTAGCGCCGGGTTATAGCACAATAAGACTTCTCACAAGACCGACCCTGACGCAGTCTGACTGATGCCGCGCCCGATCCGCGCAACCATTTCAGCCGGCGCGCTCTCGCACAACCTTATGGTGGCGAAGGCGTACGCGTCGGGCGCCAAGCTGTGGGCGGTCATCAAGGCAAACGCCTATGGCCACGGATTGGAGCGTGCCGCGCGGGCGCTGGAGGCGGCCGACGGCTTCGCGGTGCTCGACTTCCAGGAGGCTGTCCGGCTGCGCGTTGCCGGCGTAGGCAAGCCGATCCTCATGCTCGAGGGTTTCTTCGAGCCGGTCGACCTGCCTTTGCTCCACAAATACAGCCTGACGCCGGTGATCCACAACGCGGAGCAGGTCGAGATGCTGCGGCTCGCCGCGCTGCCCGGCGAGATCGACGCCTACGTGAAGGTCAATACCGGCATGAACCGGCTCGGCTTCAACGTGGAGAACCTGCGCCTGGCGTACAACACCGTGCGCATGCACGCCCAGGTGCGCAACGTCACGCTGATGACCCACTTCGCGGATGCCGACGGCGCGGCCGGCATCAAAGCGCAGCTCGACTGGTTCAACGAGCTGACCAAGGGTTTCGAAGCGCCGCGCTCGCTCGCCAACTCGGCGGCGCTGATCCGCTTCCCCGAGAGCCGCGGCGACTGGGTGCGCCCGGGCATCATGCTCTACGGCTGCTCGCCGTTCGCCGAGCGCACCGCAGAATCGCTGAATCTCAAGCCGGCGATGACCTTGACCTCGGAGATCATCGCCACGCAGCAGCTGGAGGCCGGCGAGCGCATCGGCTACGGCTTTTCGTATGAAGCGGCGGGCGAGATGGCGGTCGGCGTGGTCGCCTGCGGCTACGCCGACGGCTATCCGCGCCACGCGCCGAGCGGGACGCCGGCGCTGGTCAACGGAAAGCGCACGCGCACCGTTGGGCGTGTATCGATGGACATGATCTGCATCGACATCAGCGGTATGCCGGACGCCTATATCGGCAGCCCGGTGACGCTGTGGGGGGAGGGCCTTTCGGCGGACGAGGTCGCGGCCGCGGCCGGCACCTTGAGCTATGAGCTCCTCTGCGCCCTTGCGCCGCGCGTGCCGGTGTCCGAGGTGGCCTGAATGGCGAAGCCGAAATCCGCATACGTCTGTTCCGAATGCGGCGCCACGGCGCTGCAGTGGTTCGGCACTTGTCCCTCATGCGGGGCGGCCGGGACGCTCAGCGAAACCTATGCCGAGCGAAGCTCGAAGAAAATTGCCACGCCATCGGTCGCACTGGCCGATATCGAAGCGAATGAGCTCACTCGCATTCCTACGGGAATCGGCGAGCTCGACCGCGCGCTCGGAGCAGGGCTGGTGCCCGGACAGGTGGTTCTCCTCGGCGGCGACCCCGGCATCGGCAAGTCCACGCTCCTCCTGCAGACATTGGTAACGCTTAAAGATGCTCTTTACGTGACCGGCGAAGAGTCCGCGGAACAGATTGCGATGCGCGCGCGCAGGCTCGCGCTCGATGCGGGAAGGGTGCGGCTGCTCGCCGAGACGCAGCTCGAGCGGGTTCTCGGTGCGCTGGACACCGCCAGGCCGTCGGTCGCGGTGATCGACTCGATCCAGACGCTGTGGAGCGAGATGCTCCAGTCGGCGCCGGGGTCGGTGGCGCAGGTACGCGAGTGCGCGGCGCAGCTGACGCGGCACGCGAAGCGCGCCGGGACCGCGCTCTTCATCATCGGTCACGTCACCAAGGAGGGCGCGATTGCCGGGCCGCGCGTGCTCGAGCACATCGTCGACACGGTGCTCTACTTCGAGGGCGATCCGCACTCGAGCTTCAGGCTGATCCGCGCGGTGAAGAACCGCTTCGGCGCGGTCAATGAGCTCGGCGTGTTCGCGATGACGGACAAGGGCCTGCGCGGCGTCACCAATCCGTCGGCGCTGTTCCTTTCGCAGCATCCTCACGCCGTGCCCGGCTCGTGCGTGGTGGCTACGCTGGAAGGCACCCGGCCGCTGCTCGTCGAGATCCAGGCGCTCGTCGACGCGGCCCACGCGCCGAACCCGCGCCGGCTTTCCGTGGGGCTCGAGCAGAACCGCCTCGCGATGCTTCTCGCGGTGCTCCACCGCCACGCCGGCATCGCCACCTGGGAGCAGGATGTGTTCGTCAACGCCGTCGGCGGCGTGCGCATCGGCGAGCCCGCCGCCGATCTCGCGGTGAGCCTCGCGGTGGTGTCTTCGCTCTCCGACCGGCCGATTCCGGAGAAGGTCGTGGTGTTCGGCGAGATCGGGCTCGCCGGCGAAGTGCGGCCGGCGCCGCGCGGCCAGGACCGGCTCAAGGAGGCGGCGAAGCTCGGCTTCGAGAGGGCGATCGTGCCGCGCGCCAACCAGCCCAAGGCAAAGATCTCAGGCCTCGAGGTGATGGCGGTCGAGCGGGTGGATCAGGCGGTTGCGCTGCTGCGCAACCTTTAATCTTTTTGTTTAACGCTGCAGTGGTACTGTAAAGCCCTAATATAATCGTTCGAATCGAGCTTTTCGCGGGCCTCGGGGGAGGGTCGGTGGCAACAAAAGCTCCATTTGCGTTTCTTCTCGTCGGGCTCGCGCTATTCGAGCCGGTCTCGCTTGCGTGGGCGAAGAAAGACAAGGTTGAAGTGACGCTCACGGCACCGGCCGCCGGGGCCCTGTACCACGCCCCTGCGGCAATCACGCTCTCTGCCATCGCCCGAGCCAAGCAGAAAAGCCACCCGATCGTAAAGGTCCAATTTTTTCAGGGAAGAAAGCTGATCGGCACAGTTCGCAGCCCGCGAGCGCACAACCAATACACGTTCAATTGGGCAAACGTGGCTGCGGGCAGCTATTTGGTCATGGCCAAAGCTACGAACGACAAAGGCGATACCGATCTTTCAGAGCCGGTTTCGATCACGGTGAACGCCTTGCCGAACGTCGCCATCACGGCGCCGGCAAACAATGCCGTCCTCGCCGCTCCGGCCACATTCACGGTAACGGCAAACGCCTCGGACGGAGACGGCTCGATCGCAAAGGTTGAGTTCTATAACAGAGCGACCCTCATTGGCACGGCAACGAGCGCTCCCTATAGCGTAACCCTTAGCGACGCTGCTGCTGGGGTTCTCAACCTAAGGGCCACTGCCATCGATAACCGTGGCGCGAGCTCCACTTCAGCTCCCGTGACCGTGATCGTGAACTCACTACCGAGCGTCTCGCTGACAAGTCCTACCAGTAACGCGAGCTTCAAAGCTCCAGCGAACATTCCGCTCATGGTGCAAGTCGCCGACACCGATGGCTCAATCGCCCGCGTCGAGTTCTTCCACGGCACTACGCTGATTACCGCGCTCAGTGCGCCGCCCTACAGTTTCGGCTGGACCGAAGTTCCGCAAGGAACCTATGCCTTGACGGCTCGTGTCACGGACAACCTCGGCGGTAGCGTCACATCATCGCTCGTGAACGTTACGGTGAACGCTGCTGAAGCCAAGCTCTACTACATCCACACCGATCATCTGGATACTCCTAGGGAGATCTACAACCAGGCGCAGCAGCTCGTGTGGCGCCGGCAGCACCAAGAGCCGTTCAGTGATTCGCCGCCCGATGAGAACCCATCAGGACTCGGTGTGTTCGAGTTTCCGTTAAGGGAGTCGATCTACTACGGTGACAAGGAAACCGGAATGCAGTACGCGATGTTCCGCGACTGCTATGACCCGGCAACCGGACGCTTCTGTGAGTCTGATCCGATAGGCCTGCGAGGCGGCATTAAGCCGTATCTTTACGTCGGCGCCAATCCTCTCTCGTGGACTGATCCTTTCGGTCTCAAGGCGGTTCAGTGTCGCAAGCCGCTTGATTCAATGGGTGGTACGGGCACCAGGAGTGGCCCCGATATTTGGGGCAATCCCGCCTACCATCAATACTCGTGCGTTATTGACGCCAATGGGCAGATCACTTGCGGTGGGCAGGATCGCACTGGCAGCGCGTTGGGAAGCCCGGGCAAACCGAGCAAGGACACGTATGATCCGCAGCGCTGCGAGCCGACGTACGACAATAAGTGCTTCGACGACTGCCTCAAAAATGAGTGGAAAAAGCCGCGGCCGAAGTACGGAATTCCATTCGGCACCGATTGCCAAGAGTACGATGACGACGTGAATTCGCGTTGCAGGAAGAAATGCGGGCTCAAGTGATGGGAACGATCGTTCAAATTGCGGCAGCGCGCACCGGGAAGCTCCTGGTGGCGTTGTGGATCCTCGCCCTGGTGATCCTCGTTGCGGTACCGGTCACTGGGTTGTTCCAGGGTGAATTCTTGGGCAGTCTCGCCTTCAGCGTTTTACCGGTCACCATCTTGCTAAACATCTCGATCGTTCTTGCTCACTATGTCGAGAATGGGAGCGTGAGAATTGCGAAAGCAGCATGGCTTGGAGTGGCGGTCGCTGCGCTGTTGATCACGCTCTACGCGTTCGACGGCAGACCAAACAGCGACATCGGGATCTTTTTGGCTTGGTTTACGCTTGTGCTCGCGTTCCCGATCAGCTTGCTGGTTGCTCTGCTGTTCACCGGGGTAGCGATTGCCGCGGAGAAGCTCTTCTCAGCGGTGATTCCAGAGAGCTATTTACTGCTTTTGGTCAACTGGGTTTGTTTCATTGCTGCGGGTTATTGGCAGTGGTTCGTGCTGTTGCCGTGGCTTTGGCGCAAATGGAAGACGCTCCCCTTGCAAAATTAGTGCGGGTGGTTTGGACCGTCGTTGCCATACTCGTCGCATACGGTTCTACCGTCGGCGGCGACACGAGCATCCTTTGCGGTTGGTTGTTCCTGGTCTGGACTGCTCCGTTCTCAATCGTTTGGTGGTTTTACCTTTATAACGTGGCTCGTCTTTATATGGAGGCTAGCGTTGCCCAACCGGTTGGTTTGGTGATCGTCATCGTGTTGGCATACGCGTTTTGGTTCTGGCTAGTCCCCATGGTTTGGTTAAAAGGGAAGAGGCCACGAAGCCCTGCGCAGTAATGTAAAAGGTGGGAAGACGCCGGCGCCCACCGGAGTCGTCCCTTTAATCGTGGTTTCACTCCCGCTGCAGCAATCATTTTGCGAGTTTCTTGGTTACCGCGGCGTTCTTCGTACTTGTATTGAAGGTATGGCGTCGCAGCGGGACCCGATGCAAGGTAGGCGCGTCGATCATTTGCATTCTGTTGTAGGAGTGGTAATACGGCTTCTATGATTCAAAGCAAATCTTGCGGCGCGCACGCCGCTGCGCACTGCTGCTTCGAGCGTGGGCGGGTAGTCCGGGTCGACGTAATCGCCCGCGAGGAACACGGACGGAATCGCGGTTTCAATAGCGGGTCTCTTCAAACTAGGCGTGCACGCGATCGTCGCCCGCTTCTCGGCGATCACTTGTGACCACAGCGGGGCCGGCAGATTCGGAAACGCCCGCGCCAGTTCTCGCGCGCAGGTGTCGGCGAGCTCGTCGTGCGTCAGCTGCTGGTGATCGCCTTGCGCGCTGATCACACAGGCAAGCCGTCCGCGCTCGCCGGTGAGGGCGCCGCGGTCGAAGACCCATTGCACGAGGCCTTCGGCCATGCCGAGCATGGGAAACGGTAGAGAGACTTTGTCCGGATATTGCAGGTAGCAGGTGTGGATCGGCTGGTAGGAGTACTCGGGCGCGTGGTCGGGCAATAGCGTGTTCAGCTGATGCGGCCCTACTGCGACGATGATTGAATCGAACTTGAGCTCTGCCAGGTCGTTGACGGTGGAGTGCAACCGGATCTCGCCGCCATGCTTTCTCACGAACTCGGCCGCGGGCTCGGGAAAGAGGCGCGACAGGTCGACGCGCGGCAGCAAGAGGTCGCTGCACCCGGGGGTTCCGGCCAGCATGTCGCGCAGCACGGCGAGAAGCACGTTAGCGGAGGCCTGGTCAACTGGCGTGTTCAGCGCGGCGACGCAGATCGGTTCCCACAGGTAATGGGACATGGCGCCGTCCTGGCCGTGCTGTTTCAGGAGCTGCTGAACCGGAATGTCGGGCTCGACGCGGAAGCGCGCCCTTTTCAGCGCCATCACGAAACGTACCGCGCCGAGCCGTTCGCCCAGAGAAGCGCCCTTCGTGGCGAGCAGGCCGCCGAGGAGGTCGAAGGGCGCAGGAAACCAGAGCGCTCGGAAGGAAAAATCCTTCGCGTAGCGGATTTCGAGCGGCAGGCGCAGCACGGCATCCTGCGGTACGCCGACGGCGCGCAGCATGCGCCAGAGCTCGGTGTACGCGCCGACGAGGATGTGCTGACCATTATCGAGCTCGTGGCCGTGCGAGACGATCCGCCGCGCGCGACCGCCCGGCACCGGCGCGGCTTCGAATACCGTCACCGGGATGCCGCGCTCGGCGAGCGTCACCGCTGCCGCCATGCCGGCATAGCCCGCACCGACGACCGCTACGCCGCGATCCACGTTTTCCAGGCGATCCAGAATTTGCGCAGCGGCGTCAGCGACGTACGCTGGGTCAGCACGCGAAAGCCGTCGCTCTCGATCTCTTCGAGCAGCGCGCGATAGATCGCCGCCATGATCAGGCCCGGGCGCTGCGCGCGACGGTCCTCGCGCGGTAACGCCTGCATTGCGTTCTTGTAGTGTTGCTGTGCGCGCTCGGCCTGGAATGCCATCAGTGCCTTGAACCGGGGCGACTCCCGTCCCTGCAGGATCTCGGCGGCCGGCACGCCGAAACGCCGCATGTCGTCCATGGGCAGGTAGATCCTGTTTTTGCGTGCGTCTTCGCCGACGTCGCGGATGATGTTGGTGAGCTGGAATGCGATACCGAGGTCTTTCGCATAGTCGAGCGTGCGTGCATCGCGATAGCCGAAGATGCCGGCGGCCAGCAGGCCGACGACGCCCGCGACGTGGTAGCAATAATGCTCCAGCGCGCGCCAGTCGAGATAACGGGTCTGTGTGAGATCCATTTCCATCCCGTCGATGATCTCGTTGAGGCGCGTCGCAGTGATACCGAACTTCTTCACGAAAGGCGCGAGCGCACGGCTTACCGGATGCTGCGCCTTGCCGGCATCGAGATTGGCGAGCTCGGCGCGCCACCACGCGAGCTTGGCGCTCGCCACCTGCAAATCCGACGTTTCGTCGACCACATCGTCGACTTCCCGGCAGAAGGCGTAGAGCGCCGTGATGGCGCGGCGCCGCTCGCGCGGCAGGAACAGGAACGAGTAATAGAAGCTCGAGCCGCTCGCCGCCGCCTTCTGCTGGCAGTACTCGTCGGGGGTCATACCGCGCGCGCCAGAAGCAAAGGCCAATCGAGGCCGCGCAGCACCGGGCGGCGTCGGAACACGTCGTAATCCGCTTGTTCGATTTTTTCCAGGATCCGCAGGCCGCCCTGCACCGTAGCGCGGATCTCCAGGCCGACGCGTCCCCTCAACGAGCGTCCCAGCGGTGCGCCGGAGAGAAGCAGATCCTTGGTCCGGGCAACTTCAAACTTCATCAGGACGCGCCAGGGTGCGTCGCATCTTTGTTCCGCCACCTGCCTCTCGGTGACTCCGTAGCGCGCCATTTCGTCCTGCGGCAGGTAGATGCGGCCCTTGGCGTAGTCGATTTCCACGTCCTGCCAGAAATTGATCAGCTGCAGCGCCGAGCAGATCGCGTCCGAGCAGGCGAGATCTGAATCAGTCGTTCGCTTGAAAAGATGCAGCAGCAGCCGGCCGACCGGATTTGCCGAGCGGCGGCAGTAGTCTAGGAGCTCGCCAAAATTCGAGTAGCGCTTCTTCGTAACGTCTTGAGTGAATGCGTCGAGCAGATCCTCGAACAGCTCGACAGGAAGATCGTGTCGCCGAATGATGTCTGCTAGCTCTGAGGGTGCTTTCAGCTGCTTTCGATAGTTTTTTAATTTTTCAAGGCGTATATCAGCCGGGTCGTCGCCTTCATCGGCGATGTCATCGGCGCTGCGCGCGAAGCGGTAGATGATGCTGACCGGCTCACGCAACGACGCCGGCAGAAGAAGCGACGCGACGGGGAAGTTTTCGTAATGGCCGACCGACACGCGCGAGTATAATACGTTGTTTTTATCCCGCTTTTTCGCGCGAAGGTGGCGGAATTGGTAGACGCACCGGCCTTAGGAGCCGACGCCGCGAGGCATGAGGGTTCGAGTCCCTCCCTTCGCACCAATCGCGGCAGGCGGGTCAACCGGGGAAGCGGCTGAATGGCGGCGAACGTGGAGTCGTTGGGGGCGCTGGAGCGGCGCGTATCGATGAGCGTTCCGGTCGAGGAAATCGACCGGCAGGTCGATGAGCGGTTGAAGAAGCTCGCGCGCAACGTGCGCATGCCGGGATTCCGCCCCGGCAAGGTGCCGCTCAAGCTGGTGGCGCAGACTTACGGTCCGCAGGTGCGCTCCGAAGTGCTCGGCGACGCCGTGCAAAAGGCGTTCACCGACGTGGTGAAGGAGGCCAACCTGCGCGTCGCCGGCTATCCTCGCATCGAGAAGAAAGACGCCGCCGACGAGAAGGCGCTCGAGTTCAGCGCGACCTTCGAGGTCTATCCCGAGGTCAAGGTCGGCGACATCAGCGCCGCCAGCGTCGAGCGGCCGCAAGTCGAGGTGGACGACGCGGCGGTCGACAGGACGGTCGAGATCCTGCGCAAGCAGCGCACGCGCTTCGTGCCGGTGAACCGTGCGGCGCGCGACGGCGATCGCCTGACAGTCGACTTCGAGGGCACCCTCGCCGGCCAGGGCTTCGACGGCGGCAAAGCCGAAAACCTTGTCTTCAGGCTGGGCGAAGGCCGCATGCTGCCGGAATTCGAGGCCGCGACAAGAGGCATGTCGCCCGGCGAAAGCAAGAGCTTCCCCGTGAAGTTTCCGGACAATTACCACGGCAAGGAAGTGGCGGGGAAGGAAGCCGGCTTCCAGCTCACGTTGAAGAGCCTCGAGGAGCCGCAGCTACCCGAGCTCGATGCCGAGTTCGCCAAGCAACTCGGCGTCGCCGACGGCGATCTGGCGAAGATGCGCAGCGAGATCCGCGCCAACGTCGAGCGCGAGGTGAAAAAGCGCGTCGATGCGCGCATCAAAGGTCAAGCGCTGCAGGCGCTGCTCGACGCCGCGCCGATGGAATTGCCGAAGTCGCTGGTCGAGATGGAAACGCAGCAGCTGCTTGAGCGCGCGGCCGCCGATTTGCAGGCGCGCGGCGTGAAGCTGGAGCAGCTGCCGCTCAACCCGGCCTCGTTCGAGGACGCGGCGAAGCGCCGCGTGGCCCTCGGGCTGATCATCGCCGAGCTGTCGCGCGCCGAAATGCTGCAGCCCAAACCCGCGGAAGTGCGCGCGCTGGTGGAGCAGGAGGCGCAGTCCTACGAGAGTCCCGCCGAGGTAGTAAAATGGTTCTATATGCAACCGCAGCGTTTGTCCGAGATGGAAGGCGTGGCGCTCGAAGCCAATGTCGTCAAGTGGGTTTTGACCAAAGCGAAGGTCGTCGACAAGCTGGTCTCCTTCGATGAGCTGATGGGGAGCAGCGCATGAACTGGCAAAAAACGGTTCCTGAAGTGAAGGACCTCGGGCTGATCCCGATGGTCATCGAGCAGTCGGGGCGCGGCGAGCGCGCCTACGACATCTATTCGAGGCTGCTGAAGGAGCGGGTCGTGTTCCTGGTCGGGCCGGTGACCGAGATGACCGCCAACCTGATCGTCGCCCAGCTCCTGTTCCTCGAGTCCGAGAACCCGGACAAGGACATCTTCTTCTACATCAACTCGCCCGGCGGGTCGGTGTCGGCGGGGCTCGCGATCTACGACACCATGCAGTTCATCAAGCCCGACGTCAGCACCCTGTGCGTCGGGCAGGCGGCCAGCATGGGCGCGCTGCTGCTCGCCGCCGGCGACACCGGCAAGCGTTTTTGCCTGCCGAACTCCCGGGTCATGATCCATCAGCCGATGGGCGGGTTCCAGGGGCAGGCCTCGGACGTGGAAATCCACGCCAAGGAGATCCTGTACCTGCGCCAGCGGCTGAACGAGATCATGGCCAAGCACACCGGCAAGGCGCTTGAGGTGATCGCGCACGACACCGAACGCGACTTTTTCATGGGGGCCGAAGAAGCGGTAAAGTACGGTATCGTGGATAAAGTGCTGGTATCGAGGGAGAACACCTAAGTCCATGTCAGAAAAGAGCTCCTCGGGCGAAAAGCTTCTCTACTGTTCCTTCTGCGGCAAAAGTCAGCACGAGGTGCGCAAGCTCATCGCCGGCCCCTCGGTGTTCATCTGCGACGAGTGCATCGAGCTGTGCAACGACATCATTCGCGAGGAGACGGCCTCCGACAAGGGCAGCAAGGGCGCCAAGTCCGACCTGCCGACGCCGCGCGAGATCCGGCAGATCCTCGACCAGTACGTAATCGGCCAGGACGTGGCCAAGAAGATCCTGTCGGTCGCGGTCTACAACCATTACAAGCGGCTCAAGCACCTGTCGAAGAACGACGAGGTCGAGCTCGCGAAGTCCAACATCCTGCTCATCGGGCCGACCGGCTCGGGCAAGACGCTGCTCGCGCAGACGCTGGCTCGCCTCCTCAACGTGCCCTTCGTCATCGCCGACGCCACCACCCTCACCGAGGCGGGCTACGTCGGCGAGGACGTCGAGAACATCATCCAGAAGCTGCTGCAGAACTGCGACTACGACGTCGACAAGGCGAAGCGCGGCATCGTCTACATCGACGAGATCGACAAGATCTCGCGCAAGTCCGACAACCCCTCTATTACCCGCGACGTCTCCGGCGAGGGCGTGCAGCAGGCGCTGCTGAAGCTCATCGAGGGCACCATCGCCTCGGTGCCGCCGCAGGGCGGGCGCAAGCACCCCAACCAGGACTTCGTCCAGGTCGACACGACGAACATCTTGTTCGTGTGCGGCGGCGCATTCGACGGCCTCGAGAAGATCGTGCGCAACCGCACCGAAAAGACCGGCATCGGCTTCGGCGCCGAAGTGAAGAGCCCGAAGAACTCCAGGGCCATTTACGACCTGTTGAAGAGCGTCGAGCCGGAAGACCTCATCAAGTATGGGCTCATTCCCGAGTTCGTCGGCAGGCTGCCGGTGCTCGCCACGCTGGAAGAGCTCGACGAGCACGCTCTGATCCAGATCCTCACCGAGCCGAAGAACGCGCTCATCAAGCAGTACCAGCGCCTGTTCCTGATGGAAGGCGTCGAGCTCGAAGTGCGCACCCCGGCCCTGGGGGCGGTCGCCAAGCGCGCCCTGGCGCGCAAGACCGGCGCGCGCGGCCTGCGCTCGATTCTCGAGCAGGTCCTGCTCGACACGATGTACGAGCTGCCCACGCTGGACAACGTGAGCAAGGTCGTGGTCGACGAGCAGATGATCTCCGCCGACGGCAAGCCGCTGCTCATCTACTCGGACCAGCAAAAGGTTGCGGGCAGCTCAGGCTAGAAGCACTGCAAAAAATCTACATTGCGTAACGTTTTCCGCATTGCAGCGTAAGCGCGATGCGTGTACGCTTTTGATCATTGATTTTTCGGGAGGAACCCGCATCTACCGCGGTAGTCCAACCGCTTAAGGGGCTAATCTAAATGTCCGAACCCGTGCCTGCCGCCGACGCCGTCCAGTACCCGCTGCTGCCGCTGCGCGACGTGGTGGTGTTTCCCCACATGGTGATCCCGCTGTTCGTGGGACGGCCGAAGTCCATCAAGGCGATGGAAACCGCGATGGAAGCAGGGAAATCGATTCTGCTGGTGGCGCAGAAGTCGGCGGCCAAGGACGATCCGGGCCCGGAGGACATGTACGCGATCGGCTGCGTGTCCAACATCCTGCAGATGCTGAAGCTGCCTGACGGCACGGTGAAAGTGCTGGTCGAGGGCGGCACTCGGGCGCACATCCGCGAAGTGGTGGACGTGCGTACGCATTGGGTGGCCGAGGCGACGGCGGTGCCGCTCGACGGCACGCCGGCGCCCGAGGTCGAGGCGATGCGCCGCGCGCTGCTCTCCGCGTTCGACCAGTACGTCAAGCTGAACAAGAAGATTCCGCCCGAAATCCTGACTTCGCTCTCCGGCATCGACGAGGCCGGCCGCCTCGCCGACACCGTGGCGGCGCACCTGCCGCTCAAGCTCGAGCAGAAGCAGCAAGTCCTGGAGATGCTCGACGTGCGCCAGCGGCTCGAGCACCTGCTGGCGCAGCTCGAGACCGAGATCGACATCCTGCAGGTCGAGAAGCGCATCCGGGGGCGCGTCAAGCGCCAGATGGAGAAGAGCCAGCGCGAGTACTACCTCAACGAGCAGGTGAAGGCGATCCAGAAGGAGCTTGGCGAGGGCGAGGAAGGCGCCGACCTCGAGGAGATGGAGAAGCGCATCCGGCGCGCGCACATGCCGAAGGACGCGCGCAAGAAGGCGGAAGCCGAGCTGAAAAAGCTGAAGCTGATGTCGCCGATGTCGGCCGAGGCCACCGTGGTGCGCAATTACATCGAGACGATCGTCAATCTGCCGTGGAAGAAGAAGTCGAAGATCTCCAAGGACATCAACGCGGCGCAGGAGATCCTCGACCAGGACCACTACGGCCTGGAGAAGGTCAAGGAGCGCATCGTCGAGTACCTCGCGGTGCAGACGCGCGTCGAGAAGATGAAGGCGCCGATCCTGTGCCTGGTCGGCGCCCCCGGCGTCGGCAAGACCTCGCTCGGCCAGTCGATCGCCAGGGCGACCAACCGCAAGTTCGTGCGCATGTCGCTTGGCGGTGTGCGCGACGAGGCGGAAATCCGCGGCCACCGCAGGACCTACATCGGCTCGATGCCCGGCAAGATCCTGCAGAACATGAGCAAGGTGGGGGTGAAGAACCCGCTGTTCCTGCTCGATGAAGTCGACAAGATGGGCATGGACTGGCGCGGCGATCCATCCTCGGCGCTGCTCGAAGTCCTCGACCCCGAGCAGAACCACACCTTCGTCGATCATTACATCGAGGTCGAATACGACCTGTCGGAGGTGATGTTCGTCGCCACGGCGAACACGCTCAACGTGCCGCCGGCGCTGCTCGACCGCATGGAAGTGATCCGTCTTTCGGGGTACACCGAAGACGAGAAGATGAACATCGGCGTCAAGTACCTGCTGCCCAAGCAGATGAAGAACACCGGGCTGAAGGAAGGCGAGCTGTCGGTGTCCGAAGCGGCGGTGCGCGACATCGTGCGCTACTACACGCGCGAGGCGGGCGTGCGGGCGCTGGAGCGCGAGCTCTCCAAGATCTGCCGCAAGGCGGTGAAGCAGCTTCTCACCGAGAAGCAGGCGAGCGAGGGCGCCAAACCGCACCGCATCACCGTCACGCCCAAGAATCTGGACAAATCCCTCGGTGTGAGGCGTTACAGCTTCGGCATGGCCGAGAAGCAGAACCAGGTCGGCCAGGTCACCGGCCTCGCCTGGACCGAGGTCGGCGGCGAGCTGCTGACCATCGAGGCGGTCACCATGCCAGGCAAGGGCAAGACGATCACCACCGGCAAGCTGGGCGAGGTGATGCAGGAGTCGATCCATGCCGCGCTGTCGGTGGTGCGGGCGCGCTCACGCAAGCTCGGCGTCAAGGAGGACTTCTACCAGAAGAACGACATCCACATTCACCTGCCCGAGGGCGCGACGCCCAAGGATGGGCCGAGCGCCGGCATCGGCATCGCCACCGCGATGGTGTCGATACTGTCGGGCATCCCGGTGCGCTCGGATGTCGCCATGACCGGCGAGATCACGCTGCGCGGCGAGGTGCTGCAGATCGGTGGCCTCAAGGAGAAGCTGCTCGCGGCGCACCGCGGCGGCATCAAGAGAGTGCTGATCCCGGAAGAAAACGTGAAAGACCTGGTCGAGATCCCGGATAACATCAAGAACAAGCTGGAGATCGTGCCGGTGAAGTGGATCGACAAGGTGCTCGAGATCGCGCTCGAGCGCCAGCCCGAGCCGCTGCCCGAGACCGACGAGTCCACGCCGATCCCGCCGAAGAGCGACGATCAGACCGGGGCCGTGACTACTCATTGAGTCGTGAATAAGGCGGATCTGATCGAGCAGATCGCGCAGGCGGCCGAGATTTCGAAGTCCGCCGCCGAGCGGGCGGTCGACGCGCTCGTCGGCGCGGTGAAATCGAGCCTGAGGAAGGACGAGATGGTGACGCTGGTCGGCTTCGGCACCTTCTACGCCGGCAAGCGGGCCGCTCGAACCGGCCGCAACCCGCGCACCGGCGAGGCCCTGGAGATCAAGGCCGCGCGCATGCCGAAGTTCCGCGCTGGAAAGGCGCTGAAGGACGCGATAAACTGAGCGCCCTTTTTTTTGGTGCATCCGAGGGTGCTTAGCTCAGTGGTAGAGCGCTGCCCTTACAAGGCAGATGTCGGGAGTTCGACCCTCTCAGCACCCACCAGAAGGAGCGGTAGTTCAGTTGGTTAGAATGCCGGCCTGTCACGCCGGAGGTCGCGGGTTCGAGTCCCGTCCGCTCCGCCACCTTTCCTTGTAGCTTCCAATGTTCGATCTAGTCACTAAATATAAGCGCGTAATTCAGGTCTTCCTGGGGTTGATCGCGCTCACCTTCGCCACCTGGGGCATCGAATCCTACACGCGCTTTCGCGGCGCCGGCGACGCCGTGGCGTCGGTGAACGGCATGAAGATCTCGCAGCGCGAGTTCACCGACGAGCTGCGTCGCCAGCAGGAGCAGGTCCGCCAGATGTTCGGGCGCGCGATCGACCCGGATGCGCTCGATACGCCCGAATCGCGACGCGCGCTCCTGGACTCGCTCATCGCGCAGCGCCTGGTCGCCTCGGCGGCGCTGAAAGGCGGCGTGGGGATGACCGATGAGGCGCTGCGCGAGGCGATCCAGTCGATCCCCGCCTTCCAGGACGGCGGCCAGTTTTCCAAGTCCAGCTACGAACTGGTGCTGCGCTCGCAGAACCCGCCGATGTCGCCGGCGCAGTTCGAATCGCGGCTGCGCTACGACCTGTCGCTGCAGCAGCTCTCGCGCGCCGTCGGCGATTCGGCGATCGCGCCGCGCAGCGTCGCCCGGCGCCTGTCGGCCCTCGAGTCGCAGAAGCGCGAGGTGGCCGACGTGCGCATCGCGGCGCAGCAGTTCCTTCCCGAGGTGAAGATCGACGAGGCGAAGGCCAAGGCCTACTACGACGCCAACCAGGCGGAGTTCCGCACGCTCGACCGCGTGCGCGCCGAGTACGTCGTGCTCTCGGCGGAGCTGCTCGCCAAGCACGAGCCGGTCACCGAGGCGGAGCTGAAAAGCGCCTATGAAGCGCGCGCCCCGCAGTACCGCGTCGACGAGCAGCGCCGCGCCAGCCACATCCTGGTCAAGTCCAGGGAAGAAGCGGATAAATTGGCTGAGGAGCTGAAGAAAACCCCCGGGCGCTTCGCCGAGCTGGCGAAAAAGCACTCGCAAGACCCTGGATCGGCGGAGAAGGGCGGCGACCTCGGCTGGTTTGGCCGCGGCATGATGGTGAAGCCCTTCGATGATGCGGTGTTCAAGCTCAGGCAGAATGACCTGCAGATCGTGGAGAGCGAGTTCGGCTTCCACGTGGTGCGCCTCGCCGGCATCCAGCCGGGCAAGTCGCGCCCGTTCGAGGAAGTGCGCAAGGAGCTCGGCGACGAGCTGGCGCGGCAGAAGGGCGCGAAGAAATTCGCCGAGGCGGCCGAGAACTTTAGCAACCTGGTCTACGAACAGTCCGACAGCCTGAAGCCGGCGGCAGAGCGCTTCAAGCTGCCGGTACAGACCACCGGCTGGATCGGCAAGTCGGCCAGCCAGGAGCTCGGCGCGCTCGACAACCCGAAGCTGCTGGCGGCGCTGTTCTCTCAGGATTCGATCAAGAACAAGCGCAACACCGACGCCATCGAGGTCGGACCCAGCACGCTGGTGGCCGCGCGCGTGGTCGAGTACCAGCCGGCCGCGCAGCGCAGCTTCGACCAGGTGAAAAACGAGATCACCGAGCTGCTGCGGCGGCGCGAAGCGGTGGCGCTCGCCGAAAAGGACGGTGCCGCCAAGCTCGAGCAGCTGCGCAAGGGCGGTGATGCCGGCGTCAAATGGAGCGCGCCGCGCACTGTGTCACGCCGCGACGCGCAGGGCTTGCCAGGGGAAGTGCTGCGCCGGGTCGTCGCCGCGGATGCCTCCAAGCTGCCGGCCTACATCGGCATGCCCGTGCCCGAGGCGGGCTACCTGCTGATCCGCATCTCGAAGGTGATCGAGACCGAGGCGAAGCCGGAAGAACAGAAGGGCGCGGACACCGACCGCGCGAGCCAGCTGTTTGGCACCGCCCAGTACGAGGCCTATGTCTCGAGCCTGCGCTCGCGCGCCGACATCGAGATCAGCAACGCTAATCTGGAGAAGAAGTAGCGCCGCTGCCTGAAGTAGCGCTGCCGATGCCGGCCACCACGTGGCTGAAGCCGGCATCGACGTGGAGAATCTCGGCGGTTACCGCGGCAGCCAGGTCCGAAAGCAGGAACGCCGCGACGTTGCCGACGTCCTCGGTGGTCACATTGCGGCGCAGCGGCGCATGCTCCTCGACGAACTTCAGGATCTTGCCGAAGCCGCCGATGCCGGCCGCGGCGAGCGTCTTGATCGGCCCGGCGGAAATGCCGTTCACGCGGATGCCTTGCGGGCCGAGGCTCGCTGCCAGATAACGCACCGAGGCCTCGAGGCTCGCCTTGGCAAGACCCATGATGTTGTAGTTCGGCACGACGCGTTCCGCGCCTAGATAGGTGAGCGTGACGAGCGCCGCGCGTCGCCCGCGCATCATCGGCAGCGCGCCCTTGGCGAGCGCCGCGAAGCTGTATACCGAAATGTCGTGTGCCTGCGCGAACGCTTCGCGCGTGATTCCCTCTAAGAAATCACCGGCGATCGCTTCGCGCGGGGCGAAGGCAATCGCGTGCACCAGGCCGTCGAGGCCGTCCCAGCGCTTGCCGAGCTCGGCGAACAGGCTTGCGATCTCGGCGTCGCTGGTCACCTCGCACGGCAGCGCGATCTCGGAGCCGAATTCGCGCGCCATGTCGGTGACGCGGTCCTTGAAGCGCTCGTTCTGGTAGGTCAGGGCGAGCTCGGCGCCTTCGCGCCGCGCCGCCTTGGCGATGCCGTACGCAATCGAGCGGTTGCTGAGCAGCCCGGTGACGAGAATTTTCTTTCCCGAGAGCAGTCCCATTCATCGGATTATACTGTCCGCCGTGCGCATCCTCCTGATCTGCATGCTTTTTCTTGCCGGCTGCGGCGGCGATGCCTGGAACGATCCGTACTCGGAGCGGGACGCCGGCGCGAACGTTCTGTATTCGAGCTTTGACGAGCGACCGAAGCATCTCGATCCGGTGCAGTCGTACGCCGAGAACGAGGCGCGTTTCACGCAGCAGGTCTATGAGCCGCTCCTTCAGTACCACTACCTCAAGCGGCCCTATGAGCTGGTGCCGCTCACCGCGGTCGAGGTGCCGAAGCCGCGCGCGATCGACGGCGGCAAGTTCACTGTCTACGAGATCCATATCCGGCCGGGCATCCGCTACCAGCCGCACCCTGCGTTTCTGGCGGAAAACTATTCGCTGTCCAGGGAAACAATCAACCGCCTACGCAGCCCGTATGAGTTGCCCACCGGAACTCGCGAGCTCGACGCCGACGACTACATCTATCAGATCAAGCGGCTGGCGCACCCGCGCTTGCACTCGCCGATCGGCGTGTTCATGGGGGAGTACATCGTCGGCCTGACCGAGTATGCCCAGCGCCTCAAGAAGCTGAATTCGAATGGCTGGATCGATCTGCGCCAATACCCGCTCGAGGGTGTTGAGCGGGTCGACGCCCATACGTTTCGCGTAAAGCTGAAGGGCAGCTATCCACAATTCGTGTACTGGCTGGCGATGCCGTTTTTCGCGCCGGTGCCGTGGGAAGCGGAAAAGTTTTTCGCCCAGCCTGGCATGGCGGAGAAGAACTTCACCCTCGACTGGTGGCCGGTCGGCACCGGCCCCTACATGCTCACCGAGAACAACCCCAACTCGCGCATGGTGCTCGAGCGCAACCCGAACTTCCGTGGCGAGCCGTACCCGTCCGAGGGAGAGCCGGCTGATGCCGCCGCCGGGCTGCTTGCCGACGCGGGCAAGACCATGCCGTTCATCGACCGCGTGATCTACAGCCGCGAGAAGGAAAGCATCCCGTACTGGAACAAGTTCCTGCAGGGCTATTACGACACCTCGGCCATCGGCTCGGACCAGTTCGACCAGGCGGTTCGCGTCTCGATCGAGGGCGACACGACCCTTACGCCGGAGATGGAGAACAAGGGGATCCGCCTGAGCACCGCCCTGACCACATCGACGCTCTACCTCGGGTTCAACTGGGACGACCGCGTCGTGGGCGGATCCTCCGAGCGGGCGAGAAAGCTGCGCCAGGCCATTTCCATCGCCTTCGACGTCGAAGAGCAGATCGCGATCTTCGCCAACGGCAGCGGGATTGCCGCGCAGGGTCCGATCTGCCCCGAAATCTTCGGTTATCGCGAGGGCAAGGAAGGCATCAATCCGCTGGTCTACGACTGGGTCAACGGCAAGCCGCGAAGGAAATCGATCGATGCGGCCCGCAAGCTGCTGGCTGAAGCCGGCTATCCGGGCGGGCGCGACGCCAAGACCGGGCAGCCGCTTGTTCTATACCTCGACACCGTGACCCGCGGGCCGGGCGACAAGGCCGCGATGGACTGGTACCGGCGGCAGTTCGAGAAGCTATCGCTGCAGCTGGAGATCCGCGCTACCGATTGGAACCGTTTCCAGGAGAAGACGCGCACCGGCGCGACCCAGCTGTTCCGGCTTGGATGGAACGCGGACTATCCCGACCCGGAGAACTTCCTCTTTCTGTTGTACGGGCCGCAGAGCCGCGTCAAGAGCCAGGGAGAGAACGCCGCGAATTACGTGAACGCGGAGTACGACGCGCTGTTCGAGAAGATGAAGGAGCTGCCGAGCGGCGCCGAGCGCCAGCGCGTCATCGACAGGATGGTGGAGATCGTGCGCCGTGACGCGCCCTGGATCTGGGGAACTCACCCCAAGGACTACAGTCTGGTTCATTCATGGGTGTCGAACGACAAGCCCAACAACATGGCCCGCAACAGGATCAAGTATCTGAAGGTCGACCCGGCCAAGCGCGCCGCGATGCGCGAGCAGTGGAATCACCCGATCTGGTGGCCGCTCGGCCTGATCTTGGTCCTGCTGGTCCTGTCCGCGGTGCCGGCGGTGCGCGGCTACCGCAGGCGCGAGAGAATGGCGGCGCGCCCAACGTGAACGGGTAGGCATCGTGCTGGCCTACATCGTCCGCCGCGTTCTCTACGCCGTTCCGATCCTGATCGGCGTGAACCTGATCACCTTCGCCCTGTTCTTCGTGGTCAATTCGCCCGACGACATGGCGCGCATGCAGCTCGGGACCAAGCGCGTCACGCCGGAGGCGATCGAGAAGTGGAAGGCGGAGCGCGGCTACGACAAGCCCTTGCTCTGGAACTCCGCGGCCGAGGGCGTCGGCAAGGCGACGCGCACGATCTTCTTCGAAAAATCGGTGCGCCTGTTTGCGCTGGACTTCGGCGCCGCCGAGGACAACCGCGATATTGCGTTCGAGATCAGGGCGCGGATGTGGCCGAGCCTTGCGCTGGCGCTGCCGGTGTTCCTGGTCGGGCTGGCGGTCAACATTACCTTCGCGATGTTCATGGCGTTCTTCCGCGCCACCTACCTCGATTTCTGGGGCGTGGTGCTGTGTGTCGCCATGATGTCCGTCTCCACGCTGTTTTACATCATCGGCGGCCAGTTCGTCATCTCGAAGCTCTGGCACCTCGTGCCGATCTCGGGCTACGACGCAGGCTTCGACGCGGCGAAGTTTCTCATCCTGCCGACTGTTATCGGCGTCATAGCCGGAATCGGCTCGGGGAGCCGCTGGTACCGCACGCTGTTCCTGGAGGAAATGAGCCGCGACTATGTGCGCACCGCGCGCGCCAAAGGACTCGCCGAAGCCACGGTCCTGTTCAAGCACGTGCTGAAGAACGCAATGATTCCGATCCTCACCGGAGTGGTGGTGGTCATTCCGCTGCTGTTCCTCGGCAGCCTGCTGTCGGAATCCTTCTTCGGCATTCCCGGCCTTGGCAGTTACACCATCGACGCCATCCAGGCGCAGGATTTCGCCGTCGTGCGCGCCATGGTCTTCATCGGCTCGGTACTCTACATCGCCGGGTTGCTGCTGACCGATCTTTCCTACACGCTGGTCGACCCGCGGGTCAGGCTCGAGTAGATGCCGTTTCTGCCGGTTCCTCTCGCGACCGACATTCTGCTGTGGTTCCTGGTCTCCGCCGCCGCCGGCTATGGCTGGTACTGCGCTGGCCGGCCGCATCTCACCGCGCCATGGGCGCGGGTGTTCAGGAGCAAAGCGGCGGTCGCTTCGTGCGTGGTGCTCGCCGGCTATCTCGCCGTCGGGCTCGCCGATTCGCTGCATTTCCGGCTGCGCCTCGAGCGTCTCGACGCGGCGAGCGCAGAGGCGTATTCCCCCGAGGTTCTGTCGGTGCTCGATCTCGCGCTTAAGTACCTGCGGGAGCGGCGCGAAAAGACCTACTCCGCTCCCTTCGCGACGCGGCTGTACATCAAAGAACAGATCGAGCTGCCCAACGGCAAACAGACGCGCGAGTTCCCACGCCTGCGTTACGGCGGCGCGCATCTTGAGGACGAGACGCGCAAGCTCGCCGACATCGGCAGGAGCGAGCTGCTCGGTGTGGTTGCTGCGCTGGTCGCCGCGGCAGGGGCCGTTTACGCTGCACGGCGGCTGCAGCGTCGCCGGCCCGGGGTGCCCTGGCAAGCCGCCGCCGTGATGCTCGGCCTGATCCTGGCGATTGCGCTGCCTGTCCTCTTGCTTTCGCACGGCTACCACGTGCTTGGCACCGACAAGGTCGGTCAGGACGTGCTCTACCAGTCGCTGAAATCGATCCGGGTCAGTCTCGTCATCGGCACCGTCACGACCTTGGTGCTGCTGCCGCTCGGCATCGCGCTTGGCATCGCGGCGGGATATTTCAAGGCCAGGGTCGACGACGCCATCCAGTACCTGTACACCACTCTCAACTCGATTCCCGGCGTGCTGCTGATCGCGGCATTCGTCCTCATGCTGCAAGTGATGATCGAGCGCAACGCCGATCTCTTCCCGACGGCGGCGCACCGCGCCGACGTGCGCCTGCTCGGACTGTGCGCGATCCTCGGCCTCACGAGCTGGACCGGGCTCGCGCGGCTGCTGCGCGGCGAGTCGCTGAAGCTGTCACAGCTCGAGTACATCCAGGCGGCGCATGCGTTCGGGGTGTCCGATAGCCGCATCCTCTCGCGCCACATCCTTCCCAACGTCGCCCACATCGTCATCATCACTCTCGCCCTGGACTTCTCCGGCCTGGTGCTCGCCGAGGCGGTGCTCTCGTACGTCGGCGTCGGCGTCGATCCGGCCACCACCAGCTTCGGCACCATGATCAACGCCGCGCGCCTGGAGATGGGCCGCGATCCGATCGTCTGGTGGTCGCTTGCCGCAGCGTTCGCTTTCATGTGCGTGCTGGTGCTCGCCGCCAATCTCTTCGCCGACGCGGTGCGCGACGGCTTCGATCCGCGCGTGCGGGTCGGCGCGCTTCCGGTATGAGGGACAGCGCGCTTCACGTCGAGGACTTGCGCACCGTGCTCGACACCGCGCGCGGCACGGTGCGCGCCGTCGACGGCATCAGCTTCGATCTGCGCAAGGGCGAGTGCTTCGCCCTGGTCGGCGAATCAGGCTCCGGCAAATCGATGACCGCCCTGTCCCTCATGCGGCTGCTGCCGGAATCGGGACGCATTGTTTCCGGCCGCGTCGACCTTGAAGGGGTCGACGTGCTGGGACTGCCCGAGGCGGCGATGCGCGCGGTGCGCGGGCGGCGGGTGGCGATGATCTTCCAGGAGCCGGCGACGGCCCTCAATCCGGTGCTGACCAACGGCCGGCAGATCGCCGAAGTCATCGAGCGCCATTCGAATCTGTCAGGCGATCAAGTCAAACGAAGAGCGCTCGAATTGCTCAGCGCCGTAGGCATTCCGGACGGTGAGCGTCGTTACGACCAGTACCCGTTCCAGCTCTCGGGCGGCCTGAAGCAGCGCGTGATGATCGCGGCGGCGCTCGCGGTCGACCCGGAGGTGCTGATCGCCGATGAGCCAACCACTGCGCTCGATGTCACGATCCAGGCCCAGATCCTCGACCTGCTCGCCAAGCTGCAGGCCGAGCGGGGCATGGCGCTGCTGCTCATTACACATGATCTCGGCATCGTCGCGAAGATGGCACACCGCGTCGCCGTGATGTACGCCGGCGAGATCGTCGAGCTGGCGGAGCGCGAGGCCTTCTTCCGCGCGCCGCAGCACCCTTATTCGCAGAAGCTCTTCGACTCCCTGCCGTCGCCGCAGCGGCGCGCAGGCGAGCTGGCGGTGATCCGCGGCCAGGTGCCGCCGCTTACCCGCACCTTCGAAGCCTGCCGCTTCGCCGATCGCTGCGACTACGTGTTCGAGCGCTGCCGGCGCGAGGCGCCGACCCTGCTCCAGCCCGCGCCCGGCCACCTGGCGCGCTGCCACCTGCGCGAGGACGGGTTAGCGCCGCCGCGGCAAACGGCTCTTTCTGTAAAGGGATTTGTTACTGAAGCGAAACCCGGCGTACCGCTGCTTGCCGTAAGAGAGCTGAAAGTCCACTTCCCGATTCGCAAAGGGATCCTGCGCCGCACCGTGGGATATGTACGCGCGGTGGATGGCGTCTCGCTCGAGCTCCACCAGGGGCGCACGCTGGCGCTGGTCGGGGAATCGGGCAGCGGCAAAACCACCACCGGCAAGGCGATCCTGCAGCTAGTGCCGCCGACGGCAGGCAGCGTGCGCTATCGCGGCGAGGAGCTCGCCGGCCGCTCGCGCCGCGAGATGCGGCCGCTGCGCGACGCGATGCAGATCATCTTCCAGGATCCGTACGCGTCGCTGAACCCGCGCCTGCGCGTGGTGGAGATCCTGCTCGAGGGAATGCGCAGCCTGGGCGTCGGCGCAAATGACAGCGAGCGCACGGCACGGCTCAGCCAGCTGCTCGAGGAGGTGGGGTTGCCGGCCGAAGCGCTGGGCCGCTACCCGCACGAGTTTTCGGGCGGGCAGCGCCAGCGCATCGCGATCGCCCGCGCGCTGGCGGTGAACCCGAAGCTCATCGTCTGCGACGAGCCGACCAGCGCGCTCGACGTGTCAGTCCAGGCGCAGATCCTGAACCTGCTGCGCTCCCTGCAGCAGCGCCTGGGCATCGCTTACCTGTTCATCACGCACAACATCGCGGTGGTCGATTACCTGGCGCACGAGGTGGCGGTGATGTACCAGGGGAAAATCGTCGAGCGGGGCAGCGTGGACCGGGTGCTGCGCCATCCCGAGCATCCCTATACGAAGGAGTTGCTCGCGGCCGTGCCGTCGGTCACTTAGCGGATTTCTTGGGCCTGCCCTTGGCGGTCGAGCGCGGCTTGCCCTTCTTCGCGGGCGCGCGCACTTCGAGGGCGATGCGCTGCCCGGTGGCGAGCCGGCTGATGCGGTTCCAGCGCTTGATGTCTTCGATGTTGACGCCGTAGCGCTGCGCGATCGAGTCGAACGTCTCGCCGGGCTTGATGGTGTGGAAGATGCGCCGCATCACTACCGGGATCGGCGGCGCATACATGATCGGCAGCTTGCGCATCCCGCTCGCCGCGGTGATGTCTACCGGCACCACGAGCAGGCCGGGCACATCGCGCTTGCGCGCCGAGATGCCGTTGACCTCCTTCAGCTGGCCCAGCGTCAGGCCGAATTTCTTTGCGATCGATTCCAGCGTCTCGCCGCGCTTGGGCTGATAGGACTGCCACGACACCAGAGCGTTCTCGTCGTGCTTGATCAGGTTCTCGTGGAACACGTCGACCTTGTCGGCGGGAAGCACGATGCGAGGCGTCATGGCGGCGCGGATCAGCGGCCGGCTGAAACCGGGATTGAGGGCAATGAATTCCTCGACCGGCATCTCGGCGAGCTTGGCGGCAAGCTGCACGTCGATGTCCCGCAGCTCCGTATAGGCGGCGAAATAGGGCGCATTGGGGATTGGATCGAGGACGATGCCGAAGGGCGCCGGGTTGGTAATGATGTTCTTCAACGCCTGCAGCTTGGGGATATACATGCGCGTTTCGGTGGGCATCTTCAGGTTCACGTAGTCCGTCGGCTTGCCGGCGGCGCGATTTCTGGCGATCGCTCGCGCCACGCCGTTCTCGCCCCAGTTGTAGGAGGCGAGCGCGAGCTGCCAGTCGCCGTGCAGCTCGTAGAGCTTGGTGAGGTAGTCGAGCGCCGCGGTGGTCGAGTCGACGATGTCGCGGCGCCCGTCGTACCACCAGTTCTGCTTCAGCTCGAAGCGCCTGCCGGTGCCCGGGATGAACTGCCACAGGCCCGAGGCATGCGCCCGCGAGTAGGCCATCGGGTTGAACGCGCTCTCGACCATCGGCAGCAGCGCCAGCTCGGTCGGCAGGCCGCGCTTTTCGATCTCCTCGACGATGTGATAGAGGTACAGCCGGCTGCGGTCGAAGACGCGCTGCAGGTATTCGGGGCGCGCGGCGTAGTACGCGGTGTGCTTCTCCACCAGGGCACCGTCGAGGTCGGGGATCGCGAAGCCCTGGCGAATGCGCTGCCAGAGATCCGCCGGCGGCTCGGTGCGATCGATCTTCCTGAGGCCGCGCAGCGGCTCCTGCATGACCCGCCGCTCGCCCTCGAAGGGCGGCAGGCCAGATGCATCGGGAAGACTGACCGGCGGCTGCGCCGGCGGCTGAACTGCGGGCTGCGGCGCAGGCGGCGCCGAGGACGCCAGCACCGCCCCGGTCGGCTCCTCGACCGGCATCTCGGCCGGCACGGGCTGCGACGCGCAGGCCTGCAGCAGCGCGATCGACAACCCGGCAAGGACCTGTTTGTTCTTCAAAAGCGGTTTTTCCAGTCCCTTATTGCGGCGAATACTCTCACAGGATCGGCAATGCGTGCTCCGAGGTACTTGTTGGCGGACTCCACAACCGCCGGCTCGAGGCAGCGCAGGAAGGGATTGGTCGCCTTTTCCTCGCCCAGCGTGCTCGGCAGCGTAGGCTTGCCCGCCGCGCGCAGGCGCCGGTCGCGCCGCTCGCGTTCCTTGAGCGCCGCGTTGTCCGGCTCGACCGTCTTGGCGAAGTCGATGTTCGCGAGCGTGTACTCGTGCCCGCAATACACTTTGGTGTCGTCGGGCAGCGCGCGCAGCTTCTGCAGCGATGCGTACATCTGCTCGGCGGTGCCCTCGAACAGGCGCCCGCAGCCGCACGCGAAGAGCGTGTCGCCACAGAACAGCGACCCTGCCCCATAATAGGCAATGTGCGCGCGCGTATGCCCGGGGATATCGATCACGGAGAAAGTGACCCCAAGCTCGGGAATGCTGACGCGGTCGCCTTCGGATACCGGATGCGTAAGCGTTGGGATCGGCTCCTTGCGCGGGCCATAAACTGGAACGGCGCGCTTTGCGACCAGCTCGGCAATACCGCCGACGTGGTCCGGATGATGATGCGTGGCGAGAATCGCGGCGAGCTCGAGCCGCTCGCCGGACAGATAGTCGAACACCGGGCGCGCTTCGCCGGGATCGACCACCGCGGCGTGCGTCGCGTTGCGCAGCGTCCAGACATAGTTGTCCTTGAACGCTTTGACGGGAACGACCTCGAGCATGGTCCAGCATTCCTTCGTGCAAAACGGGGCGCAGAAGTATAACGGCGGCCGCTCATCGCTTTCCTGGTGGTTTTCCACACCCCAGGGAACTTATGTGCTCGACTGGGAGCTCGCCCAGTTTGACAGCGCCGTTGATGATGTGTTCGGGTTCAGGGCAGTACAGGTCGGCCTGCCCGAAGTCGATTTTTTGCGACAAAACCGCATTCCGTACCGCTTTTCGCTGGCGCTCGAGCCTGGCGCCGGGCTGGCGGCGGACCCGCTGCAGCTGCCCCTCGCTTCGCAGAGCGTCGACCTGGTCGCGCTGCCGCACGTGCTGGAGTTTCACCACAATCCGCACGACGTGTTGCGCGAGGTCGAGCGCGTGCTGATGCCGGAAGGGCACGTCGTGATCTCCGGCTTCAACACGCTTTCTCTCTGGCGCCTGAGGCAGTTGTTCACCTGGGGCCCTGCAGCCGCGCCCTGGGATGCGAAATTCATCGGGCTTCTGCGGCTGCGGGACTGGCTGCGCCTGCTCGGCTTCGAACTGACCGGCGGCAAATTCGGCTGCTACGCGCCGCCCTTCGCGCAGCCGCGCTGGCTGGAGCGCTTCGCCTTCATGGAAAAAGCCGGTGCGCGCTGGTGGCCCCTGTTGGGCGGGATGTACGTTATTCGCGCCGTGAAACGGGTTCACGGCATGCGCATCGTGACGCCGGCGTGGCGCCAGGAGCGGGCGCGTCGACGGGCGCTCGCGCCGATGACGCAGCGCTCTCACAAGAATCATGGCTGAGGAAGTGGTGGAGATCTTCAGCGACGGCGCGTGCCGGGGCAACCCGGGTCCTGGCGGCTGGGGCGTGCTCCTGCGCGCCGAGGGCGCCGAGCGCGAGCTCTATGGCGGCGAAGCCGACACCACCAATAACCGCATGGAGCTCACCGCGGCGATCCGCGCCCTCGAGGCGCTGAAGCGGCCCAGCCGAGTACATTTCTACACCGATTCGTTGTACGTGCAGAAAGGCATCTCGGAGTGGGTGCGCGACTGGAAGCGCCGCGGCTGGCGCACCGCGGACAGGAAACCGGTCAAGAATATCGACCTGTGGCAGCGGCTCGACGAGCTGGCCGCGCTGCACGACGTGGAGTGGCATTGGGTGCGCGGCCACGCCGGCCACCCGGAGAACGAGCGCGCGGACCAGCTGGCGAACAAGGGCATACCGGATGAGCGGTAGGCAGATCGTGCTCGACACGGAAACCACCGGGTTGAACCCCAAGCTCGGCGACCGGGTCATCGAGCTCGGGTGCGTGGAGATCCTCAGCCGCAGCATCAGCGAGCGGCATTTCCATGTCTACCTGAACCCCCAGCGCGAGGTCGAGGAGGGTGCGCTCAAGGTGCACGGGCTGACGCGCGAGTTCCTCGCCGACAAGCCGCGCTTTGCCGACATCGCCCGCGCCTTCCTGGACTTCATTCAGGGTGCCGAGCTGATCATCCACAACGCCGACTTCGACGTCGAGTTCCTGGACCTCGAGCTGGGGCTCGCCCGCCTCGGCCGGCTCGGCGAGCATGTTGCGAAGATCACCGACACGCTCGCTTTCGCGCGCGAGCTGCACCCCGGCAAGCGGAATACCCTGGACGCGCTGTGCGAGCGCTATTTCGTCGATCATTCCAACCGCACGCTCCACGGCGCGCTGCTCGACGCGCGGCTGCTTGCCGAGTGCTATCTGGCGATGACGCGCGGCCAGGAGAGCCTGGTGATGGAGCTCGAAACCCCGGCCGCGGCCGCTGCGGCGCTCGCCGCGCTGCAGGTCGACGTCTCCAACCTGATCGTGCTGCGCGCCCTCCCCGAAGAGGTCGCGCTCCACGAAAAGTACCTCGATGGCATGGAGAAGGAAGCGAAAGGCGGCGTCCTCTGGCGCCGTATACTCAAGGCGGCATGAAAAGCAATCCCTACGAGCAACACCTCGACAAGAATCCGGCGAACTATGCGCCGCTGACGCCGCTGTCCTTCCTCGAGCGCGCGGCATATGTGTACCCGAGCCGCGTTTCGGTGGTTCACGGCGCGCAGCGCCACACCTGGAAGCAGACCTACGAGCGCTCGCGACGGCTCGCCAGCGCCTTGGCGAAGCGCGGCCTCGGCGTCGGCGATACCGTCGCGGTCATGCTGCCCAACATTCCCGCGACGTACGAGGCGCATTTCGGTGTGCCGATGAGCGGCGCGGCGCTCAACGCGCTGAATACCCGGCTCGATGCCGACGCCATCGGCTTCATGCTGAACCACGGCCAGGCCAAACTGCTGCTGGTGGATAAAGAATTCTCCGAAGTGGCGGGAAATGCTCTGTCAAGGGTAGACCACGCCATTGAAGTCATCGACGTGGAAGACGCGGAATATTCGGGTCCCGGCAAGCGGCTCGGCAAGAAAACGTATGAGCAATTGCTCGCCGAAGGCGACCCTGAAGCGCAATGGCGCTGGCCCGCGGACGAATGGCAGGCGATCTCGCTCAATTACACTTCGGGCACCACCGGCAACCCCAAGGGAGTGGTCTATCACCACCGCGGCGCCTACCTGAACGGCGTCGGCAACATCCTAGTCTGGGGCATGCCGCATCACTCGGTGTACCTGTGGACGCTGCCGATGTTTCACTGCAACGGCTGGTGCTTTCCCTGGACGATGGCCGCCAACGCGGGAACCAACGTATGTCTGCGCAGGGTCGATCCGGAGACGATATTTCGTTTGATAAAGCAGCATCGCGTCACGCACTATTGCGGCGCCCCGGTGGTCCATCAGATGCTGATCAACGCGCCCGCGGAGATGAAGAAGGGAATCAACCACCAGGTGAGCGGCCTGGTCGCCGCGGCGGCGCCGCCGGCGGCGATGATCGAAGGCATGCAGAAGATGGGCTTCAACATCACCCATGTCTACGGTCTCACCGAAACCTACGGCCCGGCGACGGTCTGCGCGAAGCACCCGGAGTGGGAGCCTCTGTCGCTCGGCGAACAAGTGCGGCTGAACGGACGGCAGGGCGTGCGCTATCACGTCGAGGAAGGGCTCAGCGTGATGGACCCGCAGACGATGCAGCCGGTGCCCGCCGACGGCGAGACCATGGGCGAGATCATGTTCCGCGGCAACATCACGATGAAGGGCTACCTGAAGAACCCCAAGGCGACCGAGGAGGCGTTCGCCGGCGGCTGGTTCCACTCCGGCGACCTGGCGGTGATGCAGCCCGACGGCTACCTCAAGATCAAGGACCGCTCCAAGGACGTCATCATCTCCGGCGGCGAGAACATCTCCTCGCTCGAGGTCGAGGACATCCTTTACCGCCACCCGGCGGTGCTGGCCGCGGCGGTGGTGGCCAAGCCCGACGCCAAATGGGGCGAAACGCCTTGCGCGTTCGTGGAGCTGAAGCCCGACGCCAAGGTCTCGGCGATGGAGCTGATCGAGTTCTGCCGCGGCCACCTCGCGAAGTTCAAGACGCCGCGGGCCGTGGTGTTCGGCGAGCTGCCGAAGACCTCAACGGGTAAAATCCAGAAATTCCTGCTGCGCGAAAAAGCGAAATCGACGAGCGCCATCGATACATGAGTGCCGTACCGCAAGCCCGCGAGCCGATCCTGTTGCGCGAAGAGCGCGACCGCATCTGCACGCTCACCATGAACCGCCCGCAGCAGATGAACCTGCTGACGAGCGAGATGTTGGAAGCGCTACAGGCTGCTTTCGATGCAATCTCAAAAGACCGTGGCATTCGAGTTGTCGTGTTGGCCGGATCCGGAAAGGGCTTCTGCGCCGGCCACGATCTGAAAGAAATCCGCGCGCTGAAGGAGCAGCCCAAGATCGAGCAGCTGTTCGGCCAATGCAGCCGCATGATGCAGACCATTACCGCGCTGCCGCAGCCGGTCATCGCGCGCGTGCATGGCGCCGCCGCCGCCGCCGGCTGCCAGCTCGTCGCGCAATGCGACCTGGCGGTGGCCTCCGAGGCGGCGAAGTTCACCACGCCCGGAGTCACCTGGGGCTTCTTCTGCTCGACGCCCGGCGTCGCGGTGGGGCGCAACCTGCTGCGCAAGCGCGCCATGGAGATGCTCCTGACCGGGGATGTCATCGACGCGGAAAAGGCACTGGAATGGGGCATGGTGAACAAGGTTGTTCCGGCCAATGAACTCGATGCCGCAGTCCTCGAACTGGCTATCAGGGTCGCTGCAAAACCTCCCGAAACCCTCGCCGCGGGCAAGCGCGCCTTTTACCAGCAGATGGACCTCGGAGTGGCCAAGGCCTATGAGCTCGCCTCGAGCGTGATCTCGGGCAGCTTCGCGCACGAGGAAGGCCGCGCAGGCATGGACGCTTTCATCGAGAAACGTCCGCCGCCCAAGCACTGACCATGTATTATGCGGCGGCGCAGCAGGGGAGGGCTGCTTGGCGGAAGAGATCATTCTAGAGACCCGCGGGCTGACAAAGGAATTCAAGGGCTTCGTCGCCGTCAAGGGCGTCAACCTCAAGGTGCGGCGTGGCAGCATTCACGCCTTGATCGGCCCTAATGGCGCCGGCAAGACCACCTGCTTCAACCTGCTGACGCACTTCCTCGAGCCGACCTCGGGTCGCATTTTCTACAAGGGGCGCGACATCACCGGCTCGCCGCCGGCGCGTATCGCCCGCATGGGCCTGGTGCGCTCGTTCCAGATCTCGGCGGTATTTCCGCACCTCACGGTGCTCGAGAACGTGCGCGTCGCGCTGCAGGGAAAACGCGGACATTCATTCGACTTCTGGCGCTCGGAGCGGGTGCTCGAGCAGCTGAACGCCAACGCGCGCGAGCTGATCGCCGCGGTCGGCCTGTCCGAGTTCGAAGCCACCGTTGCCGTCGAGCTGCCGTATGGACGCAAGCGCGCGCTCGAGATCGCGACCACGCTCGCGCTCGACCCCGAGATGATGCTGCTCGATGAGCCGACCGCCGGCATGGTGCATTCCGACGTCGAGCGCATCACGGCGCTCGTCAAGCGCGTGTCGGCCAATCGCACCGTGCTGATGGTCGAGCACAACCTGTCGGTGGTCTCGATGCTTTCCGACCGCATCACCGTCCTGCAGCGCGGCGAGATCCTCGCCGAAGGCGACTACGCCACGGTTTCCAGGAACCCGCAGGTAGTGGAGGCCTACCTGGGAGCGGGCCATGCCTGACGTGTTGTTGGAAGTAAAAGGCCTGAATGCCTGGTACGGCGAGTCGCACATCCTGCACGGCATGGACTTCGAGGTGCGCGAGGGTGAGGTGGTGACGCTCCTTGGCCGCAACGGCGCCGGCAAGACGACCACCATGAAGGCGATCATGGGCATGGTCGGCCGCCGCCAGGGCTCGATCAAATTCCGCGGCACCGAGCTCATCGCCCTGCCTTCCAACCAGATCGCGCGGCGAGGTATCGCGATCTGTCCGGAGGAGCGCGGCATCTTCGCCAGCCTCGACGTCGAGGAAAACCTGCTGCTGCCGCCGCAAGTGAGCGAGGGCGGGCTCGCGCTCGCGCAGATCTTCGAGCTGTTTCCGAACCTGAAGGAGCGCCTGAGGAGCCAGGGCACCAAGCTCTCGGGCGGCGAGCAGCAGATGCTCGCCATCGGGCGCATCCTGCGCACCGGCGCGCGGATGCTGCTGCTCGACGAGCCGACCGAGGGCCTCGCGCCGGTGATCGTGCAGCAGATCGGCCGCACTATCGGGCGCCTGAAGCGCGAGGGCTTCACCATCCTCCTCGTCGAGCAGAATTTCCGCTTCGCGCAGACGGTCGCCGACCGTCACTACATCGTCGAGCAGGGCCGCGTCGTCGACATGGTGCCCAATGCAGAGCTCGAGACCAACATGCAACGGGTTCAAGAGTACCTTGGAGTCTGATTCCCAACTGATGAAGGAGAAGTCGATGTCTGCTTTACGCAAGATGACGGCAGCAGTGGCCCTGGCGTTCGCCGCCAGCGGGGCGCACGCCCAGGTGTCCGACGGCGTGATCAAGATCGGCGTGCTCAACGACATGTCCAGCCTGTATGCGGACATTGCCGGCCCGGGCTCGGTCGTGGCCGCCCGCATGGCGGTGGAGGATTTCGGCGCCGCCAAGAAGGGAATGAAGGTCGAAATCATCTCGGCCGACCACCAGAATAAGCCGGACGTCGGCTCGAGCATCGCGCGGCAGTGGTACGACGTGGATAAGGTGGACGCGATCTTCGACGTCCCGACCTCCTCCGTGGCGCTCGCGATCAACGAGGTGACCAAGCAGAAGGGCAAGGCCTTCATCGTCTCGGGCGCGGCGAGCTCGGACCTGACCGGCAAGGCCTGCTCGCCGAACACGGTGCACTGGACCTACGACACGTGGATGCTCGCCAACGGCACGGGCAGTGCCATCGTGAAGACCGGCGGCGACACCTGGTACTTCATCACGGCGGACTACGCCTTTGGCCATGCCCTCGAGCGTGACACCGAGGCCGTGGTGCTCAAATCGGGCGGCAAGGTGCTCGGCAAGGTGCGCCATCCGCTGAATGCGCAGGACTTCTCGTCCTTCCTGCTGCAGGCGCAGGCGTCCAAGGCCAAGGTCGTCGGCCTCGCCAACGCCGGCGGCGACACCACCAACGCCATCAAGCAGGCGGCCGAGTTCGGCATCGTGAAGGGCGGGCAGAGCCTCGCCGGGATGCTGGTGTTCATCAGCGACGTGCACGGCCTGGGCCTCGACAAGGCGCAGGGTCTGATCTTCACCGAGAGCTGGTATTGGGACCTGAACGACGCAAGCCGTGCCTGGACGAAGCGCTTCGTCAAGCTGAACAACGGTAAGTATCCGACGATGGTGCACGCGGGCGTGTACGCCGGGGTGCTGCACTACCTGAAGGCGATCGAGGCGGCGAAGACGGACGACGGCACGAAGGTGATCGCCAAGATGAAGGAGCTCCCTACCGACGACCCGCTTTTCGGCAAGGGGCGCGTCCGCCAGGACGGCCGCAAGGTCCACCAGGCCTACCTGGTCGAGGTGAAGAAGCCCGCCGAGTCGAAGGCGCCGTACGACTACTACAAGATCCGCGCCACGATCCCGGCGGACCAGGCGTTCCGCCCGGAGAAGGATGGGGGTTGTTCTCTCGTTAAATAGTTTTTAAATCTTCATTGAAAAGCGGCTGAGATGACCGAGATCTTCGGCGTACCGACGCAGGCGCTGTTCGGCCAGCTCCTCATCGGGCTGATCAACGGCTCCTTCTATGCGCTGCTGTCGCTGGGGCTCGCGGTCATCTTCGGCCTGCTCAACATCATCAACTTCACGCACGGCGCCCAGTACATGCTGGGCGCCTTCTGCGCCTACTTCCTGCTCACCAGGTGGGGCCTGGGCTACTGGTGGTCGCTCGCCATTGCCCCGCTCGCGGTCGGCGCAACCGGCATCATCATCGAGCGCACGATGCTCAAGCAGCTCTACAAGCTCGATCACCTGTATGGATTACTGCTGACGTTTGGCCTGGCGCTTGTCATCCAGGGCCTGTTCCGCAACCAATTCGGCTCCTCGGGCCTGCCTTACCCGATCCCCGAGGCGCTCACCGGCAACCGCAACCTCGGGTTCATGTTCCTGCCGGTCTACCGCGCCTGGGTCATCGTCGCCTCACTGGTAGTGTGCATCGGGACCTGGTTCGTGATCGAGAAGACCAAGCTCGGCTCGTACCTGCGCGCGGCGACGGAAAACCCGCAGCTGGTGCAGGCCTTCGGCATCAACGTGCCGCGCATGATCACGCTCACCTACGGCTTCGGGGTGGCGCTCGCGGCGCTCGCCGGCGTGATGGCCGGGCCGATCTACCAGATCAGCCCGCAGATGGGGGCGGACCTCATCATCGTGGTGTTCGCGGTGGTGGTGATCGGCGGCATGGGATCGATCATGGGGTCGATCGTCACGGGCTTCGGCCTCGGCATCCTGGAAGGCCTCACCAAGGTGTTCTATCCGGAAGCGTCGAACACGGTCATTTTCATCGTCATGGCCGTGGTGCTGCTGTTCAAGCCCGCGGGCCTGTTCGGGACGCAGAAATGAGGCACGAGCGCATCGCCTTCGGCGTCATGCTGGCGGTGTTCGCGCTCGCGCCGCTGGTCGTCTACCCGGTGTTCCTGATGAAGGTGATGTGCTTCGCGCTGTTCGCCTGCGCATTCAACCTGCTCATCGGCTACGGCGGGCTGCTGTCTTTCGGCCACGCCATGTTCCTCGGCACCGCCGGCTACGCGGCGGCGTACTCGGCGAAGGTGTGGGGCTTTCCGCCGGAGCTCGCGATCCTCTTCGGCACGCTCTGCGCCGCGCTGCTCGGCGCGGTGACCGGGCTGCTCGCGATCCGGCGGCAGGGCATCTACTTCGCGATGATCACGCTCGCGCTGGCGCAGATGATCTACTTCTATTACCTGCAGGCGCCGTTCACCGGGGGCGAGGACGGCATCCAGGCCGTGCCGCGCGGCAGGCTGTTCGGCTTCATCGACCTTGGCAACATCTGGGCGATGTACGCCACCGTGTTCGCGGTGTTCTTCGGCGGCTTCTTGCTCATCTACCGCGTCATCCATTCGCCTTTCGGCCAGGTGCTGAAGTCGATTCGCGAGAACGAGGCGCGCGCCGTGTCGCTCGGCTACGACACCACGCGCTACAAGCTGCTGGCGTTCATCCTCTCGGCTACGCTGGCGGGGCTCGCGGGCGCCACCAAGGCGCTCGTCTTCCAGCTCGCTTCGCTGACCGACGTGCACTGGAGCATGTCGGGCGAGGTCGTCCTGATGACCCTGCTCGGCGGCCTCGGCACGATCTTCGGCCCGGTGGTCGGTGCGCTGGTAGTGATCTCGATGGAGAACTATCTGTCGCAGCTCGGCGCCTGGGTGACCGTCACCGAAGGCGTCATCTTCGTGCTGTGCGTTCTCACCTTCCGGCGCGGCGTGATCGGCGAGATCGCGCGCCTGATCCGCCGGCCGCTCTAGCTCAGAGCCAGTCGGGGTAGGGCAGCCCTTTTTCTTTCAGGAAGGCGGGGTTGAAGAGCTTCGACTGGTAGCGCGTGCCGGAGTCGGCGAGGATCGTCACCACGGTGTGCCCCGGGCCGAGGTCCTTCGCTAGGCGGATCGCGCCGGCGACGTTGATGCCGCTCGAGCCCCCCAGGCACAAGCCTTCCTTTTTCAGCAGATCAAAAATCACCGGGAGCGCTTCGGCGTCGGGAATTTGATACGCGTCATCGACCGGCGCGCCCTCGATATTTTTCGTGACGCGTCCCTGGCCGATGCCTTCGGTGATCGAGGAGCCCTCGGACTTGAGCTCCCCGTGCTTGAACCAGTGGTACATCGCCGCGCCCATGGGATCGGCGACCGCCACACGAATGGTCTTCTTCTTCTGTTTCAAAAATCTGCTCACTCCGCAAAGCGTGCCACCGGTCCCGATCGCGCAAGTGAAGCCGTCCACCTTGCCGTCGGTCTGCTCCCAGATCTCCGGCCCTGTGCTGCGGTAGTGGCCGTCGCGGTTGGCGGTGTTGTCCCACTGGTTGGCCCAGAGCACCCCGTGCGATTCCCCCTCCGCGCCGAGCTCTTTCGCCAGGCGCTCGGACACGTGGACGTAGTTGTTCGGGTCCTTGTACGGCACGGCGGGGACTTCGCGCAGCTCGGCGCCGCAGAGCCTCAGCATGTCCTTCTTCTCCTGGCTCTGAGTATCCGGAATGACGATGACGGTGCGGTAGCCGCGCGCATTGCCCACCAGCGCGAGGCCGATGCCGGTATTGCCGGCGGTGCCTTCGACGATCACGCCGCCGGGTTTCAGTGCGCCGCGCTTCTCGGCGTCGAGAATGATGTAGAGCGCGGCCCGGTCCTTCACCGAGCCGCCGGGGTTGAGGAACTCGGCTTTGCCGAGGATGTTGCAGCCGGTGAGCTGCGACGCGCCGCGCAGGCGGATGAGCGGCGTATTGCCGACGGCGCCGACGAAGCCGTCTCGAATCTTAGTGTCCAAGATTCAAAACAATGCCTGAAAGCTGCCCAGCACGCGGCGAGGCGAGGAACGCCACCGTATCGCCGACCTGCTGCGGCTCGATGACCCTGCCCAGCAGCTCCTCATAGCGGCCTTCGTCGCCGAACTTGGCTTTGGCCTGCGCCTTCATGAGCGTGAGGACCCGGTCGGTGCGCGTATTGGGCGGGTGCACGCCCAGCACGCGCACGCCGTGCTCGCCCGAACGCTTGCCGATACCCTTGGTGAAGGCCGCCAGCCCGGCGTTGGCGGCGGCGCCGCAGATGTATTCGAAAGTCGGGTTTTCTGCCGCCATGCCGATGACGTTGACGATCACGCCGCGCTTGCGCGCCTTCATGCGGCTGAACAGCTCTCGCGTGAGGTTGATATAGCCGAACACCTTCAGTTCCCAGGCGTGCCGCCACTTGGCCTCGTCGAGCGATTCGATGGTGCCGCCGGGGATGTCGCCCGCGTTATTGACGAGGATGTCGCTGTCCCCGCACGCGTTCGCGAGATCGCGCAGCGCCGCGCCCTCGCGCAGATCCACCGCGTGCAGGTTTACGTCGACGCTGTGGTCATCCCGGATCTTGCGCCGAGCGCCTTCGAGCAGCTCGCGGTTGCGCGCCGCCAGGTGGAGATTGCAGCCTTCGGCGGCGAAGGACATGGCACAGGCCAGACCGATGCCCTTCGAGCCGCCGGTGATCAATACGGACTTGCCTTTCAATCCCAGATCCATGGTTTCTTTCTATCCGGTTGCCGGTGGAAGTAGCGCCCGCGCGGCTTGCCGACGGGATTGCCATTTTCGCAGACCAGCGCGCCGCGCAGCCGGATGAGCGGCGTATTGCCGACGGCGCCGACCAGGCCGTCGCGGATCTCGTTCATGCGTGGATGCTAGCGTGCCGCGCGGCCGACGCGCCGGCGATCCGGCCCAGCGCAACCGCGGACAAGAGGCCGTTGCCCGAAAGGTAACCCCAGACGTGGGCGCCCGAGAGCCCGCGCGCCGCGCCGCCGCCGGCAAACACGTTCGGCAAGGGCAGCACGCGCGCGGTCTCGTCGACGACCAGGCCACCTTGGGTGTGAAAAAGCGCGCCCGTGACCTTTACGCCGTGGTAGGGCGGCACGAGCTTCGGCTTAGCGCTGAAGTCCCTTCCGAACGGGTCCTTCTCCTTACGGTCCACGAAGCGCTCGACCTGGGCCAGCGTGGCTTCCAGCTTCGGCAGCTTCGGCGCCGGCTTCACCGCCCCCGCGGCATGCGCGTCGCGATAGTCCGGGAAAGTCATCCCGAGCTGGTGGAGGCGCTCGTCGTAGATGCACCACGCAATGCGGCCCGGCTGCTCGAGCACCGGCAGGCACTGCTCGGAATACCCGAGGTGCTCGTTCGAGAATCGTTCACCGCGTTCATTGACCTGTACGCCGCCTTCGGTCATCAGCGCCCAGGTGACGAGGATGCCGTGGGGCGTCGCGACGGAGCCATGCCCCTGATAGGCGGTCATGTCCGCCACCTTCGCGCCGAGCGCGCTTCCCCACCGCACCGCATCGCCCTGGTTGCCGACGTGGCCGAAGTAGAGCGCGTCGACAATCTCGGGGAGGTAGCGCGACACCATCTCCTTGTTGCCGCCGAAGCCCGAGCAGGCCAGGACCAGCGCGTCGTACCCCGCTTCTTCGGTGCCGCCGTGCGGGCGCTCGACGCGCACCCGGTCCGGACTCACATCGGTTACGCGCGCCGAGGTCAGAATGTCCACGTCGCCGCACGCGCGGAGGAGCGAGGCCATCAGCGCCTCGCCGGTCTTCTCTGCCACTGCATGCATGCGCAGCCGGCTATGACCGGGATAAGTGAAGCCCTGCAGCACGTCGAAGCGCACGCCGTGCTGGTCGTCGAGCCATTCGAGCGTCGGACCGATGGCGCGGCAGACGGTGGCCACCATGCGGGCATCGGCCTCGTCATGGTTCTTGCGCAAGACGTCGGCGGCGAAGAGCTCCGGCGAATCGTCGATGCCGGCGGCGCGCTGATAGCGCGTGCCGGCCGCGGGAATGAAGCCTGACGACAGCGCGGTGGACCCGGAGGGGCTGGCGTCCCGCTCCAGCACCAGCACCTCGGCGCCGGCAGCCTTGGCTGCCAGCGCAGCGACCAGACCGCACGCCCCGGCGCCGACGATGACCACGGGGATTTTCAAGCAGTCGGTCGGTGCAGGTAACGCCCGCGCGGCTTGCCGAGCACCTCGCCGTTCTCGCAGACGAGCTCGCCGCGCAGGAACGTGGCTTTGACGCGCGCGGAGAGCTGGATGCCTTCGAACGGCGTGTAGCCCTGCGTTGACTCGGAGTCCTTCGCCCGGACCGTCCAGCTCTCCGCGGGATCTACCAGCACGATGTCCGCGTCCAGGCCTTCGGCGATGTCGCCTTTCGAATTCAGGCCGAACCTGCGCGCGGGGTTGAGGCTGGTCAGCGCCGCGATCCGGTTAAGGGAGAGGCCTCGTTTCGTCCCTTCGGACACCAGAGCGGGCAGAAGGTACTCCGTGCCGCCGAAGCCGGACTTGGCGAGCCAGATGTTGCCGAAGGCCTTCTTCGCCACCTTCGTCTCGTGGCGGCAGCAGGCGTGGTCGCTCACCACCCAATCGACTTTCCCGGCCAGCACCTGCTCCCAGAGATATTCGACGTCCTCGCGGGGGCGGATGGGCGGATTGACCTTGGCGAGCGGTCCGGCCTTGGAGTTCACGTCGAGCACGAGGTGGCCGATGGTCACTTCGCGCCGGAAATCGATGTGCGGGAAGACTGCTTGCATCTGCAGCGCCGCGCCAAGCGCCTTGCGCGAGGATAGATGTAGCAGGTTGATGTTCGGCAGGGCCGTCTCATTGGCGAGGTAGGAGGCGATGAAGACCGCGAGGCCCTCGGAGTGCGGCGGCCGTGCGGCGTGATAGGCCTCGAGGCCTCTGAGCTTGCCGGCCGTCTCCACCATCTTCGTATACGCCGTCATGATCTCGGCCGTCTCGCAGTGGAGCGACAGACTGATCTGCGATGCCTTGTCCGCGAAGCGCTCGCGCGCCGCCTGCACGCCGCGCATGATGAACTCGAAGTGCGCGTAGTCGTAGCGCTCGTCGGGGCCGATCATCAGGAAGTCGCGCTGGCTGTCGGAACGGCCGTGCAGGCCGTGCGAGCCGTAGAACATGAAGATCTTGAACGACGCGACGCCGTGCTTGTCGATCAGGCTCGGGATCTCGCGGATGTGCGTCGAATCCATCGGCGCCAGATGGAAGCCATAGTCGACATGGAACTTGCCCTTCGAGATGTCGAGCACTTCGGGAAAGAACTTGGCGTACGGCCCGCCTTTGTTCAGGTAGTACTGGCCGGTGCGGAAATAATTGAGCATCGAAGTGACGCCGCCCTGCGCCGCGGCGCGGCTCTCGCTGACCGCGTCCTCACTGAGCGGCGAATAGATGCCGGCATGCATGTGGGCGTCGACGACGCCGGGGAAGGCGAGGCGCCCCTTGCCGTCGTGCACCTCCTTAGCCTGCTTCGCTGGGATGTCGCCGGCGATCTTCGCGAGCTTGCCGCCCTTGATGGCGATGTCGGCCTGGTGCACGGCGTGGCCGTGCGGGCGCACGACGTGCACGTTCTTGATGACCAGGTCCCACTGCTTGGCGTTTGCCATTCCTTCTTCCCTATTTTTCGTATCGCTTGCCGAGCTCGAGCATCTGCGGCGTGCCGATGACGCGGTTGAGGCTCTGCAGGTCGAGCATGCGATCGCCCAACGCCGTCGTGGTGCCATCGCGCTTCAGAGTGGCGAAGTACTCTTGCGCGGCGAAAACCAGACAGCGCGCCAGGCCGCCGGGGAAGATGCCTATGCGATAGCCGAGCTGTTGCAAGCTCCTGGCATCCAGCACCGGCGTCTTGCCGCCCTCGACCATGTTTGCAAGCAGCGGCACGCCGGCAGCAAAGCGCTTGGCGATGGCTTTCATTTCGTCTAGGTTCCGCGGCGCTTCGACGAACAGCACGTCGGCGCCGGCTTCCAGGTACCGCTCGGCGCGATCGAGCGCCTTGTCGAGCCCTTCGACAGCGATCGCATCCGTGCGTGCCATGATCAGCGCGCTGGAGCACGCGTCCAGCGCCGCGCGGAGCTTCCCGATCATCTCGTCGGCGGAGACCAGCGCCTTGCCGTCCAGGTGGCCGCAGCGCTTGGGCGTGACCTGGTCCTCGAGCTGGATCACCGTGGCGCCGGCGCGCTCGAACTGCTTTACCGTGCGCGCGACGTTCAGCGCGTTGCCGAAGCCGGTGTCGGCATCGACGATGATCGGTATCGAAACGCGCTCACGGATGTTCTGGAGGGTGTCGGCGACCTCGCTCGCGGTGACGAGGCCGAGGTCCGGACGCCCGAGGCGCGTGTAGGCGATGCTCGCGCCGGAGAGGTAGACGGCCTCGAAGCCCGCCTGCTCGGCAAGGAGCGCCGTCAGCGCGTCGTACACGCCGGGCGCGAGCAGCAGCGGAGGATGCTTAAGCCTTTCGCGCAAGTTTCTTCTCCAGGTGCGGCAGCAGGCCGCCGTCGCGGATGATCGCCATCAGGAACGGCGGAATAAGCTCGCAGGCGAGCGTCTCGCCAGTGGTGCGGTTCTCGATCTTTCCGCGCGCGAGGTCGACCTCGAGCTGGTCGCCGGCACGGATGCGCTTCGCCCGGGGGCAGGCGACGGCCGGCAGCCCCAGGTTGATGGCGTTGCGATAGAAGAGGCCGGCGAAGGACTCGGCGATGAGTACCGAAACGCCGAGATGCTTGAGCGCCTCGGGCGCTTGCTCGCGGGAAGAGCCGGCGCCGAAGTTGCGGCCGGCGACGACGGCGTCGCCGGGCTTCACTGCCGAGGGGAACGTGGGCGACACAGCTTCAAGGCAATGCTTGGCGATTTCCTCGATGCCGAACTTCATGTAGCGGCCCGGTGCGATGACGTCGGTGTCGACGTTGTCGCCGAAGACCCAGGTATTCATGCGAGCAGGTCCCGTGGATCGGCGATGTGCCCGGCCACCGCCGATGCCGCCACCGTATACGGCGAGGCGAGATAGACCTGCGCCGCAGCCGAGCCCATGCGGCCTTTGAAGTTGCGCGCGGTGCTCGAGATCGCGACGGTGTCGTCGTCGAGGAGGTTCGGGCCGTAGCCCGCGCACATGCCACATGAATTGGCGAGCAGCTCGGCGCCGGCGTCGAGCAGGATGCCCAGCGTGCCTTCGCGCTCGGCGGTCTGCTGGTCGCGCAGGCTGGCCGGGGCCACCATGAGCTTCACCCTGGACTTGCGGCCCTTCAACACCGAGGCGGCCATGCGCAGGTCCTCGAGCTTCGCGCCGGTGCACGCGCCTATATAGGCGAAGTTGACCTTCTGGCGGAAATTGGTGACCGGTCCTGTGTTGGCAGGGCTATGCGGCGCGGCGACCTGAGGGGCGAGGTTCGTGCCGCTGAACCTGTGGTGCGCAAGCAAGGGAGCGGCGGGATCGCTGTCCCAGATTTCGATCTCCTTGTTCAGGTAGTCGCGCGTGACGCCGTCCGAGGCGATCAGGCCCGTCTGACCGCCCAGCTCCGCGGTCATGTTGCAGAGGGTCATGCGCTCCTGCATGGGCAGCGCGCGGATCGCCGCGCCGCGGTACTCGACCGCCTGATACTGGCCGCCGTCCAGGCCGAAGCGGCCGATGAGGAATAGCATGATGTCCTTCGCCGACACGCCGGGGCGCAGCGCGCCGTCGAACTCCATGGCGATCGTGTGCGGCGCCTTGAGCCAGATCTCGCCGGTGATCATCACGCCGAGCATCTCGGTGGCGCCGATGCCGAACATGTAGGCGGCGAAGGCGCCCCCGGTCGGCGAGTGGCTGTCGCCGCCCGCGACGAACATGCCGGGCAACAGATGGCCGCGCTCGGCGAGCACGATGTGGCAGATGCCCTGCGCGTCGTAGAACGCATCCACGCCCGCCTCGCGTACCCAGTCGCGGGTGATCTGGATGATCTTGCGGCTCTCGTCGTCGTACGCCGGCAGGTAGTGGTCGGTGATGACCACCACCTTCTTCGGATCCCATACCTTCGCGCCCAGCCGCTCGAGCCGCGGCTTCAGGCGCCGGGGGCCGCTCGAGTCGTGGACCATCGCGAGATCCACCTTGCAGGTGACGATCTCGCCAGGCGTGACCGTCGGCCTTCCCGCGGCGCGGGCGATCAATTTCTGGGCGAGAGTCCGGGCCATGTCAGAGGCCGAGATAGGCGCGCTTCAAATCGGCATTGCCCAGGAGCGCCGCGGGCGTCCCCTGGAACACGATGCCGCCGTTCTCCAGCACATACGCACGATGCGCGATCTCGAGCGACTGGCCGACATTCTGCTCGACGAGCAGTATGGGCAGGCCTTCCTTGTTCAGCCGGCCGATCAAGGCGAACAGCTCCTCGACCGCGACGGGAGACAATCCCAGCGAAGGCTCGTCGAGGACGAGGAGTCGCGGCTCGGCCATCAGGCCGCGCCCGATGGCGAGCATCTGCTGCTCGCCGCCCGACAGCGTCCCCGCGCGCTGGGTCGTGCGCTGCTTGAGCTTCGGAAACATCGTGAATACGCGTTCCAGGTTCCTTGCACGGTTCGCGCGCGCGCGCCGATAACTGCCGAGCTCGAGGTTCTCCTGCACGGAGAGGTTGGGAAACACGCGGCGGCCTTCGGGAACGTGCACCAGCCCGGCGGCGACGATTTCCGTGTAGCGCGCCCCGGCGAGATCATGCTCTTCGAAGCGGATTGTGCCGGAAAAAGCCGGCAGCAGGCCGGACAGGGTGTTGTTGAGCGTGGTCTTGCCGGCGCCGTTGGAGCCCAGCAGCGCCACGACTTCGCCGTCGCGCACGCCGAGATCGATGCCGCGCAGCACCTCGATCCGGCCGTAGCCGCCGCGCAGCGCGCTCACTTCAAGCATAGGCCGCCTTCATGCGGGCCGCGGTGCCGTGGCCGAGATACGCCTCGATGACCGCCGGATCGGCGGTCACCTCGCGCGGCGTGCCATGGGCGATGAGCCGCCCGTTCGAAAGCACCCAGGCCTCATCGGAGAGGTTCATGACCGCGCGCAGCACGTGCTCGACCATCAGGACGGTAATCCCGCCGTCGCGAATGCCGCGAACGACCGGAAGCACTTCGTCGATCTCGCGTGGATTGAGGCCGGCGAGCACTTCGTCGAGCAGAAGAATCTTCGGCTGCGTCGCGAGCGCTCGCGCGAGCTCCAGCCGCTTGCGGCCCGCGATCGTCAGGTTCGCCGCGAGCTTGTCGAGATGAGCGGCGAGGCCTACGCGCTCGCCGACTGCCTCGGCTGCGCGCAGCGCGTCTGCGCGCGAGCCATGGTGAAGATGCGCGCCGACGGCGATGTTCTCCCGCACGGTCTGTGCGCCGAAGGGCTGCACGATCTGGAAAGTGCGCGCCATGCCGAGCCGGCACGCCTCGTGGGGCGAGATGCGGGTGATGTCGCGACCTTCCAGCTCCACACGGCCGTGATCGGGGCGGATGAACCCCGACACGAGATTGAACACCGTAGTCTTGCCGGCGCCGTTCGGGCCGATCAGAGCGACGATCTTCCCTCGCGGGACGGCAAGCGACACATCGTCGACGGCGGCGAGGCCGCCGAAGCGTACGGAAAGGTTTCTGGCCTCGAGCATCATGCGCGGCGGCGAAGCACGCCAAGGACGCCGCTCGGCATGAAAGTGACCATGAGCACGAGCAGCGCGCCGTACAGCATCAGACTGACGCCGGGCGCATTCGCGAAAAGGCCGCGCGTGCCTTCGCCGAGGAGCTGGAGGAGCACCGCGCCGAGCACCGGCCCCCACAGCGTGCCCAGCCCGCCGACGATCGGCCCGAGCAGCGCCTCGATCGAAACGCCAGGGCCGTAGGCGAGCCCGGGATCGATGTACTGGAAGTACTGCGCGTAGAAAACGCCGCCCGCGGCCATCAGCGCGCCCGAGAGCGCGATCGCGCCGAGCTTGACCCGAAACACATTCACGCCGAGCGCGGCGGCGGACTCCTCGTTGTCGCGCACGGCCTGCAGCCAGGCGCCATAGCGCGAGTTCTTCAGCCACCAGCAAAGGACGAGACCCGCCACGACGAAGACGAGGATGACGTACAGGTAGCCCGTCTTGGTGGCGAACTGGAAGTTTTCCGCGCCGGACTTGAGCTTCACCATGATGCCGACGCCGGCTCCGGTGAACGTCACGTTGTTGGCGAGTATCCGGAAGACTTCGGCGAAGGCGAGCGTCACGAGCGCGAAGTACGAGCCGCGCAGCCCGTAGCGGAAGGAGAGCGCGCCGATGAAGGCACCGACCGCCGCGCCAAGGAGCAGCGCCGCCGGCAGCGTCGCCCAGGCGTTCCAGCCGAGCTTCGCCTGCAGCACCGCCGCGGCGTAGGCGCCCGTCCCGAAGAACACGGCGTGCCCGAAGGAGAACTGCCCGCCGAAGCCGGCGAGGATATTCCAGGCGAGGCCGAGGAGCGCGGTATACAGGATCATGATCGCCGTGTTCAGCACGACGCCGGACGTGATGAACAGCGGCAGGACCGCCGCGGCGACGGCGAAGACCGCGATCGCGGCGAGCTGTCTCACGCGCGCGCTCCGAACAGGCCTTGCGGGCGAAAGAGCAGCACCGCGATGAAGATCAGGAAGATGCCGATCTGGCCAAGCGACTCGCCGAGCCACAGGCCGCCGACGGACTCGACCACGCCGATCAGCAGCCCGCCCACCAGCGCGCCCGCGAAGCTCCCCATGCCGCCGAGCACGACGATGGTAAACGCAATCAGCACGAAGCCGTTGCCGACCATCGGGTTCACGTAGTAGGCAGGCAGCAGGAAGCAGGCAGCGGCGCCAAGGCAGGCGAGGCCGATGCCGAAGCTCATGGCGAAGACGTGCTCGACGTCGATGCCGACCAGGCGCGCGCCCTGGCGCTCCTTCGCGCAGGCGCGGATCGCGCGCCCGAGATCGGTCGCGCGCATGATGAGCAGCAGGATCCCGGCGGTCGCGGCGGCGCCGAAGAAGGCGACGATCTTCGGCAGCGCGATCATCGCGCTGCCGATCGGCACGGTGGTGAAGGTGTACGCGGTGTCGATGGTGCGCGTGTCCGACTTGAACAGGAACAGCGCCAGGTTTTCGAGCACGATCGCCACGCCCAGCGTGACGAGGAGGATGTTCTCGTCCCGACCGTGGCTCGCCACGCCGATCACGTAGCGGTAGGCGAGGTAGCCGGCCGCGAACATCGTGGGCACCATGACGGCGAGCGAAACGTACGGATCCAGGCCCAGGCTCCGCTGCAGGTAGTAAACCCCGTAGAGCGCCATCATCAGCGCCGCGCCGTGCGCGAAGTTGATGATGTGCAGCACGCCGTAGATCAGCGTGAGCCCGAGCGCGATCAGCGCATAGACGGCTCCGGTCGTGAGACCGTTAAGGATCGACGGCCACAGGATCGAGAGTTCGAGCAAAGCTTGCTCAGCCCTTCCACGGGAACGCAGGCTCGGTCTCGGCGTAGGTGTTGGGCAGCACGACTTTGATGTCGTTCTTCAGCACCTGCATCATCAGGGGGCGGGCGCCCTGGTTCTGGCCGTTCACGAACTTGGTCGGGCCGAACGGCATGAAATGGTTGTCCCAGGTCGAATTGGCGAGCGCGTTGACGATGTCGTCGCGCTTCGTGGACTTCGCCCGCTCGATGGCGTCCGCGAGGAGCTGCACCGCCGAGTAGTTGAGGTACACCTCGTAGGTGAAGAACTGGTCCTTCATGGCGTCGACGCGCTTCTTCAGCGCCGAGGCGCGCTTGTCCTTCGGGTTGAACCAGTGGTTCACGTCGAGCACGCCGTTCGCGGCGTCGGCGAACTCCTTGACGAACTTGTAGGACGACGCCGCGCCGCCGAGCACCGAGTAGATCGCCTTCGGCCTGACGTTCTGCTGCTTCATGGTACGCATGAAAAGCGCGTATTCGTTGTAGTAGTTCGCCGGGATGACGACGTCGGGGTTGGCGGCCTTTACCCGCAGCACGATATTGTTGAAGTCGCGGGTCGGATTGGCGTGCTTGATGACCTCCTTCACCTCGAAGCCGAGGTTCGGCAGTTGCTGGGCGAGCAGATTCGCGGTGCCGGTGCCGAAGAGCGATTCCTCGTGCACGATCAGCACGCTCCTGGCGGGCTTGCCGGCGAGGTTGTTGAGCAGCACGAGGTCGTTCATCGCCGTGTCGGCGCACACCTTGTAGCCCGGCGGGAAGCGGAAGGTGTTCTTCAGCCCGCGCTCGACGATCTGGTCGGCGACGCCGACGTCGACGACGTGCGGGATATTGTGCTTGGCTGCGGCCTGCGTGGTGGCCAGGCAGATGGCCGAGGCGTAGGCGCCAACGATGGCCGAGACGCCTTCCTCGTTCATCTTCTCCACCTCGGCGGCGCCGACTTCCGGCTTCGACTGCGCGTCGCCCAGCACCGCCTGCAGCTGCGCGCCGCCCAGCGACTTGATGCCGCCGGCCTTGTTGATGTCGTCGATCGCCATCTGCGCGCCGAGGCGCGACAGGTTGCCGGAGTAGGCGAGGAACCCGGTGACCGGGTGCAGCACGCCGATCTTGATCGCGTTGGCCTGCGCCCGAGCGCCGAGCGGAAGCGCGGCGCTGGCGGCTAGCGCCGTGGTGTTGATGAGGAATTGCCTGCGCCTCTGGCTATTCATGGATTGCCTCTGGAGTGGACATTCGGTTGCCGCGCCCAACGTGGCGCGCATTGAATCTATGGATGGTGTCGTTGCTGACCCAGACGCGCGGCACGTCATCGCCGCCGCGGCTGAGCTGCATGCGGTATTGGTAGCGGTCCGGACGGTACAGGCCGCGCAGTAGCTGGACGCGCCGGCCTTTGTGGTCGTGCACGACGCGGGTCACCGCGAGCAGCGGCGCGCCAACGTCGACGTCGAGCAGCGGCGCAATGCTCGGGTCCGCGAGCTTGGCGCTGACGGTCTGCTCGGCGCCGGCCACCTTGACGCCGGATTCTTCGAGCAGCTGCAGCATCGGCTTCACCGCCAGCAGCCGCCGGCGAAACTTGGCCACGGCCAGCGGCACGAACGTGGTCAGATGCGACACAGGGGCGCCACGGTGACTGCGTAAACGCACGGCCCTCTGCACCATGTCACCCGGCGCGATACGCAGGCCTTCGGCCACGTCCGGCGATGCCGGCACCGTGCCGAGCTCCAGGACGCGTACCGTCGTCTTCAGCCCCATCGCCACCAGGTTCTCGAGAAGCCCCAGCAGCGGCGGTCCGGCGGGCGACGCGTCCGTCGGCCGCAGGAAAGTGCCGCGCCCGCGCTGGCGCATGATCAGTTTGCACCAGCAGATTCAGCGCGGCGCGCATCGTGACGCGCGAGACGCGGTACTCGCGTGCCAGCTCGAGCTCGCCCGGCAGCGCCGCCTTGCTCGAGAACTCGCCCGCCGCCAGGCGCTCGCGCAGCAGGAGGTAGATCTGGTGGTAGCGCGGTACGGGAAGGGGCGTCGCCACGGTGGTCACGGGGCAGTATGCTAGTCATGCTGATAATGTCTGGTCAATAAGACAACTACGCTCGCGCCGCGGCGGACTTGCAACCGATATTTCAAGCGCTTGTGAGCGGTTGCGGCCGCTGCGGGCGGAGCGATTCGCCAAGTTGCTTGACGCGCCGCGCCCCGAAGTTTCAGCATCTGTCCGACCAACCTGGGGAGGCGCCATGACGCGCATCATCGATCGCACGCCGTTCACTCTTTTCTTTGCGCTGTGCGTGTTCTCTCAGCACGCGGCCGCTGTCGACAGCAGTACCAGTGCCGACGCCTGCGCCGCCATCGCCGGCAAAGCGTTGTCGATCGTCGACGAAGACGCCGATGCGCATGGCGACGCCGACCGCGGCAAAGGTGCGTCACACCGCCTCGAGCCCACCATCACTGGGGCAACGCTGAAGCCGGCGGCCGGCACGGTTCCGGAGTACTGCCGGGTGGACGGCTTCCTCGTCACTGGCGATGAGAAGGAAGGATTCGGGCGGGTGCGCTTCGGCGTTAACTTGCCGACGACCTGGAACGGGCGCTTCGTCATGATCGGCAATGGTGGCTTCGCCGGCGCGGTTTCCACGAGCACCGCGCGTCTCGATACCGGATACGCCACCGCCAACACCGACATGGGCCATAGCAGCACCGAGTTCCCCGGCGCGACGTTCGGCTTCAACAACCGGCCACGCGAGATCGACTACGGCTGGCGCGCGACCCATGTCACCGCAGTGATCGCCAAGGGAATCATGCAGGCCTACTACGGCGCGTGGCCGAAGTACTCGTACTGGGACGGCTGCTCGACCGGCGGCCGCCAGGCGGCGGTCGAGGCGCAGCGCTTCCCCGGTGATTTCCACGGCATCGTCGCGGGCGACCTGTTCATGAACGCGATCGAGATCGCGATGGAGCAGATCTGGAGCAGCGTGGTGTTCTTCAAGGACGTCGACGGCGATGGCGTCGGCTTCGACAACAACATCACGCAGGCCGACATCAATGCGCTGCGCGACGCGGTGCTCGCCAAGTGCGACGTCCTCGGCAATGACGTGATCAAGGACAACGTGGTCGGCGACCCGCTCGCCTGCGCCAAGGTTTTCACCGATGCGGACATCGATGCGCTGGGCGCCAGCCGCGGCCTGCGGCCGGGCCAGGTCCAGGCGATCAAGGACGTCTACCGTGGGCCCCACAGCTCGCACGGCACCCGCTGGTACAAGGGAAAGCCGCTCGGCTCGGAGTTCAGCTGGGGCTCGCTGGTCGTGCCGATCCCGCCAACCAACTTCCCAGCGCAGGGCGGGTTCTCGATGGAACTCGTCAACTACCTCTGGTTCGAGCACGATCCGGGCGTGCCGACGGCGCGTCGCAACGATCCGTCGCTGCTGCCCGGCCCGGGCGAGTACCGCTGGCTCGACTTCAACTTCGACACCAACACGCCGACCGGACGCACCGTCAACGGGAAGAAGGGGCCGTGGACGCCGCATGACGGCGGCGGCTTCATGCGCGAGATCCTGAACGGCTCGGAAACGGACCTGCGTCCATTCCTGGTGAAGCGCAAGGCCAAGTACATCCTCTACCACGGCTGGGCGGACGGGCTGATCGGACCCGAGCCGACCGTCGATTACTTCAAGGGCATCGTGCGCGAGACGTTCAAAGGCAACTACTCCCGGGCGCAAGAGAACGTTCGCCTCTTCATGGTGCCGGGCATGGGGCATTGCAGCGGCGGCATACGCGGCGCGGCGGTCGGCTGGGACAAGCTGCCGCCGCTCGTGCAGTGGGTCGAGCAAGGCATTGCGCCCGACTCGATTGTCGTGCGGCAGGACGGCGGCACCCGCACCCCGGAAGGCAACGAGCGCATCCTCTGCTCGTGGCCGTTGCAGCCGACCTACGTGGGCCCGCGCGGCAGCGGTGCCGAGAACACGCCCTCCAACTGGGTGGCATCGAATTTCACGTGCCAGGCCAGCACTTTCCCGCACCATCATCGGCACGATGATGACGACTAACAAACGCTAGCTCTGGGCAGCGCTATCGCGCGCCTGAATCGCCAGGTTTGCATCGCCGGCGGCGGCCCGGCCGGCATGATGCTCGGGCTGCTGCTGGCTCGCGCCGGCGTGCGCGTACTGGTGCTGGAGAAGCACGCCGATTTCCTGCGCGACTTCCGCGGCGACACGATTCACCCCTCCACGCTGGAGGTGATGCACGAGCTCGGCTTGCTCGAGGGCCTGCTGGGGCTGCCGCACCAGGAGATCTCGCAGTTTGCGGCCAAGGTCGGCGATCGCGACGTCGTGATCGCGGATCTGACGCACCTGCCGACGCGCTGCGGCTTCATCGCGATGATGCCGCAATGGGACTTCCTCGATTTTCTCGCCGGCGAGGCGCGGCGCTATCCGGGATTCGAGCTGCGCATGAACGCCGAGGTGACCTCGCTCATCGAGCGCAATGACCAGATTGCGGGCGTGCGCGTCAACGACGAGGAAATTCTCGCGGACCTCGTGGTTGGCGCCGACGGCCGGCATTCCACCGTGCGTTCCCGCGCAGGCCTGCAAGTCGACGAATTCGGCGTGCCGATGGACGTTCTGTGGTTCAGGCTGTCGCGCCGTGCAAGCGATCCGGAAGCGACGATGGGACGTTTTACTGCGGGCCGAATCGTCGTGCTCCTCAACCGCGGCGACTACTGGCAATGCGGCTACGTCATCGCGAAGGGCGCCGCCGAGGAAGTGCGTCGCGGGGGTCTGCCGGCATTTCGCGTCGGCATCTCCAAGGTGCTGCCATTCCTCGCCGACCGCGTCGCGCAGCTCACTGACTGGGAGCAGATCAAGCTGCTCACGGTTCGCGTCGACAGGCTGCGGCAGTGGTACCGGCCGGGCCTGCTGTGCATCGGCGACGCGGCGCACGCCATGTCACCGGTCGCGGGCGTCGGCATCAATCTCGCGATCCAGGATGCCGTCGCAGCTGCGAACATTCTGGCAGGGCCGCTCAAAGAGAATCGAGTGTCGATCGATGATCTGAGGAAAGTGCAGAAGCGTCGTGAATGGCCGGTGCGGGTGACGCAGCGGCTGCAGCTCATGATCCAGAAGCGCCTGATCGCGCGCGCCCTGCAAAGCGATGAGCGCTTTACGCCGCCGCTCTTCATCCGCATGCTCGAGATATTCCCGGCCTTGCGCCGCATCCCGGGCCGGCTGATCGGCCTGGGGATTCGTCCTGAGCATGTTAAAACGATCGCGGCAAGCCCAGAACGTGCTCCGCAAGGTACGCAAGGATGAGATTGGTCGAGATCGGCGCCACGAGGTACAGGCGCGTCTCGCGGAATTTGCGCTCGACGTCGTACTCGGCGGCGAAGCCGAAGCCGCCATGGGTCTGCAGGCAGACGTTGGCCGCTTCCCACGACGCCTTGGCGGCGAGATGCTTGGCCATATTCGCCTCCGCGCCGCAAGGCTTGTGCGCGTCAAACAGCGCCGTGGCCTTGTAGCGCATCAGATTCGCCGCCTCGATCTCCATGTAGCTCTCGGCGATCGGAAACTGGATGCCCTGGTTCTGCCCGATCGGGCGGTCGAACACGACGCGCTCGTTCGCATACCTGGAGGCTTTTTCTATGAACCAATAGCCGTCGCCAATGCATTCCGCCGCGATCAGGATGCGCTCGGCATTCAGGCCGTCGAGGATGTAGCGGAAGCCCTTGCCTTCCTCGCCGATCAGGTTCTCGGCCGGAATCTCCAGGTTGTCGATGAACACCTGGTTGGTCTCGTGGTTCACCATGTTGCGGATCGGGCGCACGTCGAGCGCTTTGCCCCAGGCCGCCTTGGCGTCGACGAGGAAGATCGACATGCCCTCGGCTTTTCTTTTGACTTCCTGGAGCGGCGTGGTGCGCGCAAGGAGGATCATCAGCTCCGAGTGCTGCAGGCGGGAGGTCCAGACCTTCTGGCCGTTCACCACGTAGCGGTCGCCCTTCCTGACCGCGACGGTTTTGATCTTCGTGGTATCGGTGCCGGCGCCCGGCTCGGTGACGCCCATCGCCTGCAGGCGCAGCTCGCCCGCGGCGATCTTCGGCAGATATTTCTTCTTCTGCGCCTCCGAGCCGTGACGCAGGAGCGTGTTCATGTTGTACATCTGGCCGTGGCAGCAGCCGGCGTTGCCGCCCGAGCGCGTCACCTCTTCCATGATCACGGAGGCCTCGGTCAGCGTCAGGCCCGAGCCGCCGTACTCCTCGGGAATCAGCGCCGACATCCAGCCCGCCTTGGTGAGCGCGTCGACGAAGGCCTCGGGGTAGGCGCGCTTGTCGTCGATGTCCTGCCAGTAGGCCGAGTCGAATTGGCTGCACAGCGCGCGAACGGCGTCGCGCAATTCCGGATGGTTGTCGCGGCCGAGATTCATTTTTTCGGCTTGAGGTGCGCCGAAGCCTCTTCGTCGATGCGCACCCAGATCTCCTCGGCGATCGGCTGCTGCGACTCCTCGAGCAGGTGGCCGACCAGCCCGACCGCCCGCGCCATCACGCCGAGCCCGCGGCACACCTTCCAGTCGAACCCGAGCTCGCAGGCGAGCGCGCCGATCGCGCCCGTGGCATTCAGCGTGATGTTTTTGAGCTTGGCCACTTCTTCGATGAGCTTGCAGTACTTGCCGTAGTAGCCGGTTTCGCGCGCAATCTCGAACAGCCGCACGGTGCGTGGATCGATCGGCTTGTGCAGCGGATGGCCGAGCCCCGGGATTCTCTTGTTCTCGGCGACGATTTTCTTTGCGTCATCGCCCCGAGCGACGGCTTCGGACAGAAGCTTCGCGCAACCCTCGGTGGAGCCGACGAACACGCTTCCCAGCCCGCACAGCCCGGCCGCCACCGCCGCCTGCATGGCTTCGGGCGCGCCGAGGTAGGTCAGGCGCGCGGCGAGCGCGCTCGGCGTGAGGCCGTGCTCGACCAGCGTTACGACCATGGCGTTGAAGAGCTTGGATTCACGCGCATCGGGCGTGCGCCCGGTGAGCTCGAGGAAGGCCATGTCGCCGAGGTTCAGCTTGCCGAGGATCTCCCCCGGCAGGTCCTTGCCGCGCACGACGATGCGGTCGGTGGTCGACCAGGCGAGATCCGAGCGGATCGGCTTGCGCGCCATCAGTCGGCGGTAAGAAACAGGGCGACAAACAGCTTTCTCATGGCTCAAATATATCCGGATTGACCAGATTCTTCGGCCGCTCGCCGTCGAGCATGCGCAGCATCTCCTCGGCGGCGGCGACGCTCATGCGGCCGCGCGACTCGACCGTCATGCCGGCGAGGTGCGGAGTGAGCACCGCGTTGTCCAGGGCGAACAGGGGATGCCCGGGCGGCAGGCGGTAATGCTCATAGACGTCCAGCATGGCGCCGGCAATGCGCCTGCCGCGCAGCGCTTGGATGAGCGCGTCCTCCTGCACCACTGCGCCGCGGCCCACATTGATGAGCCAGGCGCTGCGCTTCATCAGCCCCAGCCTTTGTGGATTGAAAAGATGATGCGTTTCGGGCGTCAGCGGGCAGGTGACCACCACGAAATCACTTGCCGCGAGCAGATCGTCCAGAGGGACCGGCTCCGCCTCCGGCGGCAAGCGGTCCAGGCGCCGCTGGTGGCCGAGCACTCGCATGCCGAAGCCCTGCCGGCAGATCCGCGCCAGACGGCCGCCGATCTCGCCTACGCCGACGATGCCCAGGGTCAGGCCGGCAATCTCGTGCGAACCCGCGCCGCGCAGGCGGGCGGCGTCCCAAGGCCCGGCATGAAGCGCATTGGTGATAGCGAGGATGTTGCGCGCGAGCATCAGCATCGCGAGCACGCAGTATTCGGCCACCGATTGCGCGTTGCCGCCGGGGAGGTTAGCCACCATCACGCCCCGCGCGGAGGCGTCGGCCATCGGCACCAGGTCGGTGCCGGTGCCGTGCACAAGCACCGCGCGCAAGCGCGGCGCTGCGCGAATGATGTCGTCGGGAAGCTTGCTGCGGGTGATGATGCCTTCCGCATCGTGCGCAAGGCGCCGGATGGTGGCCGGGTCCGCGTCAGGGGCGTGGACGACTTCGGCACGGCGCGCGAGGACCTCCTCGCCCGCCGGGGCGATCGAGTCGGTGAGCAGGACCCGATGCATGCTCAGTCCACCTTTATCTTTGCTTCGGCGACCACCTTCGACCTGATCGGACAGGAGGGAAAACGCTGCGCCAGGGCCGCGCAGAAAAACCACGCGCACGCCAGCCCAAGCGGACACCACCTCATCGGAGCGTAACTTACTGTAAAGGATGGGGTTCCGACAGCCCGGTTCGCGGCCGCCAGAGCCGGGTCCGAAGACCTGCCTTAAGAGAGGTCGGGATTGTAATTATTTCACTTGAAAAAATTGCAGTAAATGTCAGACTATTAAGTACAAAGACCGACTCAGTTCGAAGAAAAGGGGGAGTGTAGTGAGTCCAGCGTCGCCGACGGGCGCCGTCAAGGTGCTCGTCATCGATGACAGCAACACCATTCGCCGCAGCGCGGAGCTTTTTCTGCGGCAGGCCGGCTATGAAGTCATCCTCGCCGAAGACGGCTTCGACGCGCTGGCCAAGATCAGCGACCACCAGCCGCAGGTGATCTTCGTCGACATCATGATGCCCCGGCTCGACGGCTATCAGACCTGCGCGCTCATCAAGCAGAACCCGCATCTCAAATCCACGCCCGTGATCATGCTGTCCAGCAAGGACGGTGTCTTCGATCGCGCGCGCGGCAGGCTTGCCGGATCCGACCGTTACCTCACCAAGCCCTTTACCAAGGAGGGTCTGATCGAGGCGGTCAACGAGTACGTCAAGCCGGCTTCGGTACCCACTTAATCCATTGAAAGGCCTATCTCATGCCAATAAAAAACATCCTCATCGTCGATGACTCCGCCACCGATCGCCAATTCCTCAGCGAGCTGCTGGTGAAGAACGGCTACAAGGTGTCTACCGCGGACAGCGCGGAGGACGCGATCGCGAAGGTCAAGCAGCTACGTCCCGACCTCGTCCTGATGGACGTGGTGATGCCGGGCCAGAACGGTTTCCAGGCGACGCGCATGCTGACCAAGGACGACGCCACCAAGCACATCCCGGTCATCATCTGCACCAGCAAGGCGCAGGAGACGGACAAGGTGTGGGGCATGCGCCAGGGCGCGCGCGACTACATCGTCAAGCCGTTCAATCAGGCCGACCTGCTGGCGAAGATCGCGGCCCTCGGCTGATGGCGGCCAAAGCCTCCTTGCGGGATTACCAGCGCGAGCTGTCGGCCCGGCTGCAAAGCGCCGAGGTCGGCCGCACTGCGTCGAAGCTGGCGCTGCAGGTAGGCGAGGAAGGATGGCTGGTCGACCTGCTGGATGCCGGCGAGGTGATTCCGGTTGCGCCCATCAGCGCAGTACCGCTGACGCGCGCGTGGTTCAAGGGCGTCACCAATATCCGCGGCAACCTCTATAGCGTGGTCGATTTTTCGGCCTTTCTCGGCGGGCCGGGCGTCACCTTGCGCGAGCAGGCCCGCCTGCTGCTCGTCAGCGAGCGTTTCCGCATCGGCAGCGCGCTGCTGGTGGACGGCTCGCTCGGGCTGCGCAATGCGGCGCAACTGCAGCCGCGCGCAAGCGCCGCGGCGCAGGCGCCGTGGATCAAGGCCGAATACACGGATACGGAAGGCAGGCCGTGGAAAGAGCTCGACCTGCCGCAACTGGTTCAGCAGCCGGAGTTTCTCGATGTCGGCATCTAAGAAATAAATCAGGAGGAGGTCTTCATGCTTCGAGTTGCGGTGTGCTCAGTCCTCACGGGATTAGCAGCCTCTTTTGCGCTGCTCGCTGGCGCTGAAACCGGCGTCACCCACGACAGGATCGTGCTCGGCCAGTCGGTGGCCCTGACCGGCCCGGCGGCACAACTCGGCATCCAGATGCGCAACGGCGTGAGGGCGTACCTGGACTACGTGAACGCGCAGGGCGGAGTGCACGGCCGAAAAATCGAACTGATTACGCTCGACGACGGCTACGAGCCTTCGCGCACCGTGCCGAACACGAAGAAACTGATCGACGAACACAAGGTCTTTGCCTTGATCGGCTATGTCGGCACGCCCACCAGCGTGCCCGCGATCCCGGTATTTACCGAAGCCAAGGTGCCGTTCTTCGGTCCGTTCACCGGCGCCGAGGCGCTGCGGGCGCCTTTCAACCACTACATCTTCCACGTGCGCGCGAGCTACTACGACGAGACCGACAAGATCGTCGAGCAGGTGCTGTCGATCGGCGGCAAGACCATCGCCGTGTTCTACCAGGATGACGCCTACGGCCAAGCCGGCCTCAAGGGCACCGAAATCGCCCTGACCAAGCGCGGCTTGAAGATCTCCGCGCTCGGCACCGTGGAGCGCAACACGATCAAGGTCGAGAATGCGGTGAAGACCCTCAACGCCGCGAAGCCCGACGCGGTGGTCATGATCAGCCAGTACACGTCGTGTGCGGAATTCATCCGGCAGATGAAGAAAGCCGGCAGCGCGGCGACCTTCTACAACGTCTCGTTCGTCGGCAGCAAGGCCCTTGCTGACGCGCTCGGCACGGACGGCGTAGGCGTCGCGATCTCGCAGGTGATGCCGTTCCCGTGGGGGGCGGCGGTGCCGGTAGTCAAGGAGTACCAGCGGCTCTCGGCAAAGGCGGGCTACACCGATTTCAATTTCAGCGCGATTGAAGGCTTTATCGTGGCCAAGGTCTTCGTCGAGGGGCTCAAGCGTACCGGCAAGGATCTGACCCGCGAAAAATTCATCGATGCGGTCGAGAGGATGCAGGACGTAGACGTGGGCGGCTTTTACGTGGGCTATTCGCCGAAGAACCACGCCGGCTCCAAGTTTGTCGACCTGACCATCATCGCCCGCGAGGGCAAGTTCCTACGCTAGGAAACCGGGAGAATCGCATGGCATTCAAATTCGCCCTCAAACTGCCGTTCCTCGGCCGCGGCGCGGCCGCGCAGCAGGCGGCTCCGCAGAAGCGCCCGGCGCGGGCTGCGCCCGGCGCCATCCTGGCAGCGCCGCTGCCGCTCATCAGCCGGCTGATGGCCGGCCGGCAGCTGCAGCTGCTGACCGGATTGCTGGTGTTTCTCCTGCTGGTGGACGCCGCGGTCGTGGTGGTGGATGCCCGTCAGGGGACCTTCAACTCGCTCTACATCGCCACGGTCGGCAAGATCCGCATGCTGTCGCAGCGCCTTGCCAAGGCCGCGCAGCAGGCGTCGCAAGGCAACCGCGAGGCCTTCAAGCAGCTGCGCGACAGCCGCGACGATTTCGCGTCGCAGGTGAAGCTGCTGCTGTCGGGCGGGGTCACCAGCGGCATCGATCTGCCGCCGACTTCGGAGCGCGTGCGGCCGATGCTGGACGCGCTGGACAAAGAATGGAAGAAGACCGAGCGCAACGCGGCGCTCGTGATTGGCGAGGAACGCAACCTGGTGGCGCTGGGCGAGGCGGTCAAGTCGATCAACGCGAACAACCCGGCCCTGCTCGAGCTCGCCGACGAGATTGCGGCCCTCAGCGTGCAATCGGGCGGCTCGGTGCGCCAGAACGCGATCACCGCGCAGCTCGTCATGCTGACGCAGCGCATGGCGAAGAACGCCAACACCATGCTGGCGGGCGACATCGTCGACCCCGAGGTCGCGTTCCTGCTCGGCAAGGACACCAACACCTTCCGCGACACGCTGCAAGGCCTGGTCCAGGGGAGCGACGCGCTGCGCATCGCCCGCGTCGCCGATCCGGAAATCCGCGCCAAGCTCTCCGAGCTCGAGGCCGGGTTCCGCGAATACCAGCGTGCGGTGAGCGAGATCCTCGGCAACATGCAGCGCCTTGTGAATGCAAAGCGCGCCAGCCGCGACATGTTCAACGACAGCGAGACGCTGCTCGGCGCCGCCGAGCGCCTGAGCGGCGGCTACGAGGAGGAACTGGGCGCGCGGCGCATCAACTTCGCCGCCATGGGCGTAGTGTCGGTGCTTGCCTTCCTCGTCCTGCTGCTGATCGGCAAGGTGTACCTGGGCGACAGCCGCCGGCGCGCGGAGGAAAGCGAGCGGCTGAACCGCGCCAACCAGGACGCGATCCTGCGGCTGCTCGATGAGATCGGCAACCTGGCGAACGGCGACCTCACCGCGCGCGCCAAGGTGACCGAGGACATCACCGGCGCCATCGCCGACTCGATCAACTACACCATCGACGAGCTGCGCCGCCTGGTGACGGGCATCACCGGCGCGGCCCAGCAAGTGACCGCCGCGACGCAGGAAGCGCAGGCGGTCAGCGGCCAGCTGCTGCAGGCGGCGCAGAAGCAGGCGAGCGAGATCCAGGGCACCGGCCAGTCGGTGGCGCAGATGGCGCAATCGATGAACGAAGTCTCGAAAAGCGCCAACGACTCGGCGAAGGTGGCGGAAACCTCGCTGCATGCCGCCGGCAAGGGCGCGCAGGCGGTGCAGAACGCGATTCGCGGCATGAACGACATCCGCGAACAGATCCAGGAGACCTCGAAGCGCATCAAGCGCCTGGGCGAGAGCTCGCAGGAGATCGGCGAGATAGTGCAGCTCATCTCGGACATCACGGAGCAGACCAACGTGCTTGCCCTGAACGCCGCCATCCAAGCCGCCTCGGCCGGCGAGGCCGGGCGCGGCTTCACGGTGGTCGCCGAGGAGGTGCAGCGGCTGGCGGAGCGCTCGGGCGAGGCGACCAAGCACATCGGCGCGATCGTCAAGAGCATTCAGCGCGATACGCAGGACGCGGTGGAGGCGATGGAGCGCAGCACCCGGGGCGTAGTCGAAGGCACGAAGACCGCCGACGAGGCCGACCAGGCGCTGCGCGAGATCGAGCAAGTCTCGAACCGCCTCGCCGAGCTGATCGGCTCGATCTCCAGCGCCACCCAGCAGCAGGCGGCTTCCGCCGCGCAGGTGGCCGGCAAGATGAAGATCATTCTCGGCATCACGCAGCTGACCACCGAAGGCACCAAGAAGACCGCCGCCTCGGCGGCGCGGCTGACGGCGCTGGCCGACGGGCTAAAAAACTCGGTGGCAGGCTTCAAGCTCGCCTGACCACCGGATAAGAAACCGCAATGGCCGACGCCACCATCCTGTCCTGGATCACCGCCGAGGTGGATCAGGCGCTGGAGCGCGTGCGCGACAATATCGCGAAGTTTTCCGCATCGCCGGACGATACTGCCGCGCTCGGCGTGTGTCCCGAGCACCTGCACCAGGTGAGCGGGGCGCTGCGGATGGTGGGGCTGAGCGGCGCGACGCGGTTCTGCGAAGCGATCGAAGGCAGCTTCCCGGGGGTGAACGGCGCGCGGCCCACCTCGGCGTCGATCGGCATCATCGACAGCGCGGTGCTGGCCCTCAAGCAATTCGTCGACGAGGTCGCACGCGGCCAGGCCAACGTGCCGCTGCGGCTGTTCCCCGCTTATCGTGAGCTCGCGAAGCTGCAGGGCAAGCAGGACAGCTCGGAGAAAGAGCTGTTCTTTCCCGATCTCACGCCGCCGGCGCCGTCGCATCCCAGCCCCTGGGCCCTGGCGAAGAACGAGCTTGCGCCGTTCCTGAAGACGCAGCGCGCGCGCTTCCAGCGCGGGCTGCTCGCCTGGCTGCGCGGCCAAGCCGCCGGCCTCGAGGAAATGCGGCAGGCGCTGGACGCCCTCTACCAGGTGTCGCCGCAGCTTCCCGAGCCGCGCGCGCTGGCCTGGGCCGCCATCGGCCTGATCGACGGCCTGGCGAGCGCGCCGGAGCCCGACTGGCAGGCGAGCGCCAAGGTGCTCTGCAACAAGATCGATTTCCACATGCGCGACCTGGCCGCAGGCTCGCAGGCGGTGAATGATCCGCTGCTGCGCGAGATCCTGTACCTCACCGCGCGCTGCGCGCCGGCTACGCAGCGCATCAGGGACGTCAAACAGCTCTACCGGCTCGACAGCCTCATTCCGCCGCCGGAGCCGGCAGGCAAGCGGGCGGAATTCGACATGGATCGGCTGCAGCCGGCGTTGAACGACGCGCGCTCGCGGCTCGACGCAGTGAAGAGCGTCTGGCAGCAGTACGTCTCCGGCGAGCCGAAGAGCGTGGCGCGTTTCCGCGAGCTGGTGGGCTCCTTCAAGGCGAAAGCGGGCGAACTCGGCAACCTGCACCTGGCGAAGCTGCTCGACGCGATCACGATGGCGGCCAGCCGGCTGCCCGATCCGCATCCGCCGAAGACCCAATTGATGGTCATCGAGATGGCGTCGGCCTTCCTGCTGGCGGAAAGCGTGATCGAGAATTTCACCAGCCCGCCGGTCGACCTGGAGCAGCAGATCGGCATCATGGGCGGCTGGCTGCTCGACGCCACGAAGGGAAAGTCGACCGGCGAGCCGCCGCCCGGGTTGCGCGCGGACTTGACGCAGCAGATCGGGGTGCTGCAGCTGCGTGCCCAGGTGGCGAAGGAGATCCTTGCCAATCTCCAGTACGTGGAACAAGTACTGGATGCCTACGCGCGCGAGCTCACCGCGCCCGAGACGCTGCACGGCCTGGAAACCTACCTGCGGCAAATCCATGGCGCGCTCGCGGTGCTGCGCTTCGAGCGCGCGACACAGGTCGCGTCGGTATGCGAGGCGATGGTCAAGGCCTGCGCGGCGAAGGACCGTGCTTCGGGCGGCGAGGACCTCGATTGGATCGCCGAGGGGCTCAGCAGCCTGGGCCTGTTTCTGACCCCCTGCGTCAACGGCCGCAATCCCGCCCAGGGGGCGGTCAACCTGTTCTTCGACCGTTACGAGAAGCGCGCCGCGACGGCGGCGGCGCCCGAGCAGCCCCACGAAAAGCCCCCGGAGGCGCAGCAGGCGGCGGACGCCGAGGGCCTGCTCGACATCTTCCTCGAGGAGGCGGGCGAGGTGCTCGCCAACATCGATGCGGCGCTGCCCCAGTGCCGCGAGCAGCCCGGCGATCGCGACACCCTGACGACGATCCGCCGCGGCTTCCACACCCTGAAGGGAAGCGGCCGCATGGTCGGCCTCTCGGATCTGGGCGAGGTGGCCTGGGAAATCGAGCAGGTCATGAACCGCTGGCTCGAGCGGCAGCAACCGGCCTCCGCCGAGCTGCTCGAGCTGATCGCCGCGGCGAGCGCGGCCTTCGCCGACTGGGTCGCCCAGCTGCGCAGGCGCAAGCCCTTCACGCTCGAGGGCAAAGCCATCGTCGAGCGGGCGCAGAAGCTGAGGGCTGCCGACACCGAGCCCGAGGAAATTACGGTCGGTACCACGCGTCTCGCCCGCAGTTTCTTCGACATCTACGTGAAGGAAGCCGCCCAGCATGTCGGAGCGCTGGAAACGCAGTGCGGGCAGTGGTGCAGCCGCCCCGGCGCCGAGGCTTCGGAAGAGTTCACGCGCGCGGCGCACACCCTTGCAAGCAGCTCGCGCACCGCGGGTTTCGGCGCGGTTGCGGACCTCGCCGGGGCGCTCGAGCATTGGACGCCCGTCGCCGGCAAAGTCACCGACTCGGGCGATGCCGAAGCCGTGAAGGCGGCCATCGGCAAGCTGCGCGAAATGGTCGCTGCGCTGACACAGCGGCAGGCGCCGGCGCCGGGCGATGAAGCTGCTCGGGCCCTGCACGAACTCACCGCCCGCCTGCAGGCTCCGCCGCCGCCACCCATAGAAGTCAAGCCGGCTGAGCCGGCTAGCGCCCAGCCCGCTGCTCCTACCGCTGCTCCTGCCGTCAAGGATGGCAAGGAACTGCGCGTGATGAAGGACGACATCGACCAGCAACTACTGCCGATCTTTCTCGAGGAAGCAGAGACCCTGGTGCCGCAAATCGGCGGCGACCTGCGCGATTGGAAGGCGAATCCGGCAGACCCGACGATCTGCGACTCGCTGCGCCGTGGCCTGCACACGCTCAAAGGCAGCGCCCGCATGGCCGGCGCGATCCGGCTCGGCGAGCTGACGCACATCATGGAAAGCCACATGGAGGCGGCAATCGAGCGCGGCGAATTCTCGCCACAGCTGTTCGAGGAGCTCGAGTCGAAGATGGACCGCCTGAGCCTCGACCTGGAGCGCATGGGCGGTCACCTGGGAGCGCCGCCCGCTGCGCGCGCCGCGCCTGCGGCGCTCCCCGTGGCGGCCGCCGCGGAGCAGCCGCGCGAAGCGCCGGCGGCCGAGGCGCCCACTCGGGCCGAGCCGCCACTTCCCAGCCCCGCGGCGCTCCTGCGGGTCAACGCCGACACGCTCGATCACCTAATCACCGAATCGGGCGAGCTTGCCATTGCACGCTCGCGCATCGAGGCCGAATTGCGGCAGGTGAAGCAGTCGCTGGGCGATCTGCACGATAGCGTCGCGCGCTTGCGCAGCCAGCTGCGCGAGGTCGAGGTCCAGGCCGACAGCCAGATGCAATCGCGCATGTCGGTGCTCGAAGAGCGCAACCGCGAATACGATCCGCTCGAGTTCGACCGCTTTACGCGGCTGCAGGAGCTGACGCGGATGATGGCGGAGAGCCTGAATGACGCCGCGTCCATCCAGCAGACGCTTGTGAAGAGCCTCGGCGAGACCGATGCCGGCCTGCTGCAACAGGCGCGCATCAGCCGCGATGTGCAGCAGGAGCTGATGCGCATGCGCGCGGTGCCGTTCTCGAACCTGAACGAGCGTCTCTACCGCATCATGCGGCAGACGGCGCGCGAGGTGGGCAAGAAAGCCGAGCTCGAAATCGAAGGCAGCCAGGTCGAGCTCGACCGCAGCGTCCTCGAGAAGATCGGCGCGCCGCTCGAGCACATGCTGCGTAACGCGCTGGACCACGGCCTGGAAGCGCCTGAGGCGCGCCGCGCCGCAGGCAAACCGGAATCCGGACGCCTCGCCATCAGCCTGCGGCAGGAAGGCAACGAAATGGCCCTCGTCCTGAGCGACGACGGCGCAGGCCTCGATCTCGACAAGCTGCACGAGAGGGCAATCGAGAAAGGGGTGCTGACCCGCGATCAGCAGGTGAGCGAAGCCGAGCTGATGCAGCTGATCTTCGTCTCCGGCCTGTCGACCGCCGAAAAGGTGACCCAGCTTTCCGGCCGCGGCGTCGGCATGGACGTGGTGCGCAACGAAATCGCCTCGATCGGCGGGCGCGTCGATATCGCCACCACGCGCGGCCGCGGCACCACGTTCACCGTCTACCTGCCGCTGACCCTCGCCGTCACGCAGACCGTGATGGTGCGGGCAGGCACCGATGTTCTCGCAGTGTCCTCCGCGATGGTGGAGCAGGTGCTGCGCGTCAAGGCCGACACCCTGGCGGAGCTCTACGAGAAGTCGGTCATCGAATCGCAGGGCCGCTCCTACCCGCTGCACTACCTCCAGCACCTGCTCGGCACGCGCCGCGCGGCCGAGATCCAGACCTACAACTCGATTCTGCTCCTGCGCAGCGGCATCCAGCGCATCGGGCTGCACGTGGACGAGCTGATCGGCAACCAGGAAATCGTCGTCAAGAACATCGGCCCGCAGCTCGCGCGCGTGCCGGGTGTCGGCGGAGCGACGGTGCTCGCCGACGGCCGCATCGTGCTCATCATCAATCCGGTGCAGCTTGCGCAGCGCGCGAAGGGCGCGCTGACGAAGAGCGTGATTTCAGCGTCGGCCGCGCCTGCGCTCGTGGCGACCCCGCTCATCATGGTGGTCGACGACTCGCTCACCGTGCGCAAGATCACCAGCCGCCTGCTCGAGCGCGAGGGCTACCGGGTGCTCACCGCCAAGGACGGCATCGATGCGCTCGAGCAGATCAAGGACACGCTGCCAGCCGTGATGCTGGTCGACCTCGAGATGCCGCGCATGGACGGCTTCGAGCTGACGAAAACCGTGCGCGGCGACCAGCGCACCCGGGGCATCCCGATCATCGTCATCTCGTCGCGCACGGCCGAGAAGCACCGCAGCCAGGCGACGCAGCTGGGCGTCAATGCCTTCCTCGGCAAGCCCTACCAGGAATCCGAGCTGCTTGAGCAAATCATGAAGCATCTGCCGGCGTGAAGTTCCAACCCAACCACCAGCTGGGCAAGTATCCGATCCTGCGGGAGATCGGCAGCGGCGCCACCAGCCGTGTCTACCTCGCGCGCGACCCTTTCGCCGACCGCGACGTGGCGATCAAGGTGTTCCTGTTCGACGCCAAAGCCGACCCGCACAAAGAGCGCATGCTGCACAAGGCGTTCGTCGCCGAAGCCTCGCTCGCCGGCAAGCTGAACCACCCCCACATCGTTGACATCCTCGACGCGGTGGTCGAGCCCGACCACAGCTACCTGGTGATGGAATACGTGCCCGGGAAGACGCTCGAGGCGCATTCCGACGTCGATACCCTGCTGCCGCTCAACAAGGTGGTCGAGATCATCTTCAAGTGCATCCGCGCGCTGGAGTATGCGTTCCAGCACGGCGTGATCCACCGCGACATCAAGCCTGGCAACATCCTGCTTTCACAGTACGGCGAAACGAAAGTGGGCGACTTCGGCGCCTCGTTCCAGCAGCGGCTCGGCCATGAGACCACACAGATGACGGGAGTCGGCTCGCCGGCCTACATGTCGCCCGAACAGATCCGCATGGAAGCGCTGACGCATCAGACCGACATCTATTCGCTAGGCATCACCATGTACCGCCTGCTGACCGGGAGGCTGCCCTACCAGGCTTCGACGCAGGCAGCCCTGACGTATGCCATCCTCAATGTCGTTCCGCCGCGTCCTGCCACGCTGCGTCCGGATCTGCCGCCGCTGCTCGACCAGATCGTGATGAAGGCGATCAACAAGGACCCGAAGGAGCGCTACAAGTCCTGGCTCGAATTCGGCAAGGACCTGAGCCAGGCCTTCGTCAGCCTGCGGCTGGCCGGAGAGTCGGTGTCGGAGTCGGAAAAGTTCAACCAGCTGCGCGAATTCGCCTTCTTCGAGGATTTCAACGACGTCGCGCTGTGGGAAATGGTGCGCATCGGCAGCTGGAAGACGGTGGCGGCCGCAACGCCGTTGATCCGCGAGGGCGAGGAGGCCGAGAGCTTCTATATTCTGGTCGACGGCGAGGTCAAGGTCACGCTTTCGGGCAAGCCGCTCGCCACGCTGAAGCCGGGCGCCTGCTTCGGCGAAATCCTCTATTTCACCGACCGCGTCCAGCGGCGCACGACGACCGTGACCGCGGTCGGCGAAGCGACGATCATCGAAATCAAGGCGAGCGCGCTGCGCGCCGCGACCGACGCCTGCCAGGTCGGCTTCAACAAGGGCTGCATGCGGGTGCTGATCGATCGCCTGGCGCAGTCGCACGAGCGGCTCACGCGGGCCGCGTAAGGGCGCTACTCCCGGAAACCGGGATAGCGGCGCTCCAGCAGCCTCAGCAAGCCGGTCCACTCCAGCTCGCCGATGCGCCGGCGCTGGCCGGGCTTGTAGCGTTCGTTGGTCGTTCTGACGACTTCGTCCCCGGGAACATTGAGCTCCTTACCGCTTGCGGCGGCGAGCGCCTGCGCCTGGCAGGCTCGCTCGAGCCAGTACATGGTGACGAAGGCTTCAGGGATGGCGCGGCCGACCGCGAGCAGGCCGTGGTTGCACAGAATCATCGCCTCGTGCCCGCCGAGGTCGCTCACCAGGCGCTTCTGCTCGTCGAGGTCGACGGCCGGACCCTCGTAGTCGTGATAGCCGACGCCGGAGAAGAACATCGCGTTCTGCGTGAGGGGCAGCAGCCCGCACTTCATCGCCGACACCGCCATCCCGGCGGGAGTGTGGGTGTGGATCACGCAAGCGACGTCGGGGCGGCCACGATGGATGGCGCTGTGGATGACGAAGCCGGCGTGATTGATGCCGTAGCCGGTCCCGGAGTCCTGCACCACGTTTCCGTCGAAGTCGATCTTCACCAGACTCGAGGCGGTGATCTCGTCGTAGGTCATGCCGTAGGCATTGATCAGGAAGTGCCCTTCCTCGCCCGGCACGCGCGCCGAGATGTGGTTGTAGACCAGGTCGTCCATGCCGTAGTGGTGCACCAGCCGGTAGCAGGCGGCGAGGTTGACGCGCGTTTCCCATTCGTCGCGTGAAACGCGCTCGCGCATGGAGCCGATTTGCAGTTGGGAGAGGTCGCTCATGACCGTATTATGCCTCTCTCCCATGCTGCAGAAGGCCCTCCAGCCGCGCTCGGTAGCGATCGGATTTTCGCATGGCGGTAAAGCTGGGCGAGGCGATGCTTGCCTGGACTCAGATGCGCGGGTGGAGGCAAAGGTCGTCTGAAAGACAAATCCGCGGCGGGGCGCGGGCTATAATCGGTCGCCCTTCCCATACGCCGTGTCTCCATGAGAGTCCTGGTCAGCGTCAAGCGCGTAGTCGATTTCAACGTCAAGGTGCGGGTCAAGGCCGACGGCAGCGGCGTCGAGACGGCCAACGTCAAGATGTCGATGAACCCGTTCGACGAGATCGCGGTCGAGGAGGCGGTGCGCCTCAAGGAAGCCGGGGTGGCGACCGAGATCGTCGTGGTGTCCTGCGGCGTGCAGGCATGCCAGGAGACGCTGCGCACCGCGCTCGCGATCGGCGCCGACCGCGCCATCCTCGTGGAAACCGACGCGGAGCTGCAGCCCCTCGCGGTGGCGAAGCTCCTCAAGGCGATCTGCCAGAAGGAGTCCCCGCAGCTGGTGATCATGGGCAAACAGGCGATCGACGACGACTCCAACCAGACCGGCCAGATGCTGGCGGCTCTACTGGGATGGCCGCAGGCAACTTTCGCTTCGAAAATAAAACTCGAAAAGGACAAGGCCGAAGTGACGCGCGAGGTCGATGGCGGGCTGGAGACCGACGCCATCAAGCTACCGGCGGTGGTGACCACGGATCTGCGCCTCAACGAGCCGCGCTATGTCACCCTGCCGAACATCATGAAAGCGAAGAAAAAGACGCTCGAGGTCCTCAAGCCCGATGCCCTCGGCGTCGATGTAACGCCCCGCCTGACGACCCTCAAGGTAGTGGAGCCGGCGAAGCGCAAGGCCGGAGTGAAAGTCGCGGACGCGAAGGCGCTCGTCGACAAGCTGCGCAACGACGCAAAGGTAATTTGAATGGCGGTCCTGGTCGTAGCCGAGCACGACAACAAGTCGGTGAGGAAGGCCACGCTGAACGCCGTCGCCGCGGCGAAAAAGCTGGGCTCCGACCTGCACGTTCTTGTCGCCGGGCATGAAGCCGGCGAGGCCGCCAAGGCCGCGGCGCAGATCGCCGGCGTCGCCAAGGTGCTCCATGCGGATGCGCCTCAGCTGCGCGATTTTCTTGCCGAGAACGTCGCTGCCGTGGTGGTGGCGGTGGCGAAGAACTATTCCCACCTGCTCGCAGCGTCCACGTCGAACGGAAAGAATGTCATGCCGCGCGTCGCGGCCCTGCTCGACGTGCAGCAGATCTCGGACATCGTCGCGGTGGAGGGCGCCGATACCTTCGTGCGCCCCATCTACGCCGGCAGTGCGCTGGCGACGGTGAAATCGAAGGACCCGATCAAGGTGATCACGGTCCGCACGACCGCCTTCGACGCGGTTGCGGCCACCGGCGGCAACGCGACGGTGGAGCCCCTTGCCGCTCCGGCCGACAGCGGCCTGTCTTCCTTTATCGGGCGCGAGGTGTCGAAATCGGAGCGCCCGGAACTGACCGCGGCGAAGATCATCGTCTCCGGCGGGAGAGGCATGGCCTCGGGTGAAAATTTCACCAAAGTACTCGAGCCGCTCGCCGACCGGCTGGGGGCGGCGATGGGCGCATCGCGGGCGGCGGTCGATGCCGGCTTCGTGCCGAACGACTGGCAGGTCGGGCAGACCGGAAAAATCGTGGCGCCGGACCTCTACGTCGCGGTGGGCATCTCGGGCGCCATCCAGCACCTGGCCGGCATGAAGGACAGCCGCGTGATCGTGGCGATCAACAAGGACGAGGAGGCGCCGATATTTCAAGTCGCCGACTACGGCGTGGTCGGCGATCTGTTCCAGATTGTGCCGACCCTGGTCGAGGAGCTGAAGAAATGAGCACGTATGCGGCGCCCTTGAGGGATATGCGGTTCGTCCTCAACGAGCTGGCGGGGCTCGGAGAGGTTGCGAAGCTGCCAGGGTTTGAGGAAGCGACACCTGATACGGTCGACGCTATCCTCGAGGAAGCCTCGAAGTTCGCGTCGGAAGTACTTGATCCTATTAATGGTTCTGGGGATCGAGAAGGCTCCCAGCTAAGCGGCGGCGAAGTCCGCACGCCGAAGGGTTTTCGAGAGGCCTACCGACAGTTCTGCGCCGGCGGATGGAACGCGCTTCCCTTCGAGCACGACTGGGGCGGCCAGGGGCTGCCGAAGCTGGTGTCGACGCCGGTGCAGGAGATGTGGAAAAGCTCGAATCTCAGCTTTTCGCTTTGCCCGCTGCTCACCCAGGGTGCGGTCGAAGCCTTGCTGCTGCGCGGCTCCGAGGTCCTGAAGCAGGCCTATCTGCCGAAGATGGTCGAAGGCAAATGGACCGGCACGATGAACCTCACCGAGCCGCAGGCCGGATCGGATCTCTCGCTGGTTCGCACTCGCGCCGAGCGCCAGGGAAACCAGTATCTGATCTCGGGCCAGAAGATCTTCATCACCTACGGCGAGCATGACCTGGCCGAAAACATCGTGCACCTGGTGCTGGCCCGCACGCCGCAGGCGCCCGAGGGCGTGAAAGGCATCTCGCTCTTCATCGTGCCGAAGTTCCTCGTCAAGCCCGACGGGACG
>DATNMK010000091.1:0-50098 GCA_035602335.1 Burkholderiales bacterium
TCAGCACGCCGAGGCCCGCCATGCCGGCGCCGCCGGCGGCGACCACGCCGATCAGCAGGATCAGCATCCAGGTGCTGTGGGCATGCGGCGTGAGCACCGTGCCGAGCATGACCAGGACGCCGCCGACCGCGATCACCCGGCCGGAGCCGTAGCGGTCGGCCACCGCGCCGGCGAAGGGCTGCGTGATCCCCCACATCAGCTGCGCTACCGCGAAGGCGAGGCTGATCGAGGCGATGCCCAGGCCCGTGGCGCTGTTCAGCGGGCTGATGAACAAGGCCTGCGACTGGCGCACGCCGAAGACCAACGCGAACACCAGCGCCGCGGCCGCGATGATCCACCATTGCCTGCGGTCAAAATGCATGCAGCAGCTCCTCGATCAATCCGTGCAGCGCGCCAAGGCGCGCGTCAGCGCCGTCAGCGACCTTGACAAGGCCGGCGTCGGCGAGCGGCTTGAGATTGCGGGTCAGCGTGGTGCGGTCGGTAAACAGCTGCCGCGCGAGCTCGCTCACCGTCGGCGCAGCGTCGTGCCGCAGCGCGTGCGCATTACGCCGGCCGGTCCCTGCCGCACCTCCAGCATTGCGTGAACTGGGGTTCGCAGCGCTCGCCGCAGGCCGCGCAGACCCAGGCCGGCCCTTCCTTGGAGGAAAAAGCGGCTTGCAGGACGGCTTCGGCGCGGGCGGCCTCGTCGTCGCGCACGATCCACAGCTCGGTCTGGCATTCGGCGGGGGGCAGCTCGCCCATCGCCGAGGAAAGGATCTCGTTCTTCACGACCGCGCGAATGCCCTCGGCCGCGAGAAGATTCTTCGCGTGATGGACGATCTGCAGATTGAAGGAGCTGTAGATTCTTTTCAAAATTCGAACAGCGCGTCGCACTTTGCCGCGCAGATGAAGTCGTTCTCCGACAGCCCGCCGATGGCGTGCGTCGAGTACTCGACCCGGCACTTGTTGTAGCCGACCGTCAGGTCGGGATGATGGTCCTCGCGGTGCGAGATCCAGGCGAGCGCGTTGACGAAGGCCATGGTCTGGTAATAGTTCTGGAACGGATAGAGCTTCGCGAGCTTGCCGTTCTCGATGCTCCAGCCCTTCAGCTGGCGCAGCATGTCCTTCGCCTGCTGGGCGTTGTAGGGCGCTACGCCCCCTTCGCAAGGCTTGCATCTGCTCTTGGCTAGATCGGTCATGTGGTTTTCAGGCGGGCGATGCGAGTCGCCGCCGGCGGGTGGGAGTCGTAGAACGCGGAGTGCAGCGGGTCGGGCGTGAGGGTGGCGGCGTTATCCTGGTAGAGCTTGACCAGCGCCTTCACCAGCTCGGCGGCGTCGGAATGCGCGGCAGCGTACTGGTCGGCCTCGAACTCGTGCCGGCGCGAATAAAGGCTCGAGATCGGCTGCAGGAAGAAGGTGAACACCGGCATCACCAGCACGAACAGCAGCAGCGCGACCGCGGTGCCGCGGCTCGCGACGCCCAGACCGTCGTAGAACCAGGCCTGGTCGATGAGCTGGCCGAGGCCCCACAGGAAAGCGAGCGACAGCCCGAAGAGCAGCGCGACGCGCTTCCAGACGTGGTGGCGCTTGTAGTGGCCGAGCTCGTGCGCCAGCACCGCCTCGACCTCGGGCGGCGCGAGCCGCGAGAGCAGCGTGTCGAAGAGCACGATGCGCTTGGCCGCGCCGAAACCGGTGAAGTAGGCGTTGCCGTGGCTCGAGCGCTTCGAGCCGTCCATCACGTACAGCCCGCTCGAGCGGAAGCCGCAGCGGCGCAGCAGCGCCTCGATGCGGCCGGCGAGGCTCGGGTCCTCGAGCTTCGTGAAGCGGTTGAAGAGCGGCGCGATGAACGTCGGAAAGATGAGCAGCACCAGCAGGTTGAAAGCCATCCAGGCGATCCAGACGTACAGCCACCATAGCTCGCCCATCTGCGCCATCAGCCACAGCACCAGAACGAGGAGCGGGATGCCGAGCGCGGCGGCGAGCACCGCCTGCTTCGCGAGATCGACCAGGAACAGCTTCGGCGTCATGCGGTTGAAGCCGAACTTCGCCTCGATGACGAAGGTGCGGTACAGCGAAAGCGGCAGCTCCAGAACTGCGAGCAGCACCACCACGGCTGCGAAGAGCGCCGCGCCGTGCCACAGGCCCTGCGGCTCGAGCACTCGACTCCATTGCGCGTAGAGCCAGTCGATGAGGCCGCCGAGCGTCAGCGCGAGCAGCACCGCCGCGCCGAGGAGCACGTCGATCATGCCGAGCCACGCTTTCGCGACCGTGTAGTCGGCCGCCTTCTGATGCGCGGTGAGCGGAATCGCCTCGGCGAAAGTGCCTGGAACTGCGCCGCGATGCGCGCGCACGTGGCGCATCTGGCGCGCCGCGAGCCACAGCCGCGTTCCAGTCGCAAGGCCCAGCGCGATGAGGAACACCCAGGTAAAAGCATTAGTCACGCATGAGAGAATAAAGCATGCCCGTGGACCAGAACAACCTGATCTGGATCGACATGGAGATGAGCGGGCTGCAGCCGGACTCGGACCGGATCCTCGAGATCGCGCTGCTGGTCACCGATTCGCAGCTCATCACCGTCGCCGAAGGGCCGGTCATGGTCATCCACCAGCCCAACGAAGTGCTCGAGGCGATGGATGCGTGGAACAAGGCCACCCACGCCAAGACCGGGCTGATCGAGCGCGTGCGCTCGTCGAGGCTCACCGAGGCGCAGGCCGAGCGCATGGCGCTAGAGTTCCTCGGCCAGCACGTTCCGGCCAGCGCCTCGCCGATGTGCGGCAACTCGATCTGCCAGGACCGGCGCTTCCTTGCGCGCTGGATGCCGCAGCTCGAGGCGTACTTCCACTACCGCAACCTCGACGTCTCGACGCTCAAGGAGCTGGTGCGGCACTGGAAGCCGGAGGCGGCGAAGGGTTTCTTCAAGGAAGGCAAGCACGAGGCGCTTCCCGACATCCTCGAGTCGATCGAGGAGCTGCGTTATTACCGCAGGACGGTAATGACGATTTAATGCGGACGATCTAGTGCGCCACGCCGAGCTGGCGCAGCACCCAGGGCTCGACCACTTCGGAGCGCACTTTGCTGTCCGGCCAGCGCTCCGAGCGGCCCATGTGGCCGCCTTGCGGATTGACCCAGACATCCTTCGGCTCGCCGTGCTTCATCAGCAGGTACAGGTCGGCGATCGGCTGCTGGCTGTCGCGCTCGCCGTTGACGAGCAGCATGGGCGCCGAAGGCCGCTCGAGCATGCTGCGCGCGAGGAGCGACAGGCGCGGCCCGTAGGCGAGGAACTCCTCCATCGTCTTCGTGCCGTAGACCGATGCCCGTGCCGGGTAGATGTCGAACAGATACTCGCGGGTGGAGAAAGCCTTTTTCTGCCAATCGGGTGAGTAGTACTCATGGATGCCGACGCCGTGCACCACGGCGCCGCGGATGCGATCCTTCTCGGTGTAGGCCATCACCGCCGCCCAGTAGCCGCTCCAGCTGCGCCCTTGCACCACGATGCGCTTGGCGTCGACGTCCGGCCGCGTCTGAAGGTAGTCGAGGGCGCGCGAGAACATCCGCTCGGCGCCGACGTCGACCAGGATCGGCGCCTGGCCGGTGCCCGGCATGTCGATGGCGAACACGCCGACGCCGTTCTTCAGATACGAATCCACGCGCGCGATCACTTCTTCCTTGCGCGAGTCGAGGCCGTTGATGCCGAACACGAGGGGCGCCGGCCTCACGTTCGCGGGCAGGCGCAGGTAGGCGACGATCTCGCGGCCCTCGAACGGGATGCGCACCGTCTCGATCGGCGGCGTGAGCGATCTTGCGTATTGCTGGAAAGCCTCCAGTGCGCGGGCATAGGCGCGCTGCTTCCCGGCCGAGATCCGCTCGCTCGGCCAGCGCGCGACGTTGAAACTGTGCCAGGCCTGGTAGTGATCGCCGCGCTGCAGGTGGCGCTCGCCGATGCGGCTCCATGCCGCCGCCCATTCGTCGGGCTCGAGGCTGTTCAGGCTCGCCATCGCCTCGCGCGCATCGTCGGCGTTGATGCCGGCGAGCGGCCCCATGTTGCGCTCGGCGCGCCGAATCGTCTCCTGCTTGAGCTCCTCGAGCGAGCGGGGGCCCCAGCTTTGCGCTGAGACGGTGCACGCGAGCGCGAGCAAGCCCGCCGCGACCAGGCTGCGTTTCACTTCTTCTTTTTGCTTTTCTTTGCCGGCTTCGCCGCGCCGCCGGCCTGGACCTCGACGATCGCCTCGATCTCGACCGGGATGCCGTTGGGCAGCGATCCCATGCCGACGGCGGAGCGGGCGTGCTTGCCCTTGTCGCCGAACACCTCGACGAAGAGGTCCGAGCAGCCGTTGATGACCTTGGGCTGGTCGGTGAACTCCGGCGTGCCGTTCACCATGCCGAGCAGCTTCACCACTCGCTTGACGCGGTCGAGGCTGCCGAGCTCGGCCTTCATCACCGCGAGCAGCGCGAGCCCGACCGAGCGCGCGTGCTGGTAGCCCTGTTCCACGGTGAACTCGGCGCCGAGCTTGCCTTTCACGGCGCCCGGGCCTTTGCCCGCGAGAAACAGCAGGTTGCCGGTGCGCACGGCGTTCACGTAGTTGGCGACCGGCGGGCTCGGCGGCGCGAGTAGGATGCCCAGTTCCTTGAGACGTTTTTCCGCGCTCATGACAGAGAAACTACCTTTCCGGGGTTCATGAGGTTGTCGGGGTCGAACAATTTCTTGATGTCGCGCATCAGGCCGATGACGTCCTCGCCGAGCTCCGCCTGCAGCGAGCCCTGCTTGCCCATGCCGATGCCGTGCTCGCCGGTGCAGGTGCCTTCCATGGCCAGCGCCCGCTCGACGAGCCGGGCGTTGAGGGCTTTCGCCTCGTCCAACTCGGCCCGGCTGTTGGGATCGATCAGGATCACGAGGTGGAAGTTGCCGTCGCCGACGTGGCCGAAGAGCGGGATCGGCATGGAGGCGTTCGCTATCTCCCTTGCGGTCTGCGTCACGCATTCGGCGAGCCGCGAGATCGGCACGCACACATCGGTGGATACCGCGCGCGAGCCGGGCTTGAGCTGCAGGCAGGCGAAGTAGGCGTTATGGCGCGCTTCCCAGATCTTGGAGCGCTCTTCGGGCCGCGTCGCCCACTGGAAGTCGAGGCCGCCGTTCTCTCTCGCGATCTCCTGCACCTGCTTCGCCTGCTCGACCACGCTCGCCTCGGTGCCGTGGAACTCGAGGAACAGCGTCGGCGACTCGCGGTAGTTCAGCTTGTTATGGCGGTTTAGGGCCGCCATGGTCGTCGCGCACAGCAACTCGCTGCGCGCCACGGGAATGCCCATCTGCAGGGTCTGGATCACGGTCTTCGTTGCGCCGTCGATGGTCGGGAAAGCGCACACCGCCGCCGACATCGCTTCCTGCACCGGGTAGAGGCGTACCGTCACCTCGGTGATGATGCCGAGGGTGCCTTCGGAGCCGATCATAAGGCGCGTCAGGTCGTAGCCCGCGGCCGATTTCTTCGCGCGGCGCGAGGTCTGGATGATGCGGCCGTCGGGCAGCACCACTTTCAGCGAGAGCACGTTCTCGCGCATCGTGCCGTAGCGCACCGCGTTGGTGCCCGAGGCGCGCGTCGCGGCCATGCCGCCGAGGGTCGCGTCGGCGCCCGGATCGATCGGGAAGAAAAGCCCGGTGTGCTTGATGAACTCGTTGAGCTGCTTGCGCGTGACGCCCGCCTGCACCACCGCGTCGAGGTCTTCCTCGTGCACGGCGAGGACGTTGTTCATGCGCGACAGGTCGATCGTCACGCCGCCGTTCACGGCGAGGATGTGCCCCTCGAGCGAGGTACCGACGCCGAAGGGGATCATCGGCACGCGGTGGCGCCGGCAGATGTCGACCACGTCGCGCACTTCCTCGGTGCTCTGCGGGAACACCACCGCGTCGGGCAGCGCGTAGGGGAAGTAGGACTCGTCCTTGCCGTGATGCTCGCGCACCGCAGCCGAAGTGGAGACGCGCTCGCCGAGCAAGGCCCTCAGCTCGGTGACGACCGACTGGTCGAATTCACGCGCCTTGTTCATAGGGCTATTTTAGCTTGATCTCGCCGTCGAAAGGCACCTTCAGACCGAGCGCCGGCAGCTCCAGCGTCATCTTCGCGGCGAGCGTCTCGGCTCCTGAGATCTTTCTACTCTGCAGGGCCTGCTGCACCGCCTGCTCGATCTCGCGCTGCGAGTTGACGCCGACCATCTTCAGGAACTTGCGGATGCTGAGGTTGAATGTCTCCTGGTCCATCGCCTATCTCCTCGAAAGAATTTTGTTGGCCAGTTGCTTGCCGAGCTCGACGCCCCACTGGTCGAAGCTGTTGATGTTCCAGATCACGCCCTGCGTGAACACCTTGTGCTCGTAGAGCGCGATCAGCCGTCCCAGGTTCCTCGCATTCACTCCTTCCAGGAACAGCATGCTGGAGGGCCGATTTCCGGGATACTGGCGGTACGGCGGCAGCTGCGGATCGTCCGTGCCGAAGGCGAGCGCGTCTGCCTGTGCCAGCGCATTCGCGCTTAGTACTTTTTCAAGGGAAAAATCAATAAAATCGGCAGGCACGACCTGCGTCCCTTGATGCAGCAACTGGTGGAAGGAATGCTGGCTCACGGTTCCTTCGGCTCCCCACAACACCGGGGCGGTCGAATACTCTACAGAACGACCTGCGCGGTCGACGCGCTTGCCGTTCGATTCCATCTCGAGCTGCTGCAGATACGCGGGCAGCAGCCGCAGCGCGTTCGAGTAGGGCAGCACCGCGTGCGTCGCCGCGCCGAGGAAGTTGGTGTTCCACACGCCGATCAGCGCCATGAGGGCTGGCACGTTTTTCTCGAGCGGCGCTTGCGCGAAGTGCGTGTCGATATCGTGCGCGCCGGACAGAAATTCCTGAAATTCATCAAAACCAACAGCGCACGCGGCGGCGAAGCCGACCGCCGACCAGACCGAGAAGCGCCCGCCGATCCAGTCCCACATCGGCAGGATTTCCTGCACGCCGAATTTTTTGGCCGCTTCGATGTTGGAAGTGACGGCGTAGAAGCTCTTGCCGCCCCACTCCTTCGCCGCCTCGGCGTTCGACATCGTTTCCTGGGTGGTGAAGGTCTTCGAGGCGACGACGAAAAGCGTGGTCTGCGGCTCGGCGCCTTCGAGCGCGCGCTCGAGCTCGCGCGGATCGACGTTGGCAGCGAAGCGCACGTCGAGGACTCCGTCGCTCAATGCGTCGGCGAGCAGCCGCGGGCCGAGGTGCGAGCCGCCGGTTCCCAGATTGACGATCCTTCTGATTTTCTTTTCGTTACGCAACCGCCCGGCCAGGTCGCGCATTTTTTTTAGCGCAGCTCTTACTTCGGAAGGCGCGTTCGCTGCGCGTAATGCTGTGTGCCAGGCAGCGCGATTTTCGGTGGAATTTATGGGCTTGCCGGAAAGCAGCGCCTCGCGCCATTGCGGGAACCCGCGCTCACCGGCGAGCTTGGCGAGCAGGCGCAGCGTCACCGCGTCGAGCCGCTGGCGCGAGAAGTCATAACGCACGCCCGGAGCCTCGGCGACAAGCTGCCGCGAGGCAAACAAATCGCGGATGTGGACCGTGCGCCGGTCCTCGGCGTGCGCCAGGAGCTGCGTCCATGCCGGGCATTCGGTCGGCGATGTGGTGTTCATTTGACCAGGCGGTACAGCCGGTAGCGCTCGCCCTTGTCGCCGGGGCGGCCGACGTCGGCGAGCTTCACCCAGCCCGGCCCCGGCGCGTCGAACTCGTGCTTCGGGCTGCCCTGAACGAGAAGCAATGGACACACCCGCGGCTTGAGCATGTCAAACGCGCGCGGCCGCAGGTCGGCGTGGTAGTCGAGCGCCGCGGCCTGCGGCACGCCGAGTTGCTTCACCGCGACGCAGCCGGCGCCGACCGGGATCGTGGAGCGCAGCTGCAGCGCCACCGAGCGGTAGCTCTTCTGGTAGTCGGCCCACGGCATCCAGAGCATCGCGAATGTTCCCCACAGCAGCACCACGCCGCCCGCCCAGCGCGCCACGCTGCGCAGCGGCGTAGGCGCGGTGAAGAGCACGAGGTACAGCCAGGCGAGCGTCAGCGCGAGCGCCACCACGAAATAGAACATGTTGAATTCGGGCGTGAAGCCGGGCGCGGCGCGCGCGAAGTTGGCGGCGACCCTGGGCGGCACGCCGGTCATCATGGCGATGTAGCCGAGCCAGATCAGACCGGCGAAGAAGGCGAAGGTGATGACGCCGAACCAGTCGAGCGCGGCGGCGGCCCCGCGGCGCAGCCTCATTGCGCCGTGCGAAGCGAGAAGCGCGAGCGGCGGGAGAAGCGCGAGCAGGTTGATGTCCTGCGGCGGCCCCATGTACGCCGCGCCGAACAGGATGGCGAGCGAGGCCACGGTCGGCACGAAAAGCCGCGGGTCGCCCAGGCGGCGGCGCAGCGACCACAACGCCCAGAACGCGAGCGGCCACGCCGGCCAGGCAAACCAGCCGCCGGTGGAAACAAAGTACTCCACGTTCGTGCCGAGCGCTCCCCGGGGTTGCGACGCGAAGGTCCACCACTCCCTGAAGAGCTCGGGCGAGCGGATGTAGAGCGCAAGCGGCCAGCTCGCAGCGAGAAAGCCTCCGACCAGCAGCGCCATGCCGAGGAAGGGAAGCGCATTCCGGCTGCGCCATTCGCTGCACGCGAGGTGGGCCGCGACGACCGCGATGCCGAGGGCGGCGGGCGCGACCCAGGTCGACGAGAGGAAAGCGAGGCCGAGCGCGGCGCCGAACACGGCACCGGCGGCGAGCGGCCGCGTGGCTGCCTGCGGCAGCGCGGCGAGGCCGCCGCACAGCGCGGTGAGCGTCGCGAGCTCCGGGATCGCTTCATGCGCATGCACCATGAGGCCGACCGAGCCGATGAAGAGGAGCAGCGCCGCCGAGGCGCTGGTGCGCCGTTCCTCCTCGGGCGTCCAGTCGCGCGCCGCGACGTACAGCAGCCAGCACGCCGCGAGCACGAAGGCGCCGCTCGCCAGCCGCGCCGCGGAATGAAACTCGGTGAAGAACTGGAACAGCTTGCCGAAGACCAGCGCCACCCAGTAGTACAGCGGCGCATCGTTCAGCCAGATCCAGGAGGCGACGTGCGGAACGAGGAGGTCGCCGCTCAGGGCCATGTCGTGCACGATGCCGATGCCCACCGCATCGTGCGTTTTCCAGGGATCGTGCCCGGCGAGGCCGGGCAGCACGAACGCCAGCGCAATGCCCGCGAGCCACGCGGGCGGCGGCGGCAGGGTCAGACGGGGCAGCATGCCCCGCAGGTTAAGCGGTTTTCTTCTTGTTGTAGCGGCGCCTGAACTTCTCGACCCGTCCCGCGGTGTCGACGATCTTCTGCTTGCCGGTGTAGTAGGAGTGCGACTCCGAGGACACCTCGACCTTCACCACCGGGTATTCCTTGCCGTCTTCCCACTTCATCGTCTCGCGGCCCTTGGTGTCGATCACCGAGCGCGTGAGGAATGCGTGGTTCGAGCTGGTGTCGAGAAAGATCACCGGCCGGTAATCGGGATGGATGCCTGGCTTCATGGCGGCGCCTTCGAAAGGGGCGAATTATAAAGGAAAAACCCCGAAAATCGGGGTCAGAGCCCGATTTCCGGTATCTCTGCTCCCGCTATGGGAATTCGGGCTCTGACCCCGATTTTTACTGATCCCGATTTTTATCCCCGCCGCATCGAGTCGAAGAACTCGGCGTTGGTTTTGGTAGCGCGCAGCTTGTCGATGAGGAACTCGGCCGCCTCGAGCTCGTCCATCGGGAACAAGAGCTTTCTCAGCACCCACACCTTCTGCAGGATCGGCTGCTCGATCAGCAGCTCCTCGCGGCGCGTGCCCGAGCGGTTGACGTTGATCGCGGGGTAGATGCGCTTCTCGTGCATGCGGCGGTCGAGGTGCACCTCCATGTTGCCGGTGCCCTTGAATTCCTCGTAGATCACGTCGTCCATGCGGCTGCCGGTGTCGATGAGAGCGGTGGCGATGATGGTGAGCGAGCCGCCTTCCTCGACGTTGCGCGCCGCGCCGAAGAAGCGCTTGGGCTTCTGCAGCGCATTGGCGTCGACGCCGCCGGTGAGCACTTTGCCCGACGCCGGCACCACGGTGTTGTAGGCGCGCGCGAGGCGGGTGATCGAGTCGAGCAGGATCACCACGTCTTTCTTGTGCTCGACCAGGCGCTTTGCCTTCTCGATCACCATCTCGGCGACCTGCACGTGGCGGCTCGCCGGCTCGTCGAAGGTCGAGGCGACCACTTCACCGCGCACCGAGCGCGACATCTCGGTCACCTCTTCCGGGCGCTCGTCGATCAGCAGCACGATCAGAGTCACGTCGGGATGGTTCGCCACCAGGGCATGCGCGATGTGCTGCAGCATCACCGTCTTGCCGGCCTTGGGCGGGCTGACGATCAGGCCGCGCTGGCCCTTGCCGACCGGCGCGACGATGTCGAGCACGCGGCCGGTGATGTTCTCCTCGGCCTTGATGTCGCGCTCGAGCTTGAACGCCTTGTCCGGATGCAGCGGCGTCAGGTTCTCGAACAGGATCTTGCTCTTCGCCGCCTCGGGGGCCTCGCCGTTGACCTTGTCGACCTTGACCAGCGCGAAGTAGCGCTCGCCGTCCTTGGGAGTGCGGATCTCGCCTTCGATCGAGTCGCCGGTATGCAGGTTGAAGCGCCGGATCTGCGAGGGCGAGACGTAGATGTCGTCGGTGCTCGCCAGGTACGAGGTCTCGGGCGAGCGCAGGAAGCCGAAGCCGTCTGGCAGGACCTCCAGCGTGCCGTCGCCGAAGATCGACTCGCCCTTCTTCGCCGTGTTCTTCAGCATGGCGAAGATCAGGTCCTGCTTGCGCATGCGGTTGGCGCCGTCGATGCCGTTTGCCACCGCCATCTCGACGAGCTGGGTGACGTGGTGTTGTTTTAGTTCGGACAGATGATGCATAGGGATGGGAGGAGGCGGCGTTGGCGCCGCTTCCGGTTCAATAGGTGAACGGACTACTTCCGTCTCGACGGTCTGGGACTTGCTCATTTTGGGAAGGCGCCGAAGACGTCGGCGCTGGAAGTCTTGTTACAGCTGGCCTACGCCGGGGTCCACCCGGCGCAGCTAGGCTTTTAGAGTAAGTTCTTTAGATGTTGCTGTCAAGGAAAGCGGTCAGCTGGGACTTCGACAGCGCCCCGACGCGCGTCGCCTCGACGTTGCCGTTCTTGAACAGCATCAGCGTCGGGATGCCGCGGATGCCGAACTTCGCCGGCACGCTCTGGTTCTCATCCACGTTGATCTTGGCAATCTTCAGCCGGCCCTCATATTCCTTGGCGACCTCGTCGAGGATCGGGGCGATGGACTTGCAGGGGCCGCACCATTCGGCCCAGTAATCGACCAGCACGGGGGTGTCCGACTTCAGGACCTCGGGGTCGAAGGTGTCGTCGGTGACATGGCGTATGTCGGAACTGCTCATGATTCCTTCCAGGGGGGCAACGCGGAACCTCCATTATGGGGGCGCCCCGGGGCAACCCCAAGCCCCATGCTAAACTCTTGATCTGGAATGACTTACGTCGTCACCGAAGCGTGCATCAAGTGCAAGTACACCGACTGCGTCGATGTCTGCCCGGTCGACTGCTTCCGCGAGGGGCCGAACATGCTGGTGATCGACCCCGACGAGTGCATCGACTGCACGCTGTGCGTCCCCGAGTGCCCGGTCGAGGCGATCTTCGCCGAGGACGACGTGCCCGACTCGCAGAAGGAATTCATCGCGCTCAACCGCGAGCTCTCGCAAGTGTGGAAGCCGCTCATCGAGCGCAAGCCCGCGCCGCCCGACGCCGATCAATGGGCGAAAGTCAAGGACAAGAAAAAATTTCTGGAAAAATAAAAATGAAAAGCAGCGCAGCATTTGCGCTGAGCAGTGCAGCAATTCGCGCGGCTGAAATACTTTTGTAAGCTTGTTCGCGTAACCTTCTGGCTTGCTCAGGCAGGAGGTAGAAGATGGAACAAGGAAGGCTTGCGTTCACCGCGGTATATCTCAAGGCCAGCCACGGCTACATCGGCTTCATCGAGGAATTGCCCGGCGTGAATTCTCACGGCCGCACCATCGACGAAGCGCGCGAAACGCTGCAGAAGCTCGCGGCGGTGGTCTTCGACGAGGAGCGCCGCGGCGCCGAGGAGATGATCGCAGGCAAGGACGTGGTGCGCGAATCCTTCTTCGTTCCGATCCCTCGTACCTAGCTTTCTCGCTTCTGAGTTTCTGATCTTCGCGGCAAGCTTCCCGGCCTTTATCCATAAGGGCCTCCTCCAGCCGCGACCTTGCCGCGGAAAACGCGGTACGAGTAAAAAGTGTAGGCGACGATGAACGGCAGGACCAGCGCTGTTCCCACGAGCATGAACTTGAGCGCGCTCGGGTGCGCCGCGGCCTCCCAGATCGTCATGCGGTCCATCACCACGTAGGGAAACAGGCTGTAGGCGAGCCCGCCAAAGGCGAGCACATAGATCGCCACCGCACCGGCAAATGGTTTCCAATCGCTTTTACCGAGGGATACCCAGCTCCAACCACCCGCCGCAAGGGTTGCTGCCGGTAGAAGCATCAAATACAAGACTTGCGGGAAATCGAACCACTTGTGGCGCACGGTCTCGCTCACGAGCGGGGTGACGAGGCTGACCAGCGCCACGCCGAGCGCGGCCCACATGAGGCCCCAGCGCGCCCAGGCGATCGCCTTCTGCTGCAGCGCGCCCTCGGTGCGCAGGATCAGCCAGGTCGCGCCAAGGAGCACGTAGCCGCCGCACAGGCTCGCGCCGACCACCACCGCGAACAGCCAGTAGCCGAAGCCCGGCTCGAAGCCGGTGATGTAGCGCCCGAGCATCAGGCCCTGCGCGAAGCTCGCGAGCGTCGAGCCGGCCCAGAACAGCCAGTTCCACAGCTCGCGCTGCCAGCCTTCGGCCTTGATCCTGAGCTCGAACGCAACGCCGCGCAGCATCAGGCCGACGAGCATCGCGGCGACCGGCAGGTACAGCGCGCCCAGTATTACGCCATGCGCGGCGGGAAAGGCGACCAGCAGCAGACCGATGCCGAGCACCAGCCAGGTCTCGTTCGCGTCCCAGAACGGGCCGATCGAGGCGACCATCAGGTCCTGCTCGGAGCGCTCGGCGCCGGGCATCAGCATGCCGACGCCGAGGTCGTAGCCGTCGAGCACGACGTAGGCGAGGATCGCGATCCCCATCAGCGCGGCAAACACGAGCGGCAGCAGCTCCTGGCTCATTTGCGTGCCCTCATTTGCGTGCCATATAGGTGAGCGTGACCATGTAGGCGAGCAGCAATGTCGCGTACGTCACGATGTACGCAGTGAGGCTCGCGCCGAGCTGCGCGCCGCTCGCTTCGCCCACGGCGTCGGCAGTTCGAAGGATGCCGGTGACGAGCCAGGGCTGGCGGCCGATCTCGGTGACCAGCCAGCCGGCGAGCACCGCGATCCAGCCGGAGAACGTGAATCCGGCGAACGCCCACAGCAGCCAGCGCGGCGTCGATTTTCTCAGGACCAAGCTTCCCGCCCATGAAAGCAGCAGCATGAGAACCCCCATCCCGACCATCACGCGGAAGGCGAAGAACAGCGGCGCGACCGGCGGATGGTCCTTGAAAGCGTCGAGGCCCTTCAGCTCGCCTTCCGGGTCATGGGTGAGGATGAGAGAGGCGCCCTTGGGCAGCGTGATTGCGAAATCATTCTGTCTTTTTTCTTGATTAGGAAGCGCAAAGAGCACGAGCGGGGCGCCTTTCTCGGTGTGCCATATCGCTTCCATCGCCGCGATCTTCGCCGGCTGGTGCTCGAGCGTGTTCAGGCCGTGCAGATCGCCGACCAAAATCTGTATCGGGACCAGCACCGCGGCGAGGCAGGCGCCGAAGCGCAGCGTGCGGCCGGCGCCGGCGTCATCGGGCGCCTTCAGCAGCCGCCACGCCGACAGGCCGGCGACGAGGAATGCCGCGGTGATTCCCGAAGCGAGCAGCATGTGGATCATGCGGTAGGGAAACGAGGGATTGAAGATAACTTCCCACCAGCTGCCGGCGATGAGCGCGCCGTTTTCGATCGTGTGGCCGGCCGGCGTCTGCATCCACGAGTTGAGCGCGAGGATCCAGAACGCCGACACCGTGGTGCCGAAGGCGACGATCACCGCGGAGGTGACGTGCATCCAGCCGGGCACGCGGTTCATGCCGAACAGCATCACGCCGAGGAACGTCGCCTCGAGGAAGAACGCGGTCAGCACTTCGTAGGCGAGCAGCGGGCCGGCGATGTTGCCGACCTTGTTCATGTAGCCCGGCCAGTTGGTGCCGAACTGGAAGCTCATCGTCACGCCGGTGACCACGCCCATGGCGAAAGAGAGCGCGAACACCTTGACCCACAGCTTGTACGTCTCGAGCCAGGCCGCATCGCGCGTCACTTCATAGCGGATGCGGAAGTACACCAGCACCCAGGCGAGGCCGATGGTGATGCTCGGGAAAAGAATATGAAAGCCGATGTTCAGCCCGAACTGCACCCGGGCAAGGAGCAGCGCTTCTTCCATAGGGCAATAGTATTGTCTGAAAAACGCAACAGGTACAGCAAAGGGTGACGCACGTCACATGAGTTCCATCTCGCAGACCGTATGATCCGCGCCAGGCGAAAAGCCGGATCGACAAGGAGAACCGTATGGAACCGAGAATCCATCCGTTCATCGCAGGCGCCTCAGTCGCGGTGATCCTGCTTTCGGGGGTCGGCATCGCGGCGGTGACCGGTTACCTGCCGGGCAGCAGCGCGCAAAGGATGCCGGAGCAGGCGAAAAAAGCTTCTGAGAAGCCCAAGGCCCATCCGGTCGCCAAAACGCAAATCGCTTCCGCAGCGCCGCACGCGAAAGCGGCATGCGTCGATTGCGGCGTGGTGGTCGACGTCAGGGAAGTCGAAGTCAAGGGCAAAGCTACCGGAGTCGGCGCCGTGGGCGGCGCTGTGGCCGGCGGCGTGGTCGGCCACGAGGTCGGCGACCACAATAAGCTGGCAACCGCGGCGGGCGCCGTCGGCGGCGCGGTCATCGGCCACCAGATCGAGCGCAGCGCGCGCGCCACCAAGCACTACGACGTTGCGGTGCGCATGCCCGATGGCTCGGTCAAGACGGTGTCCACGGAAACGCAGCCGGGCTGGAAGAGCGGCGACAAGGTGCGCGTCGTCGACGGCAAGCTGCAGCCGCAGTCCTAGCGTTCAGATTCCGCGGCAGGAGCTCGGCAGGTATTTCGGCAGGAGGTCGGTGCCGTCGCCCGAGGCGCCGCAGCGCCAGCCGAACAGGCCGCTGCCCATGTTCGACGCCCAGGAAGGTAGTTGCGCTATCCTTCTCAGCCTGGCGTCAGCGTGACGAGCCCATGGAACGGCCCCGCTTCAATCCCGAGCGCGAGCGTGAATTCATCACGCGCGGCTGGTGGCGCGACGACACGCTGCCGAAGTGGCTCGCGCGGCATGCCGTAGAAAGAGCGGATTCGCCGGCGATGGTTTTTTCCGGCGGGGCTGTGACCTGGAAAGCCCTCCAGGAGCGCGTGCTCAAGGTCGCGCAGTGCCTGAAAACGCGCGGCGTGAGCCACGGCGACGTGGTCGCCGTGCAGCTGCCGAACATTCCCGAGTTCATCATCGCTTACCTCGCCATCACGCGCCTGCGCGCGGTGATGTGCACGCTGCACATGCCGTACCGCGGCGCCGAGATCGAAGCGATTCTCGGGCACAGCCAGGCACGTCTGTTTCTGAATTCGGCTGCCTCGGTGAGCGAGCTCGAGGACGCCGATCCGCTCACGGCGGATCATCCCGAGCCCGACCCTGAAGATCCTTTCCTGCTGCTTTACACCTCGGGAACCACCGCCTCGCCGAAGGGCGTGCCGCACCCGTACCGCACGATGCTGTCCAACGCCCGGCTCGGTGCGAAAGAACACCGGCTCACCGAGGACGACCGCATCCTGTCGCCCGCGCCGTTCTCGCACCTCTATGGGCTCTACTCGCTGCACTGCGCCTGGGCGGTGGGCGCTTGCACGGTGCTGCTGCCGGCGTTCAAACCCGAAGATCTTGCTGGGGTAATTCAGAATCAGAAGCCAACTGCGCTGTGGACCGCGCCGGCTCACATCGCCGCGTGCCGCGCCGCCGGCCTCTTCGAAAGACACGACTGGTCCTCGCTCAGGCTCGCCATCGTCTCCGGATCTTCTGCTCCACCCGCACTGATTCGGGAATTCGCCGCGGCGCTGCCGCAATGTGCGGTGACGCAGCTCTGGGGAATGACCGAGCTGCAAGCCGGCCTCTACACCCGGCCGGGCGATCCGCTGGAATGGTCGGCGTCGAGCGCCGGCCGGCCGAGCCCCGGAGCCGAGGTCAGGATCAGCCCGGAGGGAGAAATACTGGTGAGGGGGCCGCTGCTCTTCTCGGGTTATTTCAATAATCCTGAAGAGGATAAAACGGCGTTTACGCCCGACGGCTGGTTCCGCTCGGGCGATCTCGGCGAGCTGCGCGAAGGCGGCAACATCGCGATCACCGGGCGCATCAAGGACATCATCAACCGCGGCGGCGTGAAGTTCAATCCGCTCGACGTCGAGAAGCTGCTCGACTCGCACCCGAAGATCATGCAGTCGGCGATCGTGCCGATGCCCGACCCCGTGCTCGGCGAGAAGGCTTGTGTTTTTGTCACTCTAAAGACTCCCTCCGAAAAAATTACGCTTGATGAGCTGGTCGATTACCTGCTGAAGAAAAACATAGCGAAGAACAAGCTGCCGGAGCGCCTGGTCGTCGTCCCGGAGATGCCGCTCACGCCGACCCGCAAGATCATCAAGGGGCGATTGCGGGTTCTGGACTGAGGCGCGAGAGTCGGCTCCGCGGCAGTTGCTTGCGAGCGAGCTCGCCAATCCGCGCCAGCGCGCGCTCGGTTTTCTCCGACCAGGGCAAGCCGCAGTTGATCCGCATGCAGTTGCGGTAGCGGCTCGAGGCCGAGAACATCGGCCCCGGCGCGACACCGATGCCTTCCTTGAGCGCGTGCTCGTAGATCTCGACCGAGTCGACGCCCTCGGGCATCACCGCCCACAGCACGAATCCGCCGCTCGGGCGCGTGACGCGCGTTTTCTCCGGGAAATGGCGCGACACGACGTGCTTGACCAGCTCGATCTGCTGCGCGTAGGTGCGCTTCAGCCTGCGCAGCAGGCGGTCGTAGCCGCCATTGGCGAGGAACTCGGCGGCGACGAGCTGGAAGAGATCCGTCACGCCGACCGAGCTCACGAACTTGAGCATCTGCACGCGCGCCATATGGCGCCCGGGCGCCGCCCAGCCCAGGCGGAACCCCGGCGCGAAGGTCTTGCTGAAGGACGAGCACAGCATCACCGTGCCGTTCTTGTCGTAGGCCTTCGCCGCGAAGGGCTGCGTCGCGCCGAAATGCAGCGCGCTGTACACGCAGTCCTCGATGAGGGGAATGTCGCGCTCGGCGAGCATGGCCACCAGGCGCTTTTTCGCCGCCTCTGGCATGGTGCTGCCGAGCGGATTGGCTACGGTGGGCATCAGCATGCAGGCCTTCACCCTTTCGCGCTCGATGGCGAGCGCAAGCGCTTCGAGCGAAACACCATCGCGCGGATGCGTCGGAATCTCCAGGGCTTTCATGCCCAGGCTCTCGATGATCTGCAGCAGCCCGAAGTAAGTAGGCGACTCCAGCGCGATGACGTCGCCGGGCCTGGCGACTGCGCGCAGGCACAGGTTGACCGCCTCGATGCAGCCATTGGTGATGATGATGTCGTCGGCGCCGAGGCGCACGCCCCAGTCGCGCATGCGCAGCGCGATCTGCCGGCGCAGCGCCTCGTGGCCGGGCGGAAAGGTGTAGGAGGTGAGGGTCGAGGGATGGCGCCGCGCGATCGACGAAAGCAGGCGCTGCAGCTTCGCGGCGGGCATCAGGCCCTGGTGCGGAATCGACGAGCCCAAGGGAATCAGCTCGTTCCAGCGGCGATCTTCCAGCACGCGGCTCACCAGCGCGTGCACGTCGACCGGACGCGGCGACTTGGGCGGCCTCGACACCGCGGGCTCCTCGACCGGTCGACGCTCGCCGCGCACGTAGTAGCCCGACTGCGGACGCGCCTCGATCAGGCCCCGGCTTTCGAGCAGCTGGTAGGCCTGCAGCACGGTAGAGATGCTGATGCGCCGCTGGCGGCTGAGCCGCCGCACCGAGGGCACGCGCTCGCCGGTCGCGAGCGTGCCCGCGTGGATCAGCGCCGAGATGTCCTCGGCCACCGACTTGTAGAGAAACGCGCTTTCCATTGGCCCATCCATGATTGCGCGCCGGCCGCGGCGGGCACAGTCACAGTTGTGCGCGCTCGCCACCAGTACAGTTTTCCGGATTGCGAACTGTAACCTATACAGTTCTCCTGAGCTGCTGCTACCACGCTCGAATGGCTGAGCGATACTGGCATCACGGTGATCTGCCTGTGCGGATGACATGAGCCAAGGCGCCGGCGTGGCGGCTGCCCTGCTCGGCAGCGCGCTGGGCGGCAGCGCGGTGGCGGCTACGCGCTTCTCGCTCGGCACCATGGATCCGCTCAGCGTGGTGACGCTGCGCTATGCGATCGGCGCGCTCTGCCTCGTGCCTTTCTGCCTTTCCGCGCTGCGCCGGCTGCGCTCACCCGCCGACGCGCTGGCGGTGGCCGGCCTGGGCATCTGGTTTTTCGCCTTGTACCCGATCCTCTTCACCGTGGCGCTCGTGCATACCACCGCAGCGCGCGGCGCCCTGGCGTTGTCCGCCATGCCGCTGCTCACCCTGGCGCTCGCCATTTCTCTGGGGCGCGAAACTTTCTCGTGGCGCAAGCTCACCGGCATGCTGATCGCAGTCGGCGGACTGGCGTATGCGCTTGCGCCTAAGCTGGACGGCGCCGCTCCCGGCGCCTGGAAAGGCGATCTCATCATGCTCGCCGCGGCGGCGATGCAGGCCGTCTACAACGTATTGGCCGGACCGTTCATCCAGCGCCTGGGCGCGCTCGCGTTCACGGCGCTCGCCCTGTGCATCGGCGCTTTGACGCTGCTTCTCCTTTGCATTGCATGGAACGGTTTCGATTTCCTGTCCGATGTAAAGACGACGACCTGGACCGCCATCATCTACCTCGGCATCTTCGGCTGCGGGCTGCTGTGGATCCTGTGGTCGGTCGGCCTGCGCCAGGCGAGCGCATCGGCGGTGGCTCTCACGGTGACCGTCAACGCTCTCACTGCGTCGCTGCTCGGCGCGCTTTTCTTGTCCGAGCCCATCGGCCCTGAGCTGATCGTCGGCCTGGTCGCGGTCGCGCTCGGAATTACAGTGGCCAGCAGGGCTCGATGAGCGAGGCGCCTCAGGTCAGGCGAAGGGACAAGTAGGGTAGTGAACCGATATCAAGGCGCCACAAGTACGCGGCCGCCGGTACCAACCCAAGCGCCGAGATCAGGGCACCGCCGAGCAGGGCAGTGAGAATCGCGCGTGCAAGGAATGCAACCCGCGTCATCCCGCGGCTTGCCGCCGCGTGATCGGGTACTGGCCCGGCGTATCCCGGAACGGCTGCAGCAGCAGGCGGTCGAGCCGCAACTCCTCGGGTGCGCGAAATGCGTCGACCCCGATCGCCATGGCCTCGTGGCCTGCCTTCGGCTGCGCGCGGTAGGTGCCGAAGATTCGGTCCCACAACGGAAGATTGAAGCCGAAGTTGCTCGACGACTCCTCGTAGCGCACCGAGTGGTGAACGCGATGCATATCGGGTGTCACCACCAGCCACCGCAGCCATTTCTCTACGGTGGCTGGCACGGAGGCGTTCGCATGATTGAACATCGCGGTGGCGTTGAGCAGGAGCTCGAAGGCGAAGACCGAGACCGCGGGAGCGCCGATCGCCGCCACGGCCGCGCACTTAATGCCGATAGAGAGCACAATCTCGACGGGATGGAACCTCGTGCCGGTGGTCACGTCGAAATCGAGATCCGCGTGATGCACCCGGTGCAGCCGCCAGAGAGCGGGCACCGCGTGAAACATCACGTGCTGGAAGTAGATCGCGAGATCGAGCAGCGCTATTCCTGCCGGCAGCGCCACCCATAGGGGAAACGCAAACGCGTTGAGCAATCCCCATCCGCCGGCTTCGCCCGCAATGGCGACTGCGATGACCGCCCCTGGCGCCAGCAGCCTCACCGCGGCGATGTCGACGAGCAGCAGGCCGAAGTTGTGCGGCCAGCGTGCCAGCCGCCCGAATGCTCGTCTGCGGCGGGGCGAGATAAACTCCCACCAGGCGACTGCAGCGAAAACGCCGACGAACGCCGTCAGCCGCAAGAGCGGCTCGGACTCCATGATGGCGGTCGAGGTCATGCTATAATCTATCATTCAAGCGATCACTTGAATACTAGACCAGGCGCCAGACCGATGTCAACCAACGCCAAACGGGAGATCTTTTCCAATCTCGCCCGCATCGGCACCGTCCTCTCGAGCCCCACGCGCATCGAATTCCTGGAGCTGCTCGCGCAGTCGGAGCGCAGCGTCGAGCAGCTGGCCGCGCTGACCGGCACGGCCGTCGCCAACACCTCCCAGCACCTGCAGAAGCTTCGCCAGACGGGGCTCATCGTCGGCCGCAGGGAAGGCCAGTACGTCTATTACCGGCTGGCCGGCGACGAAGTCGTAGGACTGATGACGGCACTCGGCAGAGTGGGCGAAACCTACCTCGCGGAGATCGAGCGCATCGTCAAGCTCTATCTGGCCCAGAAGGATGACCTCGAGCCGGTCCCGGCGAAGGAGCTGATGAGCCGGGCGCGCAAGGGCCTGGTTACCGTGCTCGACGTGCGGCCGCCGGAAGAGTTCGCTGCGGGCCATCTTCCGGGCGCAGTCAACATACCGATCCATGAGCTCGAAAAGCGCCTGCGCGAGCTGCCCAAGCGCAAGGAGGTCGTGGCCTACTGCCGGGGTCCGTACTGCCTGATGTCCTACGATGCCGTGTCGCTCCTTCGCAAGAAGGGCATGAAGGCCCGCAGGCTGGAGGCCGGGCTGCCGGAGTGGCGTTTCGCCGGATTGCCGGTGGAGCGCGCGTAGGGGCGCGCAGCTTGAATTTGGCGATCGCCTTCGCGCTCCTCAGCTCGCTTTGCTTCGGCATCGGGCATGTGACCGCCCGCGTCGGCCTGCGCACGCTCGACGCCCGCTCGGGAGCGGCGATCAGCGTGCCGACGGCCACGCTGCTGTTCGCCGCCGCGGCGCCTTTCGCGCTCGATCTCGCTCAGTTCAGCGCCACGGCCGCGATCTTGTTCGCCGTGGTGGGCCTGTTTTTCCCGGCGGTGGTCACGCTGCTGAATTTCCGCTCCAACGAACTGCTCGGCCCGACGGCTACGAGCACAGTGTCCGGAACTACGCCGTTGTTCGCGCTGGTGGCCGCCGCCCTCCTGCTGGGCGAGCAGATTCCCGCTCGCGCGGCCGTGGCCGCGGCGGGCGTCGTCATCGGCATCGCCTTGCTATCCTGGAATCCGGGCGCCGTGCGCGGTCGGTTTGCCGGCTGGCTGCTTCTCTGGCCTCTCGCCGGCGCAGTGGTGCGCGGCCTTGCGCAGGTGGGCGCAAGAGCGGCGCTCCTGCTTTGGCCGAATCCTTTTGCCGCGAGCCTGATCGGATACGCCGTCTCGTCCGCGGCCGTGATCGGCGCCGACCGGTTGGCCGGTTCCGCAAGGCGCAAGTTGACGGCTCACAGCGTGACCTGGTTCGGCGTCACAGGCGCGCTCAACGGCAGCGCCGTGCTCCTCATGTACCTGGCCTTGACGGCTGCGCCGGTGGCGCTGGTCGCGCCGATCGTCGCCGCCTATCCCCTGGTGACCGCGCTGGTGAGCGCCATTGCGCTGCGTGAGGAGACAGTGACGTCGCGCATGCTGCTCGGAGCGGCGGTTACGGTGGGCGCCATCGCTTATCTCGTGGCGTCGAGATAATCGGGCTCTGACCCCGATTTTTATTGCGGCTCGATCTTCGCCATCCTGGCGTAGCGCGCCCAGCGCTCGAAGTCGGCGGCGAGGAGCCTCGCCATCGACTCCGGTGAGCCCGGCAAGGGGTCGAACGCCGAGCGCGCGAGGAACTGCCTGCCCTCTTCGGAGTTGGTGATCTGGTTGAACCAGGCGGCGAGCCGCTCGACGATAGTCCTCGGCGTGCCCGCGGGGACGAGCACGCCCCACCACGGCGTCATGTCGTAGTCCTTGAAGCCGGCTTCCTGCATCGTCGGCACCTCGGGTATCGCGCTCGAGCGCTTGGGGGTGGTGACGGCGAGGATGCGCACGAAGCCGTTCTTCTGCTGCGCGAGCGTCCAGGTCGAGTCGAAGGCGATGAAATCGAGCTGCCCGCCGAGGAGGTCGGCGAGCGCGTTCGGGTTGGCCTTGTAGGGGACGTAGGTCGTGTCGAGGCCGGCCATCGACTTGAACAGCTCGCCCGAGATGTTGCCGGCGTTGCTGGTCGCGCCGTAGAAGCCCTGCTTGGGCTGCGCCTTGAGGTGCGCCACCAGCTCCTGCATGTTGTTGATCGGTCTTTTCGCGTCGACCGCGATGGCGAAGCTGACGGTGGCAATCGTCGTCACCGCCGTGAAGTCCTTCTGCGGGTCATACGGCAGCTGCTTGAAGAGCGAGGGCGCCAGGTTGACGGTCGAGCTGACCGGCGTGATCAGGATCGTCAGGCCGTCGGGCTTCGATTTGGCGACGAAGTCGTTGGCCACCATGCCCTGCGCGCCGGGCTTGTTCTCGACGATCACCGGTCTTCCGGCGAGCCTGGAGAGCTGGTCGCTGTAGAAGCGCACGATGAGGTCGGCGCCCGAGCCGGCGGTGTAGTTGCAGATGGCGCGGATGTCGCGCGACGGATAGTCCTGGGCCGCCGCCGAGCCGACGGCGAGCGACACAATCAAAGCCAGGAAATTCTTGAGCATCACCTGTCTCCTCCTGAAAAAGTTTAGCCTATACTGAATCTCGGGGAGGAGCATTCCATGCTGCGGCTGCGCAATGCATTTCTGACAGCGATCTGGGCGGCTCTCGCTTTCCTGCCGGGAACGGCCGCGGCGTATCCGGAGCGGGTGATCACGCTTCTCGTCGCCTATCCGCCCGGCGGCGGTACGGACCTCATCGCCCGGGCGCTCGCGCCCTATATCGAGAAAAACCTCGGCGGCGGCGCGAAGATCGTGGTGGTCAACCGCGCCGGCGCCGGCGGGGAGATCGGCTTTGCGGCGATCGCCGCAGCGCCCGCCGACGGCTACACGATCGGCTTCGTCAACACGCCTCCTCTGCTGACGATTCCGATCGAACGCCAAGCCCAGTTCAGCTGGCAGCGCTTCGAGTACATCGGCAACATCATCGACGACCCCTGCAATTTCTCCGTGCATGCGGATACCAACCTGAAGAACCTCGCCGAGCTCGCTGCCTACGCAAGAGCGAACCCCGGCGAAGTGACGGTGGGCACCACGGGGATCGGCTCCGACGACCATCTCGCGATGCTGATGTTCGAGCGCGCCGCAGGCGTGAAGATGCGCCACATCCCTTTCAAGGGCTCGGCCGACGTGCGCGCGGCGATTGCCGGAAAGCAGATCGTGGTCGCCGCCATCAACATCGGCGAGGCGCTGCAGTACCAGAAGGGCGGCACGCCGCTGCGCAACCTCGTGCAGATGAGTCCGGCGCGCACCAACCTGGCGCCGGACCTGGCGACGGCGAAGGAGCAGGGCTACGACATCGAGCTCTCGTCGCTGCGCGGCCTCGTCGCGCCCAAGGGCCTGCCGCCGGAAATCCGCGAGCGGCTCGTAAGAGCCGTGGAGCGCTCGGTGGCCGACCCGGAGTTCCAGGCGAGGGCGGCGCAGTTCTTCTCGCCGCTGCGCTACCTGCCGCCGGCGCAGTACGAAGCGCTGGTGCGCGAGGCCGACGCGGTGTACCGCGCCATGTGGAAGGAGATGCCCTGGGCGGACAAATAAATCGGGGTCAGAGCCCGATTTTTCTTGGTTCGGAATTAAAGGGCTCTGACCCCGATTTCATGATCGAAGCACTTTACCTGCAGAGGCGCCGGTCAGCGCGCCCTTCTCCCAGGTCACCTCGCCGTTGACGAGGGTGTACTCGATGCCGCGCGAGCGCATGACCATGCGCTTCGCGCCGCCGGGAAGGTCATAGCGCCGCTCCGGGCGTCCGACCGAGTCTACCGTGGCGGGATCGAAGATCGCGATGTCCGCGGCAAGCCCCGGCCGCAGGCGCCCGCGGTCCTTGATGCCGAAGAAGTCCGCCGGATCCGACGTCATGCGCCGTACCGCTTCCTCCAGGGTAAGCGCTTTTCTCTCCCTCACCCAGGTACCGAGCACGTAGGTCGGATAGCCCGAGTCGCACAGCATGTCGAGGTGCGCGCCGCCGTCGCCCAGCCCGATCAGCACGCTCGGATCGTTCAGGATTTCCGTCATGCGGTCGACGCGCGTATTGAACGACTGCATGGTGAATTCGTTATCCAGATCGTCCGCCAGCGTGATGTCGAGGAACGCGTCGACGCCGTCCTTGCCTTCGGCGGCGGCGATTTCGGCCACCGTCTTTCCCTCCCATTTTTTCAGCTCCGGAGACCTGACTTCGTGCAGCGTGATGCGCGCCCAGTTGCCGAACGATGCCGGCTGCTTCAGCTCCTCCCTGAATTGGTTTCTAAAATTTACATCCTTGTACACAGCGGACTGCGCGGCCTTGGACTTGTCCTCGAACACGCGCTTCCACGACGGGAAGGCGGCGAAGGAGAAGGGGTTGCGCATGTTGATCTCGCGCGTGAGCGGCAGCGGCGAGGTCTGCGGCCGGGCGCCGCGCGCGATCATCGGCGCCGCCTTGCGCAGCGTCGTGCGCACCGCCTCGGGCAGGTCGTCGCGGTCGAACATGGCGATGAAAGTGATAGGCCGCTCGCTCTCGTCGAGCAGGAAATCGAGCAGCTCCAGCTCCGCGTCCTCCAGCACGGCGATCTGCCGCGTCATGGCGAACTCGATCGACCCTTTTTTGCGCTCCCTGAGCGCATTGGCATACGCTTTCAGCTCTTCACGGCTCGCATTGCGGCAGGCGAGCGGGCGGCCCTGGTAGCCGAGGTGCTGGTTGAGGAGCGTGCTGGAAAAACCGCACGCGCCCGCGTCTATGGCTTCACCCAACAAATATTTTATTTTTGCGGTTTCCTCGGCGGTGGCGCCGCGCTCCATCGAGGCCTCGCCCATGACGTAGTGCCGGAACGGCGTGAGCGGCGCGAGGAAGGCGAGGTTGAGCGAGGGCTTGCGCCGCGCGGCGGCTTCCATGTATTGCGGAAAGCTCTCCCAGTCCCAGGTGATGCCCTGGTCCAGCACTTCGAACGGGATCGCTTCCACGTTCACCAGGTCGCGCATGGCGATCTCGCGTGCTTCGGGGCGGCAGGGCGCGATGCCGACGCCGCAGTTGCCCATCACTACCGAGGTCACGCCGTGCCAGGACGAAGGCGTCACCGCGCCGTCCCAGCAGATCTGCGCGTCGTAATGGGTGTGCGGGTCGATGAATCCCGGCGCGACCGCCAGATCCTTTGCATCGATCACTTTTTTTGCCGAACCGGAGATACTGCCGATCTCGGCAATGCATCCGCCGGCGATTGCGATGTCGGCCCGGCGCGCCGGCGCGCCGGTGCCGTCGATCACCATGCCGTTCCTGATGAGCAGATCGTAGGCCATGACTTCGGTATGATGCTTTTACCATGACCCAACTTCCCCGTCGCGTCGCCATCCTCGGGGGTGCGCGCATCCCGTTCGCGCGCGCCAATACCGCCTACGTCGACCAGGGCAACCTCGAGATGATGAGCGCGGCGATGAAAGCCCTTGTCGAGAAATATGCTCTCGAGGGTGAGATTCTGGGAGAAGTCTCGGCTGGCGCGGTCATCAAGCACTCGCGCGACTGGAACCTAGCGCGCGAGTCGACGCAGACGGCGGGCCTGCATCCGCACACGCCGGCGTACGACGTGCAGCGCGCCTGCGGCACCAGCCTCACCACGGTGGCGACGCTCGCCAACCGCATCGCGCTCGGCGAGATCGACTCGGCGATCGCCGGCGGCTCCGACAGCGCGAGCGACATCCCGATCTCCTATGGAAGGAATTTACAGAGGACCGTCCTCGCCAGCGCGAGGGGGAGGTCTTTCCTCGAAAAAACCCAACCCTGGCTCCGCCTGCGGCCGCGCGACCTGAAGCCTTCGACTCCCGGCGTCGCCGAGATGCGCACCGGCCTCTCCATGGGCGAGCACTGTGAGCTGATGGCGAAGGAATGGGGGATCGGCCGCTCGGAGCAGGACGAGCTCGCGCTCGCGAGCCATCGCAAGGCGGCCGCGGCGTGGAAGGACGGCTTCTACAGCGATCTCGTCTTTCCCTTCACCAGCCTGAAGACCGACAACAACATCCGCGCCGATGCCAGCCTCGAGAAACTGAGCGCGCTGAAGCCCGCCTTCGATCGCAGCGAATACGGCACGCTCACCGCCGGCAACAGCACGCCGCTCACCGACGGCGCCGCCTGCGTGCTGCTCGGCTCGGAAGACTGGGCGCGCTCGCGCGGCATCCCGATCCAGGCGTATATCACCCAGAGCGCGTCGGCCGCCGTGGACTACGCGGGACTGGCCGGGCCGCGCGAAGGCCTGCTGATGGCGCCGACCTACGCCGTGCCGCAGATGCTCGATCGCGCCGGCATCAAGCTGCAGGACTTCGATATCTACGAAATCCACGAGGCGTTCGCCGCGCAGGTGCTCTGCACGCTGAAGGCCTGGGAGTCGGAGGAGTACTGCCGCACTCGGCTACGCCGCGGCGCGCTGGGCGGCATCAACCGCGCGAAGATGAACCCGAAGGGCGGCAGCGTCGCGATCGGCCATCCGTTCGGCGCCACCGGCGCGCGCATCGTCGCCACGCTCGCCAAGCAGCTCGCCGATCGCGGCTCGGGCCGCGGCCTGATCTCGATCTGCGCCGCGGGCGGCATGGGGGTTACCGCGATTCTCGAACGCTAGAAAATCGGGGTCAGAGCCCGATTTCCCATAGCGGTAGCGGAGATGTCGGAAATCGGGCTCTGACCCCGATTTATTCACTAGAACGGTAGCGGCTCCGATTCCGGCAGGGCGTCGTCCTCGCGGGCGAGGCCGTGCGCGCCGACCCCGAGCAGCCGCACCGGCCGGCGCGCGGCGTCGGTGCGCTCGAGGAGCGTTCGGGCGCAGTCCGCTATGTATTTTTCAGAATTGCTTGCATCTTCCGCAGTATGGCTGCGTGTGATGGTGGTGAAGTCCGCGTACCGTACTTTGATGGTCACGGTGCGCGCGCGCAGCCGCTTTCTCGCGAGCGATGCGGCAAGGTGAAGGGCCAGTCGCTCCACCTCACCATTGATTTCTTCAATCTTTGAAAGATCCTCGGCGTAGGTCTCTTCGCAGGAGACCGATTTGGTGACCCGATCGGGCCGCACCGGACGCGTGTCGTCGCCGTGCGAAAGGCGCGTCAGCCACTCTCCCAGGCTACCCACGGTGCGAGAGAGAAGCGCCGGATCGGCCGTGCGCACATCCACCAGGCGCTCGATCCGCACGGCGCGTAGCTTTTTCGCGGTGACCGGCCCGACGCCCCACAGCGCCTCGACCTGCAGCTGCTGCAGGAATTGCTCGACCCTCTCGGGCGCGATCACCGTGAGCCCGTCGGGCTTTTTCCAGCCGGAGGCGATCTTGGCGAGGAACTTGTTGGGCGCAACGCCCGCCGAAGCGGTGAGGCCGAGCTCCTCGCGGATCTGACTCTTGATGCGTTTGGCGACGTTGGTCGCAAGCGGCTCGCCCCAGAAGTTCTCGGTCACGTCGAGGTAGGCCTCGTCGAGCGACAGCGGCTCGACCAGTAGCGTGCACGAGCGCAGGATCGCCATCACCTGCTGCGACACCGCCTTGTAGCGCGCGAAGTTGGGCCGCACGATGATCAGCCCGGGACACAGCCGCACGGCGCGCGCCATCGGAATCGCCGAGCGCACGCCGAACGCGCGCGCCTCGTAATTCGCCGCCGCCACCACGCCGCGCGAGGCCGGCGAGCCGCCGACCGCCACCGGTCTTCCGCGCAGCTGCGGATCGTCGCGGCTCTCCACCGACGCGTAGAACGCGTCCATGTCGATGTGGATGATGCGCCGGGTTTGGGGGGTCATGGAGCAGTTAAGATGCCACGAAATCATGGAACTGTTCCAGCGTCTCGCCGAAGGTCACGCCGCAGGCATCACCGTCGTCACGCCGAACCCACGCCTTTCCAGGGTTCTAACCAGTGAATTCGACTCTTTCCAGATCGCTAAAGGCCTTTCGGTCTGGGAAGCGCCCGACATCCTGCCGTTCGGCGCTTTCGTCGAGCGCCTGTGGGAAGACGCACTCTACTCGAATCTCGGCGAGAAGCTGCCGCTGCTTCTCACGCCGGGGCAGGAGCAGCTTCTGTGGGAACAGATTCTTGAAGGCAGCGGTCTTCTTATCCTGCCTCAGGCGGCCGTCCAGTGCCGCGACGCGTGGCGGCTGCTTCATGCCTGGCGGATCGGCGCGGGGCCTGGAAACGAGGACGCAACGGCTTTTTCCCAGTGGGCAAAGCAATATTTGAAAAGGACGGCCGTTGACATCGACGCCGCCCGCTTGCCCGACCTCATCGCGGGCCTCCTCGACAAGCTGAAGAAGCCGAAGCTGCTGGTGGCCTACGCCTTCGACATCCTGCCGCCGCAGACCGCGGATTTCCTGCGGCATTTTGAATTCGTCGAGGTCAAGCCGGAAGCAGTCCCAGGTACTTCTTTTCGTACGTCCTTCGCGTCAGCAAAAGAAGAGCTGGAAACCGCGGCCAAATGGGCGCGTGCCCGGCTCGAGGAAGGCCGCAAGCGCATCGGCGTGGTCGTTCCTCAGCTCGCGCAGCGGCGAAAGGAAGTGGTGCGCGTCTTCTCGCGCGTGATGCAGCCGGGCTACAACCTGCCCGGGGCGGAGAAGACGCCGCCTCCCTTCAACGTCTCGCTCGGCGAGCCTCTCTCGAACTACCCGGTTGTTGATACAGCACTCTTGCTTTTGGAATTCTCCAGTGGGGTAATTCCTTTTGAAAAGGCGAGCAACCTTGTTCGCTCCCCCTTCATCGCAGGCTCCGAGAGCGAGATGGCGCGCCGCGCGACGCTCGATGCGCGCCTGCGCAGGCAACTCGAGGCGAGCGTCGTACTGCCGAAATTGATTGCCCTCATCGAGCATTGCCCGCTTTTGCGGCAAGCCCTGGAAAAAGTATTTGCATTGGGGAGGGAGCTGGGAGAAAAAACTCCTTCCGAATGGGCGCGGCACTTTTCGGCGCTGCTCGAAGCGGCGGGGTTTCCGGGCGAGCGCGCGGCTGACTCGGAGGAGTTCCAGACGCGCGCCAAGTGGCACGAAGTGCTGGGCGAATTTGCGCGGCTCGACCGGGTTTCAAAGCCGATAAAAATAAAACCGGCATTGAAGATCCTGCAAAGACTCTGCGCGGACACCTTGTTCCAACCCGAATCCCGCGAGGCGCCGATCCAGGTCCTCGGCATCCTCGAGTCGACCGGGCTGCGCTTCGACTGCCTGTGGGTGAGCGGCCTAACCGACGAGGCCTGGCCGCTGAATGCGCGCCCGAATCCGTTCATCCCGATCGCGCTGCAGAAGAAGGCCGGCATCCCGGAAGCGAGCGCCGAGGGCTCGCTCGTGCTCGACCGGCGCATCACCGACGAATGGCGAGCCGCGGCGAAGGAGGTGGTGTTTTCCTGGCCCGAAAAGGAGCAGGACCACGATCTCGCGCCCAGCCCTTTGATTCTCGAAGTTGCGGCTTCTTCTCCTTCCGTCCCCGATTACCCGCGGTATCGCGACGTTTTGTTTTCTCAAAAGAGTCTTCACTCGTTCGAAGACGCGAAGGCACCGCCGGTTCAGATGAAGCAGGTGCGCGGCGGCACGCGCGTGCTCGCCGACCAGGCGGCCTGCCCGTTCCGCGCCTTCGCGCGCTGGCGCCTCGCCGCCGAGGAGCTCGAGGAGCCCGCGCTCGGGCTGGACGCGAGGCAGCGCGGCGCGCTCCTCCACGACCTGATGAAGCATCTATGGGGTTCTCTAAAGAGTTCCGCTTCTCTGCGCCATGACATGGAGCCGGCCATCGCCAGCGCCGCAGCGGCTGCCGTGAAGGAGAACGGGCTCGAGGGCCGCTTCGCCGAGCTGGAGCGCAGCCGCCTCGCTAAGCTCGCCCGCGAATGGCTCGAGGTCGAGAAAGCGCGCGCCGCCTTCGAGATTGCAGCGCTCGAGGAAAGACGCGCCCTCAAGGTCGCAGGGCTCGAATTCTCAGGCCGCATCGACCGCATGGATCGCCTTGCGGCAGGCGGCCACGCGCTCATCGACTACAAGAGCGGGCAGGTGTCGCGCCAGGCCTGGCTCGGCGAGCGCCCGGACGACCCGCAGCTCCCGCTCTACGCCGTCTCGGCGCCCGAGGAGATCGCCGCGGTGGCGTTTGCCCGTCTGGTCCCCGGCGAGATGGCTTTCAGGGGTTTCTCGAAAGAAAAGAACCTGCTGCCCAAGGTCGAGCTGTATCGCGACTGGGCGGGGCTGCGCGCGCAATGGCGCAAGGAAACCGAGGCGCTCGGCACCGCGTTCGCCGCGGGCGATGCGCGCGTCGATCCGAAGTACGGCTTGAAGACCTGCCGGCTGTGCGACCTGCAGACGCTCTGCAGGGTTTACGAAAACATCAACGTCCTGAACGAATGAAGCCTCTACGCCGCCCCTTTCGGCCTCGGCAAGTCTTTCGCCAGCATGTTCTCCACCGCGGAGAGCACCTCGGCGAAATGCGGGCGCGCGTGCGGCGTCGACTGCACCCACGCCGCGTACAACGTGCCGTCCTCGGGCTTCACGGCCAGGACGGCCGGCTCGGTAAAGAGATGGTCCTCTTTCTCGGACAGATAGAGGCCCGCCTTGCGCGCATCCACGGGAGACACGCCGTAGCCGACGCGCAGCTCCTCCAGCTTCCATTCGCTCTTCGCGCGCTCGCCGCGCTCGCGCGTGTCGCACGAGAGCGCGATCACGCTCACCCCATGCTCCACGAACCGCGGCACCAGACGCTCGAGATCGCCGAGCCAGTGGCGGCAGATCGGGCAGTGCACACCGTGGTAGAAGGCGAGCAGCGCGAGCTTCGACGGGTGCTCTTCCGCGAGGCGCCACAACCTGCCGCCGACCAGCCCGGCCTCGAATGCCGGCATGGTGTCTTCGGGGACCGTTCTCATAGGAGCGTCATCCTGTGGCCATGATAGCCGACCAGGAGAGCCGCGAACGGGCGCTCGATCCGAAGCGCTCCTTTATTGTGCAGGCGCCCGCCGGCTCGGGGAAAACCGACCTGCTGGTGAAGCGCTACATCAAGCTCCTCGGCACGGTGGAGAAGCCCGAGGAGATCCTCGCGATCACCTTCACGATCAAGGCCGCCGCAGAGATGCGCCAGCGGGTGCTGAAGGAGCTCAACGCGCCGGAGATCGCGCACCGCCTGCGCATCCAGACCATCGACGCGTTCTGCGTCGCGCTCACGCGCCAGATGCCGGTGCTGTCGGGCTTCGGCGCGCAGCCGGCGATCGTCGAGGACGCGCGCGAGCACTACCGCGAAGCGGCTTCGCGAGTCTTGAACGACTTGTCCCCCGAGGTGGCAAGGCTTCTTGCCCACGTCGACAACAACATCCAGACCGCGACCGGGCTCATCGCCGCGATGCTCGCGAAGCGCGACCAGTGGCTGCGCAAGACCGGTACAGCACCCACGCGGCAGGAACTTGAATCTGCCTTTCTCTCAGAACGAAAACGCCTCCTGAAAATTGCTCGCGCCCTCCATCCCAAATCCTCTCCGGAATGGGCGGCGGAGAAGCTCACCAAAGGATTCACCTGGAGAAAGGCCGACGCCGAGGCCCAGACGCTCTCCGCCAACGAGGAGCTCCGCGGGGCGCTCGCCGCGCTCCTTTGCATGCCGCCCGAGCGCTACACCGACGCGCAGTGGGAAGTGCTGGATTCGATCATCCGCTTGCTTCCCTTCGCCGTGGCGCAGCTCAAGGTGGTCTTCGCCGAGCGCGGCGAGGCCGACTTCACCGAGTTCGCGCAGGCCGCAGTCCGCGCGCTGGGGACGCCCGAAAGTCCAACCGACCTGCTGCTCGCCTTCGACGCGCGCATCCGCCACATCCTGGTCGACGAGTTCCAGGACACCTCGATCTCGCAGTGGGAGCTCCTCGAGCGGCTCACCGCCGGCTGGGAAATGGGGGATGAGAAGCGGGGCTCAGACCGCACTCTCTTCGTCGTCGGCGACCCGATGCAGTCGATCTACCGCTTTCGCGAGGCCGAGGTGGCGCTCTTCCTGCACGCGCGCCGCGCAGGCCTGGCCAACGTCAAGCTCGAGCCGCTCACGCTCACCACCAATTTCCGCTCGCAGGGAAAGCTGGTCGATTTCTTCAATGCCGCCTTTCCGCGCATCTTTCCCGCGCAGGCGGACGAATCGCTCGGCGCGGTGCCTTACTCGCCGGCCACGCCGCATCACGCCTCGCTGCCCGGCGACGCAGTCACCTGGCACAACCTTGTTGATCGGCAGAGCGAAGCAAAAAAAGTGGTTGAAGTTATTCGTAGCGCAGAAGGCCGCAGCGCGATCTTGGTGCGCAAGCGCGACGCGCTCGCCGACATCGTCCCCGCGCTGAAAGCCGAAGGCATCCGCTACCGCGCCATCGAGATCGAGCACCTCGGCGAGAAGCAGGTGGTGCAGGACCTCTACGCGCTCACCCGCGCGCTCTCGCACCTCGGCGACCGCATCGCCTGGCTCTCGATCCTGCGCGCCCCCTGGCTTGCCTTGCCTCTCGAAAAACTTTTTGAAATCGCGAGCGCCGACCGTTACAAGACCATCTGGGAGCTGGTCAAGGACGATCTCTTCCTCGAGCGCTTCACGCGCATCCTCGCGCCCGCGATCGCCAACCGCTCGCGCGGCAGCCTGCGCGAGCGCGTCGAAGGCGTCTGGCTCGCCCTCGGCGGCCCGGCCTGCGTCGAGGACGCGACCGACCTCGAGGACGCCGAGATCTTCCTCGACGAGCTCGAGAAGCTCGAGCACGCCGGCACCATCGCAGACCCCGGCGCGCTCGCCCGCAGCCTCGAGGACCTCTACGCGCTCCCCGACGTCGCCGCGGGCGAGGACGACCTGCAGATCATGACCATCCACAAGGCGAAGGGCCTCGAGTTCGACACCGTCATCGTGCCCGGCCTCGACAAAGGCCCCGGCCGCAGCGACCCGCCGCTATTTCTGTGGAAGCAGCGTCCCGACGGCTCCCTTCTCCTTGCCCCCATCCGGGAGACCGGCGCCGACAAAGACGCCGCCTACGAATACCTCAAGGACCTCGACTGCGAAGCCGAGGACACCGAGTCTTCGCGTCTCTTGTACGTCGCCGCCACCCGCGCCGAAAAGTGCCTGCACCTCCTCGCGTGCCTGCCCCCCGATGAGCACGGCGACCCAAAACAACCGCTCGCCCGCTCACTTCTCTCTCGCGCCTGGCCGGCGGCGGAAGAGCACTTTGCCGCAGCGACTGAACCAATGCAGGTTAACGAGACCAGGCGCGCCCCGATGCCGGTAACGCTCAAGCGCCTCGCGCATGACATACAACTTCCACCGCCACTAAGCAGCGCGCGCTGGAAGGCGCCAGCGGAAGATCGCGTAGCCGAGGAGGAAATCGAATTTTCGTGGGCTGGTGAAACGGCGCGTCACGTCGGCACGGTCGTCCACCGGTGGCTTCAACGCATGGCGGACGACGAGCTGCGCGGCTGGGACGCGAGGCGCATCGAATCATCAAAGAAATTGTTTGGAAGAGAGCTTCACCGCCGCGGTGTTGCCCCGGCCGAGCTCGAACAATCTACCGAGTTGGTCGCCACTGCGCTTAAGAACACATTAAGCGATGAGCGTGGGCGCTGGGTGCTAGGGCCACATAGAGAAGCGCGCAGCGAATATCGATTGCGTGTGCGAACGAATGCTGGCCCACGGACCTACGTAATGGACCGTGTGTTCCGAGACAAAGATGGGACGCGTTGGATAGTGGATTACAAAACAAGCCGACATGAAGGAACGGGCGTTGAGAAATTCCTTGACCGAGAGCGCGAACGCTACACTAGTCAGCTGGAGTCCTATGGCGCAGCGCTAAAGGAGTCTCGCCAGGGTCTTTATTTCCCACTCCTTCGTGGCTGGCGACCATCGGACTTTTAATTAACGCTCGGAGTAGCAGGCCGTGCACATAGCAACTAAGACATTAACGTCCTGGGACGAAATTCACCAGTACGACAACCGCGCGTGGATTTACCGCGGCGAATCGTCGAAGGATCGCCCGATCAAGACATCAATTGAGCGCTTCTTTGAGCGTGAGAAATTTCATGTCGATCAGCGCGAAAGGCTCGAGAGTGAGTTAATTCAAGCTTTCACGCGCGTCTATCACCACTACGCCCTTCATGTTCCCGCAAACGAGTCTATCGTGGAGTGGTTATCGTTATTGCAACATCACGGCGCACCCACTCGCTGCGTGGACTTTACTTACTCCATCTACGTCGCGGCGTACTATGCTTTGGACCATGCCGGAGGTGACTGCACTGTATGGGGTCTCAACGCTAATTGGGCCGTCAATTCGTCGATGAGAGCTTTAAAGAGTGCGGGTAAAACGAATGTTGACGTTCTTCTGAATCCCGCTGTTAGCGGCTACGAGCAGGCGATATTCGGCGCACTGTTCAAGCCACCCGCAGTCTCGTGTGCCCTTCCGGCAAATCCTTTTCGAGTGAACGAACGGTTGCGGATTCAAAAGGGACTCTTTGTGGTTACCGGTAATCTTGTAACCAGCTTTATGGAAAACCTTCAAGCAATGCCGAATTGGGAGAGCGAAGACCATCTGCTGAAGATAATCATCCCCGTCGGTCTACGCCGCCGTGCGCTGGAAAAGCTTTTCTACATGAATATTTCTAAAACCAGTCTATTCCCTGGCTTAGACGGATACGCTCAATCCTTGGGTGTCTACCACCCGTATATGAATCCGGAAACGTGGTGGTCCTCAGATTCTTGAATGCGACGAACGAGCGGGTCGTATTTCTAAGTCATACGCTATAGATAGGTTTTGTCGATATAACACCACGCCCACTTGCTGTCGGGGAACGACTTCATGACGGGATGCCCAGTCTGCCCGAAGTGGACCGTGGCATGCCGACCTGGCGTTGAATCGCAGCAACCGACGTGACCGCAAGTCTGGCAGATTCGCAACTCAACCCATTTCTGCCCTGACTTAAGGCACTCCTCACAGCCGTTAGTGCTCGGTGCAGGGGCGTTCGCCAGAAGATTACGATGTGAGCATTCATTTGCCATGCGGGTAGGCTAACGCGCCTCCGATGTGAGCGGCAAGCTGACATTGGGACCGAGTCGGGCTGGCGCACGTGGCGGTAAACTCACCAGCACTTCAAGAAGGAGGTGTGCCGTGGCAAAGCTCATAGCGGTCGTCTCGTTCGCGCTTCTCGTTGCAGCGCCCCCTGCGGCCGCACAGTACCCGACCAAGCCGATCCACCTCATCGTCCCCGCGGCCCCGGGCGGCGGCACCGATATCACCGCGCGCAGCTTCGTGCCGGCGCTGCAGGACAACCTCGGCCAGCCGGTGGTGATCGAGAACCGCGGCGGCGCGGGCGGCATCATCGGCACCGACCTCGTCGCGAAGGCGGCGCCCGACGGCTACACGCTGCTGCTCGTCTACGTCAGCCACGCCACCAACCCGACGCTGGCGGCGAATCTGCCCTACGACACGCTGCGCGACTTCGCGCCGATCACGCTCGTGTCGCACGAGCCGACGCTGCTCGTGACGAATCCGTCGGTGCCGGCGAACACGCTCGCGGAGTTCATCGCATGGGCCAAGGAGCGCGGAGGCAAGCTCAGCTACGCGACCGATCCGGGGAGCGCCGGCTTCCTCGCGGGCGAGCTCTTCAAGCAGCAGGCGGGCGTGAGCGCCGAGTACGTCCCGTACAAGGGCAGCGGCCCGGCGGCGGCGGATGTCATCGCCGGCCACGTGCCCTACATGTGGTCCGTGATCTCCATCGCGACGCCGTTCATCAAGGCCGGACGCCTGAAAGGATTAGCGATCGCCGCCGAGCACCGCGCGCCGGGCCTTCCGGAGGTTCCGACCACCGCCGAAGCCGGGATGCCGGATTTCGTGGTCAGCGGCTGGTACGGCCTCGTCGCTCCGGCGAAGACGCCGAAGGCCGTGATCGACCGCGTGCACGCCGCGGCGGCGAAAGCGCTGCAGAACGAGGCTGTACTAGCGCGCCTCGCGATGTCGGGCTCGCTGCCCATCGGCGCAGGCCCGGAGGAGCTCGACGCGCACATCCGGCGCGAGATCGCGCGCTGGGAGAAGGTGCTTAAAGCCGCGGGCGTCCAGCTCAAATAGGTCCGTGGATGGCGTAAAGTTGCCAGTCTGCCAACCGGCAGGATCGCATTTTCACGACCGGGGAGGTCACTCATGTCCGCACTGTCTAACCGTGTTGCCGTAGCCGCCGCTGTCGCGTGCGCTTGCGCCTTCGCCGCGCCCGCGAGCGCGCAGCTGCTTACCCAGAAGGCCCTGTCCGCCGCCATGGCGCTGACCATCGCGCAGACCGCGATGAGACCTGCAAGGCCAACGGCTACGCGGTATCCGTGACCGTGGTCGGCCGCAACGCCGAAGTGCTGGCCCAGGTGCGCGGCGACGGCACGGGCCCGCACACCATGGAGAACAGCTTTCGCAAGGCCTATACCTCGCGCACCTTCCGCATTCCCTCCGGCGAGATGGTGGAGCGGCTCAAGGCCAACCCGCAGCTCGGCCTGATCCACCTCAGCAACGTGATCGCGAACCAGGGCGCGCTGCCGATCAAGGTGGGCGAGGAGACCATCGGCGCGGCCGGCGCCTCCGGCGCGCCGGGCGGGGAGAAGGACGAGGCCTGCGTCAAGGCCGGCATCGACAAAATCGCCAGCATGCTGAAGTAGTTCCGCCCCGGGCCGCAAGGCGAGCGTAGACCCGCAGGGCGAGCGTGGAACCGCGCAGGAGACCGGTGCGCATCGGTTTCCTCGTGCCGCCGGGCAACCCGACGGTGGAGGTGGAGATGATCGCCCTGTCGGCGGCAATGAGGCCGCCCGAGGTGTCGGTGCACTTCACCCGCATGGTCGCGCGCGGCGCCTCAGGTTCCATACCTGGTTCTCACCAGGGCCAGGAGGAGAGAAACCGCAGCCAGATCGCGCACCTCTCCGAGAGCGCCGCGCTCCTCGCCATGGTCGCGCCGAAGGTGATCGTCCTCGCGCACACCGCGACCAGCTACACGCTCGGCAGGGAGGGGGAGGCGGAGCTCGTCGCGCGCATGCAGCGCGAGACCGGCATTCCCTTCATCACCGCGTTCGGCAGCGTGCTCGCCGCGCTCGCGCACCTGAACGTAAAACGAATCGCTTTCGGCACGCCCTACGACGCCGACGCCACCGCGAAGGGCAAGGCCAGCCTCGAGGCGCACGGCATCGAGGTGGTCAGCGTCGGGCGCCTGGAGAACGTGAAGAACATCTACGAGGAAACCGCGGAGCGGGCCCACGGCCTCGCGCGCCGGATCGACGTGCCGCAGGCGCAGGCGGTGTTCCTGAGCGGCGTCGGCATGCCTACGATCGCTTCGCTTGCTCGTATGGAGCGCGACCTCGGCAAGCCCGCCGTGTCCGCCGCCGCCGCGATGATGTGGAACGCGCTTCGCCTTGCCGGCGTCTCAGCGCCGATCCCGGGCTTCGGCCGCCTGCTCCTCGAGGAACGGGGTTCGCCGCGCGAATGAAAGCCTCCTTCTTCAGCAGCTTCGGCGGCCCGGAGGTCCTCCAGTACGGGGACCTGCCGGACCCGGTCCCCGCTCGCGGGGAAGTCGTCGTCGACATCCACGCGGCGAGCGTCAATGCGGCCGACTGGAAGATGCGCGCGGGGCAGTATTCCCTCGGCATCGCCCTTCCGCATGTCCCGGGCCGGGACTTTTCAGGCGTAGTGGCCGCGCTCGGCGAGGGGGCGAGGGACTTCAAGGTCGGCGACGCGGTGTTCGGAGTGTGCGAAGTACCGAACGAAGGCGCCTACGCCGAGAAGATCGCGATCCGGCAGGAGATCCTCGCGAGGAAGCCCGCGAGCCTGACCCACGTGCAATGCGCGTCGATCGCGCTCGCGGGCCTCACGGCGCTCGTCTCGATCGAGGACACGCTCAAGCTGAAAACGGGCGAGACGATCCTCATCCACGGCGGTGCGGGCGGCGTCGCGGGCTTCGCCATCGCGCTCGCTCGGCACCTCGGCGCGCGCGTCGTCACGACCGCGAGCTCGGCGAACCACGACTACGTGCGCGCGCTCGGCGCGCACGAGGCGATCGACTACCGCACGCAGGACTTCACGAAGCTCGTTTCCGGCTGCGACGCGGTCTTCGACACGGTGGGCGGAGACGTCACCCTGAAGAGCTTCGCGGTCCTTCGTCCTGGCGGGCGCCTCGCGACCATCGCCTCGGGCGCGAGCGCGCCGGCCTCGCCACGTCCCGACGCCACGTCGCTGCGGCCGAAGGTCAACCGCGACCGGGCACATCTAGACCGGGTCGCGGCCCTGGTGTTGCAAGGCGTGGTTCCGCTCCCCGCCATCGTCGAATATCCGCTCGCCGAGGCGGCAGCGGCCCACCGAGTGAGCGAAGCGCGCCACCTGCGCGGCAAGCTGGTCCTCCGAGTACGCCGCTAGCGTTAGTCCGCTTTCACTCCCGCCGCCTTGGCCGCCGCGGTGAGCTTCGGCAGCTCCTTGTCGAGGAACACCGCAAACTCTCGCGCTCCGCTTCCCACGATGTCCCAGCCCTGTGCCGTGAGGGCCGCGCGCAGCGCCGGGTCGCGCATCGCCTCGGCGATTCCCGCCTCGATCGCCTTCAGCACCGGCTCCGGCGTCCCCGCCGGCGCCATCAGCCCCATCCAGATCCTGAACTCGAGCTCCGGATAGCCCGCCTCCGTGAGCGTCGGCACATCGGCGAGCTGCGGCGAGCGCTGCGGCGCCGCCACCGCCAGCGCGCGCAGCTTCCCGCCTCGCACGTGCGGCAGCACCGCTGCCGGCGTATCCATCATCCAGTCGATCTGCCCGCCGATGAGATCGATCGTCGCCGGGTTGCTTCCCTTGTACGGAATGTGCGTCGCGCCGAGCCCGAGCCGCCGGTTCACCGAATCCGCCGCGAGATGCCCGAGCGTCCCCGACCCCGCCGAGCCGAAGTTCTGCTTGCGCGGCTCCGCCTTCGCCTTCGCCACCAACTCCGCCACGCTTCCCACGCCCAGCGACGGCGTCACCACCAGTACCTCCGGCGTCATCGCCACCAGGCTCAGTGGCGCGAAATCCCGCCTCGCGTCATACGACAGGCTCGGATACACCGCCGGCGCCACCCCGAGCGGCGTCGACGCCACCAGCAGCGTGTACCCATCCCTCGCCGCCTTCGCCGCAAGCGCCGTCCCGAGTGTGCTTCCCGCGCCCGGCTTGTTGTCCACGATGACCTGTTTTCCCCACTGTGTACTCAGCCGCTGCGCGAGCGTGCGCGTAATGATGTCCAGCCCTCCGCCCGCAGCGTAGGGCGTGATGATTTGCACTGGGCGTTCCGGGAAAGTTTGTGCCGAGAGGCTCGTGGCGAACGCCAGAGTGACGATTGCCACATAACTACGTATTGAACGTCTCATCACCCAATCGTAACCAAAACTGCCAAGCGGCGCGCGTCGCTCGGCTTCCGCATCCCCTTCAACGCCGAATCGGGCGAAGCGATCGAAGCGCGCTGGCGCAACTGGCACCGCCACGACCCGATCAACCTGGTCTCGAAGTACCGCGCCAACCTCAAGTCACTCCGCGGCATCTACATCGACTGCGGCTGGCGCGACCCGTACCACATCCACTACGGCTCCCGCATCCTCTCCCGGCGCCTCGCCGAGGCGGGCATCGCGCATCGCTACGAAGAATTCGACGACGACCACTCCGACATCGACTATCGGATGGACGTCAGCCTGCCATTTCTCTACCGCGCGTGCGCTAGATAGAGAGCATGGACCTTCAGTCACGGTGTTTATCGATCGGGAGTTCGGTAGCGGCGGCGGGAATCGATTTCCGGCCGTTGCTGGATGATAGTGGACGTCTTAGGTACGGCGTGCGCAGGCTAGTACCCCCTGCGATACCCCCAAGGCTGACTAGATCGCGGGTAGTTGGGCCTGCATCTGTTCAACCACGCTTCGCACTTTGGCGACCTTGCTTTCGTCGGCAGCGAACTCCCGAATTTGCTTAACAAGATCTTTCGGCGAATCGCTGCTGAGCCACTCCAAGACCGCGTTCTTCCCCTTTTGCCCAAAAAGGAAGGCTTCAAGGGACGCGATCTTGCTGCGCGTATGCGCATCGACGTTTGTGAGTGACACCCGCCGTCGGAAACTGATTTTGGGACTTCCCATCCAATCATCTGCTGCAGCAAGCCGAGCCGCCACGAGTCGCATCTGCTTGCGGCAGTCAGCAAGCGAAAACTGATGCGGGCCGGACGCTTCACCTGACTCATTAAGGTCTACGAAGAATCCTTTTTCTCGCCGGCCTTGTAGCTGACCCAGTTGGCTCAGTTCCTCGAGCATGTCAGCAATCGTTTCTATGGTGCCCGGAATGTCCTGAGCTGCTTGCTGAAAGTTGCGGTAGAAGATTTGTATCGATCCCGGCACGGTGCCCTCGCGAAGCCATCTCTTGCGTTTCGCGCGCATACTTTCGTGGGGTGCCAGGCCAAACATGAAAAACAGCATGAGGCGCATCATCACCGTGACAGCCACAGTTGCGTGCTTCGCCTCATGCTTGCGGGTAGCGAGCGCGAGCCATTCAGGATTTCGCAGAAGGCCGTCCGCAAGGCCATGGAAGATTAGCGCCTTAGCTGCTTCCTCTTCCGCCAAGACCATCATGCCGTATGCATGGCCATAACTTTTCGCCGCCATCAACGCCTTCGCATCGTTGAAGAACTGCTTGGCATTGCGACGTGCGAGAACGCCCGCGCGATGAATCTGTTCTGGGCGGGGTTGCGTGGTCACCGATAATGTCTAGCGATAGGAACGGATCAACATTATGACCACGTCTGAACCAGCAAGCACGCTCGGGAACGCTCTCGTCGTTGTCAATGACGAACCCTACCGCTTCTGGGAATGGGACTTGAAAAAGCGGAATGTGGAGTTCCTCGATGGGATCGATCCTGAGTACTTCACGTTCTTGCTAGAAGGATTCGAAGCTGCAGAGGATGTGAAGCGCGCTTCCGTTGGGGTGCGAACGACTCTGCACCACTCGCTAGAAACGCTGTTCTCGCTGCTGGGAGCACTACTTCAAAGCCCGTCATGTGTCTACGGATGGCTTAGCCGATGCTCTACTCCGTCGTTGAGGGAAGTTACTCGACGGATCGCGGCAAAGGATAGGAGCCTATTCCGCGTTTGGAGGATTAGCGCCCCATCTTGGGAGGAGCTGGCGACGCTAGTTTTCAGAAATTATGAGAGTGGGACCGAAAAACAGGAAAGGACGATGAAGTTATTCGCTGTGCTTTGGGCACGTCTTGCACACGAATTCGTGAACGAAGACCATATTGACGAGTACAACAGTATCAAACACGGTTTCCGTGTCAGGGCTGGCGGTTTCACGCTCCGGATGGCGCCTGAACGCGAGAAGGGCCAGCCTGCCAAGGAGGAAGACATGCAGACGCTTGGGTCCTCGGAGTATGGATGCACATTTCTTCGGGTCACTAGGTTAGGGGCGGAGGGAAGTCGCAACTTGCGCTCCCGGAGTGTTTCAATGAACTGGCATTTTGAAAAAGACTTGTTGCTCACTCAACTGGCTGCGATGTCAATCCAAAACGCTGTGAGCTCCTTGCGCATTTTCAATGGAGTTCCGCCGGAGAGGGTTCGATTTGAACGACCAGAGAACGATGAGGATTTTGATCGTCCGTGGGGTCTTGCGCGAGGAGTGTTCCGATCCAGGTTTGACTTCAACATCAACGAGGAATCCATTCCTCACATAACTAGACAGGACTTGCTAGAAGACATGGCCAAAATCATGGACAAGGTGAAGGACAGTCCACCAGCAGACAATTTGCAGGACTAGCTTCGATCAAACCGTCCGGAGGCGGAACATGCTGCCCTCGGCCACCCACATTAAGTTTACGAGTCGTCCCGCTATCCCCTTTGCACTTAGCCTGTGGCTCCGGTGCAAGGCGGCCTCGCCAAGGGGTGTGGTGTTAAATCGGACGGGGCGGGAAACGTTGCCCTAGCGCCACGCTCCAGCCTGTGCTGCAATGTCCGCTATCGAGCCTAAGCGGACGCTGATGGACGACTTGTTTGAGAACCCTGATGACACGCTGGAAGTAGAGCCAGCCGATTTGGGTGCCGTGCTCGAAGACGTCCTTACAATCACTCTCGCCAAGCAGCTGGCCGGGCAGTACGAGAAGCCCTGGACCGACAAGCAAGAGTCGGAGATGCAAGAGAAGATTTCTGCGCTTGTGGCTGCCGCCCAGGAGCGTGGCCTCAAAACGATCCGTGTCATCGTCACTCGGCCAAGTGGTCAGAAGGTTTCCCGAGAGCTGGATGTAGGCCGAATCGGTAAGACTCGATCCCTCCAGTAGTGGTTTAGGCGGGATTCGGTGCCCCGGAGCGGGTCAGGTGGTCCCAGAGCTGGCGGAGGAAGTCAAGGATTCTGCGTTCGGGACGCAGTTTTCTTTTAGCGGCGCGCGGACGGACCCTTTGCCAAAGTCGTCCAAACGTTCGTGGACACGGCGCTCTCGAACCGCATAGCTCGAGCTAGCCGTGTTGCTTCTTGGATTTCCGCTTAACCTTCCGCCGGTTTTTACCGACGTGTTCCGGTAGTTCTTTGCCGCCAGCAGTACGATTCCACCGTTCGTAGACCTCCGGCTTGATCTTCCCCTGGATGAGGAGCTCGGCAAATTTGCGCCGTTGTGCCTTCGACCTAATACGGCCTTTCCGCTTTCGTTTTTTCGCCATCCGTACCTCCTATTACTATTGATGCATCGGGTCGGTGACTGGTCTATCGCGTGGATTTCGGGAAAAGGCGTGAACTCGTAGGGGGGAGCCGAGCGACGAGCGTGCGGCCAAGCAACGGGGTACTGACGGGGGTACTACGAATACATCAATGTGCCCGTTTCCAATCAGTTCAATGACTTTCCGGCGGTATTCGGTAGCGCCGCGCTCTACCGTCGACCGACGGATTGCCAATCCCTCGTGCGGCGCGGGTAATTACGAGCGCGAACCCGCCTCCGATTCAAGTGTCCGGGGTGATGACGAGCTCCAGCTCGCCCTTGTCATTCACGCATAGCCTGGTGGTCTTTGAGCTTATCGGCGTGCCGCCCCCTAGTCTTGCGTGCAGCAAGAGCACATCAATCATGATGTGCTTCTCATAGTCGCTGAGTTGCTGCCCCGCGATTAGCTTCGCGGCAATAACGTCACAGAGACTATCGCGCGTACCACCTTGACCGATGACGCTAAGCGCAGACTCCAACACCTTGCCGGTCAGACGCTCATTTCGTAAGAGCCGGCGTGTGACATGTCCATACTTGGCACTCTCAGATCGCATCTGGTCTTCCATGTGCGAATGTTTGCGACCCTACGACCCTACCACGGGGAATGGAGCGAAAAGAGAAGCCGGGCGCGTGACCAGTACTGTGCTAGGTGACACCGTTTTTGCGAAACGCCCGCCTGCGTGGCGTCGGCGCTCTAGTGAATCGTCCTGGTCATTGGGCCGGGCGACTTCGACTTGGCTGTAGGTGGTACCGTTGCATAGGGGACAGCGCCACCCTGCAACCATCTTGATGTCGTCCGCGTCGGGGCGCTGGTGGGACATACTGAACTAATATACAGTACCGCCAGAAAGGTTAGGTGCTGCCATCTCGCAGTCGGCTCCACAAATAACGCACCAGAATCACTACGTGCCGATTTGGTACCAGAAGGGCTTTATCGTTGACCCGAGTAAGTCCCTTCAGCTACTAGACCTTGATCCACCTCGGATCGTTCTTCCAGACGGCCGCGCAAAAACCCTACGAAATGTTCACCTCAATCGCGCGCCCGCGAGCTGCTTCGTGGCGGAGGACCTTTATACGACAAGATTTGGCAGCGCCATTAACGATGAGGTTGAGCGATATCTATTCGGCGCTATAGATAACCTTGGCGCGCCCGCCGTGCGCGCGTTCGCAAGTGGTGATGTGGTAGGCATTCACAAGTCGTTCCAGCATTTCTTTTCGTACTTGGATGCGCAGAAGGTACGAACTCCAAAGGGACTCGACTGGATCAAGAGCAAGTATCCGCAGCTGACGCAGCTCGGCCTAATGATCGAAATGCAGGCGCTCCGTCAGATGCATTGCACGATGTGGGTCGAGAGCGTTAGGGAAATCGTGTCTGCGGAAGGTTCAGACATTAAGTTCATTGTTACCGATCACCCGGTGACTATTTATAACCCGGCCTATCCGCCAGGGTCCTCGGCATGCAGTTACCCAGACGATCCGTCTATTGAACTCAAGGGCTCCCAAACGGTATTCGCACTTGATGCGAACCGTTGTCTGATCTTGACGAATTTGGAGTACGCAAAAAATCCGGTCAATGTCGATGTGAAGTCACCGCGAACACACGCGCGTTATGGCGGCCCACCAACCATCGCTCGCACGGACGCCTTCATCCGCACGCGCGAGTTGACCAGTCAGGAGGTCAGTGGGATCAATCGTGTTCTAAAGGCGAGGGCTCGGAGGTACGTTGCCGCAAGCGACAAGGCGTGGCTAGAGCCTGACAAGCTGTCATTGGAGCCGTGGGGGCACCTTGGAAAAGTTCTGCTGCCACCGTCGGATGAACTCTGGCATTTCGGCGGCGAGATTTACGTTGGCTACAAGGACGGCTCCACGCACTATCAGGACCAGTTCGGACGAACGTCAGGCTCACACGAGTACCTGGCGAAGAAACGGCGCCCCGGACCGCCGGATCGAAATGGTCCCTGCGGCTGTGGCAGCGGACAAAGGTATCGGAATTGCTGCGAGAAGGTGCCTCTGAGTGAGCGCCCGTCTTGGGACGTCTACAGTATTCGTGAACGGAACCTAATGTTCTGCCGTGCAGTGCAGGACATTCTAGGACTCGACGCGGGCAAGAGCTGGGAGGACGTTCGCAGAGAGTTGACTGATGAACAGGTCAAACGCATTCACGAGGCGTTCGAAAGTCTCTGGCCGCGAGACACAGACCTAGTGGCTTTGTTGCCGCGCCTGACTGCGCGGGCGTTTAGGGGCCTCTATCTCGGTATCGTTGATCCACGGACAATCGCGGTCAACGTCACAAGCTGGCTGACCTACTTCGACCAAGTAGTCATTCCCAATCCATTCATCAACGCTGGCAACGTCAAGCCGGACTACAGTCCGACCCACAAGCCAAGCCAGTACAAGGTCCAAACAATCAAGAATGTTCTCCTACTGATGATGCTTGAACCATTCGTCCACGCTGGGCTGGTACAGCTTCTGCCCGATCCGACCGACTTCGGCGGACTGATGCACGTCGTGATGGACATGGCGCAGGAGCGTGTGGGCAACATGGAGATTGACGAAAAGGATATGGAGCGATTCCATCTCCTTCAAAAGGACGAGCTAAAGAGGGCGACGCAAGGGCTGCCATTGGATGCGTTGCGCAGCCTCATCGAACGTACCTCACCCGAGCTGAGTCCCGAAGAAATAGAACGAGTAATGTCGTACATGAAGGAACAGCACAAACTAGATCCACTCTCTCTATTGCAACACCTTCCGCCAGGAGAAGAGGGTGCCCAACTACAAACGATCAAGGGTTTTAACCTCGAAGTGTCGCTGTTCCTCGCTAAGTTGATGGGCGCCGCGATATACACAGACACTCGTGTTCACTGGCAACATCTTCATGCTCATACAAGCGCTAGACGGGGCAAAACGCCGCCTGCATGGATACCATTGGTCGAGAAAGTTAAGTCAGCGCACTTCATGCTAGGTGGCAATCCGGTTGCAGACTTCGAACGCCGAATGACCGGCAGCTTTAAGGGCATGAGGACTACGTGGCGGGAGATGGCGGCTTCCATCGGTGCGCAAAGTGGCAAGGCGGTTCCCAAGAAAGTCGTCAAGGAGCTACTGCGAGAATTTGATACCGCCGAGAGTCGCATGCGCAGAGAATGGAGAGCTGTCAATTCGACGGATGCGTCATTCCCTCCATTTCAAGGGCGTGTTGAACTGTCGATCCCCGAGCGCGGATTTGAGCGAACCACTGTGCAAAGGCTTCTATTGACGCATGGCCGCGCGAAGAAAGTGGCGCCCACGCCGATTGCGATGTTCATAGAGTGGGAGGCCGCCGACCATGGAACTAGGGCGACGGCTAGGCCGGACCGCTAAACTTTCCGGGAACCGGTGGAAACCCGTGGGGGTTGCCCTTGGGAATCTGTCGTTCGAGGTGATTCAGAAGCTGTCGCGTCGTCTAAAGCACGTCGACATCCTTGCGCATGTGAGCGTTTTGGACTTGAACCGCAATCTGAGGAGATACATCGAGGAGCATGGCTCGTCCCTCGATCGATTCGCGCCTGGCTGGCGGAAGGCCGTTGACATCAAGTTGCCCGACGAGATTGTCAGGGAGTCAATCATGCAACATTGGCGCGGGCTGCTGAAAACAATGGACAACATGAAGGTTGCCGATGCCCTGCCATTGATAACAGGCGATGGCGGTCAACCTCTTTATTGGCTCGCATTTGCGTCACGGCACCAACTCGGTCACAAGTTTTGGTCGGCAATGCAGCCGCAGCCGGAGCGGAGAAGCGAAGGCTTGTTCGGGTAGTACTGACGCGCCACGGCTTCACTACAGCCGATCAGCTGATGTACGCTGTCTTGCATTGCTAAAGGGGAATACGATGCCTTGCGAGCCCTGCTGCGAAATCAACGGCAAGCCTTCCGCGACTGAGCCGCACGCAGGGCTGAACCTTGTAAATAAGGAGAAGTGGAGGGCTATGGGAGCCGCCACTGGCACAGTCGAATACTACAAATGTGCTGCCTGTGGCGCTCAACTCATCCGTGACCGTGACACCAAGGATTCCCACGCTCGGTGGGAAATTGGAAAGGCTAAGTAAGGCGCTCAGGATGCCGGGCTCACCTGACGACCGACTCGTGACTGGCCGGGAAAGGAACCCTCTTTCCCTTCAACTGGTCGGTTCCCAGGACATCCTTCTCCAGCTCGGTCGTCTGGCAGCCGCCTCCGCTTATGTGGAGAACGAACTCGAATCAATCCTGATTCACTTCCTCGACGCTAGCTTCGGTACCGGCGGCGAGCTCATGGTTGTGGATATGGATTTCCGCCGTAAGACGAATATGGTGAAGGCATTCATGAATGAGTACACCCCGACCAACGAGTGCTACACTGAGATTGCCAATATCATGGATGAGGTCCACGATCTCTACAACCAGCGCAACGAATTCATTCACGGAATTTGGGAACGCAGCCCCATCGAACATCGCCGTAAGCTACGTCGAGCATCTGTAAAAGGCGGCAAACTTCGCGCCACACTTCGGGACGTTGCACCGGAGGATATCCAGAAGGTCGCAGACCGCCTTATCCGTTGCGCACATCGAATCGATGAAGCGCTGATTCGCTCTCTGCTGTAGCGACATCGTCCGGAAACATAGCCAGAAGACCCGGGCCCGGTTGCTCTATCGGCTGATCTCGTCGAGCACCGCGGACGCCGGCGCGACTGACCGCCGCTTAGCGCGGGTCCGATGTCAACCGCAAGTACTGAAGAAACTCCCGCCGAGTCCTCGGCCCGTAGGTCTTGAAGTGTGGTTCGGGATTCTCTAAGTAGGTAGCGCGCTCGCGCGAGATGGAGTCGCGGCTCGTGTATTTCTTAATGTCGGCAGCGCTCAGCCCGTAGACCTTGGCGGCGTTGCGGCCGAAGATCTTGGCGCGAAGGTCGGGGGTGATCTCGAGGTAGCCGTGCTTCTCGCGCAGGGCGGGGGCGATCTGGAAGGTGCGGAAAGCCTGGATCTGGTCCTGCGGGGAGCCGTACCAGATGGAGTCGGTGCCCCAGAGAATGTTGTTCGCTCCAACGTAGAGTAAAAGTTTTCCTAAAGCATGAGCTGCTTGCTCGGGGTCGCGCATGAGGAAGCGCCAGGTGCTGCCTAGCTCGGCGTACACGTTCGACCCCGGCGGAACTGAATTCTTTTGTAGAGACGAAACCAGCGTATCGATGCCGTCGCGGCCGGGCTGGTAGGCCTGCTCGGGCACGCCGGTGACGAAGCCGGAGTGGTAGATGAGGAAGTTGACGTCGGGGAAGCGCTTGGCGACGACGCCGATGTCGCTGCACTGGCTGTGCTCGTAGGACTGCTGCCCGAAAGGCAGGCCCTTGTGCACGGCGATGTTCTTCACGCCGAGCTTGCGCGCCTTCTCGATAAAGCGAATGCCGACATCGTCGGAAAGGAAGAAGCCGCGCCCGTCCGGGCCCCACTGGGTGTAGGTCTTCCAGGCGCTCACGCCCCATTTTTCCTTCAGCTCGTCCATGCCTTCGAGGTCGCCGGGCTGGTTCGGGTTGACGCGGCCGTGCAGGAGCAGGCGGTGGGTGCCCTCGAGCTTGTCGACGACGCGGCGCATGGCATCGGCGGCCTGAATGGTGACGGGCTCGGCGTCGCGCGAGGAGGGCACGAAGGAGAGCACCATGACGTCGGTGTCGCTGTCCATGAAGACGTCCTTCACGAACACCTCAGCGCTCTTGGCATTTCCTTTCGGCGTGTCGATGAAGTGGCCCTGAACGTCGAAGATGAACTCGTCCTTCGCCGGCCCGACCTGCACGCGGGCGAGCGACTCGTCGAGCGCCGCGTCCTTCGGCAGGTCGAAGAAGCCGCCCGTGCGGCCGGCGGCGGCGTTCGCGGCGTTGAACGAGAGCAGGGTCGCAGCGGCGCCGCACGAAGAGACAAGGAAGTTTCTTCTTGAAAGACCAAGTTTCTTTGAAAAAGCGGAAGCCGATTCGTGCGCCAGGCGATTGGCCTCGCGGTTCGCCGGCCAGAGCGGCACAGGGGCGAATTCGCCGTTCGAGGTGCTGTCGAGCTTGATGGGAAGGCGTTTTCCTTCGGGGTCGATGTCGGGGAGCTTTTTCACGGGGCCTCCAGTATAGGCGTCCAGTTTGCCTGATACGCTGCGCGCATGATGCAGGAAATCGACCCGAAGCGGGCGCGCGCCATCGTAGCGGCGGTGCAGCTGTCCAGCATGAGCGACGTCGAGTTCGACGCGTCGCTGACCGAGCTGCGCCAGCTCGCGAAGACGCTGGGGTTCGAGGTGGTCGGCAAGTTCACGCAGAAGCGCGCCGGGTTCGACAAGTCGGCGTACTTCGGCACCGGCAAGCGCGAGGAGCTGCGCCTCATGCGGGAGCAGGAGTCCGCCGACGTGATCCTCATCGACCACGAGATCTCCCCCTCGCAGGCGTTCAACCTGGAGAAGGAGGCCGGCGGCGAGGTGATGGACCGCACCATGGTGATCCTCGAGATCTTCCACCGGCACGCGAGCTCGCGCTACGCACGCGCGCAGGTCGAGATCGCGCGCCTGGGCTACATGGCGCCGCGCCTGCGCGAAGCCGCCAAGCAGGCCGGGCCGAAGGACCGGGGGCGCAGCGGCACCGGCGGCCGCAGCGGCGGCGAGTCGCACGGCGAGCTCGACCGGCGCAAGATCCGCGACCGCATCACCGAGCTGCAGAAGGAGCTCGATGGAATGGCCCTCGAGCGCAAGACGCAGCGCGCCCGGCGCCAGGAGCGTCAGGGGCTCGCGCGCGTGGCGCTCGTCGGATACACGAATGCGGGCAAGTCCACCCTGATGCGCGCGCTGACGGGAAGCGAGTCGCTGGTGGCGGACAAGCTCTTCGCGACGCTCGATACCACGGTGCGGGCCCTCCACCCCGAGAGCATCCCGCGCGTGCTCGTCAGCGACACGGTCGGCTTCATCAAGAATCTGCCGCACGGGCTTGTCGCATCGTTCAAGTCGACGCTCGACGAAGCGCTCGAGGCGTCGCTGCTCCTCCACGTGATCGATGCGAGCGATGCCGGGTTCGAGCGGCAGATTGCGGTGACCGAGAAAGTGCTGGCCGAGATCGGCGCGCAGGACGTGCCGCGCTTGCTCGTGTTCAACAAGATCGACAAAGGCGGGGACG
>DATNMK010000092.1:0-57776 GCA_035602335.1 Burkholderiales bacterium
TGGAGACGACGCCCGCCACTTCAGGGAACTTCTCGATTGCCAGGCGAATTTCCCGGGTCATTTTTTGCGCGCCCGGCACCGAGATGCTGGTGGGCAGGTCGGCGCTCACCCAGACAGACCCCTCGTTCAGCTCGGGCAGAAACTCGGTGCCCAGCTGCGGCACCAGCGCCAGGCTGCCGAGCAGGGCCAGCAAGGCGAGGCCGATCACCAGCCGGCTGTGTCCCAAGGCCCAGGCCAGCGACGGTGCGTAAAGCTGCTTGGCCTTGCGAGTCAGCCAGTTCTCCTCCTCAGGGAGTTTTTTTCTCAGCATCAGCGAGCACAGCAGCGGCACCAGCGTCAGAGACAGGATAAGAGCGCCGATCAGCGCCGAGACGACGGAATACGCCATCGGCGCGAAGATGCGGCCCTCATGGCGCTGCAGAGTGAAGATGGGAATGTGCGCCGCGATGATGATCAGCATTGAGAACAGCGTCGGCCGTCCGACCTCGACCGTCGCCTCGAGAATCAAGTTCTTCCGCCTGTGATCGTCCAGCGCGACGTGATCGTGCGCGGCGGCGGTGAGACGCCTGAAGATGTTCTCCACCACGATCACCGCGCCATCGACGATGATGCCGAAGTCCATCGCGCCGAGCGACAGCAGATTGGCGGGAATGCCGAGATACGTCAGTCCGAGAAAGGTGGCGAGCAGCGCGAGCGGGATGGTGAGGGCGACGATGACCGCGGCGCGCAGGTTGCCGAGGAACAGCCACAGCACCACCGATACGAGCAGCGCACCTTCCACAAGATTGGTGAAAACGGTGGTCAGCGTCTTGTCGATCAGCCAGGTGCGGTCGTAGAAGGGAACGATCTTCACGCCGCCGGGCAGGCCGGTGACATTGATCTGGTCGATGTTCTTGTGGACGGCTTTGAGAACCGTAGACGGATTCTCTCCGCGGCGCATGAGGACGATGCCAGTGACGATGTCGTCGTCCTGGTCCTGGCCTGCGACACCCTGGCGGGGGACGGCGCCGATCTCGACGTGCCCGACGTCCTTGACGAGAATCGGCGTGCCGTTGCGCTCGGCGAGGACGACGTTGCCGATGTCCTCCTGGGTCCGGAACCGACCTATGCCGCGGATCAGGTACTGCTGCATGCCCTGCTCGACGTAGCTGCCGCCCGCGTTTGAATTGCCGCGCTCTATCGCCTGTAAAAGCTGGGCAAGCGTCACCTTGTAATCGCGCATGCGCGCAAGGTCAGGGTGGACCTCGTACTGCTTGATGAGTCCGCCGAAGCTGACGACGTCCGCGACCCCCGGGACGAGCTTGAGCTGGCGGGCGATGACCCAGTCTTGGTAGGTGCGCAGCTCCCGCGGCGAAGAGTTGTCCCCCTTGACGCGATAGCGGTAGATCTCGCCAATGGCGGTTGAAAACGGCGCCAGCTGCGCCTGCACACCCGGCGGCAGATCCACCCCGGTCAGCCGCTCGACGACCTGCTGGCGGGCGAAATACCCGCTATAGCGGTCGTCGAATGTGATGATCACGAACGACAGGCCGAATTGCGTGTGCGAGAACAGCCTGACAGCGCCCGGCAGGCCAGACAGTCCGACTTCGAGAGGAATGGTGACCTGCTTCTCGACCTCTTCGGCCGCGCGCCCAGGGTAAAGCGCGATGACGGTTACCTGGGTGTCCGTGACGTCCGGGAACGCCTCGACGGGGAGATTATTGAAGGCAAAAAGACCGCCACCGACGAACAGGATGACGCCGAAGAGGATGAACAACGGCTGGTACAGCGCGAATGAAACGACGCGCTTGATCATCGACAGGCGGTCCGTGCCGATTGCATGGCGCTTAACCATACGTTTCAGGAGCGTCTTGTTCCTTTCTTGTCGTTGTCCTTTTTCTTTCATTCCTTTCTTATCGTTGTCCTTTTTCCTTCATACGACCTTCGGGTAGCTGACGCCCGCTTCATGCTTTCGCTCTACTGACCCGGCAACTGCTAAGAAAGGGCTAATTTTTGCCTGACAACATCGCGCTCATGGCACGGCACGCGGCAGCTCTCGCACTGCGCGGCAGGATTCCGTTCGGCGGCAGCTTCACCGCCCGGTCCGAGTCGGTCGCAATCTATTCGCTGATCGCCGCGTGGATGTGCTTCGGCCTCTTCGGCCACGATCCGTGGAAGCCCGACGAGGCTTATACGTTCGGTCTCGTCTATCACATCCTGAACAGCGGCGACTGGGTGGTGCCGACGCTCGCCGGTGAGCCGTTTATGGAGAAGCCGCCGATCTTCTTCATTACGAGCGCGCTGTTCTCGGGCTTGCTTGGCAGTTGGCTGCCGCTACACGAGGCGGCACGCTTCGCCACGCTGTTCTACGTCGGGCTCACACTACTCTTCGTCGGCGCCACGGCGCGCAAGCTTTATGGCGACGGCAGGGCGATGCCCGCCGTGCTGATCCTCATCGGATGCATCGGATACCTGCAGCCGGCGCATCTGTTGATCACGGACAATTCGCTGGCCGCCGGCATCGCGATGGCGTTGTACGGCCTGGCGCTCGCCGTCGAGAGACCGTGCTGGGGCGGCTTTCTCATCGGCAGCGGCGCCGGCATCGCGTTCCTCTCAAAGGGCCTGATCGGCCCCGGCGTCATCGGGCTCACGGCGCTCGGGCTGCGATTTCTTCCGGCGTGGAAGAACGCCGCCTACGCCCGCGCGCTGGTGATTGCGGCGCTCGCTTTTGCGCCATGGGCGCTGCTGTGGCCCTGGCTGGTCTACAGGCAATCGCCTGCGCTGTTCGATGAATGGTTCTGGGCGAACAACTTCGGCCGCTTCACCGGCAGCGCGAAGCTCGGGCCCACGCAGGACCGGCTCATGTACCTGAAGATCCTGCCATGGTTCGCCCTGCCGGCCTTGCCGCTCGCGGCGTGGAGCGCTTGGCAGGCGCCTCGGCAGCCGGCGGTGCAACTGCCGCTGCTCGCGGCGGGCGTCGTGTTTGTCGTCCTAAGCGGCGCGGGCAGCCACCGCCATCTCTATGCTGTTCCCATGCTTATCGCCCTCTCGGTGCTGGCGGTCGCGCACGCCGATTCGGCGCCGCGCTGGCTTGCCTGGGGGCTCGAACGCTTTATCGTCCTGCTCGCGGGGGTGCTCGCCTCGGCAATGTGGATCGCATGGGCGGCGCTTCTGGCCGGGTGGCCGCCTGCGATTGTCGAGCTGCTGCAGGCGGATCGTCCGGGCTTCGTGGTGGAGATCAAGCCCGTGCTGGTCGCCGTCGCGATTTTGGCGACTGCCGGCTGGCTGGTCGTCATTCGCCGCGAAAACGGCCTCATCTTGACCTGGGCCGCGAGCGTCGCGATCGTATGGGGGCTGGCGATGACGCTGTGGCTGCCGTATCTCGATTACGGCCAGAGCTACCGCGGGCTGGTTGCTGATCTGAAGAGCCATTTGCCCACGGGCGCCGGCTGCATTGCCAACCGCGGCCTTGGCGAGCCACAGCGAGCGATGCTCGAATATTTCGGCGGCATCATCACCTATCCGCGAGAAACCACCGGCCACAATTGCCGGGTTCTTCTCGTGCAGGCGTGGCTGAAGGACGGCGAGCCGAAGGTCGGCAGGCGCTGGCGGCTGGTTTGGAACGGCAGCCGGCCGGGCGACGACAAAGAGCGCTACTGGCTGTACCAGCGCGTCCCGCGCCAGCGCGAGCTCACTTCGGCTCGGGCTCGAAGCCGTAGAGCCGGGCCGGGTTGTCGACCAGGATCTTCTTCCGGATCGCCGGATCGGGCACCCATTTTGGCAGCTGGTTCAGCAGCAGGCCATCGTCGATCGGAAACGGTGGCGCGATCTCGGTCAAAGGCTTTCCACGCCCAAAGTCGGAGTTCGGATGCGGCCGCGCAAGCGCTAGCTCCTGTGTCAGGTATCTGGTAGTAAATCGGCGTAGTGTCCGGTGGTCTCTGCTGCATTGGATATTTATTGTCGCGATATGCGCCTGAGGCTCGCTCTCTCGCTCGCGGCGCTAGCCGCATGCCACGGATGCGCCGGAGGCTCGCAGCTATCGAAGCCGGGAGCGACGCAGGCCATCCTGGAGCAGGACCGCCAGCACTGTTTGGGCATGATGTACTCGGATCGCATTGGCCGGGGCCGCATGGCGCCCAACTGGTGGCTCTACGAGTACTGCATGACAGGGCGCGGCTATGTTCGGCAGCCAATCATCTGAGATAACGCGCCGCGCGCTACTCGCTCTCCTGTCCCGGGCTGTGGGGGGCGCGTTTGGTAGTCTGCGGCCCTAGCAATCGAGGGAGCCACCGCATGAGCGCGACTTATCCGATAGAGAATGTGCCTCTTTTCACCGATCTGCCGCCGTCCCAGCTCGAACCTCTGCAGAAATCCGCCGTTCGCCTTCTGTACCGGCCGGGGGAAGCGATTTTCCAGCAAGGCGACCTGCCGGAATATCTCTACATCGTGGAAGAGGGAGAAGTCGACATCGTCCTGCCCGCGCAAGGTGAGGAACTCATCCTCGCGAGCTTCCAGTCCGGTTCGTTCTTCGGAGAGCTCGCGGTCTTCGACAACCAGCCGCGGTCTGCGGCTGCGCGCGCGTGCGTGGATACGAGCCTGATTTGCGTGCCGTTGCCCGCGATCGCATCTCTGCTGGGCGAGCATCCCGCCGCTGCGCGCAGGTTCCTTGGCGTCGTCATCCAGCGGCTGCGGGGAGCCGACGAGCTGATGTCGCGCTTGCACATCAAGAACGTGAACGACATGGCCGACCAGCGGATGACCGTCGGCGAGCGGGTCGCCGACCTGGTCGCGCGTTTCGGCGGCTCCTGGACCTTCATCATTTGTTTCGGCGTCTTCCTGCTTCTCTGGGCGGCGGTCAACACCACGTTGATCCTGGCCCGGCCCCCGGACCCTTATCCCTACATCTTCCTGAACCTCATTCTTTCGTGCATCGCGGCCTTACAGGCGCCGGTCATCATGATGAGCCAGAATCGGCAGGCCGCGAAGGACAGGCTTCAGGCCGATCAGGATTTTCAAATCAATATCAAGGCCGAATTCGCTGTGCAGCAACTACATCGCAAGCTCGACGAGCTGCGCGCCGGCTTGATGCAGCGCCGCCACGCCGGGCCGGATCAGCAGCGCTAGTCGGTAGTTGATCCGGGCTATTTGGCGAGATAGCATCGCACCGTGGGGGAAGGATTCCGCATGCCGGGCTTGCTGAAGCGCATGGCGCAGTTGGCGCTTGCGCTTTGCGCGCTGGTGCCCCTGATAGCCGCCGCGCATGGAAATGACGCCGATCCCAATCCCGATGCTCGGCTTGCGCCCGCGTCTCACCATGAAGCGCATGCTTCGGCCGCGGGCGCTGTAGCGGTTGCGCCTTCGCACTGCCCGACCGACGCTGGACGGGCGTGCGGCTGTCACGGTTTATCGTGCACCCGCCTTGGCGAGCCGGATATTATCGACAGCGCGCCGGCAGCGTGCGCCTTGCAATCTTCCTTGGCGGCACCGTTGCTGGTTTTCATCGCGGCGGTTCCACCGCCGTCCACGCCGCTTACACCCTTCCCGCCGCGCGCTCCTCCGGTTTCTTCCTGATCTGAAATCAATCGGCCCTTCGGGGCCTTTGTGCGTTCGCACATTGCGAACGCGTTTTCATTCGGACAGGGAAATATGAACATGCTGGCAAAAACGGCCGTCATTTGCTCGGGTGTAGCGTCTGCGCTGATCGCCATGCAAGCGCAGGCGTCCTGCGGATCAGCGTTTTGTATGGTCGATACGAATTGGAGCATGCAAGGCGTCACCACCGCTCCAGGAACCCGCCTGGACCTGCGCTATGAATACATCAACCAGGACCGGGCGCAGAACGGCAGGCACAGAATCGCCGTAGGAGAGATTCTGCGAGACCACGATGAGGTGCAGACGGTCAACCGCAATTGGGTCGGCACCCTCGATCACAATTTTGATGGAACCTGGGCAATCACCGCGACACTTCCCGTAGTGCACCGTACGCATTTCCACATCCAGAACAACGATGATGGGACGCAGACGCCCGAATCATGGAAGTTCACCGAAGCCGGTGACCTTCGGCTTCTTGGGCGGTATCAGTTCGCGCCACAGGAGAGCGCCGAGCACACATTGGGGCAAGCGGGCCTCTATTTCGGATTGAAGCTTCCGACAGGCAGCTTCAAGGTAAAAAATGCCGAAGGGGAGCTTGCAGAGCGAACGCTTCAGCCGGGAACGGGAACTACAGATGCGATGCTTGGGGCTTTTTGGCGGCAGGCGTTGCCGTTGAAGGATTTTTCCTGGTTCGCCCAGGGACTGATTCAGGTTCCCCTGAACGCGCGGGAAGACTATCGCCCTGGCCAACGAATTAATTTAGACGCCGGTGTCCGGTATGAGGCCGGCGAAAAGGTGGCCTTGCTAGTTCAGGCGAATGCCCTTATCAGGGGCCGCGACAGTGGTGCCCAAGCTGAACCCGAGGACTCGGGGGGTAGGTCGCTGTGGCTGAGTCCCGGCGTTAGCTACGCCGTCACGAAGAGCATGCAAGCCTACGCGTTTTTTCAGCTGCCGCTTTACCAATTCGTCAATGGCGCTCAGTTGGTAGCCGAGCGGTCGTTGGTTATCGGGGTGAGTACGCGGTTTTAGTCCAGCAGTCCCAGTTCCTTGAAGCGCAGGAACAGCTCGCGGCACGCCCAGGCGTCCGTCGCGGCGTAGGTGATCTGCGCAGGCGACAGGCGCCGCGCGGCCCAGTTGGAGGTGCGGTTGCCCTTGGGGATGCGGAAGCCGAGAAAATTGGCGGCGAGGTTGCGCACGCCGCTCTGGCCGACGCCGCCGCGGCGCGCCGCGACGCCGAGGTCGACCACGGAGGCTTGCTCGAACGGGAACACGAGCTTGAGCTGACGAAGATCGTGCGCCAGCGACACTCCGGCCTTGACGATGCGCGGGTCGGCGAGCAGCTCGGCGAGCGGCCGGGAAAAGTCCATGCGCTGCAACGGGAACAGGTACACCGCGCGCGCCGTGGCGACCTGCACCAGGCAGGGCAGGTGGCTCTCGCCTTTCCGGAAAGCCGGCCGCGTCTCGGTATCGAGGCCGACCACGCTTTCCTGACGGATGTCCGCCATGGCCCGCTCGAGGTCCTCGGCCGACTCGATGAGGCACACTTCGCCCTCGTAGCGCCGGATCGGCAGGTCGTTGACGTCCTCGCGGGAGATGGTGCGGCGAAACTCGTTCATTCCAATGCATGGTAACTGCTGAAAGGGCGACGGTTTTCTCGTAATCTCACGGGTAATGGAACCGGGTCCGGTCTCCCGCTGGCTGGAAACATTCGGCGCCGCGCTCGCACGCAACGACATCAATGCGGCGGCGAACTTCTTCGACAAGGACAGCTACTGGCGCGACCTGGTGGCTTTCACCTGGAACATCAAGACTTTCGAAGGGCGCGACGAGATCAAGGCGATGCTCGCCGCGACGCTGGCCGCGACCAAGCCCTCGCACTGGACGCTGGCAGGCAACCCGACCCTCAACGATGGCGTCACCGAGGCCTGGCTGACCTTCGAGACGGGCGTCGGGCGCGGCATCGGGCACCTGCGGCTGAAGGGCGGGAAATGCTGGACGCTTTTCACCACGCTGCAGGAGCTGAAGGGCTTCGAGGAGAAGGAAGGGCGCACCCGCGAGGCGGGGGTCGAGCAGGGCGTCCACAAGGACCGCAAGAGCTGGCTCGAGCGCAGGGAGCAGGAGGAGGCGGAGCTCGGCGTCACGCGCCAGCCCTACTGCGTGATCGTCGGCGGCGGCCAGGGCGGGATCGCGCTCGCCGCGCGGCTGAAGCGCCTGGGCGTGCCCACCATCGTGATCGAGAAGAACGAGCGCGCCGGCGACTCCTGGCGCAAGCGCTACCGCTCGCTCGTGCTGCACGACCCGGTCTGGTACGACCACCTGCCGTACCTGCCTTTCCCCGACCACTGGCCGGTGTTCTCGCCGAAAGACAAGATCGGCGACTGGCTGGAGATGTACGCGAGGGTGATGGAGATCAACTACTGGAACTCTACGCTGTGCACCGGCGCGCGCTACGACGAGAAGGCCGGCCAGTGGGAGGTGACCCTCAACCACGGCGGGGATTTGATCAAGCTCTGGCCCAGGCACCTGGTGCTCGCCACCGGGATGTCGGGCTTTCCGAACATGCCCGACATCCCTGGATCTGCGTCGTTTGAAGGCAGGCTCTGCCATTCGAGCCAGCACGACGGCGGCGAAAACTGGCGCGGCAAGCACTGCGTGGTGCTCGGCGCCAACAACTCGGCGCACGACATCGCCGCCGACCTGTGGGAGCACGGCGCCGAGAGCGTCACCATGATCCAGCGCTCGCCCAGCGTCGTCGTCACTTCCGACGCGCTGATGGAGCACGCGTGGGGCAAGCTCTACTCGCAGGCGGCGCTGGAAGCCGGCATCACCACCGAGATCGCGGACCTGACCGTCGCCTCGGTGCCTTTCAAGGTGCTGCCCGACCAGCAGAAGCCGGTCTACGAAACCATTCGGAAGCGCGACGCGAAGCTCTACGAGGGACTGGAGAAGGCGGGGTTCCTTTTCAACCTGGGCGAGGACGGCTCAGGCATCCACTCGACTTACCTCCGGCGCGGCGCCGGGTATTACATCGACGTCGGCGCGTCCCAAATGATCATCGACGGCCGCATCAAGCTGAAGAGCAAGGTTGGCATCGAGCGCATCAACGAGCGCTCGGTGAGCCTGAGCGACGGCACGGAACTGCCCGCCGATCTGATCGTGTATGCGACCGGCTACGGCTCGATGAACGAGTGGGCGGCGAAGCTCATCTCGCCGGAGGTCGCCGACAAGGTGGGCAAATGCTGGGGGCTCGGCTCGGGTACACGCTACGATCCCGGGCCTTGGGTGGGAGAGCTGCGCAATATGTGGAAACCGACGCAGCAGGCCGGATTGTGGTTCCATGGCGGAAACCTCATGCAAGCGCGCCATTACTCGCTCTACCTCGCCCTGCAGCTCAAGGCGCGCTTGCAAGGCATCCCGACGCCGGTGTACTACGTCGAGCCGGTGCATCACAAACGCTAGGACATATGCCACTTACTCCCAAGCTGATCGACGCGTATGAGAATGCGGACTATGTCGTGTTCGCCGAACCCGAGTTCCTGTTGCGCATCGGCGAGCGCAGTTCCCGGCTCGATGAGCTGCTGGAAAGAGAAGGCGCGACCACGGCGGCCTTCATCACCGCGGCCAACCCGCGCAGCGAGCCAAGAAGCGCCGCGGAGAACAAGAACGCCGGCGGCACGCTCGACGACTTGCTGGATACCGCCGGCTATCCGCGCTACGCGGGCGAGGGGCGCGACCCGGAGAAGAAGCGCGCCGCCGAGCCGAGCGTCCTGGTAGTGGGCATCTATCGCGCCAACGCCGAGGCGCTGGGGCGCATCTTCGGGCAGAACGCGATCGTGTTCATGGAGAAGGGAAACGCGCCGGAGCTGGTGGTGCTTGCGTAAGGTCCGCCTGGTCCTCGACACCCAGGTCTGGCTCGACTGGCTGGTGTTCGACGATCCGGGCGTCGCGCCCATCCGCAACGCGCACGGCCTGAAGCGCGCGGAGATCTTCATCGACGCAGTGTGCGAGGCCGAGCTGGAACGCGTGCTCGCGTATCGGCTCGGCAGGCAGACGCTCGACGCGAACAAACAGAAGGACGTCCTCGCGCAGTGCCGGCGTCTCTCTCATCGCATCGAGGTGACGCTGCCGCAGACCGGCCGCGCGGGATTGCCACGCTGCAGCGACCCGGACGACCAGAAGTTCCTCGAAGCCGCGCTCGCCGCCGGCGCGGACTTTCTCATCACCAAGGATCGCGCGCTATTGCAGCTCGCCCGGCGCCGCACGCGCCCGGTGCCGTTTCGCATCGCGACGCCGCAAGCGTTCCGGCAAAGTCTTTCGGACCGCCTTGACACACCAAAGCGAATAAGAACAGACTGACATTGCAAGCCGGCTCGCATCTTCCTGGGGGGAGGAACGCTCCAATGAAAACGGCAGCACTGCTCTCGATAGTTATCGCGGGTCTCGCCACCATTTCGCTCGCCCGTGCGCAAGCGATCAGCGTCACCCCGGACCAGTTGAAGTGGACACGCAACCCGGCGACCGGCTCGGAAATCGCCGTGGTGATGGGAGACCCCCGCAAGCCGGGGCCCTTCATCTTGCGTGTGCGGTATCAGCCGACTATGAAGGCGATGCCGCACTCGCACCCTGCGGATGTCCAGGTCACGGTGATTTCCGGCACGCTGCTTTATGGCGAAGGCGAGAAGTTCGACCAGAAGAAGATGAAGCAATACCCCGCGGGCAGCTTCTTCGTCATAGGCGCCAATGTTCCTCATTACGAGGCGGCGAAAGGCGTCATGGTGTTCCAGGCGAACGGGACCGGACCGCAAGTCTTCAACTTCGTGAATCCCAAGGACGACCCAAAGAACAAGAAGAAGTGAGGACTTAACGCCTGGCGACCAAACCGCCCTCGCTGCGCTCTGAGCAGCGTCAGAGCGAGGAGGATTGGCGCGCAGGGGCCAGCGAGCCGGGAAGGCCTCGACTCATCCTCAAGCATTGGATTCTGGCAGCAGCGATTCTGATCGGCCTCGCCGCGCTATGGTCCCTCAAATGGCTGCTTGACCGATAGCAGCGAAATGTCGACCCCCAAGATCAATCGCTGGATCCTCGAACACGCGCTCGGTGCGTGCGCCTTCAATATGCCGCTCCTCGCAACACGCTCCGGCTTTACGGAGCGCAAGATCGAGGATTGGCTGGCCGGCAAGGCGGCCCCTTCGCTGCCGGAGCTGGAGCGTCTGCTCGACGTCGTGGACGAGGAGCGTCCCGAGCCCTGAGCTACTCGCGGCCGAGAGCGCGGCCGACGGCCTTCCCGACATCGTAGGTCACGCTCGCGGGTTCTCTCACCGCCGCAAGGGGCTCGACTACCGAGCCGCAATGCTTGCACTTCTTCGCCTCGCGCAGGATCAGCTCGGCGCACTCGGGGCATTTGCGGAGCTCCTGCGTCTCCGGCGCGCCTGCCGACTTCGAGCGCGACGGCAGCATCATCAAGAGGAAAAAGGCGAGCAGGGGACTGATCACCATCGAAAGCAGGAACCAGCCGGCGCCGTGACGCCCCCGGCCTGCAGCCCCTATACCCACGACGACCGAAAACCCCAGCCAGAAGATGAAGAATTCCATCGATGACCCCCCTTGGTCGGTGCGCTTGCTCGGATGATCGGCTTTCCCGCGCTTTAGTGCAGTGACGTTCTTCCGGTTTTGCCTCAAGCCCCGTTGCGTTACGATGGACGCATAGAACCTCTGGGAGGAGGAGGCAATGAAAACCCTTGCATCGCTGGTCGGCATCGCCCTGCTCGCGGCGAGCGCGGCGGGCGATTTGCAGGCGCAACAGAAGAAATCCAAGGACGCGGTCAAGCTGAGCCCGCCGGTCGGCATCGGCCGCACTGATATCGGTGGCGTGGTCTCGGGCGCCAAGGGTCCCGAGGCGGGCGTCTGGGTGATTGCCGAGACGACCGATCTGCCGACCAAGTTCGCGAAGATCGTCGTCACCGACGACAAAGGCCGCTACGTGATCCCCGGTCTGCCGAAAGCGAATTACAGCCTGTGGGTGCGCGGCTACGGGCTGGTCGACTCGCCGAAAGTGAGGGCGACGCCGGGCAGGCTCGTGTATCTTACGGCGGTCGCGGCGCCTTCGCCGAAAGAGGCGGCGGAGTATTACCCGGCGATGTACTGGTTCTCGCTGCTGCGCGTGCCGGAGGCGGGCGAGTTTCCGCTCGGGCCGGTGGCGAGCCAGGGCCAGTGGCTCAACACCATCAAGAGCGGCGCCTGCCAGTCCTGCCACGCGCTCGGCACGCCGGGCATGCGGACCGTACCGGCAATTTTCAAGGAAAAAGGCAATTCCGTAGAGGCGTGGCGCGAGCGCCTCAAGTCAGGCAGCGCGATGGCGCTCATGGCGCGCGACATCAACCGGCTCGACGGCGAGCGCGCGCTGAAGCTCTTCGCCGATTGGACCGACCGCATCGCCGCGGGCGAGTTGCCGTTCGCACAGCCGGAGCGGCCGAAAGGCGTCGAGAGGAACGTGGTGGTCACGCTGTGGGACTGGAGCCAGCCGACCGCCTATCTGCACGATGCGGTCTCGACCGACCGGCGCAATCCGCGCCTCAATCCGAACGGCGAGATCTACGGCTCGCCCGAGGACAGCACGGACTACGTGCCAGTTCTAGACCCGAAGACGAATACGGCGAGCGAGGTGTTCCATCCGGTGCGCGATCCGGAGACGCCTTCGTCGAAGGACAACCCGTTCGGGCCGTCGGCCTGGTGGGGACCGAAGCCGATCTGGGACGGCCGCACCCTCAACCACAACCCGATGATGGACGAGAAGGGGCGCGTGTGGTTCACCTCGCGCGTACGTCCCAACAAGAATCCGGACTGGTGCAAAGGCCCGGAGCACCCCTCGGCGAAGGTGTTCCCGCTCGGCGGCGAAGCGAACCGCCATCTCTCGATCTACGAGCCGGCGTCGAACAAGTTCACGCTGATCAGCCTCTGCTTTCCGACGCACCACCTCAACTTCGACAAGGACAACACGCTGTGGCTCTCGGCCGGCGTCGTCGGCCCGGGCGTGGTCGGCTGGTTCAACCGCCGCCTGTACGAGGAGACGGGAGACGAGCAGAAGTCGCAGGGCTGGGCGCCGCTCGTCATCGACACCAACGGCAACGGCAAGCGCGACGAGTGGGTCGAGCCCGACCAGCCGGTCGATCCCGCGAAGGACAAGCGTGTCTCGTTCGCGCTCTATGCGATCGCAGTGAGCCCGGCCGACGGCACGATCTGGGGCACGGCGACCGGCTATCCCGGCGCGGTGATCCGCGTCGTGCCGGGAGCGGATCCGACCCACACCGCGTTGACGGAAGTCTACGAGCCGCCGCTTCCCGGCTTCGGGCCGCGCGGCGGCGACGTCGATTCTGACGGCGTGTACTGGGTGTCGCTCGCGAGCGGCCATCTCGGCCAGTTCGACCGGCGCAAGTGCAAGGTGCTGAATGGGCCGAGCGCGACCGGCAAGCACTGCCCCGAGGGCTGGACGCTGTATCAATTCCCCGGGCCGCAGCTGCGCGACGTGAAGGAGCCGGGCAGCGCCGAGGCGAGCTACTACACCTGGATCGACTGGTACGGCATCCTCGGCCTTGGCAAGAACGTGCCGATCGCCATGGGCAACCTGAGCGATTCGATCATGGTACTGGTCGACGGGAAGTTCGTCACCTTGCGCATGCCGTACCCGTCGGGATTCTTCCCGAAGAACGTCGACGGGCGTATCGACGACGAGAAGGCCGGCTGGAAAGGCCGCGGCATCTGGACCACCTCGGGCACGCGCACGCTCTTCCACAACGAAGGCGGTAAGGAAATGCGCCACAAGGTCGTCAAGTTCCAGCTTCGTCCGGACCCGCTGGCGCGGTAGGCCAAAATCAAAATCGGGGTCAGAGCCCAGCCGGGGAAAATCGGGCTCTGACCCCGATTTTTAGAGTTTCATTTGCTCGAGCACCGCGCGGCCGAGCGGACCGAAGGGATTCGAGAGCGTCTCGGCGATCTCGAAGTGGTTGTAGCCCTCGGCGAAGACGAGCTGCACGGGCTTGCCGGCCTTGCGCAGCGCGTCGGCGAAGTCGCGCGACTGGCGCTGGAAGTCGGGCGTCTCGAGCGAGCCGCAGACCAGCACGATCGGCGCGTGGATGCGCTCGAGATGGCGCTGCGGCGAGAGCGCGGCTTCCATCTCGTCGGTGAAGTTTACGTAGGCGTTGCGCTTGGAAAGGCGCGGGCCGCGCAGGTCGTACATGCCGCTGCAAAGCGTGTAGCCCTTCACGGTGTCCGCGGGCAGATCGAACTCCTTGAGCCAATCGGTGGTTGCGGCGCAGCCGCCGAGGTGCGCGCCCGAGGAAGTGCCTGAAACGTAGATACGGTCGGGGTTGGCGCCGAATCGCGCCGCGTTGCGATACACCCAGGCCACCGCGCGCCGCACCTGGTGAGCCATCGGGAACAGGCTTCCGCCGGCCTGCTCGACATTCACGAAGTCGAGCGCCACGTAGTGCGCGCCGGCCTGCACGAACATCTCTGCGGCATAGGCGTAGTTTTTCGCCAGCCCGGTGCGCCACGCGCCGCCGTGGATGAAGACGTTGATCGGCGCGTTACGGGTTTGGGTCGCGTAGACATCCAGTTTCTCGATTTCCGTCGGGCCGTAGCCGAAGCGCAGCGGCGGGCCCAGGCGCTTGCGGACGAGCTCGCTGTTGGTCGCGAGGCGCGCGAGGAGCTGCTCCCGGTTCGGCGCATACACCGACTGGTCGTAGGCGTCGTCGAGCTCTTGCTGTGTATAGTTGAGGAATACCCGCTCTTTCATCCGCACAGCTTACCGTGAACCGCATTGCCGAATTCTGGGACGACGCAGTTGTTCCCGCGCTCGTCGAATACATCCGCATTCCCGCCAAATCGCCGCATTTCGACAGGCAATGGCAGGCGCACGGCCATATCGACGCCGCGGTCGAGCTGGCGGCCGCCTGGTGCCGCAAGCACGCGGTGCCGGGGATGAAGCTCGAGGTCATAAGGCTTGCCGGTCGTACTCCAGTTCTCTTCATCGAGATCGAGGGCAAAGCGAAAGACACAGTGCTCGTCTACGGCCACCTGGACAAGCAGCCGGAGATGACCGGCTGGCGCACCGGGCTCGGGCCGTGGACGCCGGCGATCGAGGGCGGCAAGCTCTACGGCCGCGGCGGCGCGGACGACGGATACGCCGTCTTCTGCGCCTTGTCCGCTATCAGATCCTTGCAGGAGGAAAAGCGCCCGCACGCGCGCATCGTCGTGCTGATCGAGTGCTGCGAGGAGAGCGGCAGCTTCGACCTGCCGGCGTACCTCGAATTTCTAGCGCCGAGGATCGGCACGCCGGCGTTCGTCGTCGGGCTCGATTCGGGCTGCGGCAACTACGAGCAGCTCTGGGGCACGACGTCGCTGCGCGGGCTGGTGAACGGCGTGCTCACCGTCGAGGTGCTGACCGAGGGCGTGCACTCGGGCGACGCGAGCGGCGTGGTGCCCTCGAGCTTCCGCATAGCGCGCGCGCTGCTCGAGCGCATCGACGACGCGCAAACCGGCATCGTTCGGCACGCCGCGTTTCACGCGCCGATTCCGCCCGAGCGCAGCGCGCAGGCCAAGGCGGCTGCGCAAGTGCTCGGCGAGGAGATCTGGCGCAAGTTTCCGTTCGTGCCCGGAATGAAGCCGATGTACACTCATCTCGCCGACCTCGTGCTCAACCGCACCTGGCGCCCGGCGCTCTCGGTGACCGGCGCCGACGGCCTGCCGCCGCCGGCCAGCGCGGGCAACGTGCTGCGGCCGAAGACGGCGTTCGTCCTGTCGCTGCGGCTGCCGCCCACGGTGAAGGCGGAGAGCGCGGCGCGGCAGCTCAAGGCGATGCTCGAGGCCGAGCCGCCGTATGGCGCGAAAGTTCGCTTCGAATACGGCCAGGCGGCGACCGGCTGGCATGCGCCGAAAATCGCGCCTTGGCTCGAGGAGGTGTTGGATGAGAGTTCCAAAGCGCACTTTGGCAAAGGCGCGATGTGGATGGGAGAGGGCGGCACGATCCCCTTCATGGCGATGCTGGGCGCGAAATTCCCGCAGGCGCAGTTCCTCATCACCGGCGTGCTCGGGCCGCACTCGAACGCGCACGGGCCGAACGAGTTCCTGCACCTCGACTACGCGAAGCGCCTCACGGCGTGCGTGGCGGACGTCCTGGCGTCTCAAGCGCGTGCCAGCGCTCGAGCTTCTCCATGAGCAAGGTCTCGATCTCGGCGCTGCGGCGCTGGTCCTCACGCAGCGTCTCGGGCGGCTGGCGATAGTAGTCCTCCGAGCTCATGCGCGCGCTGAGCGCGTGCTGCTCGGCCTCGAGCGCTTCGATCTCGCCGGGAAGCGCTTCCAGCTCGCGGGTTTCCTTGTAGGAAAGTTTTGTGCGGACGCGTTCCCGGCCGGGAGAATTCTTCTTCGCGAATGCCCGATCTTGTTGCAAAGGCCGTTGACGCAGCCAGTCGCTGTAGCCGCCGGCGTATTCGCGCCACAGGCCGCCGCCTTCGGCGACGAGGGTCGAGGTGACGATGTTGTCGAGGAAGGCGCGGTCGTGGCTCACGAGGAGGAGCGTGCCGGCGTAGTCCTGCAGCGCCGCCTCCAGGAGCTCGAGCGACTCGATGTCGAGGTCGTTGGTCGGCTCATCTAGTACTAGCACGTTCGCCGGCCTCGCGAAGAGCCGCGCAAGGAGCAGGCGGTTGCGCTCGCCGCCCGAGAGCATGCGCACCGGCGAGCTCGCGCGGCGTGGGGAAAAGAGGAAATCCGAGAGGTAGCTCATGACGTGCTTCCGGCCGCCCGGCAGCTCGACCCATTCCGATCCCGGGCTGATGGTCTCGGCGACGGTTTTCTCCGGGTCGAGCGCTTCACGCATCTGGTCGAAGTAGGCGGGCTGGACGTTGGTACCGAGGCGCACTTTGCCCGCGTCGGGCGCGAGCGTGCCGAGGATCAGCCTCAGGAGCGTGGTCTTTCCCGCTCCGTTGGGCCCGATCAGGCCGAGGCGGTCGCCGCGGCTGACGAGGAGGTCGAGGTCCTTGACGATTGCTCGCCCGCCAAAATTTTTTGTTACTTGAGTCAATTCACAAACCAGCTTGCCCGAGCGCAGGCCTTCACCGATGGTGAGCTTCACGTTGCCGATGCGCGCACGGCGCGCGTTGCGCTCCTCGCGCAGGCGCTCGAGGCGCCGCACGCGGCCTTCATTGCGCGTGCGCCGCGCCTCGATGCCTTTGCGGATCCAGGCTTCCTCCTGCGCCCAGAACGTGTCGAACTTGCGCTCGGCGACCGCCTCGGCGGCGAGCTGACCCGCTTTCAGGGTTTCGTAACGGGAATAATTTCCTGGAAACGAAAACAGCGAGCCGCGATCGAGCTCGAGGATGCGCGTCGCAACACGGTCGAGGAAGGCGCGGTCGTGGGTCACGACGATGGCGGCGGGCTGCTTCAGCAGCGAATTTTCAAGTTGAAGGATGCCGTCGATGTCGAGGTGGTTGGTCGGCTCGTCGAGCAGCAGCAGGCCGGGCTCGAGCGCGAAGGCGTAGGCAAGCGCCGCGCGCTTTTTCTCCCCGCCCGACATCGCCGCGAGTGAGCTCTCGGGCTCGAGGCCGAAGCGGTGGAGAAACTCGTTGAACTTGTGTCTGTGCGGGACCGCGATTTCCCCCAGGGTAAGTACAGACGGCAGCTGTGGCTCCTGCTCGACTCGCACTACGCGCAGGCCGTCCGCTTTCCGCAGCTCGCCGTCGTCGAGCGTCACCGCGCCGGCGATCACGCCGAGGAGCGAGGACTTGCCGGTGCCGTTGCGGCCGATGAGGCCGACGCGCTCGCCCGCGTCCATGGCGAAGGAGGCGCGATCGAGGAGCGGCAGCTCACCGTAGGCGAGCTGGGCGTCAGCCAGGGTCAGGATGGGCGCGGTGTACCTGCTGAATGTCGCCCGTGGCGATGACGCGCGCGAAGAGCGACCTCCATCTCATCGCGCCGCTCAGGTATTACGTCGCCCAGCGACGCATTCACCTGAGCCCGCGGACACCTTTGTCAATAGTTTCCTGCGGTAGTTGCGCCGGCTTGGATGGGGTCTCCTGGGCCTCGGTTTTCGCCTTGGCCGCAGCTTCCGCCTTGGCCTTTGCTTTGGCCGCGGCCACGCCGTCGGCGAACTCACCGACGTAGGCGATTTCGGCCTTGTCCTTGAGCCGTTTCATTTCTTTCGCTAGCTCCTCGTTGGAGCGCCGGTTGAAGAGAAACTGCTGTATGGGAGGGGTAGCGGTTGCTTCGTCAACCGGCGCAGGTTTGTTTGCCACGACCCGAATTACCTGAAAGGGGTCGTCACCCGAGCCGAACATCTGGATGGAGCCATCCTTCATCTCCTGCAACTTGGGCAGTATCTCCAGCGGGATCTGCTCCGAGGCGCGTACCCCGCGGTTCACGGCGAACTTGACGTCCTGGGATTTGAGCCAGCCGGCGACGTCCTGGAGGGAACGGGCTTTCGCGACCTGCTCCCGCAACCCGGCGGTGAGGCCTGCCTTCTGCTGAACCAGGATTTCCTCGATACTGAAAATGCGCCGCTGGGCGAACAGCTCGGGGTGCTCCGTGTAGTACTGCTTGATTTCCGCTTCCGACGGCTTGGTCTGGGCCGAGACGATTTTTTCGAGGTAGGCGCGAGCCAGTATTTCGCTGCGGGCGGCCTCAATGGCCTGCATGACGTTGGGCGAGCGGTCGAGTTTGGTCTGGATCGCCTCCTGTTTGGCGAGCTGCTGGTCGATGAGCCGGTCGAGAATCTCGCGCCTGGCATCGACCGCGGCCTCGGGCTTGACGTTCGGGTTCCGGGCCAGGATGTTGTTGACCTGGTGCACCGTGATCTCTTCGGCATTGACCTTGGCCGCTACCTGAGTGGCTGCCTTGGCCTTTTCTGCCGTTTCCTCCTTCTTCCCGCATCCTGAGGTGATGGCGACGACAAGTAGCAGGGGAATCAGCCCACGGGAAGGAGGGATCCGCATGTTCTTTACGTGTTCGATTGGGCCGATCATTCTAAACCACGGGTAAGGTGTTCGCCATTGGGAGGCTTTGCATGGGATGGAGGGGGCTTCGCGTGGCCGTCAGAACATTAACGAGGCGCTCAGGCGCGCGACGGTGGCGTCGTATTCGACCAGAGGGTCGTTGGAAGAACGCTGCGGGCGCTGAACGCTGGCGCCGATGGACAGGTTACGCAGCGGGAGCCAATTCAGGCCTAGCACCGCCAAGCGTGTCGTGTCCTTACGTTCCGTACCGGTGCTGGGATAGTCGTCATACGTACGCTGGAGGGACATGTACACACCCGTCTTGGCGGTTGCTTGCCAGGACGGCGCGATCGACAGCGCGTTGCTCACCCTGCGATTGGACGAGGCGCTGCCCTGCCAGGGCACTATGCTGCGCGTGGCGGCGAGACGCAGGCTCAGTTTGCCTGTTGGAAGCCATGTGTAGACGAAATGGCCGGCGGTGCCATAGAAATCACGCTGTGGGTTGTGTTCGTAGCGCCGATCGAGATACGTCAGGCGGCCATCTAGAACCGATTTCGGGGTCAGGTTCCAGGTTCCCCTGAGTTCGCTCTGGTCTTCGTGGTAGTTTTCGGTGCTGACGACGATGACATTGTTGATCAACTGGGTGCCCTGTGCGCCCTCAGACCGACGCCTAATGGCGGCAATTTCACTGCCCGACTGAAACAAATACCTGACCCCAAACTCACTCCTGATTTCACGATAGGGGGGTTGAGTCTGGAGCGCCGCTTGTTCGCTCGTATATTTGGACTGTGACGCGCCCAGGAGCACGTGCCAGCCGCCGAAGAGCCATCCATCCATGCTGAATATGTAGTTCTCGTTGGTCGTGACGTTGGATTGTCGGCCAAGCGTATCCTGGAACTGGGTGGTCGCCTGCGTGCGGTCAGCGCTGAGCGTGCCAGTCACACGCGGAGTCAAGTGCCAGTACCACGCGGCCCGATAATCGAGCCCATTGAAATCCAGATAGCTGAACTTGTGGTAGCGGTAAGCGGTTGCGGTGGCATCGAGAAAGAAACGCTGTTGCGCGTACGGCTTGTCGATGCGCAGCCCCACATAGCCGGTAGTGATGGTCTCGGACTGCGGATTGCCCAACAGGCCCGGGACCCGAAACAGGTTGGAGTCGTGGGAAACGGAACCGCCAAGCATTACTCGGCGCGCATCTTCCTGAGAGAAGGCGGGGCGTACGATGGATCCGACGACCAGGATGCAGACCGCTGTCAGAACCAAACGATGCCGGATCTGGAACCGGCGCGCGATCTTGAAGACGCGATTCATTCGCCTATTGAGCATTTCCTAATTACTTGACGGAAACCACCCCGCCGCCCTCGTCCTGTCCGGATGCGCCAGGACGGCGTGCGACGCCTCGCCTGGATTCAGCCATGGCAAATCCTGCGCCCGATGAGCGCATTCAGGCAAGCGCAGGCGCGCGCCGGGGTCGGCCACCGTGCTTGCGGGCGGCTTCAGGCAATGTCGGGGACGCGGCTCGCGCGAACTCGCAGCACGCGTCTGTACAATCATTTGTCAAGTCCAATCGAAATGCGCGTAATTCCAGGTCATCCCGTCTAAGGAGAACTAAGTGAGACAAAATCTGCGACGCGTCTCTCTTGCCTGCGCCATTGCATTGACGATTGCCCTTCTCGGGGCCAGCGTTGTGCCGTCGGCAGGGCGGATTGTTACGATCGAAGCTCATTGGTTTGCACACTTTGTTTCGTTCGCGATTCTCGCCTTTGCGTGGACATTTGGCCTGCCGTCGGTTTCCCCATTTATTGTTGCACCGGTCGTCATCGCCTTCGGCATCGTGCATGAGGCAATTGAAATAGTTGGCCATGCCCACACCTACGAGCTTGGTGATGCATTCGTTGATGGCGTTGGCGCGATCATCGGTGTCTTGCTCGCGCGTCTGCCAACGAGCCGTCCCAGTCTAAAGTAGCTGACCTACGCCTTCGAGTCGTTTTCGATCCCGCAGCTCACCGCACGCGTCCGCGCCTGCCTCGCCAGAACCCAGCTCCTGCAATCGTCTGACGGGCTAGTCGGAGACGATCTCGACACGATCCAGGTACCTGGACAATTCGCCCACCCACTTGCGCGACGCGTCGGTGTCGGCGCTCTCGGCCGCCTGCTCAAGGGCGGCGCCGATGTCAGTGATGCCCTGGAATCCCCAGCTGCCCCCGGCGCCCTTGATGTCGTGCCCCAGACTCTCCACGGTCTCAAAGTCACCCCGATCCAAGGCGTCCAGCATCGCGATGACATCCTGCCTGCGGTTCTGCAGAAACCCGGGGATCAGGTCTGCGAATTTAGGATTCGCACGCACAAGGATCGTGTCCTTCCGGCTGCTCTCCTCTTTCGATGACGCAGGCGCGACCATGGAATGCTCCTTGATCGCTTGCAGCAGCACCTCTTGTTTGATTGGTTTCGTCAAATACGCCGTGCACCCCGCCGCCACACACTTTTCTTGATCCCCCTTCAAGGCAGAGGCCGTCAGTGCGATGATCGGCGTGGGCGGCCGGTGGTTCGCCCGTTCCCACTCTCTAATCGCCCGCGTCGCGCTCAAGCCATCCATGACCGGCATTTGCCGGTCCATCAGGACAAGGTCATAGTGTCCGGCTGTAAACTTTTCATAGGCGACGGCCCCGTTTTCGGCGATTTCGACCCGGTACGGCGTGTCCTGCAGGTAGGCCACCGTGATCGTGCGGTTGTCGGGGGAGTCCTCCACCAGAAGAATATGCAGCGCCGGCAGCGGCCGCTCGGGACCCGTGCCGACCGACACGGCCGCCCGCCGCGTGGCCCCCGCCCAGATCTCGAGCGGCACGGCGAAAGAAAACACGCTGCCCTTCCCGACTGCGCTTTCGACCCAGATGCGCCCGCCCATCAATTCCACCAGGCGCTTCGAAATCGTGAGCCCCAGCCCCGAGCCCCCGTACCTGCGAGTGGTGGACGAGTCGGCTTGCGTGAATCGCTCAAACACCGCGCCCAATTTCTCGCCCGGAATGCCGATGCCGGTGTCCGAGATCGTGAACCGCAATGCGCCCGGAACGGAGGAGTCCGCATCCGGCGTGACTCGTAGGGCCACTTCGCCGGATTCCGTGAACTTGATCGCGTTGCCAAGTAAATTGAGCAGCACCTGTCGCAGCCGTGTCGGGTCGCCGACCAGGTCGCTGGGCACTTTCGGAGCGATCTCGCACACCAGGGCCAGACCTTTTTCCTGGGCCCGGACCGCCACCATCTCCCTCACTTTCTCCAGCAGATCGTTCAACGAGAACCCGGTCCGTTCCAGCTCGAGCTGCGAGGCTTCGACTTTGGAGAGATCGAGGATGTCGTTGATGAGATTCAGCAGGTTGTCGCCGGCGCGGCGAAAGATCTGCACATACTTGTTTTGCTCCGGGGAGAGAGGGGTCTTCGCGAGCAGGTCCGCGATGCCGATGATCGCATTCATCGGCGTTCGGATTTCATGACTCATGCTCGCCAGAAAATCCGACTTGGTCTGGCTCGCGGTCTCGGCCATGGCCTTGGCCTGCTGCAGTTCCGCCTCCACCCGCTTGCGCTCCGTGACGTCGCGCGCAGCGGCGAACACGCCCTGCAGCGTGCGGCCCCGGTCGTAAAAGGTGGTCGCGTTGTAGGACACCACCGTATGCTTCCCGTCGCGGGCGCACGCCGTCAGCTCGTAGTCGGTGACCTTCTTTTCGCTCAGCACGAGCTTGATCGCCGCTTCGGCCCGCTCCGGATCAGTAAAGTAGCTCTTGAACGGCGCGCCGATCAGCTCGTCACGCGTGCAGCCGGTGAGTGCCTCCATCTGCTTGTTGACGTCCGTGATGATGCCGGAGGGGTCGGCCATCATCAGCGCGTCGATGTTGGATTCGATCAGCGAGCGTGTGTAGAACTGCTGGTCGCGCAGGCGCTGATCGAGCTTCTTCTGCTCGGCTTCGACCAGCTTGCGCGCGGTGTTATCGGTGCCGATCAACAGGTAGCCGATAATTGCGTTTTGAGCGTCGCGCAGCGCCGTGACGGACACCACCGCCGGGAAGCGGCTGCCATCCTTGCGGAAGTAGGTCAGCTCGTAGATGTCCTCGATGCCGCGCGAGGCCTTGAACACCAATGCCTCGAAGCCTGGCGTAATCGGGGTTCCGAGCTCGACGCTTAGCGCCTTGGCGCGCGCGATCACTTCCTGCGGGTCGGAAATGTCGGCGGGGGTGATCTTGTTCATCACGTCGGCGGCCGCGTAGCCCAGCATGCGCTCGGCGCCGACATTGAAGATCTGAATGACCCCCTTCGCGTCGGTGGCGATGCTCGAGAAGTTGGCGCTGTTGAAAATCGCGCTCTGCAGGGCCCCCGCCTTGAGCAGCGCCTCTTCCGCCTGCTTGCGCGCGGTGTTGTCCGTGCCGATCAGCAGGTAGCCGATGATGGCGTTTTGAGCGTCGCGCAGCGCGGTGACCGACACGATGGCCGGGAAGCGGCTGCCATCCTTTCGGATGTAGGTCAGCTCGTAGATGTCCTCGATGCCGCGTGAGGCCTTGAACACCAACGCCTCGAAGCCCGGCGTAATCGGGGTTCCGAGCTCGACGCTTAGCGCCTTGGCGCGCGCGATCACTTCCTGCGGATCGGAAATGTCGGCGGGGGTGATCTTGTTCATCACGTCGGCGGCCGCGTAGCCCAGCATGCGCTCGGCGCCGACGTTGAAGATCTGAATGACCCCCTTCGCGTCGGTGGCGATGCTCGAGAAGTTGGCGCTGTTGAAGATCGCGCTCTGCAGGGCCCCCGCTTTCAGAAGCACCTCTTCTGCCTGCCTGCGCAAGGTCACGTCGCCGGCACGCTCGAAGACACCGATCCTCGTCCTCGTCGCGTCCTTTCCCTTAGCCATGGTGTTGCCTCCGGTAACTGCGGTGTCAGGTAGCCGATTGCGCTGTGAGGCCGGTGCTCATTGTAGTCCCGGCGCCAGGCGGTCACGATGGCTCGCGCTTCGGATTGATAGAGGTAGACTAGAAATGCAAAACGTAGCACATGACGTTATCCGGCGCGAGTGTCGACTACACCAAACCAATCAAGGCCAATGAGTTCATGGACGCGCTGGACGTGGCACTAGACCTTGCGGAAAAACGTGTCAGTCGGACACGATAAAGGAGGACGAATATTATGGTCGGTCCATCCGATATCCTCAACGCCAGCGTCCTGATCGTTGACGATCAGGACGATAACGTTGTGCTGCTCAAGCGAACGCTGGAGGGCGCCGGCTACACTTCCGTCACATCAACGAGGGACCCGCTTGAGGTCTGCGAGCTTCATCGCACGCACCGCTACGACCTGATCCTGCTCGATCTCCAGATGCCGGGCATGGATGGGTTCCAGGTGATCGAGGGCCTCAAGGGAATCGAAACGGAAGGCTACGTTCCGGTGCTCGTGCTCACCGCCCAACCGAGTCACAAGCTGCGCGCGCTGGAAGCCGGCGCGAAAGATTTCATCAGCAAACCGTTTGATCCGGCCGAGGTACTGGCGCGCGTTTACAACATGCTGGAAGTGCGTCTGCTGCACGTGGAAACGGAGAACTACAGCAAATCGCTGGAACGAATGGTGCGGGAAGTGGAGGCAAGCCACGAGCAGATCCGTCGCCAGAGCGACGAGGTCACGCGCCTCTACGATGAAATCGTAGCGGAGCAGAAGCGGTCGCTCGAGTTGAGCGCCCAGCCTGGCGCCATGGTGGGCGTCGAAAAGGAAGAGCGTCTTGCCACGCCATGGTTCCGAAGCCTGAGGCTCCGGCACCCGTGGCTGCAGCTCAACCTGCTCACCGCCTTCGCGGCCGGCGGGGTGGTGTTCGTCTTCCAAGGAATCATCGACCGGGTGGTGATTCTGGCCATGTTCCTGCCGGTGCTGGCTGGCCAGTCGGGCAACACCGGCTGCCAGACGCTGGCAATCACCCTGCGTGGAGTCTTCTTGGGCGAGCTGAAATCGGGCAAGGAAAAAGCGCTGATCATGAAGGAAGCCCTGCTCGGCTTGCTGAATGGCGCCCTCGTCGGGCTGGTGGCGGCGTTCGTCATGTACGTGGTCGCCACCGCCCAGCACTTTTCCAGCGCACTCGTGCTCAGCGCCGTCGTGTTCCTCGCCATGACCGGCAGCTGCGTCATCAGCGGCATCTGCGGCGCCCTCGTGCCGCTCGCTCTGAAGAAGCTCGGCGCCGACCCCGCCACCGCTTCGAGCATTCTCCTCACCACCGCCACCGACATGGTGAGCGTGGGGATGCTGTTGGGGCTGGCAACGGTTCTGGTGAAGTGAGTGGTCCGCGTACATACCGCGGAAATTTGTGGGCTAAGGTCCGAACGCCATCTTGTTTGAGTTGAGCTCGAAGCTGCCCGCGCCGCGCTCGACCGCGATGAGGCTCAGAAGCGGGGCGAGTTGCTCCTGCTGCTGCGCCGGAACGCGCGCGGTGGCGACATAGCTTGGCGGGGCGCCGTTGGACCAGGTGCCTTTGCCTTCGAGCTGCAGCGGCCCCTCGAGCGTGCGCAGCGCGGCGTGCACGGCGGGGCCGACGGCCTTGAAGTGCACCTCATACTCGCCGAGAGGCGAGATGGGCGTCAGCGCCGAGCCGGCCGCGCGCCATTGCAGCGTGGCGTCGCCGTCCATGCGGCCGCGCTCGAGAGAGAGGTGCGGGATATTGACCCGCACCTCGCCGGTGAGGCGAAACGGCGCGAGCCTAGGCATGCCCAGGCCAAGGGCTGCGGCCGGCAGATTGATGCTGGCGTCCGCAATCTCCATGCGCGAAAGCGAGATCGTGACCGAGAACGGCTTGGCGGCCTGGTCGAGTTCGACTTCGGCTACGAGGCGTCCGCGCAGCAATGACTCGGGCAGCACGCGCCACGCGAGGCGCCTGGCGACGCCGGCCCTGCCGTCGGCATCGCGGATCTCGATCCAGCCTGCGCCGGACCACAAGCTGCCTTCTGCGCTGGCAAGGCGCAGCCTGCCGTCGCTTGCACGCTCCAGGCGGGCATCAATCAGCGTCGCCGGTGCAAGTACGATCAATGCGGCAGCAAAAGCGCCCAAGCCCGCCGTAGCCCAATGCGCGGGCGCGGCCCAATGCATTACTGTGCTCTGGCGCGGGTGAGCGTCGCCGTCGCGCTGACCATGCCTGGCGCGGACAGGGCCTCGACGCGCGCCGCCTCGACGCGCACCTGCTGCGCCTGCAGAGCGGCGATCCAGCCGAGCCAGTCGGCGAAGGACACGGCGCCGAATGTGACGTGCAGGTGATCGACGTCCGGAGCATCGACGCGCGTCAGCGCGCCGGACAACCGGGCAGCGTCAGTCTGCGCTTTTACCAGCGTGCGCAGATCGCTCGGCGAGGCCGGTGGCGCGGGCGTTGCGCGCAGGCGCTCGTGCTCGGCCGCCTGCTGGTCGAGGAGCGCCGCCTGCGTGCGCAGTGTCGCGACGCTGGTGCGCAACTGCGCGCGACCCCGGTCGGCCGCGTGCAGCACCCATAGGTAGGACGCAGCGCCCAGGACTGCGGCCAGCGCGGCGATGACCATGCGCTCGCGCGGTGCGCGCGACTCCCAGGCTCTGCGCAGCGCGGCTTTCATAAGGCGCGCACCGTGATCACCTTTTGGCCGGTGACATCGACGATCAATCCCGTCTGGATCAGGCGCGCCACGGTGCGGCGCAGCGCCGTTTCTTCGATCGCGGCAAACTCGAGGGTCATGCGCCCGCTCTCGTAGGACACGGTGCGCAGCCCGCCCGGGGGCAGTCCCTTCAACCCGATCGCCACTTTCTCGATCATCGGCGCGAAGTCGCCGCCATCGGGCAGTCCGGCCCGATGCCGCGCCGCGGCGAGCTGGCGGCGCATCTGCAGCGCCGGGTCCGCGACGGCGACGGCGTCCGGAAAGACGCTGCGAAAGCGCGCCTCCATCTGACCGCGCACTGCTCGCTGCTCGCTACCGAGCAGCATCCAATCGCCGATCAGCGCAGCACCGTGGATGGCAAGGGCCGCGCCGGCGATCCAGGCTGCCGGCCGCAGGCTTGCCAGCGCCGCAGGGGCGATGCGCCAACGGCGGCGTTCCTGCGCCAGGCTGATGCCGGCCTGCTGCGGCGCCGTGCGCCAGTCCCACGCTCCCAGCAGGCGCATCGGCACGCCGAGCGCAGCTTCCCATAGCTTGAGATCCGGCGCCGCCCCGGACGCAGTGACATAGACCGCGATAGCGTCAGGCCGCGCGCCGCGCAGCCGAGCTTCCTCGAGCATCATGCGCAGCGAAAGCGGCGGCGATGCGTGATCGCCGCCATCGGTCGCCGCGCCTTCGAATTCGCCGGTGCGCACGAATCCCTCGCCGCCGTGCCACGCGAGGCTCCATTCGCCGCTCGAGCGCGGCAACAGCAGGATCTCCGAGTGCACCTCGTAGGCGCGCAGGCCGACGGCCTCGAGCGCATCGCGCCAGCGCTTCAGTCCCTGCTTGTCGACCACAGCGAGCGCATCGGCGTTACCTGCCTTTGAACCCGCCTTTTCACTCACCTCGCCGAGCCAGCTCACCTGGTTTGCATCGGGCTCGGCTGCAGTGACCTCTTCGACCGCAAACGCCAGCACCGATCCGGCGCGCCGCCGCGCGCCTTGCGGCAGGTTCGCGCGCGTGATCAGCACCTGCGCCGCGGGAATGACGAGCTGGACGCGATCCGCACCGCGCGGCAGGTCAGCGAGGCGGCCTTCGCCCCGAACCGATTGCCGCTCGTCGATGAGCGCCCACTCGCAGCGCAACGGCGCGTCCCCAAGCGGCGCGTAAATGCGCAGCAGGCTCATGGATATTTCCTCCACACCACGGCGGGCCATCCCGCCGCGCCCCGCGCGAGCAGCGCGGTGCCGCGCGCCTGCGCGTCGCCGATCGTCACACGCACGCTCGCCAGAAAGTAATCGCTGCTCACCGAGATGTTTTCTGTGGGCACGACGAGTCCGGGGGGGAGTTGGTTGAAGAAGTCGGAGAAGTTGCGAAAATAGGCGCGCTCGCGCTGCGCGACCATCGCGCGGGCGCCGTCCAGGCCCAGGCCTTCGACCACTGCGGCAAGGACTTCGGGCGAAGCAGTGTTCGCGTTCACGGCGGTAAAGCGGGGCAGCGCCGTGACGAACGGACGCAGCCGCGCGCGCACGGCTTCGTCGAAGCCGCGCACCAGCGCCAGCTCGGCGACATCGGTAAGCGGCTGGTTGGCTGCGAGATAGGGCGGCTGCAGCCCCTGGTAGTAGTCGCTTTCGGCGCCGCCCTGCGGCTGCGGCTCGTTGTCGGCGTCGAGCCAGTCGACAAGGCTTCCGGCCACGTCGGGCAAACCCAGGATCTGCAGCAGGCGCCGGAACTGCGCGAGATGCGGAGGGCTGACCGCCCCGTTCCTCACCAGGTTGTTCAAATTGAACGCACCCTGCTGGTCGTCGATCTGGCCGGCGAGCTCCCCGTTATCGACCGGCACCGGCGGCAGGCGCAAGGCCCAGGGCTCGCCCAGATGATCGACGCTGCTCACGCGGCGGTCGTCGCTCAGCAGCGCTCGCGCCCAATCGACGCCGGCCTGGACGAGGGCCTGCGCCTGGACATGCTCGGAGGTGAGCTCTACATGCCGCGACCAGGTGCTCTGCGAAGCGAGCATCGCCGCCGCAGCGATCGCGGCGAGCGCGACCACGCCCATCGCAAGCACCACGGCTACGCCGCGCTCATTTGCTCTCATGCGGGTCTCATGATTTCAGCGCGAACACGCGCACCAGCTCCTCGCCCGAGGCGAGCACAATGCGCAGCCGCACCGCCTGCGGCAGCGGCGCGTCGCGCTCCGAACGGGGCCATGCGTCGACCCACACGAGGTCGGTATCGAGGTATTGCAGCTCGAACTGCGCCACCGCAGACAGCACGGCGTAGCGCGCGGGCTGTGCGTTGGGCGCGACGTCGAAGCCCGGCCACAGCGAGATTTCGATCTCCTGGTTCTCGTTCAGCCGGTACGCGATCCGTCGCGGCGTATCGATGCCCTCTGGCGTGGCAAAGCGGCTGAACTCGAAGCGCCCGGAGGCGGCGCGCACGGGGCGCGGCGCCGAGAGCTGCACATCGCGCTGGAAGCGCGAGAAAAACGCGGCCACGCTTTTCCACTTCTCGGTCTCCTGCGTGACCCGATCGCGCGCGTCGAGCACCGCTCCCAGCCCGCGGAACGACATCACGGCGAGCAGCGACAGGATGAGCAGCGCGCTCAGCAGCTCGATCAGCGTGAAACCGCGCGGTTTCATTTGGGGGGTAGCACTACAAATCCGGTGAGGCGCGCAAGCGCGCGCGACTCTTCCGTCGGCGCGGACACGAACACGTCGACGCGGCGAAATGCCGGGTTGGGCGTGGCGATCACCTCTTCGCGCCAGGCGAACTCGACGCCGCCCTGGCTTTGCGTGCCGCGGCCGATGCCGAGCGGCAGCCAGTCACCCCGGGCGCGGTGCTCGGCGAGCCGGTTCTCGGCGACCCAGCCTGCGAACAGCCGCGAGCGCAGCTCACCGACCGCGTTCGTTCCCTGGCCGGCGGCGCGCAACGCAGCCAGCAGCGCGATCGACACGATGGCAAGCGCGACCAGCACCTCGACCAGCGTGAAACCTTGGAAGGGCCTAGGGCGACGCATAAATGCGCACCTCGCCGAGCGGAGAGGCGGCGACGGCGTAACGCGCTGCGCCCAGCGATATCTGGAAGTCGTAAGCGAGCGAGCCATGCGGGCCGAATTCGAGGCGCACGCCGGCCTGCGGCCGCATGGCTTCGATCCGCAGGTCCGAGATCGCCATCCCCGACGGCAGGCTGCGCGCGCGCAGGGAATCGTTGCTCGCCTCGGACCAGCCGGCATCGTCGCGCCAGCGCCAGAAGCGGTATTGACCGCCCTCGGCCGTCCAGGCGATGGGTTTGCCCGTGAGGCGCGATTCCACCGCGGCGAGATCGAGTAGCTGCGCCAGCCGCTCGGCTTCGACGCGCAGCAGCACGCGATCGTCGGGATGGGCAATCGCGACGACCAGTCCGGCGCACAGTCCCATGACCAGCAGCACGACCAGCAGCTCGATGAGCGTGAAGCCCCGCGCTTCTAAAATCGGGGTCAGAGCCCGATTTCGCGGAAATCGCTCGCGATTTCCGCAAAATCGCCAAGGGCGATTTCGCCCCTCGCTCCCGCTATGGGAAATCGGGCTCTGACCCCGATTTTTCTGGCGGCTAGAGATTCCAGGAACCGATATCGGCATCGTTGCCTTCACCGCCGGGCGCGCCGTCCGCGCCCATGCTGAAAACGTCCAGCTCGCCGCGCACGCCCGGATTGAGGTACTGATAAGGATGACCCCACGGGTCTGTCGGCAGGCGCTCGACATAGCCGCCCGCCTTCCAGTTGGGCGCCAGCGGCGCCGACGCCGGCCGCACGACGAGCGCCTGCAGTCCCTGCTCGGTCGTGGGGTAGCGCTGGTTGTCGAGGCGATAGAGCTTGAGCGCCTGCATCAGGCTCGCGATGTCCTGCTTCGCGGCGATGACCCGCGCCTCGTCCGGGCGGCTGATGATCTTCGGCACTACCAGCGCGGCGAGAATACCGAGGATCACGACCACCACCATCACTTCGAGCAACGTGAAGCCACGTCGCAGGTACGGCATTCGCATCTGACCTCCTGCACTTAACTACGCCCTGGCCCCGGAATCGGCTGTACGCTAGCGCACATACGCCGCACTGCCCTCGCTCTAGGATCTGTCTCATTTAGCGGGCGGTATACGTTTGAATAAAGTGGCATTTCTCGCAACCCTGGCCGCGCTGGCACTGCTTGGCGTGGTGCTCGCGTACTGGAGCTGGGCGTGGCTCGCGCCGCCTCCCGCGCCGCGCGCTCCGGCCGCAGTAGAGACCGCCGGCCGTGCATCGTCCGCGGGCGGGCTGTTCCGCACCGTAAAAGAAGGCCCGGGCGCTGCTGCCGCGGCGTCAAGCACGATCCGCCTGATGGGCATCGTGGCCGCATCGGGAGGCCGCTCAGGTAACCGACTGGGGCACGCGGTGCTGCGGCTGGATGCGAAGAAAACGGTCGCGGTGCCGCAAGGCGAAGACATCGAACCGGGCCTGCGGCTCGCGGAGGTGCACGCGGATCACATCGTCCTGGAACGAAACGGCGCGCGCGAGACGCTCGCCTGGCCGGAGAAGCAAGCCAAATGAAGGTACGCGCCGCACCATGAACCTTGGCGCCGCATTGGTTTCGGCCTTGATGGTCGTGTTGATAGGTCAGTCACAAGCGCAGCCCGCCGACCCCGATACGGTGACGCTCAACTTCGTCAACTCCGACATCGAGGGCGTGGTGAAGGCGGTGAGCGAGATCACCGGCAAGAACTTCGTGCTCGATCCGCGCGTGAAGGGCACCGTCAACATCGTCTCGGCGCGGCCGATGGCGCGCGCCCTGGTGTACGAGGTGTTCCTCTCGGCGCTGCGCCTGCAGGGCTACGCCGCCGTCGAGGACCGCGGCGTGGTCAAGATCGTTCCGGAGGCCGACGCCAAACTCCACCCGGGCCGCACCGTCGGCCCGAACGAGCGGCCGCGCGTAGCAGGTGACCAGATCCAGACCCAGGTATTCACGCTCAAGTACGAATCGGCGGCGCAGCTGCTGCCGATCCTGCGCCCGCTGATCGCTCCCGCGAACACGATCACCGTTTATCCGGCGAGCAACACCCTGGTGATCACGGACTACGCCGGCAACCTGCAGCGCATCGGCAGGATCATCGACTCGATCGACCAGCCGGGCGGCACCGACCCGGTCGTGATCCCGCTCGCGCATGCGTCGGCGGTCGATGTCGCGCTCATGGTCAACCGCCTGTTCGCGGACGCACCGCAGGCAGCGGGCGCGGCCGGGGCCGACGCCTCGCAGCGACTGAGCGTAGTGGCGGATGCGCGCTCCAACAGCCTGGTTGCGCGCTCGGACAACCCGTCGCGCATCACCCGGCTGCGCACCCTGGCCGCGATGCTCGACTCGCCGACCAGCGCTGCGGGCAACCTGCACGTCGTGTATCTGAAGAACGCCGAAGCGGTGAAGGTGGCCGAGACGCTGCGCGCGATCTACCTGGGAGAGAGCGTCCCCGCGGCGGCGCCCCGGTCGATGGCCCTTCCGGTTGCAGCATCGCCCGCGGGCACGCCGCCGCCCCCTGCACCGGCGCTGCCCGGATCCCAGGCCGTTGCGCTCTCGCCCGGCATGATCCAGGCCGATCCGGCGACCAACTCGATCCTCATCAACGCGCCCGATGCGATCTACAACAACCTGCGCGCGGCGCTGGACAAGCTCGACGTGCGAAGGGCCCAGGTTTACGTGGAGGCGCTGATCGCGGAGATCACCGCCGACAAGGCCGCCGAATTCGGCATCCAGTGGCAGGACCTGAGCGGCGCGGAAAAGAGCGGCACGTACCCCTTCGGCGGCACCAACTTCGGCGCGCCCGGGCAGAACGTTCTGGGCATATCGGCAAACCCCGCCTCGGCCGGCCGCGGCCTCAACATCGGCGTGATCAAGGGCGTGGTCACGATTCCCGGCACCAGCGCGCAGATCCTCAACCTCGGCGTGCTGGTGCGGGCGCTGGAAACCAACAACAACGCCAACATTCTCTCCACGCCGACGCTGCTGACCCTCGACAACGAGGAAGCGAGGATCGTCATCGGCCAGAACGTGCCTTTCATCACGGGGCAGTACGCACTCACGGGCGCGGCCACGACGCCGACGCCGTTCCAGACGGTCGAGCGGCGCGATGTCGGCCTGACGCTGCGCGTGAAGCCGCAGATCTCCGAGGGCGGCACGGTGCGGCTGCAGATCTACCAGGAAGTCTCGAGTGTCGACAACACGACGATCAACGTGGCCGGCGTGATCACCAACAAGCGCGCCGTCGAATCGATGGTGTTGGTGGACGACGGGCAGATCGTGGTGATCGGCGGGCTGATCCAGGATTCGGTCAAGGACGGCGTTGAGAAAGTGCCGTTGCTGGGCGACCTGCCGCTGCTCGGCGCGCTCTTCACGTACAACACGCGCTCGCGCACCAAGACCAACCTGATGGTGTTTCTGCGCCCGACGGTGCTGCGCGACGCGGCACGCGCGGAGTCGCTCACGGGCTCGCGCTACGACTACATCCTCGGCGAGCAGAACAAGGCCGCACCCCCGCACAACGCGCCGCTTCCCGACATGGAACCGCCCACCCTGCCGCCGCGATGATTCCCGCAGCCATGATTCCCTACACATTTGCCAAGAGTAACGGCGTCGTCGTCACTTCCATGGAAGGTGGTTTTGCGGAGGTGGCGGTGCGCAGCGACACGCAAGCGCGGGCACTGTCCGAATTGCGCCGCGCGCTTGGGGTGCCGCTGCGTGCCCGCCGCATTGGCACCGAGCAGTTCGACGAGCTCATCGCCGCGACCTACAACGGCGCAGCCGCCGGGGCGGCGGCGCTCGCCGACGATCTGTCGCAGGACGTCGACCTGTCGCGGCTGCTGCAGGAGATCCCGCAGATCGCGGACCTGCTCGACAGCCAGGACGACGCGCCGGTGATCCGGCTGATCAACGCGCTCCTCACCCAGGCGCTGCGCGACGGCGCCTCGGACATCCACTTCGAGGCGTTCGAGACCCGCTCGGTAGTCCGGCTGCGCATCGACGGTACGCTGCGCGACCTGATCGAGCCCGCGCGCGCGCTGCACGGCGCGATCGTGTCGCGCATCAAGATCATGGCGCAGCTCGACATCGCCGAGAAGCGCCTGCCGCAGGACGGCCGCATCGCGCTGCGCGTGGCCGGCAAGCCGGTCGACGTGCGCGTGTCGACGATCCCGACCGGGCACGGCGAGCGCGTGGTGCTGCGCCTTCTCGACAAGCAGGCCGGGCGGCTCGATCTCACGCAGCTCGGCATGGATGCCGCAACGCTCGCGCACATGGACCGATTGATCAAGGAGCCGCACGGCATCGTGCTGGTCACCGGCCCGACCGGCTCGGGCAAAACGACCACGCTCTACGCCGCACTATCGCGACTTGACACCGCGGCGCTCAATATCATGACGGTCGAGGACCCGATCGAGTACGACCTCGACGGCATCAGCCAGACGCCGATCAACGCGCGCATCGACATGAGCTTCGCGCGCGCGCTGCGCACCATCCTGCGCCAGGACCCCGATGTCGTCATGATCGGCGAGATCCGCGATCTGGAGACCGCGCAGATCGCGGTGCAGGCGAGCCTGACTGGGCACCTGGTGTTCGCGACGCTGCATACCAACGACGCGGTGAGCGCGGTCACCCGGCTGGTGGACATGGGCGTCGAGCCGTTCCTGCTCGCCTCCAGCCTGATCGGCGTCGGCGCGCAGCGCCTGGTGCGGCGCCTCTGCCTGGAATGCCGCAAGCCAATTACTCGCGACGGCGCAACGTTCGTTCGCGAGGGCTCAACGTTCTATTCCGCGCAAGGTTGTCCGGCCTGCAACCGCTCGGGCTACCGCGGCCGCACCGGCATCTACGAACTGCTGACGGTCGATGACGACTTGCGGCGCCTTATCCACGACCGCGCCTCCGAGCAGGCGCTGCGCGCGCACGTCGTCGCCCGCGGCATGAAATCGTTGCGCGACGACGGCATGCGCTGGGCCGCGGCGGGCGTGATCAGCCTGGAAGAAGCGGTGCGCGTGACGCGGGAATAGGAAAAGTCCGCTCCATGGATGCATTCCGCTACCAGGCGCTCGACGCCACCGGCCGCACGGTTTCCGGGGTGGTGCAGGCCGATACGCCGCGCCAGGCGAGGACGCAGCTGCGCGCGCAGGGTCTGCTGCCCGCGACGCTCGACAAGGCTCACAAACGCGGGCGCCAGCCCTGGGCGCGCGGCATCTCGGCGGCCGAGCTCAGCCTCCTCACCCGGCAGATGGCGACGCTGCTTGCCTCCGGCTTGACGATGGAGCAGGCGCTTGCGGCGCTGATCGAGGAGGCTGCCGAGCCCCTGACGCGTGAGGTGCTCGCCGGAGTCAAGGCGGAGATCATGGCCGGCGCCTCCTTTGCCGGCGCCCTGGGCAGCTATTCCAGGAGCTTTCCCGAGTTCTACCGGGCGCTCGCGCATGGCGGCGAGCAATCGGGTGCGCTGCCGACGGTGCTGCAGCATCTCGCCGACTATCTCGACGCGCGCCAGGCATTGCGGCAGAAAACCAGCCTCGCGCTGCTCTACCCGATCCTCGTCGGAGTCGTGGCAATCGCCATCGTCACCGGCCTGCTGGTGTATGTTGTTCCTCAGGTGGTGCAGGTGTTCCAGCAGTCGCGGCAGGGCCTACCCTGGCTGACGCGCGCGCTGATCGGGCTGAGCGAGTTCCTGCGCGCGGCCTGGCCGTATCTCGCGTTGGCCGGCGTGGGCGGCGCGATCGCCGCACGCATGGCACTGCGCCGCGACGCCCTCAGGCGCCGCTGGCACGCGCTACTGCTGCGCTTGGCCTGGCTCGGGCCGCTGATCCGCGGAGTCGATACCTCGCGCTTCGCCAGCACGCTCGCCATTCTTGTCGGCGGCGGTGTCCCTCTGCTCGCCGCGCTGACATCCGGCGCGCAGGTGATGGGCAACATGGTGATGCGCGAGGCCGTCGAGCGCGCGATCGAACGGGTGCGCGAAGGCATGAGCCTCGCCCGCGCGCTCGGCGAAACGCGCGCCTTTCCGCCGCTGCTGGTCCACCTCGTGGCGAGTGGCGAGGTGAGCGGCAAGCTCGAGCAGATGCTGGAGCGCGCCGCGCGCCTCGAGACCCAGGCACTCGAGCGGCGCCTGGCGGTGTTCCTCACGCTGCTCGAGCCGGTGATGATCCTGCTGATGGGCACGGTGGTGCTGCTCATCGTGCTCGCCATCCTGCTGCCGATCATCGAGATCAACCAGCTGGTGCGCTGAGTCGAGACGCCTATTGAACTATTTCGCCGCCGAGCCAGGCCACGGCAAGATCGACGATGACCAGCAGGTCGTCGCCGAAGCGGGAGGCGCCAAGGGTCGTCATCAGCTGCCGCTCCTGTGCTGCAGACTCGAGCCGCAGAAAGCACAGCGCCCGCCGTTTCTCGGCCTCGGCCATGGTGAATATGTCGATACGCGTGACCTTGCCGAATTCGGCGCAAAGCTCGCTGACTCCGGATCGCAAGCTGGCGGCGTCGCCGCAGCCAGCCAGCGATTTCAACCGGTCCAGGGATGTCATCACGGCACTCACGGAATCGGCAGGCTGACCGTGACGGTGGTTCCGGCGTTGCGTGCGCCGGCGACCTCGCAAAGCCCTTTATAGGTTTGCGAGCGTGCCCGGATAGCGGCAAGACCGCCCGCGCCTGGAGCAGGGGCCTCATTGCCGAGTCCGATGCCGTTGTCACGCACGACCATGGTGACTTCGTGCGGCGTCATGGTGAGCGCGATCGCAACCCGGCTCGCGCCCGCGTGGCGCGCGACGTTGCTCAGCGCCTCGTTATAGATGTCGTAGATCGTCGCGGCGTAGTCCTCGGGCAGGTCGAAGCCCGCCGCACTGCTCACCGTCAACTCGCAAAGTATGCCGGTGCACTTCTGGTACTGGCGCACGTGCCATTCGATGGTCGCCGCCAGGCCCAGCGTGTCGAGCAGGACCGATCCGAGCTCGGCCGAGATCTGCCGGGCCCACCCGCTGGCGCGGTGGAGGGGGGGGCCGCTTGCGCCGTTCACTTTTCCGTTCACGCGGGCTGGCATATTGGCGTCCGCTTCAATCGCCGAGCGCAGCTGCATCGTGATCGATGTCAACGTGTCTTCAAGCTGGTCGTACATTGCACGCCCGGGATGGTGGCGCATGGTGCCCCTTGGCGGATTCGTGGGTGGAACTATTATCTGCCTCGGCCAAGAGCCTTCCGTGCGATAGCGAACATACGGCGAGCCCGTTCAGGAAGAACATCGCGGGGAGCGCTTTATCGCACTGCACAAAGCGCATTTCACAAAGGAAATCCCATGAACATCACCTTGAGCCTTGCGCCCCTGGTATCGCTGGTTGCCGGGATCCTCATCCTGATCGTGCCGCGCCTGCTGAACTATATCGTCGCGGCTTACCTTATCGTCGCCGGAATTCTCGGGCTGTTCGGCGATATTCGCCTGAGATGAAGACCGCACGAGCCGTTCGCTTGTGTTCGATAACGCACAGACCGACCAGCGGCGGGGGACGATGATGGATATAGGCATTCGGGCTCCTCCCCCCTCTTGGCCGAATGCCTGCAACACCCAGCCCGGCGACGGCGACCCTGTCCCGGGCTTTTTCTTTCCTGTAGGCGCTTAGTGGCCGAGCAGCGCTCCGGCCGGATGGAGCGATTCGACCCGATCGCAGACTACCTTTGCGATGGCGACCAGCGGCGCACCGAGCAGCAAACCCCAGATGCCCCACAACCAGCCGAAGAACAGCAGCGCAATGAACAGCACCGCGGCGTTCACGCGCGCGAACCGGCTTTGCAGCCAGGTGGTGAAAAGGAAACTGACCGCGCCCGCCACCACGAGCGACGCGCCAGCGACCGCGAGCGCAGACAGCAACGAGCCGAATTGCACATAGGCGACCAGGCCGCTGGCAAGCGCGATCGCTACCGGGCCGAGGTAGGGAACAAAGTGCAGCACGCCGGCAGCAACACCCCATACGGGCGCCTGGTGGACGCTGAGCGCCTCGAACGCGAGCCAGGTCCCTATCCCGACGAGGGCGTTCGACACGACCGTGGAGAACAGGTAGTGCTGGATTTGCGTGTCGATCTCCTCGAGCATGCGCACGGCGTCCTTCTTGGCCGCGAGCGACGGTCCGACGAGCTGCACCAGCTTGCGCCGGAAGTGCTCACCCGCCGCCAGCAGGAAAAACGCGAGCAGCAGCACGATCGGCGCTTGCGCCGCGACCGTCATCACCAGGCCGGACTGCGCCAGCATGTAGTCCTGCAGCCAGGCGCTCGGGGCGTCGTCGCGCGCCGCGCTCGTGCGCAACACCGGCTTGCCTGCTCCCGCGGCGTCGGAGGCGGCGCCCTGCAGCTCGCTGGCGGCTTTCTGCACGTTTTGCAGCGCCGTCGGCCCGTCCGCGCGCGCCTCGCTGAGGCTTTGCCGCAGCTTGCGCGCGGCCTCGGGGAGCTTTTCGACCATCGCCGCGGCGTCGTCGCTCAACGAGAATGCGATCCAGGAGAAGCCGGCGACGACGGCGGCGAGCACCAATGCCGCCGCCACCGCACGGGGTACGCGGCATTTGCAGAGCCAGTCCACCGTCGGGCGCAGCGCGTAGCTCGCCAGGATTCCGATCAGCAATGGAATGAAAAAAGCGCGCGCAAGATAGAGCGCAGCGATGAACGCGATGAGCGCAAGCACCGCCGCGGACAGGCCGGTGCGCGAGTACCGGGTGCCGGCTTCTGCCTCCGGTGGCGCGCGGTCCATCAGTTCGACGGGCGCCATTTCATGGCGAGCCGCGTTCAGCGCCGCCCGAGCGCGGCTTGATAGAGCGGCATGACCGTCGGCAACAGCGCTTCGATCTGCTGCACGCGGCTCGAATCGGCCGGGTGGCTGCTCAGGAACTCGGGCGCACGTCCGCCGCTGTGCGCATCGATCATCTTGCGCCACAGCGTGACCCCGGCCTGCGGGTCGTAGCCGGCGCGCGCCGCGAGCTCCAGGCCGATGCGGTCGGCCTCGGTCTCGTCGGTACGGCTGAACTTGGCGGCGAGCAAGGCTTCGTAGCCGGCGCCGGCGAGATCGGCCGATCCCTGGCCGAGGCCGAACAGCGCGGCGCCGATGCCGATCGCCACGTTCGCGCCCATCGCTTGCGACACCTGCTCGCGCGAATGCTCGCGCAGCGCGTGCGCGATCTCGTGTCCCATCACCACCGCGATCTCGGCGTCGGTGAGGTGCAGCTGAGTCACCAGGCCGGAATAGACCATGATCTTGCCGCCGGGCATGCAGAAGGCGTTGATCTCGTCGCTCGCCAGCAGATTCACTTCCCACTTCCAGGCCGGGGCGTCGCGGCGGAACACCGCGGTCTGCGGTTCGATGCGGCTCGCCACTGCGCGCACACGCTGGAGCATCGCGCCATCGCGGTTCAGCACGCCTTTGCGCGCAGCGTCGGCGAGCAGCTTGGCGTAGCTCTCCGCGCCCATCTGCTCCAGCTGCTGCGACGACACCAGCATCAATTGCGGGCGATCGGCGCCGACCGCGCCGCCGGAAGTGGTGGTCTCGCAAGCAGCGAGCATCACGAGGAGCAGCGCGGACAGGACAGGCAGGAATAGGCGGGGCATTTGCCATTGTCACCGCCGGGACAACGCGCCATCGGTGCGTCAGCGTACATACGTCGCTCGATTTGCGCCGTAGCCTTTGGTCTTTGAAGTTCAACCAGGAGAAGCACCATGGAAATGCTGAACAAAGCCACGGCGCGCGCGCATGGCGCAGTGGACCAGGTTGCCGATGCTGCGGCGCCCGCCGCGCAGTGGCTGGAGGAGCAAAGCGAAAGCCTGACCGCCACCGGGGAAAAGCTCGTGGACAGCACGTGCAAATACGTTGCCGCGCATCCGCTGCAATCGCTCGGATTGGCGCTGGCTGCCGGTTACCTGATCAGCCGGCTCACGCGGTAAGGTCGCAAATGAGCTCGCAACTAAGGGCCAGGGGTATCGTCGAGGAGCTGTCCGGCGCGTTTGCTGGCGCCCGGGGCCTGCTGTCGAATATCCTGGATTTGTTCACTCTCGAGGCCCGGCGCGCCGGCCTGACGCTGGTGTTGATGCTTGCCTGCGGCGCGATCGGCGCGATCCTCGTCGTTGCCGCATGGCTCGGCCTGATGGCCGCGCTAGCGCTGTGGGCGGTTGCTCACGGAATCAGCTGGGAAGCCGCGGTCGCTGCAGTGGCCTTTGCCAATCTGGCGGTTGCCGGGGCGCTGTTCTGGCTGTGCGCCCGGGTGAGCCGCGACCTGCTGTTTTCGGCGACCCGGCGCCAGCTGCGGCCAAATCGGCTCGAGCTGGTCTGAATGGCGCGGTATGCGTCAGCGATTGTCGCTGCCGAGTTCCGGGTGGTGCAGTCCCGCCGCGACCTGCGCGATGGGTTGCGCCAGCTGCGGCGCACGCTGTCGCGACCGTCCTTCCTGGCCACTGCTCTAGCCGTGGGAGCGCTCCTCGGCGTGCTGACGCGCAGCGGCCGGACGGGCGCGGTGGCGGGGCTGCTGGCGACAGCGTTGGTCCGCCACGCCGTGCAACATCTGATCGCCAGAGCCGATACCTCCAGGCGCATCCGCTCGTCGTAAACGCGGTGCTCTATCTCCCGCGTTGGTGGCTAACGCGCACGCACACGGTCCTGACCGGATCCTTGAACGCCTGGATCGAACATCGCGCCGCCAGCAAGGGCGCAGCGCTGGCTTTTTACACCCTGTTCTCCATGACGCCCATCCTGGTGCTCGCCATCGCGGTCGCCGGTTACTTCTTCGGCGCGCAGGCGGCGCAGGGCGAAATCATCATCCAGGTGCAAGGGCTGGTAGGACCGAACGGGGCGCAGGCGATCCAGGCATTGCTGGCGGCCGCGCAGGATCCCGCCTCCGGGCTGGTGGCGACAATCCTGGCGAGCGTCCTGTTGCTGGTGGGCGCCACCAGCGTCTTCGCGGAGCTGAAGGGCAGCCTGGACGAGCTGTGGGGGACCATGCAATCCCGCCGGTCGAGTTTCAGCGTGCTGATGAGAACCCGGCTGCTGTCGTTCGGGCTGGTGCTGGTGCTCGCTTTCCTGCTGCTCATTTCGCTGGTAGTCAGCGCCTTGCTCGCCGTGCTCGAGCGTTACGCGGGCGGGATCTGGAGCAGTTCGGGAGTCGTTCTCTCGGCAATCTCCTCGCTGATCTCGTTCGGCGTCATCGCCTTCCTGTTTGCGGTCATCTACAAGATGCTGCCCGATGTGCAGCTCTCATGGCGCGATGTCTGGACCGGCGCCATTTTCACGGCGGGATTGTTCAGTCTCGGAAAATATGCGATCGGGCTCTACCTGGGCAACAGCGCCGTGGCCTCCGGTTTCGGCGCCGCCGGATCGGTCGTCGCACTGCTGGTATGGGTCTACTACTCGGCGCAGATATTCTTTCTGGGTGCGGAATTCACCAGGCAGTACGCACTGTGGTTCGGCAGCCTCCAGAGTGAAAGGCTTCGCCTCCAGGAATATGCGCCGTGAGTACGCCAGCGTACAGATTATTCCCGAGGCCGGTAGGATGATAACCACCGTGTCCTATACCACCGCCGGCGTGCTGCTTATTGCTCCTTAGCGTGTTCTCCGCAGCATGTCGGCATTTGCGGAGTGCCGATGTCAACAGCGGGAATCGCAATGCGCAGCGCCAAGCCGGGCGTCATGGCCCTGCTGCTCGTCGTTGCCGTAGAAGCCGCCGCGCAGGCATATCGCCCCGCATCGCTCGAGCGCTTCGAGCAGGCTCCTCCCCACCTGCTCGGCCTTTCACCATCAATCGTTCGTGCGTTTGACCAGGAGCACGAGATGGACCTGCAAGCGCTCGATGCGTTCGGCGGGAAGCGGCGCGCCGACGGCTTCGGCCCCTTGGAGCGGCCGGAGCGCTGGATGCTGTACGGGCGGTTCGGATTGGTGAATTTCCAGAACCAGCTCGGTGCGGAAAGCAGCGGCGTGCAGTTCACCTGGCGCCGCACCGGCCCCGGGCTCGGCGGAAAGATCTCCGTCGGCATCCATCGCCGCTTCTGACCACTGGCGGCGTCGCCTTCTCACGCACTCGCCAGCGGCTCGCCGTCAAACACTCGATACGCGTTCTTGCCGGAGTGCTTCGCAGCGTGCAAAGCCAGATCCGCGCTCTTTAGCAGGGTGGCCGCATCCTGGCCATGGGCCGGGTAAATCCCCACCCCCGCGCTGATGCTTATATTCACCGTGCGCCCGCCGATGTCGTAGTGCTTTGACACGGTCTTGATCACTTTCGACGCCACCGCGGCTGCGTCGCCGGCGCCGCTGACTTGCCACAGGGCTATCACGAATTCGTCGCCACCCAGGCGCGCCACCGTGTCTACTTCGCGCACCGCGGCCGCAAGGCGTTGCGCGACCATTTTCAGCAGGCTGTCCCCGGCATCGTGGCCCAGCGTGTCGTTGACCTCTTTGAATCCGTCGAGGTCCAGATACACAACGGCCATCGCGCTCTTGTTGCGACGCGCATGGGCGATGGCCAGCGAAACTCTGTCGGCCAGAAGCTGCCTGTTCGCAAGTCCCGTCAGCGAGTCATGCAGCGCCGCGGACTCAAGCCGTTCTTCATTCTGCTTTCTGCCAGTGATGTCGTGTATCAGGGCGAAGATTCCGACGACCTGTTTCGAATCGTCGAATTCAGGAACGTAGTTGATCTGCAGATGTTGGTCGCGGCCGTTTATCGACATGCGCTGCTCAAACATGACACGTTCGCCGCGCAACGCGGCTTCGATGTGGGGCTTTCTTTTTTCATACTCATCGTTGCCCAGGACTTCTTTCATGGTCCGGCCGGTCATTTCTCCAACCCTCTGGCCGAATCGCTCCTCATGAGTCTTGTTGACGAAACGAAAAATCTGATCGGCATCGAAATAGGAGATGAGGGCGGGCATGTTGTCCGCAATTGTGCGCAGTCGCGCCTCGCTCTTCTGGGCTACTCGATTGGCTTTTTCTGCGACGGCCTTGGCGTTGGTCAGCTCCGCTTCGAAGCGCCTGCGCTCGGTGAGGTCCCGGGTCAGCTTGGCGAAGCCGCGCAGGGCGCCGTCTGAATCGCGGATCGCCGTGAAGACCACATTGGCCCAGAACCTCGACCCGTCCTTGCGGACTCGCCAACCTTCCGTCTCGAATCGTCCCTTGGCCGACGCCAGGCCGAGATCCTGCTGCGGCGCCCCGCGCTCGACATCTTCACGCGTGTAGAAGCGCGAGGAGTGCTGGCCGATAATGTCTTCCGCGCTGTAGCCCTTGATCCGCTGCGCTCCGCCATTCCAGCTCAGGACCCGCCCGCCCGCATCGAGCTGGACAATGGCGCAATCGGTGACGCTTTCCACCATCAGCCTGAAGCCTTCATCGGTCCACCGGCGCTTCTCTTCCGCCTCCTGGCGCGCGGCGCTATCGCCTTGTTCGTCGGAGTTCAGAGGTTGCCCGTGAGCAGCAATACGAGCAGCACCACCGCCACCAGGCCCAGCACACCGCCCGGCCTGTAACCCCAACTACGGCTGTGCGGCCAGGTGGGAATCACTCCCAGCAGCGCGAGCACTACCACGATCAACAGTACCGTTCCCAATGTCATGCCCGTTCTCCTTCAAGAGCAGCCAGCAGCCGGCTGCGAGGGAGCGCCTCACCGTGTCCGCCTCACAGTCTCATTTGTTTCTGAACGCGACGAGCAGGAGCACGCCCAATGCAATGGCTCCGACGCTCAGGATGATAGGTACGTAGACGGTTTCCTTCTCCTTCACCTGGAGCACGATCGGGCCCAGCTTCGCGCTGTGAGTCTCTTTCGTGTAACTGAAACCGCCGTATATCAGGCCGAGCGCGCCCGCCGCGATCAGGAGAATGCCGATGATCTTTGCGATGCCCATGGTCATGTCCGGAAAAAGGCCCGGAACGGGGAGAGCCGATTCCGGGCCGGGTGCTTAGGGTGTTAACAAGGGGAGGAAACACCCGTCGCCATCATTCATCTTTCCCGCAGCGGGATCTATGCGCTCCCGCACATAAGACGGACGGGCCTAGGCGCAGACCGGGTTTCGCGGTCATTGGGGAGAAGTCAATTCAATCGGAGTGCCTGCTCGGTCGAGCCCGGCCCGCGCGGCAGGCGGGGCCAGGAATCTTGTCTCGAAGATCTCGCTCGGCACCGGTTTGCTGAATAGAAAGCCCTGCATTTCGTCGCAGCTCAGCAATCGCAGCAGGCGCGATTGCTCCTCGGTTTCGACGCCCTCCGCCACCACCTTGAGCTTCAGCGAATGCGCTAGCGTGATGATGGTGGACACCAGCGCCAGTCCCTCGGGGCTGGCAGTCATGTCGATCACGAACGAGCGGTCGATCTTCAGCGTGTCCACCGGCAGCTTGGACAGGTAACTGAGCGAGGAGAAGCCGGTGCCGAAGTCGTCGATGGCTATGCTTACGCCCATGGCGCGGATCGCCTTCAGGGTGGCGATACTGTTCTTGACGTCCTCCATGATCATGCTTTCAGTGATCTCCAGCTCCAGTCCAGCCGCCGCATGCGCGTCCATGCCGATTGCCTGCTTGATCTCGGCGACGAAGCCGCGACTGCGCAGTTGCAGCGCTGACACGTTCACCGCGATGCGTACGGCAGCCAGGCCCGCGGTGCGCCAGCGCAGATGGTCTTCGATGGCTTTGCGCAGCGCCCAGCGCCCGACTCCATGGATCAATCCGGTTTCTTCCAGGATCGGGATGAACCGGCCCGGCGGCACCAGGCCGGTTCGCGGATCGTTCCACCGGATGAGCGCCTCGGCGCTGGTGAGCTTGCCGCTCACGAGGCTCACCTTGGGCTGGTAATGGAGCTCGAATTCTCCTTGGTCGAGCGCCTGGCGCAGCTGATTTTCCAGGGTGAGCTTGCCGGCCACTGTTTCGGTCATTTTCTGCGTGTAGAACAGGTACCGCTCGCCGCTCGCCTTGGCCTTCTTGAGCGCGGCCTCGGCGTTCTTGAACAAAGTGTCGGCGTTGGCACCGTCATCCGGGAATAGCGTTCCTCCGACCTTGAAGGCGATGCGGAACACGGCATCATTCAGGCGGAACGGATGCTCCAGAAAAGCTTCCAGCGTTTTCTCGACAAGCCGCACCACGTTGCCTTCCTGCTTTACTTCCGGCAGCACCACGGCAAAATGGTCCGCACCCACTCGCGCCACCAGGTTGGCGTCCCCCACGTTGCGCGTCAGCCACTCCGCCACCTGCCTCAGGAGCGCATCGCCGGCCGGCCGGCCAAGGCTGTCGTTGATGTTCCTGAACCGCTCCAGATCGAGGAAAAACAAGGCAAGCTTGTGCCCGCCGCTGACAGCGCTGCGCATGTATTGCGCCACCCGCTCGAGGAACAGGCTGCGGTTGGCGAGCCCCGTGAGCGCATCGTAGTAGGCGAGATAGTCAAGCCGCTCCTGCTTGCCGATGTGATCGATCGCGAACGCGATGTCGCCGGCGAGCTCTGAAAGCAGTTTCACCTCCTCCTCGTCGAAATAGTCCTTCTCCTTGGAATAGAGCGCCATCACGCCGACCGACACCCCGTCCACCAGCAACGGTAACGATAGGGCCGCGCGCACGCCGTGCCTGAGCCCTTCCTCCCGCATGAAACCCACGTTCGGATTCACGGCCATGTCGTTGTCGACGATCGGCTTTCTCTCTCGAAACGCGCGCCCGTTCGTGCCCTGGCCGGCAGGGATGTCGTCGCGCACGCTCGGCATCAGGAGCTTCGCGTATTCGAGGACGGTCCCGGCCATGGCCACTGCCTTCAAGTCCTGACTGGCTGCATCGAGCATGCCGATCCAGGCCAGCGGGAACCCAGCTTGCTCGACCGCGATGCGGCAGGCTTCCTGCATGAGCTGTTGCGGGTCGCGGATGCGGCCGATCGCTACGTTGATCCCGCCCAGCACCGACCGGATGCGCGACAGCCGCTCGATTTTTCCTTGCCTTGCGATGGATTCCAGGGCGAACGAGATGTTCGAGGCCAGCTCGCCAAGGTGCACCAACTCGCCTTCGTCGAAAAATCCGCGCCCCGTCGCAAATAGGACGATCAGGGCGACCACCTTGCCTTCCACCTCCAGCGGCAGGCATATCGTGGAAAGGCAGCCGCGCCGCGCCGCCTCCTGCCGCAGCTTCCCGGACGGCAGTTCGGCCTCGATATCATTGCGGATCGCGGGCTTGCGGGTACGTATTGCCTCGGCCAAGGTGCCCTTTGAGGCGCTGATGCTCGCCCAGGTCACGGCGTGCGCGGCTTCAGCCGAGAATCCCGTCCAGGCAACCGCTCGCACTTCCTGCTTGTCCGGGTGGAGCGTCCCGATCCAGACCATCTCGAACTTTCCGTCCTGCGATGCGATGCGGCACGTTTCCTCAAGCAGAGCGGTGGGCTCACGGACGCGAACGATGGCGGCGTTGATCTCGCTCGAGACCGCGCGGATCCGCGACAGCTTCTCGAGCTTCTGCTGCGCGGTGATATTCTCGACGGCGAACGCGATGTCGCCGGCCAGCTCCGTCAGCAGCTTCAACTCTTCTTTGTGGAAGAATTCATTCTCGCTGGCGTACAGCGCGAGCACGCCTGCCGCTTCATCGGAGACAATCAGCGGCAAAATTGCCATCGAGAGGATCCCAGATTCGGCGTGTTTCTTGCCGAACACGACCTGGGGGTTGCTTTGCAAATCGTTGGACACGACGACCTTTTTCCCCGTCATCGCCCGCGCGGCCATGGTATTTGCGAGCGGCGCACTCTCGCTCGATGAATAGATGTCTTTGATGGCGGTCAGCATCTCCTCATCCACGCCTGCCGAAGCGACCGGGACAAGCTTCATCACGCTCCGATCAACGATGCCTATCCAGGCCATGCGGAACCCGCCGTCCTCGACCGCGATCCGGCACGCCTCCCTGAAAAGCTCGTCGCGGTCGCGCACGCGCACTATCAGCGTATTGATCCCGCTCAGAATGGCGTATACGCGGTTGAGGTATAGGATTCTCTTTTCCGCTTCCTTCCGCTTTTTCTCTTTTTCGATGTGATCAATCGCAAAAGAGATGTCTCCGGCGAGCTCCTGCAGCAGCCGCATTTCCTCGTCGTCGAAGAAGCCGGCCTCGGCGGCGTACAGCACGAGTGTGCCGACGGCGGTGCCATCGACCACAAGCGGCAATGCGGCCGCAGAGCGATAGCCGCGCTCAAGCGCCTCTTTCGCGTACCGCATGGCGCTGCCGTCGGCCCCGATGTCGTTGCAGATAACAGGAATGCGCGTTTCCATCGCCTGCGCGCCCAGGCCTGCCTTGCCCTGCCCCTTCGCGTCGACCGTCGGCCGCGTGAGCTGCACGAATCCCCGCTCGTCGCCGGCCCATGCCACGGCTTTCACCAGTTGATCGCGCGGATCGGCGACGGCCACCCATGCCAGCAGAAACTGTCCCGATTGCACCGCGATCCGGCAGGCTTCCCTGAACAGCTCGTCGCGGTCGCGCACGCGCACGATGAGCGTATTGATGCCGCTCAGCACCGCGTAGACGCGGTTCAGGCGCTTGATTCTGGTCTCAGAGCGTTTCTGCTCGGTGATGTCCTCGCCGATGCTCGCCGTTCCAATCACATCGCCGGCTCCCGAGCGCAGCACCGAATTGTTCCAGCGAATCAGCCGGCGCTCGCCCGAACGCGTGAGGATCTTGTTCTCGCCATGCCGTGCTTCGGGCAGGTCGGCGAGGAGCGCCGCGAGACGATCTTTCAGGTCGCCAGTTTCGGGCGGTATGAACAGCTCGACCCAGCTTCGCCCGATAACTTCCTCGTGCCGCCAACCGGTCAGGCGGAGCAGGTACTCGTTGCAGTACGTGATCCGCGCCTCGCGGTCGAGCATCACTGAAACCAGCTCCACATTTTGCAGCAGGTCGCTGAAGCGACGCTCGCTTTCGCGCAGGCTTTCCTCGGTGCGCCTCTCCACCGTAACGTCCTGCAGCGTGTTGAACCACCGGGGGTCGCTCGTCGCCTCGCCTTCGGCTTTGAGCGGCTCCATCGTTTGCCGCACCTGGATCCATTCGCCATCGGCTCTCCGCAACCGATATTCGAGCTCCATACGCATTTTCTTGGCGACCGCTTCGATCGCCTTGTCGCGAAACAGCGAGCGGTCGTCCGGATGCAGGAGCTCCAGCCAGGCACGGGTCGTCCGGGGCAGGTGAGCCGGTTCAACGCCGACCAGTTGCGGCAGGGTTTCGGACCACCGCTCAAACGATCCGTCCGGACCGGTAATGACGTGCGCGAGCTTTGCCATGAGCTGGGCGCGGTGCAGTCCCGCCTCGCTCTGCGCAAGGACGTTGAGGATAGCGGCCTGCTTGGCCGCCTCGATGTGACGCAACTGTTCCTGGGCGCCCCGCAACAAAAACGTCCGGCCGTCGCGGTCCGCCACCGTATCCACCTCGCCTGCAGTCAGTTCCTCCAGGCGTTGCCCGGTCTTGTGCAGCGTCGCGATTAACGCGGACACTTCCTCATTCGCGTCCAGCGGAGGTGGTGATTTTTCCGGGTTCATGCAGCGACGGCGAGGGTTTCCAGTCCCAAAGCCTGCAACACGGGCTGCGTCTGGCTGAGTGTGCCGACGATTCTCCGGGGGGCGGGGGACGGCGCGAGCTTGACCAGAGTCGGTGTCATGAGGATGCCGTCTGCCAGCGCGCGCTTCGGTTCCCGGAACACGTTCACGACTTCGATATCGTGCCGATCCCGCAGGTAAGCCTGGCAAAACGCGGTAAGGTTGGCGACCGCCTGCGTGGAGTTCTGCGCGTCGCCTGCCACATAAAGCCGGAACTTGAACTTGGCGCGTTGACTCATGGCTGGTTCACTTCCGCCCCGGGATCGCCGCATCGGCCTCGCGCAACTCGCCCACCCGGGTGCGGCCTCGCCGTCCCGGAATCGCCGCATCGGCGCCGCGCAACTCACCCATTCGGGTGCGGCCTCGCGACAGCTCACCCTTGTGGATCTCCGTGGTGCGAGCCAACAACGCCTTCTCGACCTGCTTCGCCTCGAGCTCCACCTGCAGGGACTTCACTCGCACCTCGAGCTCGGCCTCCTCGGCATCGAGCCTGACGCGCTTGAGCTTCCCGGCGACTTCGGTGACCTCGTGCGCGACACGCTCGGCGCCTTCTTTTTCCCATCGCAGCGTGCCCATCAGCACCTCGCCGCCTGCGGTGTAGGTGTCGGTCAGAGTCACGCCCGCATCGCTCAGGATCAGCTCGCGCACCTGGTTCGAATGCGCCGTGCCGCGGGATTTGATGATGGACAAGCCGCGGTTGCGCTCACCGGCCTGCACCAGGTAGTTGAGGTGGATCCAGGTGTCCGCGAGCGTCGAGATCTGCAGCGGCGAGCCGCCTACCGACTGGCTGGTCATCTCGTCGAGCAGGCTGGTGCAGACCAGCGTGGTGCCGTGGGCCTTCGCCCAGTCGATCAGCCGTTCCGCCACGCTGTGCGCGCTCAAGTCATTGTCGGACTTGTACCATGTGGACACCGGATCGATCACCAGGCAACGGGCTCCATGCTGCTTCGCGAGCGTCTTGATGCGCACCAGGTAGGTTTCTGCACTGCCGCTGATGGTGCGGGCCGAGACCATGCGCAAGCGCCCGTTTTTCACGTAGCGATCCAGCCGGATTCCTACCGAGCCCAGGTCGCGGATCACCTCGTTCGAATCGGAATCGAAACTGACGAACATGGTGCGCTCGCCGCGCCGGCAGGCCGCCTCTGCGAACGCACCGCTCAAGGTCGTCTTGGCCGTGCCGGGGAAGCCGGTGATCAGCACGCTGGCGCCGCGGTAATAGCCGCCGCCCAGCATGGTATCGAGCCGCTTCACGCCGCTGGAAACGCGCTCGTTGGTCACGTTGGCGGCCGCACGGCTCAGCGTGCCCGCTACCGCGACCTCAAAGCCGCCATTGCCGATCAGGAACGGCGATTCATTCTCATCGAAGCTGGAGCCGCGATACTTCTGCACGCGCAGATTGCGTTGCGACACGCCTTGCACCACGCTGTGGTTGAGGATCACGGCGCAGTCCACCATGAATTGCATGAAGCCGAAGGGCTGCTGGCTGATGGAGCTCGCCTCATCTCCGCCAGCCTTCGCGGTGATGAGGCCCGTCAGCCCGCGCGCCAATAACCACTCGTGCAGCCGGTAGACCTCCCGCCTTTTCGCCGCTGGGTCAGGCAGCAGCGCCAATACGACGTCCAGAGCATCGAACACGATGCGCCGCGCCCCCATTTCCTGGGTCTGGGCCTCCAGCGCCGCCAGCATCCCGCTGAGATCGAAATTGCCCGACTGGACCAGGTCGGGCGTCGGCTGGGCGTCCAGAAAAAACAGCTTCTTTCGCCGCAACTCCGCGAGCTTCCAGCCGAAGCTTTCGGCATTGGCCGCGATGCGCTTCGAGGTCTCCTCGAAAGCGACGAAGATGCCCGGCTCCTTGCAATGCTGCGCGCCGTGCGCCAGGAAATGCAGCCCGAGGATGGTCTTGCCGGAGCCCGGTCCGCCCACCAGCAGCGTGGTGCGGCCGCGTGGCAACCCTCCGCCGGTGATTTCATCGAAACCGGTGATGCCGGTCGGCGCTTTGGCCGGCCCTTTGACGAGGGGAGATTGGACGCAATTCATGCTGATTCCTGTAGGAAGTTTGGATGCTGCGGATCCTTGCAAGCAGACTTGCGCAGCGCGTGCTCTGGCGTCTGTACGGCAGCGCACTTTGCCACTCAAAATTGCCCTTCAAATCGAGCACAAATAGCGCTTGTCATGCCTCGCTGGGGGAGACAATCTAGGACCAGCGGATAACCAATTAGCCGATGCGCCTATTCGAGAAGCTGCGCGCCCTCAGGGCATTCGAGAAGCAGCAGCTCGATTTTCTCAGCACGGTGGAGGATCACCATCTCATAGGCGAGATCGGCTACCACCAAGCGAAGGGCAAGCCTCTCACCCTGAAGCAGCTGTTTCTCCTCGACGTCGGCTCGATCGCCACGGTCCAGCGGCGCCTGCGGCGGTTCAAGGGGCTCGGCCTCGTCCAGCACCGGCGGGCGGCGAGCGATCACCGTGCGGTCGAGCTCACGCTAAGCCCCAAGTGCCTGCGGATCTTTGCGAAGTACAACACCCTGATGCCTTCGAAACCGCCCGCGCGGGACGCCGCACGGGCGAGCGGCGAGCCCAGCCATGTATGTGGCCTGTGCGATAGCGATGCAGGCCGCCGAAACCTCCTTGTCACGTTTCTCGCCCAAGGGCTGAAGCGGGGGGACAGATGCCTCCTGGTCGCACCCGCCGAAAACCAAAGCGACATCCTTGCCGAGTTGCACCCTCGGCGAAAGGCACCCGAACAGCTGGTCGTTTCGGAGGGCTATAAACCGGGCGATGCGCAGCCCGCGTTCCTGAAGCGCTTGTCCCAGGAAGCGAAGCAAGCAGGCCAGACCATGCGCCTCGCGGCCGACATGTCGTGGACGTTGTCCAGGAACTTGGGGGTCGATGCGATGCTGGACATCGAGATGCAGCTCGATGTTCTGGCGAAGCAGTTATCGCTGACGGGCCTGTGCGTCTACGACGCGCGCCGCTTTTCGAGCGGCGACTTCCTGCGCGCGGTGAAATGCCACCGCGACCACTCGCGCTATCCGATCGTGCTGGGCTAAGCAGGTCGCTCCTGGCGTCGCGCTCGGCCGCCATCTGTGCGCGAGCACACAGATCGCGTAGCCATTGATCTGTATCCTCAATCCACTTCAATGCGCAAAATATTGATTACGGTTCTTGCCGCGTGTATCGGACTTGGCGGCGTGGCAACTCTGGACGGTGCAGGGCTGTTTTCAGCCACGGGTATGGTCATTGCGATAATGGCCGGTGACCTGTTCCTGGGTGAGGCCGAAGGCCATCTCAGCGGGGCGGGAACCCTCGCCATTCATTCGCAAAGGGACCCGGGTCTCACATGCGCCGGACAGTTCACTTCCAGCGCCGCACTGGGTGGTTCGGGGCAGCTGCATTGCAGTGATGGCGCCACCGCGACATTTCATTTTCAGCGTTTGAACGTGTTCCGCGGCTACGGTGTCGGCAGCTTCAGCCGGGGCTCGATGAGTTTTGCGTACGGGCTCAGCGCTGAAGAAGTCGGGCCCTACCTGAAGCTGCCCGAGGGCAAGAAGCTCACGCACAACGGAACAGAGCTCGAGCTGGTCGACCTATAGGAAGTCACCCCTATGGCCTAAGTGCTCCGGCGAACAGACGCCAGAGCACGCGCTGCGTAGCCTGCTGGTCCTCGGCAGCCGGCATGCCGTTAACCAACAATTTTCGGGAGATCAATCATGACTTTACTGAAACGGTTTTTCGCAATTTTCATTGCAGCTTCGATGCTGTTCGCCATCGGCTGCGCGTCCACGTCGACGCAGGAAAGCACCGGCGAATACTTTGACGACACCACGATCACGGCGAAGGTGAAGACGGCGATCTTCAACGAGCCTTCGCTCAAAGTCGCGCAAATCAAAGTCGAGACCTACAAGGCCGTGGTGCAGTTGAGCGGCTTCGTGGATTCCATTGCCGACATCAACACGGCGGGCTCGGTCGCCCGCTCGGTCAGGGGTGTCGTGTCGGTGAAGAACGATATCCGGCTCAAGTAATGAGCATCAAGAAGCAGGACCAAGGTACGACCTAACGGCAATCTAGGAGACAGCGATGATGGATCAGGCGATGCACGAATTCGATCGGGCCAGAGGCAGGATGGCCGGGGATTTCAGGACCATGATCACCGACAGCGAGGATCTGCTGAAGGCCGCGGCGACGGTGTCGGGTGAAGGCTTCACGGCGGCGCGGACGAAATTCGAGGAGAAATTGAGGAGCGCCAAGGCCGCGCTGGCAGACGCGTCGCAACCGGCGTTCGACAGGACAAGGGAAACCGCCGCCGTCGCAGACGATTACGTACGCGGCAATCCATGGATCGCCGTTGGTGTCGCGATTGCAGCCGGAGCGTTGATCGGCTTTCTGGCCGCGAAGCGCTGAACGATTACGCGGCGATCAGCATGCTGCCCACCGCCGGGAGTCTCGAAGGCAAACGCGTACCCAACGTCACCTTCAAAACCCGCAGCAACGATCAGTGGATGGACGTGACCACCGACGACGTGTTCAAACGCAGGACCGTCGTCGTGTTTTCCCTGCCCGGCGCCTATACGCCGACGTGCTCGAGTAGCCATCTGCCGCGCTATAACGAGCTCGCCGACGTGCTGAAGGCCAACGGCGTGAGCGAGATCGTCTGCCTCTCGGTCAACGACGCCTTTGTCATGAACCAATGGAAGCAGGATCAGGAGGCGCGAAATATCACCGTGCTGCCGGATGGAAACGGCGAATTCGCTGCCGGCATGGGCATGCTGGTCGATAAATCCAGCCTCGGCTTCGGCAAGCGTTCATGGCGCTATTCCATGCTGGTCAAGAACGGCGTGATCGAGAAGATGTTCATCGAGCCCGAAAAGGACGGCGATCCGTTTGAAGTGTCCGGGGCCGACACCATGCTGAGCTACATCAATCCGAACGCCATCGGCCCGCAACCGGTGGTGATTTTCACCAAACCGGGCTGCCCGCACTGCGCGCGCGCCAAGGCGCTGCTCCATTCCAAAGGCTACCGCTATGACGAGTTCACCCTCGGCAAGCACGTCACCTCGAGCACGCTGCGCGCGGTTTCCGGCAGCGGCACCTGGCCGCAGATCTTCATCGACGGCAAGCTGATCGGGAGCGCGGACGAGCTCGAAACGTATTTCGGCGCGCGTAAAGCAGCCTAAAACACCGTGCAAGTTGACGTTGCCATAGTCGGTGCCGGCACCGCAGGACTCGCCGCTTACCGCGCAGCCAAGGCTGCAGGTGCCACTGCAACGATTATCGAAGGCGGCGCCTATGGCACCACCTGTGCTCGCGTCGGCTGCATGCCGAGCAAGCTTCTAATCGCTGCCGCCGAGGCAGCGCATGCCCTTGAGAAGGCACCTGCCTTCGGCGTGCATTTCGAGGGCGACATCCGGGTCAATGGCCGCGAAGTCATGGACCGCGTAAGGCGCGAGCGCGATCGATTTGTCAGTCTCGTGCTGGGCGAGGTAGAGGGCATTCCGCAAGCCGATCGCATTCAAGGTTACGCGCGCTTTGTGGACAATCACACGCTCGAGGTTGATGGCCAGCCCCGTGTCACGGCCAAAAGCGTCGTCATCGCGACCGGCTCGCAGGCGACTTACGCGGATTCGTTCAAGGCCCTCGGTGACCGCCTCATCGTCAGCGACGATGTCTTCGACTGGCACGATCTGCCCAAAGCCGTGGCCGTGATCGGTCCGGGGATCATCGGCCTGGAGCTGGGTCAAGCATTGCGTCGCCTGGGGGTTCATGTCGTAGTGCTCGGACGCGGCGGCCGCGTCGGCCCCATCAGCGACCCGGAGATCCGTACCTACGCCATTGCAGCATTCAACGAGGATTTCACGCTGGAGCCCGACGCCCCTATTGCGCACATGCGGCGTCATGGCGAGCGCGTCGCCATTGGACGCACGGCGCCCGATGGCTCTCAAAAAACCGAGCACTTCGATTACGTCCTCGCTGCGACCGGCCGCACGCCCAGCGTGAAGGGCATTGGCCTGGAGAACACCACGCTCAAGCTCGACTCCAAAGGAGTCCCCTCGTTCGATCCACTAACCACACGGACCGTGAGCGCGGACGGCACCAGCCCTATCTTTATCGCCGGTGATACCAGCAACTTCATCCCGCTTCTCCACGAAGCGCAAGACGAGGGAGGCATTGCGGGCGGGAATGCCGCGCGTCTCGCGCTCGGCAAGACGGTGAACCCCGGCCTGCGCCGCGCGCCCATTGGCGTGGTGTTCACCGATCCGCAGATCGGTATCGTTGGCGGCGGATTTCGTTCCATGAAATCCGGTACCTTCGCCACCGGCGGGGTACGCTTCGAAGACCAGGGCCGTGCGCGCATCCTGCTCAGGAACAAGGGCCTGATGAACCTCTACGGGGACTACGCCACCGGTCATTTTCTGGGTGCCGAAATGCTGGCCCCCGGCGCCGAGCATCTGGCGCATCTGCTTGCCTGGGCGCTGCAGGCCCGAATGACGGTCGCGCAGATGCTCGAGATGCCGTTCTACCACCCGGTCATCGAAGAAGGGTTGCGCACGGCCTTACGCGCCCTGCACGCCAAACTGAGCGTCAGGCGGTCAGAGCACCTCGAAGAGGAAACAATATGAAGCCAGTAACAGCCACCGACGACGTCATCGACCTCATCGCCGGCATCGAACTGCATCGACAGGAAATGGGGAAGGAATCGGATCCCGCTGCGGCGTGCAATGACGCGCTGCGCAAGTTGCACGAGCTCCTCGAGCGCGAGCGGGAAGCGCTGCAGTCGCACGGACCCGGTACTCGGCATTCAGCGAATATCGAGACCGTGATGTTGGAGATCGCGAAGCTGAAGAAGTTGGCGGGCGATGCGAGCCAGCCCGCAAGCTCCAGGAATCCGCGCCCCGGTCACCATCAGCTGTCGTTGCAGAGCGCGGCGCGAAGTTTCCCCCGCAACAAGGGCCGCAGGACGATGGGGCGAGGCGAGCGTTAACTGGTCAGCTTCTGACCGACGCGACTACACACCCCAGCGGTTGTAGACTAGATTGCCGACGGCCAGGAATGCTGCCGCAATTGCAGCGGCAAAGAACAGGGCGGACAAGCTGAAATCGCCCGGAACCGCCGCAGCGGCAGTGAACATCGGCGCAACCATTTTCCCGCCGAGGAACCCGCCCATGGCGCCGATGATGATCGAGACGATCTTGCCTCGCCCTTCGTTGAAATTCAGATACGAGTAACCGACCCAGCCGAGAATGCCTCCGGCCAACATCCACATCACGATGTTCATCATTTGCGTACCTCGAGTAAAAACTATGCAGCTGCAGCGTGGGCGCGCGTTACGATTCCCAGCCCAACGTTACGCCGACTGGGCGGCGATTCCGTTCGCTGGCGCGCTTAGCGCAGCAGTTCCTGACGATAGATGACAGCCGAAAGAAAAAGCCCGGAACGGGGAGAGCCGATTCCGGGCCGGGTACTTCAAATGTTTTACGGTGCTATTTATCTTTTATCTTTGCCGACCTGGTTGCCGATGATGCCTCCGACTGCGGCACCGCCTATCGTACCGACCGCGCTGCCGCCCGTGAGGACCGCGCCGCCGACGGCTCCCACGCCGGCACCGATCGCCGTGTCCTTGTCCCGCGTCGACATTTCGCTGCAACCCGCCATGCCGAGCATCACTGCCGCGGCAACCGCACTGACTGCCAATCTTTGGATCGTTTTCATTGGATTAACTTTTCTCAGACAACATTTACCAGCAAGTCCCGACTTGTTTCGTCAGGCGTTCGATTGAATGACGCCGTTGATCACCTTGACCTTGTCGCCGTTGCGCCATGACGGCGCATTCGCCTCGGTGAATACGCGGCTCGTGCCGTCGTCGAAGCGCACGGTGATTTCGTAGCTCTTGGTCGTTTTGACGCGCTTCTCGATCTCGTTGCCGGCGACCGCGCCGCCGACCGCGCCGATCACGGTCGCGATCTTCCTGCCGTCGCCTTGTCCGACCTGGTTGCCGAGGAGACCGCCGACGACGGCGCCGCCAGCGGCGCCGAGGCCCGAGCCTTCGCCTTTGCCGTCAATTTCGCGCACCGACTGGATTACGCCGCATTCCGCGCAAATGGCCGCGACCGGGGTCCTTGCCGAAGTCGTTGGAGCAGCGCGGGCTCTCTCGACGGTGAGGGGTTTGTCGATCTTGCCGACGACGCTCGGCTCGGCCGGCTTGCCTGCGGAGCTCGTGGTCCATCCCATGAAGGCTGCGACGCCGGCGCCGCAGAACACGATGAGGGCGATGCCCGCGACCCACATCAGCGGGTGTAGAGACTTTTTTGCTTGCGTTTCCATGACTGCTCCTGTTTCCAAAAAAAAGCCCTGCATGCGCAGGGCCTGTCAACCGTCGCCGGACCGCCGTTCGATTACTTCGTGATCCTGCTGCCGGATACTTCGATGAAGACGTGACGGTCGGGTTGCATGCACGCGACGTTCGTCGGGTTGTTGGCGTCCTTGCATTCTCCCGCGAACGTAGTCGGCTGCGTTTCGCCCTTGGCGCTGGTCTGCACGCGGTTCCACGCGATTCCCTTGCCGATCAGATAGGCCTTCACTGTGTCGACGCGTTGCTGGGAAAGGACCTGGTTGTAGGCGTCGGTACCCATGCGGTCGGCATACCCGACCGCGAAGATGCTTTGGGAGTCGAGGCCGTGGATCTTGGTGATGAACTGGTCGAGCGTGTCGCGCCCGGCCGGACGCAGCGCCGATTTGTCGGAGTCGAACAGGACATTGGCGTCGAACGCAACTTTTTCCCACACCGGCTGCGGAGCCGCAGCCACCACGGGGGCAGGGGCGGGCGCGACGTACTGCGCGACCGGTGCCGGAACGTACTCGTGGCATCCCTGGGTCCATGCCGGGGGTGGGCCGAAACCGCTATGCCAGCACAGCCCGGAGCCGCTCATTACGGGAAGGCCCCGCGTGTCGGTGAGAAGCGCCTTCTCGTTGATGTCCCTGACTTGGGCGTTGGCGGTTGCGGAAAAGACGCCTAGCGCCAGAGCGCAGGCCGCGGCCAAGCCGAGTTGTTTGGTGAATTGGTTTCTCATGATGATCCTTCGATGACTGCTTTACTGTGGCTCAGAAAAAAGATACTGAGTGATCACCTGCGCATTGTCGGTGCGCAACGCCACGCCATCTGCCGGGTGGCGCACATAGCCAAGCGATTCCCGGGCGAATGGACCAGGATCCGGTCCGTCCGACAGCGCACGTACATCGTAGAAACCCGATCCACAGCGAGGCTGCCTATCGCATGTAGGCAACCACTTCCACCAAGACGAGGATGTGTCCGTCGTGCGACAGCGCACGTACGAGGCCCCACGAGCCTATCTATGTACGCTACGGAACCAAAGGGGTACCATGAAGGGCCATGAGCAATACGCTTTCCCTGGCAGCGCACACTCCGAAGAGAAATCACCTTCTCGCTGCCCTGCCCGAGGCCAGCCTCCAGGCGCTGCTGCCCTTTCTGGAGTCGGTGCCGCTGCCGCTCGGCATGGTGGTGTATGAGTCCGGCGGTACGCAAGGCTACGTCTACTTCCCGACGAGCAGCATCGTGTCGCTCCTGTATGTGCTGGCGGACGGCGCCTCGGCGGAGATCGCCGTCACTGGCAACGAGGGCCTGGTGGGCATCGCGCTCTTCATGGGCGGCGAGACCACGCCGAGCCGCGCGGTAGTGCAAAGCGCGGGCGAGGGCTACCGGCTCAGAGCCGGCGTGCTGAAGAAGGAGTTCGAGCGTGGCGGCGAGTTGCAGCATCTGCTGCTGCGCTACACGCAGGCGCTGATCACGCAGATGACGCAGACGGCGGTATGCAACCGCCACCACGCGGTGGACCAGCAGTTGTGCCGCTGGTTGCTCCTTAGTCTCGACCGCCTGCCCGGCAGTGAGCTGGTAATGACGCAGGAGTTGATCGCCAACATGCTGGGCGTGCGCCGCGAGGGCGTTACCGAAGCCGCCGGCAAGCTGCAGTCCGAGGGGCTGATCCACTACAGCCGCGGCCACATCAGTGTTCTCGACCGACGGCGGCTGGAAGCGCGCGTGTGCGAGT
>DATNMK010000093.1:0-3758 GCA_035602335.1 Burkholderiales bacterium
CGGCGAACTCGGGCGCTTGTTGCTCTCTATCGGGGGCGCAACACAGCTTTCGGTCGCCACCGCAACCGGCACGAAGCGGGCCTCGCCATCAGGTGCGACCGACAGCTCGCCCATCCGCACCTGCCGCCGCCACGCATGAACCATGTTCGGGTGAACATCGTGCCGGCGCGCAAACTCCGCAACGCTCAGGCCGGCCGACACGCTCTCCGCAACGAGCCGCAGCTTCTCGGACGATGTCCAGCGCCGCCGTCGTTCACGACCAGAAAGCACCGTAACGTTCGTCATCTGTGCCCCTTAACTTGCCAGTTAACGGGCACACGATCTCATGCGTGTTACCGGCGGCGTGAATCCGCGCATAGACGGCGAAGCTTGCGCTGGTGAAGATAAAGGGGCCGTCGAGGCCCCTGGATTGTTTAAGCGGCATGACGATTCAGAACGACGGATTGTCAGTTGTATCGTCAGTGTGATCACTGTCGGTGGGGCTGTACTGCTCGCGGTATTGGTCAAGCAACTGCACGCCATAGTGTGCCCAGATGCGATCGCGCAGTTCATCAAGCAGTTCGACAACGGCGAAGGCCTGTTCTGGCGTCCAATAGGCCGGAATGTTGAGGGGGATGGTGAGCGGCAAACCATTTGAGGTTTTGGTCATGACTTGGCTTTGCGGCGTTGGCGAGCCCGCTGCTCGGCACGTTCCTGGGCCTCCTTGAGGCGATAGGATTCGCCCTCGATGGCGAGGACCTCGGCGTTGTGGACCAGGCGATCGACCAGGGAGACGACGCAGGCGGCGTTTGGAAAGACCTCGCGCCATTCGGCGAAGGGCCGGTTGGTGGTGACGATCGTGCTGTTGTGCTCGTAACGGCGGCTGACGAGCTCGAACAGCAGATCGGCATGGCGATTGGAATAGGAGAGATAGCCGACCTCGTCGATCACCAGAAGACGGGGGCCGGCATAGTGACGCAAGCGCCGGCGCAGGGCGGAATCGCTGTCGAGCGCGGCGAGGTCGCTGAGCAGTTGACCGGCGCTGGTGAACAGCACGGTGTGACCGTGGATGATAGCCTGATGGGCGATGTTGCGCGCGAGCGTTGATTTGCCGACCCCGTTGGGGCCGACCAGGATGGCGTTGGTTGCGTCGTTGAGGAAGTCGAGCGCCATCAGCGCTTCGAAGGCTGAGCGGTCGCAGCGTTTGGGCCAGGTCCAATCGAAGTCGCAGAGCGGCTTGAAGCGTCCGATATGAGCGGCGCGCAGGCGGCGCTCCAGGCTTCGGCGCGTGCGCTCCTGCTCCTCCCAGTCGATCAGGGTCGCCAGCCAGCCGGCCGCGGCAGCTTCCTCCCAATGCGCCAGCAGGCCATGCAGATTGAGCGCCTTGGCGCGCCTGTGCAGAGCTTCGAGGTTACTCATCGGCTTGCTCCTTGAGTTGGTCATAGGGTTCGAGGCGGTGCGGCTGCACGTGGGCATCGCGCGCCTTGACATGCTCGGGCAGAATGACGGCGACGGGCGGTGCCTCGTTGCGCAGCTCGCGGCGGTGATCGAGTGCGAGCCGCACCGCATTGGGATGAGGCACGCCGCGCGCGATCGCCTCGCGAATGGCGGCGTCAAGCTCGGCGGCGCCGTAACGCTCCAGCAGCCGCAGCAAGGCGGCGGTGATGGTTCCGAGATTGTCGCCGCGCTCGGCGGCGTGCAGGAGCAAGGTCTGGCTTTCCGGCGCCACCTTTGCGAGGTGGTCGGTGCCGCGGTGGCGACGCGCGGCGCGCTTGTGCTCGACCAAGGCCTGGATATGGGCGGCATCCTCGATCTGCGCCCCCTTGTCGTAGCTGCGGCGATGGCAGACGAGCACCTGCGCGCCATCGACGATGCGCACCTCGTTCGGATCGGCCAGCACCGTGAGCAGGCGCTGCACCTTGGTGTGCGGGATGGAATAATCGTTGAGGTCGAAGCGCACATAGGGGGTCTTGCCGGCCTTCACCGCCACGCGCTCGATGAGCGGATAGGGGTTGTCCGGCAACGCCAGCAGCCTGGGCGCCTCCGCGGCAAAGGCCTCGCGGACGCTGAGGGTGTCTTGTCCGGGGCAGCGCCGATCCGCCGCCAAGCCGCGGCACCAAGTCTCGGCCTGGACATTGAGGTCGTCGAGATCGGTGAACTTTCGGGCCGCAAAGAAGTTGTCGCGCACATAGCGGATGGCGCGCTCGACGCGGCCCTTCTCGTTGCCGCGCGCCACCGCCACCGGACGCGGGTCATAACGATAATGTCCGGCGAACGCGATCAGGGTGGGATGAAAGCGGATGGCGTCGCCTTGGCGCTCCAGCACCGCGCTCTTGAGATTGTCGTAGAGCAGGACACGCGCACATCCGTTCCAGGCCGTGAAGGCGGCGACGTGACCGCGCAGGAAGCTCTCCATGCGGGCATCGAGGAAGAAGCGCAGGAAAATCTGGCGCGAGTAGCTCAGCACCATGACGAAGGCCATCAAGGGACGGCGTGCGCGGCCGATCACGAGATGACCAAAATGCCCCCAGTCGACTTGCGCCTGCTCGCCGGGCAGGCTGCGCAGACGTAGATAGGCCTCCGCCGCCGGGCGCGGTCGGTAACAAGCGATGAGGTGGCGGAAGTGATCGCCGCTGCCACGGTAGCCGCGTTCGCGTACCATCGCGTACAGCCGGCTGGCGGTCAGCGTCGGGAACTTCTCCAAGGTCTGATGGATGAAGGGCAGATAGGGCTCGACCTGCGAGCGCCGCGCCGGCGGCCCGATCCTGGGCAGGCCAGCCTGGGCCAAGACCCGCGCCACGGTGCCGTGGTGCACATGCAGCTGGCGGGCGATCGTGCCAACGCGCCATTTTTCGACATGATAATAGCGCAGGATCTGCGCCTCCAGATCGGGCGGGATGGTCATGGTGTTCTCCTCGGCGAGGTCTGGCGACGGATCGAACCGGTGCGGCGGCGCAGGAACTCACGGCGAACGAACGGCGGGCAGCGACATCCGCACCAGTGGCAGGACCAGTTCCCCGAGCGATGACCCGGCGATGGCCTCGCTACCTCGCCGGGGGAAGCTGACGGTGGCTTGCTTGCGCTCACCACCGCGCTCGCCATCACCAAATCATCCGCGCGATGTCGCGGGGAACCCTGATGCGTCACGTTGTTTTGTCGGGCGCGATAGCGACCGGCCCGCGCCGCATGGTTCACCCGACCGCGGCGGCTGGCCTGGTAGCGCCGCCCGGCCGCGCGCTGGGCGGCGCGCCGCGCCGTCTGTGCACAGCCTTGTGCGCAGTAAATCTGGCCGCGATCACAGTGGCTGCAGACAAGAACCTGAGCTTGGCAGCGCGCGCACAGAAACAGCCGGCCAGTCGCCGCCGCCGCGGGCAACAGCGCACATGGACGCGATCGGCAATGACTGGAATACTGCCCCGGCATGCGTGCTCAGCACGGTGTGGGGCACGGCGTCGATCCGAGACTTGGCCGTTGAGGTCGGCGCCGTGCCGGCCTCGCCAATCCGCCACGTTCTTACCGCGCGCCAAGCAGGTTGCGCACGCCGCAATTCTCCACGCGCGCAAGCCTGTGGATTTGTGGACAACGCCAAGAGGCGTTGCCCACAAACCCACAGGCCCAACAGCAGCCGCAGACAATCTGAATAATCTGGAAATCAGTAGCGTCAGGACAACGCCTGGGTCCCCTCAGAGGCAGCCCTCAAGGCGACCAGGCATGGGTTGCTACGACCTCTTTCCGCCGCCTATACGCGGGTCCTGATAGCCGTTCACAAGGCCTTGCGT